>NZ_JBGCBZ010000001.1:0-622708 GCF_041262585.1 Planotetraspora sp. GP83 | reverse complement strand
GAGGACTTGACCACAAAGCAAATACCACCCTGTGTGGTTCCTGCGGCATCCGTTCCCTCCCTTTTTCGGGGTGGGGTGGGTGCGCGAACCTGGGGGTTGGTTGTGCCCGCGTCCACTATGTGATTCAGAAACAACAACCGGCACACCCGCGTGTGTGTGGTTGATAGTTTCATAGGGTTACGGCGGTTATGGCGGAAGGGAAACACCCGGTTACATTCCGAACCCGGAAGTTAAGCCTTCCAGCGCCGATGGTACTGCACCGGGGACGGTGTGGGAGAGTAGGACACCGCCGGACAATCGTTTGAGGAAGCCACCCCGACAGGGGTGGCTTTCTCTGTTTTCCGGGCAATTTTAGGGCTTCGCCGTACTGGGAGCGGAGGGCGGTGCGTCAGGAGCTCGGGTGCCGGCGTCGGAAGTTACCGCTTGGGCGCGCGCATCGACTCCGGGGCGCTAGGCTGGAGCGGCCGGGCCACCCCCACCACGGGTGGCCTTCGTCGCGTTGGGCGAGGAGCGAAGGCTACGGCACACAAAGTGGTCTCAGCGGACCCAGGGCAGTCACGCTTGTCTCCCCGTCCATGAGCCGATATCGGGCAATCGTGCGCCGTTCGCCACGATCGGGCACAACCAGCATCGCGGTCAGCGGACCGGGCGCAGCGCCGTACGCGGTGAGCGAGCAACAGAGGACAGAAGTGAACAGAGAAGACGGGCGTGACGGCGCGGGCCGTGGCGAAGACAACCGCGAAGAGAGCAGGGACCGGGGCGAGCGCGCCGGGGGCTTCCGCGGAGATGGAGGACGCGGCGGCGCCGGTGGCCGCGACGCGGAGCGGCGGCAGGGCCCTCCGGGAGACCGCGATCGTGGCGAGCGCTCGTTCCGTTCCGACAGGCGTGGCGGATTCCGCGACCGGGACAGTGGCCCTGCCGGCCGGTACGGTTCCCGGGACCGCGATGACCGGGGCGGCGCCCGCTCCTACGGTGATCGTGACGCCGCCCGTGGTGCAGACCGTCCGCAGCGTTCCTTCAGTGACCGTGACTCCTCCCGCGGAGGCGATCGTCCGCAGCGCTCGTACGGAGACCGGGACGGATTCCGAGGCGGAGACCGTCCGCAGCGCTCGTACGGAGACCGCGACGCTTCGCGGGGCGGATCCGGCTCGCGCGAACGCGACGACCGGGGCGGCCGTCCGTTCCGATCCGATGATCGAGGCACCCGCCCGCAACGTGATGGCGGCCGTGGTTCCTCCGGCGGGTTCGCCGGCGGTCGCGACGGAGGTCGTGGCTTCCAGGGAGGCCGTGACGGCGCGCGCGGTTTCTCCGGTGATCGTGAAGCGGGCCGCGGGTTCTCGGGTGCTAGGGACGGTGGCCGCGATGGAGGCCGTCGCGAAGGCTTCGGCGACCGGCCGCCGCGTCAGGGTGGCGGTGGCTTCGGTGGGAGGTACGGCTCGCGCGACCGCGACGATCGCGGCGGTCGTCCCTTCCAGAACCGTGATGATCGTGGTGGCCGCGACAGCCGCCCGCCTCGCGACCGCGACGCCGGCCCGAACCGTGACGGTTATCGCGACAGCCGACCGCCTCGCGACTATTCGGCAGGTGATCGAGGCGAGGGCAGGCCTCCGGGCGCCGATCGCCCACAGCGTCCCTACGGAGACCGGGATGGATTCCGAGGCGGGGACCGCCCCCAGCGGGCCTATGAGGACCGTGACCGCGGAGGCGATCGCCCGCAGCGTTCTTACGAAGACCGTGACCGAGCGGGGGACCGTCCCCAGCGCTCGTTCGGAGACCGCGGAGGGGATCGCCCGCAGCGTTCTTACGGAGACCGTGACCGAGCGGGGGACCGTCCCCAGCGTGCGTATGGCGATCGCGATACCCACCGCGACAGGTCACCGCGACCGTTCGGTGACCGCGATGGGTCTCGTGGTGCCTACGGCTCGCGCGATCGGGACGACAGTGGTGGCCGGCCGCCGCGTCAGGGTGGCGGCGGTTTCGGTGGGCGGTACGGCTCTCGCGACCGCGACGACCGCGGTGGACGGCCCTTCCAGGACCGCCGCGGTGACGAGCGGGGCGGTGCCCGTGACACAAGCGGTTTCCGCGGCAGAGAAGGCGGTCGTTCCGACCGTGACAACGACCGTGGTCCGCGACCCTTCCGGGGACCTGAGCGCGAGTCGGGGCAGCGCGAGCGCCCGCAGCGTCCCTTCGGCGACCGTGAGGACAGAGGGGGCCCGAGGCCCTTCAGCCGAGACGAGCAGCCGGGCAGCCGGGCGCGATATGGCAGACCGGAGGAGCCGAGGCAGCGCGAGGAACTGCCCGAGCTCGAGGCAGACATCACGCCCGATGAGCTGGACCGTGAGGCGCGCGCCGAGCTGCGTTCTCTCCCCAACGACCTCGCCGACCTGGTGGCCCAGCATCTCGTCGCGGCCGCTCGCGCGCTGAGCGCTGACGAGCCCGCGCGTGCCTATGAGCACGCGAAGGTGGCCCGGCGTTTCGCCGGCCGGATCGGCGTCGTCAGGGAGGCCAGCGGGATCGCGGCCTACCATGCGGGGCAGTACGCCGAGGCGCTCGGCGATCTCCGGGCGGCGAGGCGGATGACCGGCTCTGACGCCTACCTGCCCATCATGGCGGACTGCGAGCGCGGCCTGGGCCGCCCGGAGCGGGCGCTCGACCTCATCCGCTCGCGCGAGGCCGAGCGCCTGGACCGAGCCGGCAAGATCGAGCTCGCCATCGTGGAGTCCGGCGCCCGCCGCGACCTGGGCCAGCACGACGCGGCTGTGATCACGCTCCAGCGCGTACCCGAGCTTCGGGATCCGCAGCCCAAGCCATGGTCGGCGCGCCTGGCGTTCGCCTACGCGGACGCCCTGGCCGAGGCCGGGCATGAGGCCGCGGCGACCGACTGGTTCGCCCGCGCGATGGCGTTCGACGAGGACGGTGAGACCGACGCGGCCGAGCGCTACGCGGAACTGACCGGCGCCGTCATCGAGGACCTTGAAGAGGACCTTGAAGAGGACCTTGAAGAGGACTTCGACGACGACGCTGATGAGGACTTCGAGGACGCCGACGGCGACCTTGACGACATCACTGGCGACCTCGGGGACGAGGAGGCCGCGAAGATCGTCGAGAGCCTGTCGGAGGAACTCGACGGCGACCTCGACGACGGCGACCTTGAGGAAACTGACCTCGAGGATGTCGATCTTGAGGACGCCGGCATCGACGAGGACGCTGGTATCGACGAAGGCTCGGACGTCCACGAGGGCGCCGCGGCCGGACGGGGTGCCGGCGTCACAACGAGTGAGCCCGACGCCGACGACACCGATGCGTTGCCTGGTTCGGCCGATGAGGGGGACATCCTCAGCGCCGACGCGGGCAACACTCAGCGCGCCGCAGGGCAGGACCAGGGCCCCACTGGGACCGACCAGCCGCAGGCCTTCGCCGCAGCCGACGGGGAAAGCGCGAAGGCGGCGGAAGACGCGGTGTCCGAGGAAGACGGCACGAGCGATCAGTCCGACGCGGCGCATGATCTGCTGACGGCCGAGGAGCCGACGGGGAAGCATGACGTGCCGGGTGTCCAGCTCAGCGACACCACGGCAGAGTCGTCGGCCGACACCAAGGACCCCAAGAGCGAAGTGACGGCATTCGGCCCGGCCTTCATCGAGCCCAACTTCGGTGACGTGCTGGACGACGATCACGACGAGTCCGAGGATCGCGCGAAGCGCGAACCCTGAGGTCCGTACGGCTAGGCGCCGCCGCTCGTGATGACCAATCGCGAGCGGCGGCGCCTTGGCAATACGACGCGGCGGCCCGGCCTTCGTATGCTTGGTCCATCCCCTGCAGTCGGTCTGAGCCGTCCGAGACTCGGCTTTCAGCGCTGCGACGCATGCGCCGGGGACGGGTGGAGCGGACGGCAGTGTCGCACGCGCGCTCGACCTGGATCGGGTAGTAATTCGCGCCCCCTGCGACGCGGCTTCAGTGACGCCAGAGCGTACGCCGGGTGCGGCGAACCGGACCGCTGCGGTGTCGTGATCGAAGCGTGCCAGCTCTTCAGCTTCACGCGGTGGGCGAGCGGTCGAGCCAGTGCATGATGCCTGCGACGTTTGACGGGGCGCCGCTCAACAGTTCGAATCGATCCGCGGCCGCGCCACCGGCCTGCAGGGCCGCATAGCGCTCGCGTGTGCGTTCACGGACCATGGCCACCGCGTGGTCGAGGTCGAGACCGTCCGCCCTGGCCTGCTTGGTGAGGTCAACCCAGATCTTGAGCTCCTCCGCAGACCGTTCCAGGGTCGTCCGCACGCCGTCGACCGGGCCGTAATGGCTGAAAAGAAGCCGCTGCGGTGCAAGCGCCTCGAACAGGGCGATCGATTCGAGAGCCACGCCGAGGTCGAAGTCTGGTGGCGGACTGGCGGGGCGCAGGTCGCCCGTCTCGGGCAGGTAGACGCCCGCCGCGTCACCCACGTAGAGATCTCCAGTCAAGGAGTCCAGCAGGCCGACGTGGTGCTTGGCATGGCCAGGGGAGTAATGGCTTGACAGCGTGCGACCGTTGCCGAGGTCGACCGCGCCGACGTCCCCGAGCGCTCGGATGCGGGCAGCATCGGTCGGGGCGAGCGTTCCGAACAGCACATCGAGCTTGTCACCCCAGACCAGCTTCGCGCTGGCCATGAGGCGTGATGGATCGGCGAGATGCCGGGCGCCCTTCTCATGCACGACGATCTCCGCCGACGGATAGAAGCCCGCTATGTCGCCGACCCCGCCGGCGTGGTCGAGGTGGATGTGCGTCACGACGACCGTCGCCAGGTCGCCCGGCCCCACCCCGAGCGACGTGAGGGCGTCTCGCACGACGGGGGCCGACGTCGAGGTCCCCGTCTCGACCAGGCACGGCCGGTCGCCCAGGATGAGATAACCCGCGGTGATGCCCGAATAGCCCGCCATCCGGGTGTCGATCTCGTACACGTCGCCGCCGAGCGGTGTCACGTTGTCCACAGGCCACCCCAGAAACTAGAACCGGCATCCACAGAATGTCATTCAGGCCATCGACGCCTCAGCCTAATGACCGACAGTGATCTCCCACGAGAGAGGGGATCACATGCACCTCAACCAGGTGTCGCTGGTCGGCCGGCTGTCCATGGAGCCCGCCGACAGGGAGTTGCCGAGTGGCAGCCTGCTCACGCAGTGGCGGCTCGCCGTCCGGCGGCCACCGGACCACCCGGGCTGCCAGCGGTCCGACGCGATCGAATGCGCCACTTTCGACGACGAAGTGCGCGACATGGTGACCGGCTGGCGGATCGACGACGTCGTCGAGGTCGAAGGCGCTTTGCGGCGCCGCTGGTGGCGTGGCGGCAGCCGCTACGAGGTCGAGGTCCGTACGGCCCGCCGCCTTGAAGAAGGTCCGGTCGCGGCCTCAGAGGAAGACCGCCCCACCAAGGGGGACCGCCCCACCGAGGGAGATCAAACCACGCGGGAAGACGACTCCACCGCGGATGGTCATTCAGCTAACACAACGGCACCGGCCGACGACGAAGGGTAAGGTCAATGACCATGGCCAACATCGACGAGAGGGTCGGCACCTTGGAGCACGTGGCTGGCGAGCTCTTGCTGCAAGCTGAGAAGGCCAATGTCCGGTTCGATCCTGCCCCGCTCGATCACAGGATCACCGAGCAGGGCAGGATCGCGGACGTGCGGCATAGGGCGCTCGTCGGGATGATCCAGGAGGTTCTGGACGAGATCCGAAGCCGATCAGCCTGACGCGAAGGTCCGCATGACGAGGCCGGTGCGCGGCTTGGGGCCGAACGAGGTCGACTTGCGCGGCACCCGTTCGCCCTCAGCCGCGACCGCCAGCACGTCCTCCGTCGAGAGCGGGTTGAGCAGGACCGCCGTCCCCCCTTGCCGCCGCGCGAGCCGTACCGCCGCGAGGGGATCGTGGTGCACCACCAGCACCGCCTGCTCGCTGTCGTCGATGCCCCACACCCTCGGCAACAGGAACGCGGTGAGGATCGAGGTGTCCAGCGACCGCCAGCGGGACGACCGGCCGGCGGGCATGGCGCGCTCGACCTGCAGAGGGTCGGGATCGGTGAGCAGATGGGTCGGGCCATCCCCGGCCAGCACGAACGCGGGCCCGGAGGCCGTGGCGAGGCCCGCCAGGGCGTCTTCCAGCACGGCGAACTCGTGGACCTGCCATGCCCCCTTGGCCCTGGCGGCCGCCTCCTCCAAGGGAAGGCCGGGAATCACCCGGTGGATCGCCCTCAGGTCAGGCGGGTACGCGAGAGAGTCGACCAGGAAGGCGAGCCCGTAGTCCCACGGGCCGGGTCCGGGATGGTCTCGCTGTAGCGCCTCATAGGTGGCGTAACGGTGGTGGCCGTCGGCGATCAACGCCTGCCGGTCGCGCAGGTCCTCGCCCACGGCGGCGATCTCGACGGGGTCGGTCACCGTCCAGAGCCGGTGCCGGACTCCGTCGGAGGTCCGGATGTCGAAGAGCGGGAATCCCTGGGTCGCCACGTCGTCGACCAGGCGCGATGCCGTTCCGCCGCCTTCGTACAGCAGGAAGATCGGCTCCAGGTTGGCCTCGGTCGCCCGCATGAGGGCGAGCCGGTCGGCGACGGGGCCCGGCATGACGGCCTCGTGGGGCAGGATCGAGGCGGTCCCGACTCCGACGGTCCCGATGAGGCCTCGTTGCAGGAATCCGACCCCGCTCTGCTCGTAGACGTACAGCCCTGGTGGGCTGTCCACGGTCAGCACGCCGGACCCGAGCCACTGGGCCAGCAGTTCACGCGCGTCGGCGTAATGGCTAACGCCGGGAAGGATCAGGCGCGCCACGTTGTTCGCATGACGACCGAGCAGATCGCGCAGTTCATCGGGGGAGACGAGGTCGTAGGGCGGCGAGGTGACCGCGGCGAGATCGTCAACCGCGAATCGCACGCCGTGGAACGGACGTAGCACCAGTCCCGTCCGTTCAGAACTCTCCATACCGGGCATGTTGCCATAAGGCCCGGACTCCCCGACGCTGCGGTGCCCGGTTCGTCATGAAATCGGAGTGCAGGAAGGCCTTTCCCCATGATTCAGGAGCGGAACGGAGCGTTCGATTCAGCGGAGTATCCGTCCGGCGGTCCGGCCGGGGACGTGTACGAGTGGTTCCAGCGTGGCGTGAAGCTTCTGCAGGAGGGCAGCCCGGCGGCCGCGGCGGCCCTCCTGGAGCGGGCCGCGGAGGCGGAGCCCGAGTCGCGCAGCATCCGTGAGGCCCTGGCCCGGGCCCAGTTCAACTCCCGCCGATACTCCGAGGCCGCCGGAAGCTTCAAATTGATCGTGGAGGCCAACCCGGCCGAGGACTACGCGTATTTCGGCCTCGGCATGGCCCTGTGGCGGACCGGCGACATCGAAGCCGCCCAGGAGCCGCTCGCCATGGCCGTCGCCATGCGGCCCGACCTGCGCCACTACGTGTCGGCCCTCACGCAGGTCCGGGCGACGCTGCGGGCGAGGCAGGCATGACCCAGGCCGAAGGCGCCGCATCGGGGGCGCCCGCTCTGATCGAGTCCTACGACACTCTCCTCCTCGACCTTGACGGTGTCGTCTACCTCGGCAATCACGCCGTCACGAATGCCCCCGAGGCGCTGCAGCGGGCCCGCGACCTGGGCGTACGGCTGGCGTTCGTCACCAACAACGCGTCCCGTACGCCAGGGGCCATCGCGGAGCACCTGACCCATCTGGGCGTATCCGCCACTGCCGGCGATGTCGTGACATCCGCGCAGGCAGCCGCCCGCCTCGTGGCCGAGCACGTCCCGCCCGGCTCCGCCGTACTCGTCGTGGGAGGCATGGGTCTGCGCGCCGCCCTGCGGGCACACGGTCTCCGCCCTGTGACGAGTTCTCTCGACGCTCCGGCGGCGGTCGTCCAGGGCATCTGGGACAGGATGTCCTACGAGTTGCTCAGCGAGGGGGCGCTCGCCGTACGGCAGGGCGCGTGGTTCGTGGCCGCGAACGCCGACACGACGATGCCCACGAAACGCGGAGAGCTACCGGGAAACGGGTCCATGAGCCGGGTCATCGCCACAGCGACCGGAGTCGAGCCGGTAGTGGCCGGAAAGCCCCAGCCGCCCCTGCATCGCGAGTCGATGATCCGTACGGAGGCCGAGCGGCCGCTCATCGTCGGCGACCGTCTGGACACCGACATCGAGGGCGCCACCAGCGCCGGAGTGGACAGCCTGCTGGTCCTCACCGGAGTGACCGGCCCTCTCGACCTGCTGACGGCCGCCCCGCGCCACCGTCCCACGCACATCGCCGCCGACCTGTCGGGCCTGCACGCGCCCGTGGCCGATGTACGGCGGAACACCAAGGGTTGGACCTGCCAGGGCTGGACGGCCACCTGGGAGAACGGGCATCTCGGCCTGACGGGTGATGGCGACCCCGTGGACGGGCTGCGGGCCGCGTGCGCCGCGACCTGGGAGGCGGTGGGAGACGGCCACGCCGATGAGGACGCCGTGAAACCCGCGCTCGCAAGCCTCGGAATCTGAGGTCGCTTCCCGGAGACGCGGGTCAGGGCAGCACGCGAAGGCGGAGATCAGGGAGCACGCGCGGTCGGCGGGTCAGAGGAGCTTGCGCAACCGGAGGAGGTCGCCGAGGCTGGCGTCGATCTTGACGCGGCCGCCGAAGAGGGCGCGCCCCATGTCGAGCTCGCCGTTGACCATTGAGATCAGGTCCTCGCTGGCGATCGTGATCTTGACCTCCGCGGGGCGGCCGTCCTCCGGGGGGACCTCCTTGAAGGGGTCCAGCCCCTCGCGGTGGATGCGGCCGTAGAAGGTCACGCCGAGATCGGAGATGTGGCAGGCCAGCCTGCGCTCGACCACGTGCCTGGCACGGTCCTCCGCGCTGATCTCGCCGAACTGCTCGACGAGCTTCTCCAGCGCCACCCGGCACTCGTCGACGGTCGCCATGCGTCTCCCTCTCTTCCCGTGGACCACTCAGATGCCCCTCTACCTAGGGACGGTAACGTTCCGCGTGGGCCCCCGCGCACGATCCAGCGCGTGTGCGTGGCGGAAGCAGGGTCCGCGCGGTGTTCGATGACTACGGGGCTGTGTGGATCGCGACCGGCCTGACCGAGCTCACGAGTCGGTGGGAGCGGCATCGCTCGGCTCCCCGGCCAGACGGCGTTGGACAGCGAACTCTGCGCCGTCGGCAGGACGAACCGCGACCAGCTTACACAGATGGTCAGCGTCAGTGGTGAGCGTCGATGCACCGTGTGGCGCGGGTAGCGCACCGGGGTTCGCAATCGGGTAGCGCACCGGGGGTTCGCGATGCGGCAGAGACCGCACGGCCACGAGGCCTTCCTGGCGCTCCGCGGTCGGTACGGCTGGCACGATAGGGCAGGACGATGGGCACGACCGGATCCACGACGCGGGCTCAGGAGACGGGGCCTACGGAGACGAGGTCCAACGGAGGGGAACGGATGACGGAGACCGGTAGCAAACCGCCGGCGTGGCTCGCGCTCCTGGCTGACCGTGCCTCCGCCGACCCCGGAGCCCCAGGCGGCCATGCCGTCGCGGAGGCCGGGGCATCCGAGGAGCAGGCCGTCATGGAGCCCGCGGCGCCGGAGGGCCGAGCGGCGGACGATGCCGGGCCCAGGGGCCGCCATGCCGTTCAAGACGAGAACGTTCTGAGCGGTGGCCGGAGCGGCGGAACGAGTGTGGAAGCCGCCCTCTCACTCCTTGGGAGGCTGGACGAGACGCCCGTCTTCGAGCACGTCGGTGTCTTCGAGGGCGTCCTCACCGGCCTGGAGGCGGTCCTCGCATCGGTGGACGAGCCCGCCACGGACCCCCAGCAGTGACCGTGCGCACCGCCATGTCAGCCTCCGGGAGCCGAGCCCAGCCGTGCCGGGGCGTGACCTCCTCGCCACCCGAGCGCGGGCACGAGGAGCGATGCTCCGCGAGCGCAGCCGCGGGCGGGCGGTGGGGCCGGTGAAGCGGGTACGGCTGGACAGCGAGCTCGTCCGCCGGGGGCTCGCGCGCTCCCGGGAGCAGGCGGCCCAGCTCATCGAGGCGGGCCGCGTGTCCGTCGGGGGGCAGGTGGCGGGCAAGGCCGCGACCCAGGTCGACACGGCGGCCGCCATAGTCGTCGCCGAAGCGGCCGACGGCCCCGATTACGTCTCCCGGGGGGCGCACAAGCTCCTGGGCGCGCTGGACGCCTTCAAGGGCCTCACGGTCGAGGGCCGCCGGTGCCTGGACGCGGGCGCCTCGACCGGCGGCTTCACCGACGTCCTCCTCAGACGCGGGGCGGCGCACGTTCTCGCGGTCGACGTCGGGTACGGCCAGCTCGCCTGGTCTCTGCGCACCGACGAGCGCGTCACGGTGATGGAGCGGGTGAACGTCCGCGACCTGACCCCGGACATGGTCGGCGAGCCCCCGACGCTGATCGTCGGCGACCTGTCCTTCATCTCGCTGCGCCTGGTCCTTCCAGCGCTGACCGGCTGCGCGGCGGAGGTCGCGGAGTTCGCCATGCTGGTCAAGCCGCAGTTCGAGGTGGGCAAGGACCGCGTCGGCTCGGGGGGCGTCGTCCGGGATCCCGCTCTGCGCGCGGAAGCCGTACGGGATGTCGCGACAGCGGCCCAAGCCCTCGGGCTCACGGTGAGGGGCGTGACAGCGAGCCCGTTGCCGGGGCCGTCCGGCAACGTGGAATACGTCCTGTGGCTGGGGAAAGGGCCAGGACACGACCCGGTTACCGACGTGGAGGCGGCGATCGAGCGGGCGGTGGCGGAGGGGCCTCAGTGACACGGAGGAACTGCGGGATGAGGGTGGTGGCGGCGTGGACGGCGAGGAGACGGTGAACGACCCTGTGAACGATCCCGTGAACGGGCGCGCGACGAACCGGGGGAGCGCGAAGCGGACGGTTGTGGTCACGGCGCACACGGGCCGGGAGGCGGCCGTGGACAGCGCCCGTCTGGTGATGAACCGCCTGATCGCCGCCGGTCTCAACGTGCGTGTGCTCGACACTGAGGCGGAGGAGATGGGCTGCCCGGGCGCCGAGGTGGTGCCGGAGAGCCCTGAGGCCATCGACGAGGCGGAGCTGATCATCGTCCTCGGCGGGGACGGGACGCTGCTTCGAGCCGCCGAGCTGGCCCGCCCGGCCGGTGTGCCGCTGCTCGGCGTCAATCTCGGTCATGTCGGCTTCCTCGCCGAGGCGGAGGTCGAGGACCTCGGCTCGGTCGTGGACAGGGTGGTCGAGGGCCGCTACGACGTCGAGGAGCGGATGACGATCGAGGTCTTCGTCCGGCTGAACGGCGCAACCCTGGCCCGAACCTGGGCGCTCAACGAGGCGTCGGTCGAGAAGGTCGACCGCATGCTGGAGGTCGTCGCCGAGATCGACGGCCGTCCGCTGTCCCGGTGGGGCTGCGACGGCGTGATCTGCGCGACGCCGACCGGTTCCACGGCGTACGCGTTCTCGGCCGGAGGACCGGTCGTATGGCCGGAGGTCGAGGCGCTGCTGCTGGTGCCGAACAGCGCCCACGCCCTGTTCGCCAGGCCGATGGTCGTCTCTCCCCGCTCGACGCTCGCCGTCGAGATCGTCCCCGACACCGGCGCCGGGCTGCTGTGGTGTGACGGCCGCCGCCGCTTCGACCTGCCGCCCGGGGCGCGGGTCGAGGTCCGGAGGGCCGACGTCCCGGTACGGCTGGCACGCCTGCTCGGCGTGGAGACGACGGGCGCGCCGTTCACCGACCGGCTGGTCGCCAAGTTCGGCCTGCCGGTGGAGGGGTGGCGAGGCCGCGTCCGATCCCAGTAGCTGCGGGTGAAGGCAGGGCCACCCGTGGTCCTGGTGGGGTTTACGTCCGCATTCCAGCAGGCCTGAGGCTCTTGTCCGTCCCGATGCTCTGCCCCGATCATCGTCCCGCTGCTCCGCCCGATGCGAAGTCGTGCTCCTCGAAAATCTTGACGAGTTGCGCGTAGGATCTCTGGCGGGATCGGTTGGCGAAGGATCGGTTGGCGAAGGATCGGTCGGCGAAACGGAGGGACCAGTGCGGCCAAGGGTCGAGGAGGTCCGCATCCAGGGGCTCGGCGTGATCGACGAGGCCGTTCTGGAGCTGTCACCGGGGTTCACCGTCGTCACGGGTGAGACCGGTGCGGGCAAGACGATGGTCGTCACGGGCCTTGGCCTGCTGTTCGGCGGCCGGGCCGATCCGGCGAGGGTCCGGCCGGGAGCCGACAAGGCCACGGTGGAGGGCACGCTCGTCATTGAGCCCGGCGGAAGGGTGGCCCAGCAGGTCGCGGACGTCGGCGGCGAGGCGGAGGACGGCGAGCTCATCATCTCGCGGACCGTTTCGTCGGAAGGACGCTCACGCGCCTGGCTCGGCGGCCGCACCGTGCCGGTCGGGACGCTCACCTACATCGCCGACGACCTGGTCGCCGTGCACGGGCAGATGGACCAGCAGCGGCTGCTCCAGCCGGGCCGCCAGCGCGCCGCGCTCGACCGCTACGCCGGAGACGACCTCGTCAAACCCCTAAGGGCCTACGAGCAGGCGTACAAGCGGCACAAGCAGGTCGGAGACCTGCTCCACGAGCTGACGGTCAAGGCGAGGGAGCGGGCGCAGGAGGCCGACGTCCTCCGGTTCGGCCTGGAGGAGATCGAGAAGGCCGAGCCGAAGGCCGGTGAGGACGCCGAGCTCAAGGAGGAGGCCGAGCGGCTCTCCCACGCCGACGCGCTGCGGACCGCCGCCACGACCGCCCACACGGCCCTTCTCGGCGACCCCATGTCGAGCGTGGACGCCGTACACGACGCGGTGTCTCTGGTCGGGCAGGCGAAGTCGGCGGTCGAGGCGGTGCGGGAGTTCGATCCCGCGCTCGCCGGCCTGGCCGAGCGGCTCGCGGAGGCCGGTTATCTGATCTCCGATGTGGCGACCGAGCTGGCCGCGTACGCCGAGTCCGTCGAGGCCGACCCGGCCCGGCTGGCGGCAGTACAGGAACGCAGGTCGCTCCTCACGGGCCTGACGCGCAAGTACGGCGAGGACGTGTCGGGCGTGCTCGCCTGGGCGCAGCGGGCGGCGGAGCGGCTCACCGATCTGGAAGGCGACGACGAGCGGATCGAGGAGCTGACGCGGGAGCACGCCGAGCTCACCGAGCGGCTGAAGGAGCTGGCCACCGAGCTGACGGCCATCCGGACCGCGGCTGCCGAGCGCTTCGGCCATGTGGTGACCGAGGAGCTGACCGCCCTCGCCATGCCGCATGCCCGGGTCAGCGTGGCCATCACCCAAAGCGGCGACTTCGGCCCGCACGGTCTTGACGAGGTGGAGCTGCGGATGTCCTCCCACCCGGGGGCTCCCGCGCTACCGCTCACCAAGGGCGCCTCCGGAGGCGAGCTGAGCCGCGTCATGCTCGCCATCGAGGTGGTCTTCGCCGGGGCCGACCCCGTCCCGACGTTCGTCTTCGACGAGGTCGACGCGGGCGTGGGCGGCAAGGCGGCCGTGGAGATCGGCAGGCGGCTCGCCAAGCTCGCCAGGACGGCCCAGGTCATCGTCGTCACCCACCTGCCGCAGGTGGCCGCCTTCGCCGACCAGCATCTGGTCGTCGAGAAGGCCAGCGACGGCAGCGTGGTCCGCAGCGGCGTGGTCGCGCTCGACCAGGAGGGCCGGGCGCGTGAGCTGTCCCGGATGCTCGCCGGCCTGGAGGACTCCGAGCTCGGCAGGGCCCACGCGGCCGAGTTGCTGTCCATCGCCGCCGCCGACAAAGCCGCGGAATGACCGGCTCGGAGTGACCGGCTCGGAGTGACCCGCTCGGAACGACTGGCTCGCAGTGACCAGGTGAAGGGCCGGCGGTGACGAGTGACCGCGCTGACATTTGGGGCAGAGCGCTCCTGGGAGCCGACGCAGGACGACGAGGCGAGGGGCAGCGGCCGGATTCCGCACGTCGGCGCCCATGACGATGTGTGACAAAGCTGACACGCCTCGAGGTCTGCGACCATCGGGGTCGCCGCCTCTGGCAGGATGGTTGACGATGAAGGTCCCGAGCTTGAATGTTGCGGGCCTCCGCCGCAGGAAGGTGGACGACCTTCCCGGGGTGACGGCTGTGGCGAGAATCGACAGGCGGACGAAGAGGCTCACCAAGCGCCTCAACGCCGGAGAAATCGCGATTATCGACCACGTTGACGTCGACCGGGTCAGCGGGGAGGCACTGGTCGCGTGCGGTGCCGCGGCGGTGGTCAACGTGGCCGCCAGCATCAGCGGCCGCTATCCCAACCTGGGGCCGCGGATTCTCCTCGACGCCGGCGTCCCGCTGATCGACAATGCCACGACAGAGCTCTTCGAGCGTGTCTCGGACGGCGACGTGGTCCGGATCCACGAGGGCATGGTTTACCTCGGTGAGGACCTGGTAGGCAAGGGCGAGCCACAGACCGCCGATACGATCGGCGCGGCGATGACCGAGGCGAGGGCCGGGCTCGCCGTCCAGATGGAGGCGTTCGTCGCCAACACGATGGAGTACGTCCGGCGTGAGCGCGACCTCCTCATCGACGGCGTGGGCATGCCCGACATCAAGACGCGCCTGGAGGGCAGGCACGTCCTCATCGTGGTCCGGGGGTACCACTACAAGGAGGACATCGCGACGCTGCGGCCGTACATCCGGGAGTACCGCCCGGTGCTCATCGGCGTCGACGGCGGCGCGGACGCCCTGATCGAGGCCGGTTACATGCCCGATCTCATCGTCGGCGACTTCGACTCGGTGTCGGAGAAGGCGCTGCGCTGCGGTGCCGAGCTCGTCGTGCACGCGTACCGGGACGGCCGCGCGCCCGGCCTCGAGCGCGTCCACCAGCTTGGCCAGGAGGCCGTGGTCTTCCCCGCGACCGGCACGAGCGAAGACATCGCGATGCTGCTGGCCGACGACAAGGGTGCCTCACTGATCGTCGCGGTCGGCACGCACTGGACGCTCGACGAGTTCCTCGACAAGGGCCGGTCGGGCGCGGCCAGCACATTCCTCACCCGGCTCCGCGTGGGGAGCAAGCTCGTGGACGCCAAGGGCGTCAGCAGGCTCTACCGCAGCCGCATCTCCACGGGCTCCCTGCTGCTTCTCGTCGCCACCACGTTGATCACGATCGGCGTGGTCCTCTCCGTCTCCCCGGTCGGCAAGATCTGGCTGAACGGCCTGCGCGACGCCTGGAACGGCTTCATCTTCTGGCTGGTCGGACTCTTCTCGTGATCGATTTCCGCTATCACCTCGTCTCCATCGTGGCGATCTTCCTCGCTCTCACCGTCGGCATCGTGCTGGGCAGCACCGTGCTGGAGGGCCCGCTCTTCAAGTCGGCGGAGGAGATGACGGCCTCGTTGCGGCAGACCAACCAGGAATACCGCAGCAAGATCACCGAACTTCAGACGCGCGAGGAGGGCAACAACTCGTTCGTCTTCTCCCACGCCCCCGAGCTCGTCCGGGGCCAGCTCGCCGGGGAGCGGGTCGTGCTCGTCGAGGCCCCCGGCGCGTCGGCGAGCCTGCGCGACCCGATCCAGAAGCTCGTCACCGGCGCCGGCGCCTCCTACATGGGCCGGGTCAGCCTCACCGAGAAGTTCACGGCGGCCGATCAGGCGGCCGTGGTCGACCAGCTCGCGACCACGCTCGCGCCCGTCGGGACGAAGTTCCCCGACGGGGCCTCGCCGTACGACAAGGCCGCGGCGATGCTCGCCAGCGCGATCGTGACCGGCGACCGGACCCAGGCCGGCCGTCCCAACCTGGTCGCCGCCGGGGTGCTGGACGCGTTCCAGGCCGGTGACTTCCTGACCGTGAGCGGCACCCCGGCGCAGCGCGCGACGATGGCGATCGTCCTCGCGCCCGCCCAGCCGTACGACGGTGAGGACGCCGAGCAGCAGACGGCGGCCGTCGTGTCGGTGGCCGCCGGGCTCGACTCCGTGGACCTCGGGACCGTCCTGGCCGGGACGACGACCGCTTCCGCGGCGGGGGGCGCCATCTCGGTCCTGCACGACACCGGAGAGGCCGCCTCGAACGTCTCCACCGTCGACACCGTCGATATCGCCGCGGGCCGGATCGTCGTGGTCTACGCTCTGCGGGAGCAGTTGACCGGCCGTTCGGGAGCGTACGGCGTGGGCAGCGGATCCACGGCGTTCGAACCGGCGGTCCCGAGCCCCAGCCCGAGCCCCAGCCCGGCGTCGACACGCGGCTGACCCGGGTGCCGGTCACTGGCCGTGACCGCGTGCCGGTCGCCGCGACCACGCATACCGCATCTGAGAAGGGGAGGCAGCTGTGGCGAAACGCTTCTCGCTCGGCCCTCTGGCCGGTGCCGCGCTGGGCGCCGCCCTGGGCGCGACCGCCGCCCGCGTGGCCTACGCCACCTTCAAGCGACGTCCCCCGCTCGGTGACGAGAAGACGGCCGACGAGTACTGGACGCGCGTCAACCACCGCGGCGAGCCGGTCACGCTGCTGGAGGGCCCGGCCTTCGTCGCCGGCGCCGGTGCGGCCGTCGCGCTGGCCCCCGGCCTTCCGGTGCGCGTGAAGGCCGCCGCGCTGCTCGCGGGAGTCGGCAGCGGCGTCCTCGGCGCGTACGACGACGTGTTCGGGACGGCCTCCTCCAAGGGGTTCAAGGGGCACCTGGCGGCTCTTTCCCGTGGCGAGGTCACGAGCGGCGCCGTGAAGATCCTCGGCATCGGCGCAGCCGGCCTCACCGCGGCCGTGGCCGTCCGGGCCGGTGCCGGGAGAGCCGGCGCCGCGAGAGTTGGGCACGTGGGGGCTGGGCACGTGCGGCGCGGGACGGGGACGGCCGGTCGTGCAGGGGCGGGGCGTCACTCCGGTGGCATGGTCTGGGGCGCGCTGGACACGCTGATCGACGGCGCTCTGATCGCCGGGAGTGCCAACCTGGCCAACCTCTTCGACCTGCGGCCGGGGCGCGCCATCAAGGTGGGCCTGCTCGCCGGGGTCCCGCTGCTCGTCGCCTCGCTCGCGTCCCGGAACGGCCTGCGTGCCGCCGCTGAGCCGGCCGCCCATGCAGGCGGTGCGGCCGGAGGACATCAGGCCGCCGTGCTGACCGCCATCCCGCTGGGTGCGGCGGTGGCCTTGCTGCCGGAGGACCTGGGGGAGCGGGCCATGCTCGGCGACGCGGGAGCGAACGCGCTCGGCGCGCTCCTCGGCTTGGCGGCGACGGTCAAGCTCGGCAGGCCCGGCCGGTTGGCGTTGCTCGGCACGGTCGTCGCGCTCACCGCCGCGTCGGAGAAGATCAGCTTCACCAAGGTCATCGCGGGTAATCCCGTCCTGAACCGCATCGACATGCTCGGCCGCCGTGCGCCACAGCCCTCGGCGGGGAGCGCCCGGCGTCCGTGACCTCCGGCCGTCCTTACCGCACCCCTCGGTCGTCTGCCGGCGTGCCGAGGGGCTTCCGTGGCTCAGCGGGCCGACATGGCCTAGCGGATCGACATGGCTGACCGGATCGGCCGTGGAGTCGCGGGGGCGGCCGTACTCATAGGCGCGATCACGATCCTGGCGCGCGTCACCGGCTTCGCCAAGCAACTCGTCTTCGCCCGGGCCGTGGGCACGAACTGCCTGGCCACGGCCTACTACACGGCCAATCTCGTGCCGAACATCGTCTTCGAGGTCGTGGTGGGCGGGGCTCTCACGGGCATGGTCGTGCCCGTGCTGGCCGGAGCCGCCGCCCGGTCCACGGCCGACGCGCGGGCGGAGGTGGGCCGGATCTCCTCGGCGCTTCTGACGTGGGTGCTCGTGCTTCTGGTGCCGCTCGGCGTCCTGACGGCGGTGGCAGCCGGGCCGGTGATGCGGCTGCTGCTCTTCGTCGGCGGGGACATTGAAGGCTGCGTGCCGGGCGACGTGATCGCCGTGGCCACCCGGATGCTGGTGGTGTTCGCCCCGCAGATCCCGCTGTACGGCCTGGCCGTCGTGCTCTACGGCGTGCTGCAGGCCCATCGGCGGTTCGCGGGACCGGCGCTCGCCCCTCTCGTGTCCAGCGTGGTGGTGATCGCCGCCTACCTCGCCTTCGCACCCCTCAGCGGTCGGGACAGCGACCCGGCGTCGGTGCCGCGCCCGGCCGAGCTCGCGCTCTCGGCCGGGACCACGCTCGGGGTGCTGGCGCTGGTCGTGACCGTGGTCGGCCCAGCCTCCCGGCTCGGCTCGGGCTGGCGGCCGGCGCTGCGCTTCCCGGACGGCGTGGCCGTACAGGTCAGAAGGCTGGCCCTCGCCGGGCTGAGTGCGCTGGTGGCCCAGCAGGTCGCGATGGCGATCGTGATCCCGCTGGCCAACAGCGGGATCGGCGGGGGAGCGCTCCCGGCGTACAACTACGCGTGGGCCATCTATCAGGTGCCCTATGCGGTGCTGGCCGTGCCGATCGCCACGAGCGCCTTCCCCGTGCTCGCGGCCAGGGCGGAAGGCGGTGACCGGGCGGGATTCGCCGGCTTGTCCGCGCAGACGACCCGGGTGGTCGTGCTGATCTCCGGCCTGGCGGCCGGGGCGCTCGCCGCGGCCGCCGGCCCCGTCGCCCAGGTCTTCCTCGGGGGGCAGGCCGACACCACCATCTCGCCCACGGAGTTCGCCCCGGCGATCGCGCTGTTCGCTCCCGGGCTGGTCGGCTACGGGCTGATGGCGAACCTCAGCCGGGTCCTCTACGCCGACGGGCGCGGGAGAGCGGCGGCCCGCGGGATGGTCATCGGCTGGCTGGTCGTCATCGTGACCCAGGCCGCCTTCGTGCCGGCCTTTCCGCAGGGCTGGAAGCTGGGCGGGCTCGCCCTCGGCCAGGCCGTGGGCATGACCGCCGGAGGCGGTGTGCTGCTGGTGTCGGTGCTCCGGGCGCGGGGGCCGGAGGCCCTGCACGGGGTGCCCCGTGCCACGCTCGCCGCCGTCGCGGGCGGTTGCTGCGGCTTCCTCGCGGGGGCCGGTGTGGTGGCCCTTCTCGGTGGCGCGGGTCCCTGGGGCAGCGTGGGCGTGGCGGCCCTGTCGGGCGTCGCCGCGCTCGGCGCCGGAGTGCTCACGGTGGCCGCCGTCGACCGGGGGGACCTGCGAACCGTCCTGTCCCGGCTCAGGACCGGGGGCGGCGGCCGGCAGCCCGCGGAGCCCGCGACGGCCTCCACCGGCGCCGGGCGCGGCGAGCCATGAGTACGGCAGGCGTAGAGGGGCAGGGCATGAAGGTCGTGCTCGTGCTGGGGACCAGCGCGGGGGGCGTGGGCCGGCATGTGCGCACGCTGGTCGCGGGGCTGGCGGGCGCGGGCCATCAGGTCGTCGTGGCGGGCCCGGCCGCGACGGAGGAGGCGTTCGGCTTCGCGGAGGCCGGGGCGGGCTTCGCCGAGGTGCCCATCTCGGATCGCCCTCATCCCGTCAGCGACCTCCGATCGGTCGCGGCGCTGAGATCCGTCGCCCGAGGGGCCCGGGCCGTGCACGCCCACGGGCTGCGGGCGGGCGCTCTCGCGGCGCTGGCCCTGACCGGCGCGCGCCGCCGCCCCGCCCTCGTGGTCACGCTGCACAACGCCGTCACGGCCGGGGGCGCGATCGGGGCGATCTACCGGGTCCTGGAGCGGATCGTCGCGCGGCGGGCCGACCACGTGCTGGTGGTGTCGCCCGACATCGGCGAGCGCATGCACGCCCGAGGCGCGCGGCGCGTCGGCCCGGCCGTGGTTCCCGCGCCGCCCCTGGCGGACCCCGCGCGAACCCCGGACGAGGTGTGGCGGGAGCTGCCCGGCCCGCGGGGGAGGCCGGTGCTGCTGACCGTCGCCAGGCTGGCCCAGCAGAAGGGGCTGGAGACGCTGCTCGACGCGGCGGCTCGGCCGTACGGCAGCGAACCGCTGTTCGTGATCGCCGGAGACGGGCCTCTGCGGGCCGAGCTCCAGGCGCGGATCGACGCGGAGAGGCTGCCCGTCTTCATGTACGGCTGGGCCAGCCCGCCGGACCTCCTCCAGGTGGCGACGGCCGTACTGGTGCCGAGCAGGTGGGAGGGGCAGCCGCTGAGCGTCCAGGAGGCGCTGAAGGCGGGCAGGCCCATCATCGCGACCCGGGTCGGCGGCATCCCGGACATGGTCGGTGACGCGGCGCTCCTGGTCCCTCCGGGTGACGCCGTGGCGCTGAGCCGGGAGATCGGCCGCCTCCTCGGCGACCCGGCGCTGGCGGCACGCCTCGCCGGGGCGTCGGCCCGGCGTGGCGCGGACCTGCCGGACGAGGCCGCGGCCGTCCGCGCAGTGATCGAGGTCTACTCCGGTCTGGAACCCCGCGCTCGCTGACCCCGGGTGACGCCGGGTGACGCCGGGTGCACGGCGGGTCAAAGCTCGGTGCCGTCGGACAGGGCCGAAACGGCTCCCGCTCATTGCCGTGGCGAAATACAAAGGTGGCCCCAGGGGGAGAGTTCGGTGACCGGAGGTCAGGGGCGGCTGGTCCTCCGAGGTGGCCTAACCGGTACATATGGGTCACGGAACCGGCAGTCTCATCTTTCGCGGGGCCGGGCATCCGGATGGGATTAGGTCAATTTGCGGCTGATCCATATACTGAAGCGGTTGGGGGGAGTATCCCTTCGCGACAGTCCCGTCATCACGGCGTCAGCGCCCGGGGCTGCCGGTCCGCCAGTGCGCGGGCGGGAGAGACTCCGGCAGTGTGTTAATCGCGCGCCGGAGGGTATCGATCTTGAACGTCGCTGTGTGGGCATGGGCCGCGGTCATCGCCGGTCTGCTCGTCGTCCTGGCCGTTGACCTGTGGATCGTCGACCGTGGGGAGCCCCGCGAGTTCTCGATGCGGCAGGCTGGCATCTGGGTCGGCTTCTACGTCACGCTTGCCGTGCTGTTCGGCGTAACGCTGCTGGTGGTGGGCGGTGCCGAGCCGGGAGGCCAGTTCTTCGCCGGGTATCTCACCGAATACAGCCTCAGTGTCGACAACCTGTTCGTCTTCTACATCATCATGACCCGGTTCGGGGTGCCCAGGATCTACCAGCACAAGGTGCTGCTCGTGGGCATCCTGCTCGCCCTCGTCATGCGCGGCCTGTTCATCGCGGTCGGAGCGGCGGCGCTGGCCCGCTTCAGCTGGCTGTTCTACGTGTTCGGGATCTTCCTCGTCTACACGGCGTACACGCTGGTCCGCGACCACGGCAAGCAGGAGCACGAGTTCACCGAGAACATCATCCTGCGCTGGGCGCGCCGCGTCTTCCCCACCACCCCGAGCTATGTCGGCTCGCGCGTCACCGTGCGGGTGGACGGCAGGCGGATGGTCACCCCGATGCTCATCGTCATGATCGCGATCGGGACGACCGACCTGCTCTTCGCGCTCGACTCGATCCCGGCGATTTTCGGCCTCACGAAGGACGCGTTCATCGTCTTCTCCGCCAACGCGTTCGCCCTGATGGGGCTGCGGCAGCTCTACTTCCTGCTGGGCGGCCTGCTCCAGCGTCTGGTGTACATCAGCTACGGTCTCGCGTTCATCCTCGGCTTCATCGGGGTTAAGCTGGTTCTCGAAGCGCTGCACGAGAGCCAGATCTCCTGGGCTCCCCAGATTCCCATCTGGGTGTCGCTGATGGTCATCGGAGTCACAATGGCCGCGACGACCGTCGCCAGCCTTCTCAAAGCCCGCAGCGACGAGATCACCGCTCCGGCGGAGGCCCCACAGGGCTAGCAAAACGGGCAATGAGGCTGTTTGCTTGTCTCGTTGTGCCGTGTAATGACTGCCGGATCGGTAATATCACTTTTTCAGGCGCATACCGGTCCCTAGTCGCTAAAGAGTACAAAGGTTCCCTGTGTCCAACGATTCTGAGTTGTCCCGCGATCTCGTGCCGACCTCCGAGGTCGCGGGAAGTCCCCGGGGTTCGATCCGGCTCGCCCGCGGGGTCTCCCCGTGGCTGGCCCCGACCGCGGCGGCGGCGGCCGTCACGACCCTTCTCACCCGCAGATCCCCCAAGTGGGCGCTCGCCGCGGCCCCGCTGGTCGCGCTGACCGGCGGGATGCTCTGGTTCTTCCGCGACCCCGAGCGCGCGCCGGGCCAGGGCCGGGTGATCTCGCCCGCCGACGGCGTCGTCCAGAGCGTCGACCCGTGGCCCGACGGCCGCACGAGGGTGGCGATCTTCATGAGCCCCCTGAACGTGCACGTCAACCGCGCTCCGGTGGCCGGCACGGTCACCTCGGTGGAGCACGTGCCCGGCGGATTCGTGCCCGCTTTCAACAAGGACAGCGACAAGAACGAGCGAGTGGTCTGGCACTTCGACAGCAGCTCCTCGGTGGACCTCGGAGACATCGAGATGGTGCAGATCGCCGGCGCGGTCGCGCGCCGCATCGTGCCGTACCTCGCGGCCGGGGCCAAGGTGGCCCAGGGCGAGCGGGTCGGTCTCATCCGCCTGGGCTCCCGTGTGGACGTCTATCTGCCCGAGGGCATCGCGTCCGCGGTCAGCGTGGGCCAGAAGACCGTGGCGGGGGTGACTCGCCTTGACCACGTCTGATCTCGGCGCGGAGGCGGGCTGGCCGGTGGAGCCGCTCGCCGACGAGCCCCGCGGGCCCGTCGGCAAGGCCTTCCGCCTGTCGGCCGCCGACTCCCTCTCGCTCGGCAACGCGCTCAGCGGCTTCCTGGCGGTCTGCGTGCTCGCGTGGTCGGCGATCACCGACCTGCAGGCGAGCGGCAAGTTCGAGCCCGACCCCCGCTTCTTCGGCACGGCCGTGGTGCTGCTGCTCATCGGCGCGACCTGCGACCTGTTCGACGGCCTGGTGGCCAGGAAGTTCCGCGCGTCCGCGATGGGCGCCGAGCTCGACAACCTCGCCGACGTCATCAGCTTCGGCTTCGCCCCCGCCTTCATGGTGGTCATCTGGGCAGGCTTCTCGGGCAAGCTGCCGGTCTGGGTCGTGCTGTTCGCGGCCGCCTCGGTCCTGATCGCCGGTGTCGTACGGCTCGCCCGCTTCGCCTCCGTCAAGACCAAGAGCGGCGACTTCATGGGCCTGCCCATCCCGATGGGCGCCATGACCGTGGTCTCGATCGTGCTGCTCTTCCAGCCCAGCTATCTCACGATCGCCGGCATCATCGGCGTGGCCTGGCTGATGGTCAGCCGCATCGAGTATCCGAAGCCCAAGGGCAACCTGGCCGCCGTCGTCCTCGCCTGGATGATGATCAACGTGGCCTGCCTGTCCATCTGGGCGGCCCGCCTCACGGGAGGCGACCAGCTCATCACCGTGGGCGCGATCATGCAGATCGCCATCGTGTCCGCCATTCCGCTGCGCGTTCTCATGTTCAAACACCAGCAGCGCAGGGAACGACGCTCGGAGAGCGTCGGCCCACGTCGGTAACGAACAGGGGGCCCCGCTCATCAGGGCCCCTTTTCTTTCGGCCCTCGCTTTCACATGGATCGATCGCCTAGTCCTTTGGAGCCATGGTCGCCATGCCTCGTGAGCACACCCGGACGTACTTCCTCGGCAAGCTCGCGCGGGAGCTGGAGCTCAGAGGGCTGGAGGCGTCGCTGCGTCCCGACCCTCCGTCCCTGAAGGTCCGCGACCCGGACGCGGCGATCTTCTCCGAGACGGTGGACTGCGTCGCCATGTCGGACGGCTGGTTCTACCGCTGGTCCTGGGGCGACGTCGTGGAGAGCGCCGACGAGCCGGCCGCCGCGGCGGACCGCATCGTCAAGGTCTTCACCACCGGAGAGCCGCGTCCTCACCCCGGCCTCGGAGACGTCTAGAACACCAGGCTCAGCGGCACCACGCAGCAGAACGACACCACCGAGCTCTTGATCGTCTGACCTCTGGCTCATCAGCGGCCGCGTTCGCGAGCTGGGAGTTCACCATTCGTGATCATGCACCATGTATGAACTGGGTGCATGATCACGAGCTGGATTTCTGCTGCTCTCAGTGCATCCCCGGGAACCTGTGCATGATCACGCGCTGGGGCTCGATGATCACCAGCCGCGCGCTCTCCACTCCGGTAGGGCCGGGCGCTCGGCGCCGAGCGTGGTGTCGGCCCCGTGGCCGGGATACACCCACGTCTCGTCGGGCAGCCGGTCGAAGATCCGCTCCACCACATCGGTGAAGAGCCGGTCGAACCGCTCCGGATCCTTCTGCGTGTTGCCGACGCCGCCGGGGAACAGCGAGTCGCCGGTGAACAGATGGCCGTCCTGGTACAGCAGCGCGATCGAGCCGGGCGTGTGCCCGCGCAGGTGGATGACCTCCAGCGTGACGACGCCCACCGTCACCCGGTCGCCGTGCCCGACCTCCCGGGTGACCGGGACCGGCAGGTCGCCGGCGTCGAGCGGGTGGGCGACCACCTGGGCGCCGGTGGCCCCGGCCACCTCCTCCAGCGCCATCCAGTGGTCCGGGTGGCCGTGGGTGGTGACGATCGAGCTGATCGGCCGGTCACCGATCAGCTCCAGCAGGCGGTCCGGCTCGGCCGCCGCGTCGATGAGCAGGCCGTCGCCGGTTTCGGTGCAGCGCAGCAGATAGGCGTTGTTGCCGAAGTCCCCGACCTCGATCTTGGAAATGGTCAGCGCGGGCAGCTCCCGCACGTCGGCCGGGCCGCCCTTGGCGACGTCTCCCGTGTAGCTCATGATTCTCCCTCGAGTCCTGTACGGCTCACGCTAGTCATGCCTGGGCGGCCACGTGGCGGGCGGCTCCACCGGGAGGTCCCTCGGGGCGGGCATGCTCATCCACTGCGGCGGGGAGGGCGGCGTCACGGGGGAGGTCACGGGGGAGGTCGCACTGGAGGTGGCGGGGGAGCCGGACGGCTCGCCGCCGCCGTCCGACGGCTTCACGCTCAGGTCCTCGCCCGGCGCCCGGCCGGTGAGCCAGGCGAGGAGCTCCCGCGGCGTTCCGTGGACGGCCGGGCCGTCCCCGAGGCCGCGCCACACCTGGATGTGCTCGCCGTCGTCGCGCACCTCGCGGGACACGATCTCGCTGACCGGGCCCTGACCGCGCGGCCACAAATGCATCGTGTCGTGCAGCTCCCACCGCACGTACGGCTCCGGCAGGTCGGCCCAGCCATACCCCGCGCCGAGGTCGATGTGGTGGATCTCGACCTCACGGAGCCGGCGCATGAGGACGTACCACGCGGGGTGCCGCGGCGGCCGCGACCCGCCGACGATCGCCCTCCACGCCTCGGGCGGCAGCTCGCGGATCGCCCGGTCGAGCCGCTCGGAACTCTCCTCCAGATCGGCGAGCTGCTCCTTGGCGGGCCGTGCGGCTCCCGCCTCGATCTCGGTCTCGCGGGTCTCGGGCGTGGGGTACTGCGGGGTGTAGACGCCCGTCCTCGCCCACGTCAGCAGGTTGACGTGGCTGTCGGCGTTGCGCGCGACGTGGGTGAGCACGTGCCCGCGGGTCCAGCCCGGAAGCAGGGACGCCGCCCGGACTTCGTCGTCGGTGAGCCGGGCGGCCGTCGCCAGCAGCCGGCCCGTGGATATGGCCAGTGCAGCCTGGAACTCCTCGAGAGCTGACATAGACACATCATGGACCACAGCCGTAACGGCGCGCGGCAGCCGTACGGGAAGATCGGGCGCGCCGGAGCGGTTCTACCAGTGGGAGTTTCCGGGCCAAGCGCGGGACGCGGGTTTGACGGAACTCATACCCTGTTCATGCGGGCGGTTGTCTGGGGGCGCACCCCTGGGACGTGACCCCCGGGAGGGGTTCGTGAGGCCGTCCGCCCCGGCCGCCGGGAGCCGCCCCCGAAATTGTCGGTGGCTCCGGATAGCTTGCCCGTGCACCTCCTGTTGACTCCATCGACCTATCGGGACCACCGTGGCTGACCGCCTGATCGTGCGTGGCGCACGTGAGCACAACCTGAAGGACGTCTCGCTCGACCTGCCGCGAGACGCTCTCATCGTCTTCACCGGGCTCTCGGGCTCCGGCAAGTCCAGCCTGGCCTTCGACACGATCTTCGCTGAGGGTCAGCGGCGCTACGTCGAGTCGTTGTCCGCGTACGCCCGCCAGTTCCTCGGCCAGATGGACAAGCCCGACGTCGACTTCATCGAGGGCCTGTCCCCGGCGGTCTCCATCGACCAGAAGTCCACCAGCCGCAACCCCCGCTCCACCGTCGGCACGATCACCGAGGTCTACGACTACCTCCGCCTCCTGTGGGCCCGCATCGGCAAGCCGCACTGCCCCACCTGCGGCCGGCCGATCGCCCGGCAGACCCCGCAGCAGATCGTCGACCGCGTCCTCGAGCTGGAGGAGGGCACCCGGTTCCAGGTCCTCGCGCCGGTCGTCCGCGGCCGCAAGGGGGAGTACGCCGAGCTGTTCCGCGAGCTGCAGACCAAGGGCTTCGCCCGCGCCAGGGTCGACGGCACGATCATCAGGCTGGAGGAGCCGCCGACCCTCAAGAAGTACGAGAAGCACGACATCGAGGTGATCGTCGACCGGCTCGCGGTCAAGGACGGCGCCCGGCGCAGGCTCACCGACTCGGTGGAGACCGCGCTGCAGCTGTCCGGCGGCACGATCACGCTGGACTTTGTCGACCTGCCCGAGGGCGACCCCAACCGGGAGCGGTTCTACTCCGAGCACCTCTACTGCCCCTACGACGACCTGTCGTTCGAGGAGCTGGAGCCCCGGTCGTTCTCGTTCAACTCGCCGTTCGGCGCGTGCCCCGAGTGCACCGGCCTCGGCACCCGCATGGAGGTCGACCCCGACCTGGTGGTCCCCGACCCGGAGCGGACGCTCGGCGACGGCGCGATCAGCCCCTGGTCGAACGGGCACACCAGCGACTACTTCATCCGGATGATCGAGGCGCTGGGCCACGCGCTCGGCTTCGACCTCGACACCTCGTGGGAGCGGCTGTCCAGGAAGGCGCAGAAGGCGATCCTGCACGGCCACGACGAGCAGGTCCACATCCGCTACAGCAACCGGTACGGCAGGGAGCGGTCCTACTACACGACCTTCGAGGGCGTCATCCCCTGGGTGCAGCGCCGGCACGCCGAGTCGGAGAGCGACGCGACGCGGGAGCGGTTCGAGGGCTTCATGCGCGAGGTCCCGTGCCCGGCCTGCCAGGGCCGCCGCCTGAAGCCGGTGTCGCTCGCGGTCACGGTGGGCGACGCCTCGATCGCCGAGGTCTCGGCCATGTCGATCGGGGAGTGCGCCAAGTTCCTGGCCGGGTTCAAGCTCTCCGAGCGCGACATGCACATCGCCGAGCGGGTGGTCAAGGAGATCAACGCCAGGCTCGGCTTCCTGCTCGACGTCGGCCTCGACTACCTCACCCTCGACCGCGCCGCCGGGACGCTCGCAGGCGGTGAGGCCCAGCGGATCCGCCTGGCCACCCAGATCGGCTCGGGTCTCGTCGGCGTGCTGTACGTGCTGGACGAGCCGTCGATCGGCCTGCACCAGCGCGACAACCAGCGGCTGCTGGAGACCCTCATCCGGCTCCGAGACATGGGCAACACGCTGATCGTCGTCGAGCACGACGAGGACACCATCGCCGCCGCCGACTGGGTGGTCGACATCGGCCCCGGCGCGGGCGAGCACGGCGGCCAGGTCGTCGTGTCCGGCACGGTTCAGGAGCTGCTCGCCAGCGAGCAGTCCCTCACCGGCGCCTACCTGTCCGGCCGGAGGGCGATAGCCGTGCCGGCCGCGCGGCGTAAGAAGGACAGGAAGCGGCAGCTCGTCGTCAAGGGCGCCCGCGAGCACAACCTGACCGGCGTGGACGTGGAGTTCCCCCTCGGCGTCTTCACGGCCGTGACCGGCGTCTCGGGCTCGGGCAAGTCGACTCTGGTCAACGACATCCTCTACAGCGCCCTGGCGAAGGAGCTCAACGGGGCCCGCACGGTTCCGGGGCGGCACTCCCGGGTAACCGGGACCGACCTGGTCGACAAGGTCGTGCACGTCGACCAGTCGCCGATCGGCCGCACCCCCCGGTCCAACCCGGCCACCTACACCGGCGTCTTCGACCACGTCCGCAAGCTGTTCGCCGCGACCACCGAGGCGAAGATCCGCGGATATCTGCCCGGCCGGTTCAGCTTCAACGTTAAGGGCGGCCGCTGCGAGGCCTGCGCGGGCGACGGCACCATCAAGATCGAGATGAACTTCCTGCCGGATGTCTACGTCCCCTGCGAGGTCTGCCACGGCGCCCGGTACAACAGGGAGACCCTGGAGGTCCACTACAAGGGCAAGACGATCTCCGAGGTCCTCGACATGCCGATCGAGGAGGCGCTTGAGTTCTTCGACGCCATCCCCGCGATCCGCCGCCACCTGCAGACGCTCAACGACGTCGGCCTCGGTTACGTACGGCTCGGCCAGCCGGCCACCACGCTGTCCGGCGGCGAGGCGCAGCGCGTCAAGCTCGCCTCCGAGCTGCAGCGGCGGTCCACCGGCCGCACGGTCTACGTGCTCGACGAGCCGACGACCGGCCTGCACTTCGAGGACATCCGCAGGCTGCTCGGCGTGCTCAATCGCCTGGTCGACAACGGCAACACGGTCATCGTCATCGAGCACAACCTCGATGTGATCAAGACCGCCGACTGGATCATCGACATGGGACCCGAAGGGGGCTCCCGGGGCGGCAGGCTCGTCGCCACCGGAACGCCCGAGGAGGTCGCCAAGATGGAGGAGAGCCACACCGGCGTCTTCCTCCGGAAGATCCTCGGCGTCTGACCGATCCGGCGCCCCGAGTGGGTAATTGTCCATGGTTCGCCAGTGATCTGTCCGTCATGCTGAACCAGGCTCGGGGCGAGAGCCGTACTTAACGACATAAGGTGATGCGTCACGGAGAGGGCGCCGGGTGAACGATGCCCGGACCCGTCCGTGCCAAGGAAGGACGAGCATGACGGATACGACACGCCGCGCCGTGGTCTTCGGCGCCGGAGGGGCCGGGCTGGCCGCCGCGCTGACCGCCTGCACGGGATACAGCACGGGCGGCTCCGACGCGGCGGCGCCGGCGGACGACCAGGCGACCTCCAAGGCCACGGACGCGGCCGGTGGCGGCGCGGGGTCGGGCGGCGGCGCGGGCGGCAACGCGATCGCCCAGACGTCGGACATCCCCACGGGCGGCGGGAAGATCCTAGAAGACAAGAAGATCGTCATCACCCAGCCCGCGGCAGGGGAGTTCAAGGCGTTCAGCGCGGTCTGCACCCACGCGGGCTGCACGGTTGCGAGCGTCTCGAACGGCACGATCAACTGCCCCTGCCACGGCAGCAAGTTCAACATCAAGGATGGTTCGGTCGCCAAGGGCCCGGCCAAGGACCCCCTCGCCGAGCAGAAGATCACGGTGACCGGCGACAGCATCACGCTGGCGTAGTCCCCCCGGACCGGCGGCCCCCATTCTGCGCGTGATCATGCACGGATTCCCGGCCGCCGGTCTGGCCGGCACCAACCCACGCCGTGATCATGCACAGGGTCGGCGGCGGGAGGGTCCACCGTCGTAAATCGGCTCGGAGATCCTCGTCGCGATCTCCGTGAATCGTGGTCTGTCGGTGGATCCCAGTAGGCTTGCGGTGTGGCGGATCCGGCAAGTTACCGACCGGCGCCCGGATCGATCCCCGAGTCGCCAGGCGTCTATCGCTTCCGCGACCCCGGCGGCCGGGTGATCTACGTCGGGAAGGCGAAGAGCCTGCGCCAGCGGCTGAACTCGTACTTCGCGGACTTCGCGGGGCTGCACCCGCGGACCCAGACGATGCTCACCAGCGCGGCCTCGGTCGACTGGACGGTGGTCAGCACAGAGGTCGAGGCGCTTCAGCTCGAATACTCCTGGATCAAGGAGTTCGACCCGCGCTTCAACGTGAAGTACCGCGACGACAAGTCGTACCCCTTCCTCGCGGTCACCATGGGGGAGGAGTTCCCCCGGGTGCAGGTGCTCCGCGGGGCCAAGCGGAGGGGCACGCGCTACTTCGGCCCCTACTCCCACGCCTGGGCGATCCGGGAGACCGTCGACCTGCTGCTGCGGGTCTTCCCCGTGCGGACGTGCTCGGCCGGCGTCTTCAAGCGCGCTGGGCAGATCGGACGGCCCTGCCTGCTGGGGTACATCGACAAGTGCTCCGCGCCCTGCGTGGGCCGGGTCACGCCCGAGGAGCACCGCGCCCTCGCGGAGGACTTCTGCGACTTCATGGCCGGCAACACCGGCCGGTTCATCAAGCGGCTCGAACGCGCGATGCGGGACGCGGCCGCCGTGGAGGAGTACGAGAAGGCCGCCCGGCTCCGCGACGACATCCAGGCGCTGCACCGCGCTCTGGAGAAACAGACCGTCGTTCTGGGCGACGGCACGGACTGCGACGTGATCGCCCTCGCCGAGGACGCTCTGGAGGCCGCCGTCCAGGTCTTCTACGTGCGCGGCGGCCGGATCCGCGGCCAGCGCGGCTGGGTGGTCGACAAGGTCGAGGACAGCACGCCCGGCGACCTCGTGGAGCAGTTCCTCCTCCAGATGTACGGCGAGGCCGCGATCCCCAGGGAGATCCTCATTCCGGCGTTGCCGCCCGACCACGAAGCGGTGGTCGAGCTGCTCGGCGAGCAGCGGGGCTCCCGGGTCGACCTGCGCGTCCCCCAGCGGGGCGACAAGAAGAGCCTGATGGAGACCGTCGAGCGCAACGCCAAGGAGTCGCTGACGCAGCACAAGCTCCGCCGCGCGAGCGACCTCACGACGCGGAGCCGGGCGCTGCAGGAGATCGCCGACGCCCTCGACCTGGACCAGGCGCCGCTGCGCATCGAGTGCTACGACGTGTCGCACATCCAGGGTTCCGACGTGGTGGCCTCCATGGTGGTGTTCGAGGACGGCCTGGCCCGCAAGAGCGAATACCGCCGGTTCTCGATCAAGAGCGCCGAGGGTGACGTCGCCTCGATTTACGAGGTCATCTGCCGCAGGTTCAAGCGCTACCTGGAGGAGCGGGTGGCCACCGGCGAGCTGGACGGCGAGCCCCCGGTCCCGGGCGACGGGGACGGGGACGGCGAATCGGCCGTGTTCGTCAACGGCAGCCGCGGCGGCGATCCCGGAGCGGGGATGCCGATCGACCCCGAGACCGGCCGGCCGCGGAAGTTCGCCTACCCGCCGAACCTGGTCGTCGTGGACGGCGGCCCCGCTCAGGCGGCGGCGGCCCAGCGCGCCCTGGACGAGCTCGGGATCGACGACGTCTCGGTCTGCGGCCTGGCGAAGCGGCTGGAGGAGGTGTGGCTCCCCGGAGACGACCAGCCGGTGATCCTCCCGCGCACCAGTGAGAGCCTCTACCTACTCCAGCGGGTGCGTGACGAGGCACACCGCTTCGCCATCACCTACCATCGGTCGAAGCGGTCCAAGAGCCTGAAGGAGAGCGCGCTCGATCAGGTCCCCGGGTTGGGGCCGGCGCGCAGGCAGGCGCTTCTCCGGCACTTCGGCTCGGTGAAGCGGCTGCGGGAGGCGAGCGCGGATGAGATCCGCGAGGTCCCCGGCATCGGGCCATCTACAGCGGAGGCGATCGTGGCGGCGTTGAAGGGTGAGAGCGGGTGAAGATCGAGCGACTGGGACGCATCTCATATGGCGGGTCGTGCGGCGTGCCGCTGGCGCGGCCACGCGCCGCGATGCCATCCTCCCGCGATAGGGGGCCGTGTCCCGGAGGGGCGGGGCCGTTCGCGGGGCGTCGCCGATATCGGGGCAGGGCGGTGAGCGGGCGATGAGCACGACTGAGCCGGCGTTCGTGGTGGTCACGGGCATGTCGGGGGCGGGGCGGAGCACCGCCGCGAAGGCGCTGGAGGACCTGGGCTGGTTCGTCATCGACAACCTGCCGCCGGGCCTGCTGTTCTCGCTGGCCGAGGAGGCCGGCAAGGTCAACCTGGCCGCCGACAAGGTGGCCGCCGTCGTGGACGTGCGCAGCCTCGCCTTCACCACCGACCTGAACGTGGCCATCGAGGAGCTGACCGTACGGGGCGTCGCCGTACGGGTGGTGTTCCTGGAGGCCAGCGACGAGGAGCTGGTCCGCCGCTTCGAGAATGTCCGGCGCCCGCATCCTCTGCAGGGCGACGGGCGGCTCGTCGACGGGATCGACCGCGAGCGGGGCATCCTCCGCGAGGTCAGGGCCAACGCCGACCTGGTCATCGACACCTCCCTGCTCAACGTCCACGAGCTCCGCAAGAAGATCGTCTCGTTCTTCGGCGGCGAGGACCGGCCCGGCCTCAAGGTCAACGTCGTCTCGTTCGGCTACAAGTACGGCCTGCCGGTGGACGCCGACCTGGTGGTCGACTGCCGGTTCCTGCCCAACCCGCACTGGGTCCCGGAGCTGCGCCCCATGAACGGCCTGGACGCGCCCGTCAGGGACTACGTGCTCGGCCAGCCGGGCGCCAAGGAGTTCCTCGACGGCTACGAGGAGGTCTTCGGCGTCGTGGCCGCCGGTTACACCCGTGAGGGCAAGAGCTACGCCACGCTCGCCGTCGGCTGCACCGGAGGCAAGCACCGCAGCGTGGCCATGGCGGAGCAGCTCGGGGCCCGGCTGCGTGACCGCGGCATGGACGTGCAGGTCAGTCATCGGGACGTGGGCCGCGAGTGAGAGGTCCGACCGGCCCGCTGCAGAATCCGACCCGCTCCTGAAACCGGCCCCCAAGTGAAAACCGACCCACAAGTCAACACCGACCCACAAGTCAACACCGGCCCGCGAAAGAACACCGGCCCCCAGATAAATCATGCGCAGATCAACCCCGCGCAGATCAACTCCGGCCCGCAGATCAACACAGCGGCCGTCTCCGCAGCGGTCTTCCGTACGGCGCCGATCGGCGACCATGGCCGGATCTCGGGGCAGCGGCTTCCTGGGGCGGGGCGGGCCTCAAGGCGAGGAGGAGTATGAAGGAACTCGCCTATGGAACCGGTGAGACCGGCATCCCCCATGGCATCCCCCATGGCATCCCCCATGGCATCCCCCATGGCATCCCCCATGGCATCCCCCATGGCATCCCCCAAGGCGACCCGGACGGCCACCCCGACGGCGATCTGGAAGGACTGGAAGGTCTGGGCGACTATCCCGGCCGCATCCCCGCTGGCGATCCCCCTGGCGTCCCCATCAGCGCCGACGTCCCCGGAAACAGCCCCGAGAGTGATCCCCAGCGAGCTGTGAATCGGCGGGGGCCCAAGGTCGTCGCCCTCGGCGGCGGCCACGGCCTGTACGCCTCCCTGTCGGCCCTGAGGACCGTCACGACCGATCTGACGGCAGTCGTAACCGTCGCCGACGACGGGGGCTCCAGCGGCCGTCTGAGGCGCGAGCTGGGGGTTCTGCCGCCCGGTGACCTGCGGATGGCCCTCGCCGCGCTGTGCGGCGACGACGAGTGGGGAAAGACCTGGAGCCGGGTCGTCCAGCACCGCTTCCGCAGCGAGGGCGAGCTGCACGGCCACGCGGTCGGAAACCTGCTCATCGTGGCCCTGTGGGAGCTGCTCGACGACCCCGTCAAGGGCCTCGACTGGGTGGGCCGGCTGCTCGGCGCCCACGGCCGGGTGCTGCCGATGGCGTCGGTGCCCCTGGACATCCAGGCCGAGGTCGAGCTGGACGGGGTCGTCACGACCGTCCAGGGTCAGGTGGCGTGCGCGGTGACCCCCGGCCGGGTCCAGGCGATCTCGCTGCTGCCGCCCGACCCGCCCGCCTGCCCGCAGGCCGTCGAGGCGATCGAGGAGGCCGACTGGGTGGTGTTCGGGCCGGGCTCGTGGTTCACCAGCGTCCTCCCGCATCTCAAGGTGCCCGAGCTGGCCCACGCGCTGCACTCGACGAGCGCTCGGCGGCTCGTCATCCTCAACCTGGCGCCCCAGCCGGGGGAGACCGACGGCTTCTCACCTGAGAAGCATCTGGAGGTGCTCAGGGAGCACGCCCCCTCTCTGCTCATCGACGCGGTGCTCGCCGACGAGGGCGTGGTGGGGGATCTCAGGGAGCTGGAGAAGGCCGCCGTGTCGCTCGGCGGCCGTCTGGTATTGGCCGATGTGGCCGCCTCTGACGGATCTCCGCGCCACGACGGACCACGTCTTGCCGCGGTCCTGGACGAGATTTTCCGTGAGAAGCGGTGATCCCCGCCTGTCAAGGTGCGAGAGACTGGCCGCCAGAGTCTGTTTGGGGGAGGACACGCGCAGATGGCGATGACGGGTGTGGTGAAAGACGAGCTGAGCCGCCTATCGGTGGTCAAGCCTTGCTGCCGTAAGGCCGAGGTGTCGACGCTGCTGCGGTTCGCGAGCGGGCTGCACCTGGTCGGCGGGCGGATCGTGATCGAGGCCGAGCTCGACACCAACGTCACCGCCCGGCGGCTGATCAGGGACATCGGCGAGGTGTTCGGCCACAAGGCCGAGGTGCTCGTGCTGGCCCCGGCGGGCCTGCGCAAGGGCTCGCGGTACGTCGTCCGCGTCTACAAGGACGGCGAGGCGCTGGCCCGGCAGACGGGTCTCATCGACAACCACGGCCGTCCGGTGCGCGGGCTGCCGCGCCAGGTGGTCTCCGGGGCGACCTGCGACGCCGAGGCGGCCTGGCGGGGTGCGTTCCTCGCGCACGGGTCGCTGACCGAGCCCGGCCGGTCGATGTCGCTGGAGGTCACCTGCCCCGGCCCGGAGGCCGCGCTGGCGCTGGTCGGCTCCGCCCGGCGGCTGAAGATTCACGCCAAGGCGCGCGAGGTCCGCGGCGTCGACCGGGTCGTGGTCCGCGATGGCGACGCGATCAGCGCCCTGCTGACCCGGCTCGGCGCCCACGACAGCGTGCTGGCGTGGGAGGAGCGGCGGATGCGCCGCGAGGTCCGCGCGACCGCCAACCGCCTCGCCAACTTCGACGACGCCAACCTGCGCAGGTCCGCCAGGGCCGCCGTCGCGGCGGGCGCCCGGGTGCAGCGGGCGCTGGAGATCCTCGGAGACGAGGCCCCCGAGCATCTCGTGATCGCCGGACGGCTCCGCGTCGAGCACAAGCAGGCGTCGTTGGAGGAGCTCGGCCAGATCGCCGATCCACCCCTGACCAAGGACGCGATCGCCGGGCGGATCCGGCGCCTGCTCGCCATGGCCGACAAGAGGGCCCAGGACCTCGGCATCGCCAACACGGAGGCGAACCTCACCGTCGACATGCTCGCCCCCTGACCGGCCCGTCCCGTACGGCACAGCGCCTCAGCGGGCGCGATCGATCCGCCCACCCTCCCGTACGGCGGCGCGGCACGGCCGTGCCGTACGGGAGAGCGAGTGGCCTGCTGGATCACGCGGACGGCTTGCCCTGCTCGCTCTCGGCCGGCGTCGCCTGCGGGGTGGTCATGGGAGCCAGGCCCAGATCCGCGACGGGTTGGGGTGCGCCGGCCTCCTGGGGAAGCGACGCGCTCTCGGCCGAGGCCTTGACCCGCTTGTTCACGAAGGAGAACGCGGCGGCGGCGCCGACCGCCCAGATGAGCACGGTCTTGATGTCGATGAACTCGCCGAGACCGTTCCTGACGAAGCCGAACGCGTCGCCGTAGCTCATCTGGAGGCCCTGGTCTCCAGCGATCTTGACGATCAGCGCGACGTCTCCGGCGATGGTGCCGAGGGCGGCCCCGGCGAGCGAGATGACGGCGGCGAGGGCCGGAAGGACGGGGCTGGTGGGCTTGACGGCCATGATGGCGAGGCCGACGAGCACGCCGATGCCGATAGTCGCGATGCCCAACTCCCACTCGGTGAGGTCGATGATCACGGCATAGAGCCCGGCGCCGACGAGAGCGGCGGCCAGGCCGGCGAGGATGCCCGGGACGAGGCCGCTCCGACGGGCCTCGGGACTGTCATACATGAAGGCTCCTGGGGGGAGAGGAGTTTACTGTGACGAGTCGGGCACCTTACTCGAATTCCGAACTCATGGGGCGCGCTTGACCTGTCCGGCCGCCAAAGCACGGGCCGGTGGTCTACACCAATTTAGGTCCGATAAGGTCTGTCATTGAGGTTTCACGCCAGCCATGTCGCCGGTCTGCCGGCGCACGACGTACGAGGAGATCGGATCCGTGAGCATCCGCGTAGGCGTCAACGGCTTCGGCCGTATCGGCCGCAATTTCTGGCGCGCTGTGGCAGCCAGCGGTAAGGACATCGAGATCGTCGCGGTCAATGACCTGACCGACAACGCCACGCTCGCCCACCTGCTGAAGTACGACAGCATCCTGGGCCGCCTGCCGTACGAGGTGAAGTCCTCGGCGGACGAGATCACCGTGGACGGCAAGGCGATCAAGGCCTTCGCCGAGCGCGACCCGGCGAAGCTGCCCTGGGGCGACCTGGGCGTCGACGTCGTCGTGGAGTCGACCGGCTTCTTCACCGACGGCAACCAGGCGAAGGTCCACGCCGACAACGGCGCGAAGAAGGTCATCATCTCCGCCCCGGCGAAGAACGAAGACGTGACGATCGTCATGGGCGTCAACCACGAGAAGTACGACCCCGCCGCTCACACGATCATCTCCAACGCGTCCTGCACGACGAACTGCCTGGCCCCGATGGCCAAGGTCATCAACGACACCTTCGGCATCGAGAAGGGTCTGATGACCACCATCCACGCCTACACGCAGGACCAGAACCTGCAGGACGGCCCGCACAAGGACCTGCGCCGGGCCCGCGCCGCCGCGCTGAACATCGTCCCGACCTCGACCGGCGCCGCCAAGGCCATCGGCCTGGTCCTGCCCGAGCTGAAGGGCAAGCTGGACGGGTTCGCGCTGCGCGTGCCGATCCCCACGGGCTCCGCCACCGACCTGACCGTCGAGGTGTCCCGCGAGGTCACCGTCGAGGAGGTCAACGCCGCGCTGAAGGCCGCCGCCGAGGGCCCGCTGAAGGGCTACCTCAGCTACACCGAAGACGAGATCGTCTCCACCGACATCGTCACCGACCCGTCCTCCTGCATCTTCGACGCCGGCCTGACCAAGGTCATCGGCAACCAGGTGAAGGTCGTCGGCTGGTACGACAACGAGTGGGGCTACTCCAACCGCCTCGCCGACCTGATCGAGTACGTGGGCGCCTCCCTCTGATGATCGGAATCGACGACCTCGATGTGAAGGGCCGGCGCGTCTTCGTGCGCGCCGACCTCAACGTCCCCCTCGAAGGGGAGACGATCACCGACGACGGGCGGATCCGGGCGTCGGTGCCGACGATCAGGAAGCTGCTCGAACGCGGCGCCAAGGTGATCGTCGGGGCTCACCTCGGCCGCCCGAAGGGCTCGCCCACGCCGAAGTACTCGCTGGCCCCGGTGGCGCGGCGGCTGTCCGAGCTGCTCGGCGAGGACGTCGCGTTCGCGACCGACGTGGTCGGCGAGTCGGCGAAGAGCACGGTCGACGCTCTCCAGGACGGCCAGGTGGCCCTCCTGGAGAACCTGCGGTTCGAGCCGGGCGAGGAGTCCAAGGACGACGCGGTCCGGGGCGAGTTCGCCGACAAGCTGGCCGCGCTGGCCGAGCTGTACGTCGGGGACGGCTTCGGCGCCGTGCACCGCAAGCACGCCAGCGTCTACGACGTGCCGAAGCGGCTTCCGCACGCCGCGGGCGATCTCGTCCTCACCGAGGTCGAGGTGCTGAAGAAGCTCACCGAGGACCCGGCCCGGCCGTACGTCGTGGTCCTGGGCGGCGCGAAGGTCTCCGACAAGCTCGGCGTCATCGCGAACCTGCTGTCCAAGGTCGACCGGCTGCTCATCGGCGGCGGCATGGCGTACACCTTCCTCAAGGCCCAGGGCCACGAGGTCGGCAAGTCGCTGCTGCAGGAGGACCAGCTCGACCAGGTCCGCGGCTTCCTCAACGAGGCCGTCACCTGCGGGGTCGAACTGGTGCTCCCGGTGGACATCCTGGCCGCCACCCACTTCGCGGCCGACGCGCCGCACGAGGTGGTCGACGCCACGGCCATCCCGGCCGACCGCGAGGGCCTGGACATCGGCCCGCGGACCCGCGAGCTGTTCGCGTCCAAGCTGTCGGACGCGAGGACCGTGTTCTGGAACGGCCCGATGGGCGTGTTCGAGTTCGACGCGTTCTCCGGCGGCACCCGTGCCGTCGCGGAGGCGCTGGTCGGGTCGGACGCGTTCACCGTGGTGGGCGGCGGCGACTCGGCGGCGGCCGTGCGCCGGCTCGGCCTGCCCGAGGACGGCTTCTCGCACATCTCCACCGGCGGCGGCGCCAGCCTCGAGTACCTCGAAGGCAAGACGCTGCCCGGACTCGCCGCCCTGGAGGAATAGATGAGCCGCAAGCCTCTCATCGCCGGCAACTGGAAGATGAACCTCAACCACCTCGAGGCCATCAACCTGGTGCAGAAGCTGGCGTTCTCGCTCACCGACAAGGACTTCGACGCCGTCGAGGTCGCGGTGCTGCCGCCGTACACCGACCTGCGCAGCGTCCAGACGCTGGTCGACGCCGACAAGCTCAGGATCGTGTACGGCGCGCAGGACCTGTCGCGGCACGACGCCGGGGCCTACACCGGGGAGATCTCCGGGGTGATGCTCGCCAAGCTGGGGTGCACGTTCACGCTCGTGGGCCACTCCGAGCGGCGGCAGTACCACCACGAGGACGACGGCCTGTGCAACGCCAAGGTGAAGGCGGCGTACCGGCACTCGCTCACGCCGATCCTGTGCGTCGGGGAGCCGCTCCCGATCCGCAGGGAGGGCCGCCACGTCGAGCACACGCTGGCGCAGCTCGACGGGGCACTGGACGGAATCCCCGCCGAGCAGGTGAAGTCCATCGTGGTGGCATACGAGCCGGTGTGGGCGATCGGCACCGGTGAGGTCGCCACCCAGGAGGACGCCCAGGAGGTCTGCGGGGCCATCAGGACCAGACTCGCCGAGCTCTATGGGGACGATGTGGCCGCTGGGGTCCGTATCCTTTACGGAGGCTCGGTGAAGTCGGACAACATCGCCGGCATCATGGCGCAGCCCGACGTCGACGGCGCCCTCGTTGGAGGGGCCAGCCTCGACCAGGGCGAGTTCGTCAAGATTTGCCGCTTTGGTGAGATGTCTGGCTAGCTGAGCCGTTCGGGGGGTGTGACTTGACAATAAGTCGTACCCTCATAGAGCAAGATTGAATCGTCACGCCGTCGGCGTCGTGCACACGCCCGGACATAGGAACAGGTCTACGGTGACAATCGGAATCTCCATCGCCCTCATCCTGTCGAGCGCTCTGATGGTGCTGCTCGTCCTGCTCCACAAGGGCAAGGGCGGTGGCCTTTCGGATCTCTTCGGCGGTGGTTTCTCGTCGTCCTTCGGCGGATCGTCGGTGGTGGAGCGTAACCTGGACCGGCTCACCATCATCACGGGCGTCGTCTGGTTCGTCTGCATCATCGCGCTGGGGCTGCTGCTCAGGCCGTAGCGGCTCCGTCCCGGCTACGCGTGACAGAGATTCATCTCCCCCCGTTGTCCGCGGGGCGATCGAGCAAGGAGTTCATCCGTGGGTAGTGGCAACGCGATCCGTGGCAGCCGAGTAGGCGCCGGCCCCATGGGGGAGGCCGAGCGCGGCGAGGCCGCCCCCCGTGTACGGGTCTCGTTCTGGTGCGCCAACATGCACGAGACGCGCCCGAGCTTCGCCAGCGACGCGGCCGTCCCCGAGCACTGGGACTGCCCTCGATGCGGACTGCCGGCCGGTCAGGACGAGTCCAACCCGCCCGCTCCGCCGCGGAACGAGCCCTACAAGACGCACCTGGCCTATGTGAAGGAGCGCCGGAGCGACAAGGACGGCGCGCAGATCCTCGCCGAGGCCCTGGAGCGCCTGCGCTCGTCCTCCCGCCCGATCTACTGAGCCGGTAGAGAGCCGTCGGTCGCCACGGCCGGAGGCGTACGGCACGGCAGCACAGAGGTCCCTCGCGGCGATCCGTCGCGGGGGACTTTCGCTTGTCCGCGGTGCCGACCTCTGGTCAAGGTCAACTTCGTGTCGGCGCCGGATGATCCAGGCGGCGTGAAGCGATGGATGGGCCAAGTCGCGGGCCACGAGAACGTAAGCCGGCGTGCCGCATTCCCGGCCGAGATCACTTGTCCGCGTAGAACGGGACCCTGCCGTCGATGAGGAGGTCCCGGTGCTGCGGATCCGGCTGAGAAACCCGTTCCGAAACGGCCGAAGGCGTGGAGGATGGTCACGCGTCCGGTCGTCCGTGGCTTCGGCGGTCCTGGTGGCCGCCGCGGCGGTGGCGACGGTCGTGTCCGTGCCCTCGGCGGCCATGGCGCAGAATCGGGACTTCGCCTACGTGACCAACTCAAGTGCGGGGACTGTGTCGGTGATCGACATCGCCGCGAACCGGGTCACGGCCACGATTCCGGTCGGTCTCACTCCTCTGCAGGTGGCGATCTCCCCCAACGGCACCCGGGCGTACGTCACCAACGAGGGCTCGAACACGGTGTCGGTGATCAACACGTTGACCAACGGCGTCGTGAAGAACATCCCCGTCGGCATGGGGCCCTTCGCCGTGGCGGTCAGCCCGGACGGCGCCCGGGTCTACGTCACCAACGCGACCGCCGGCTCGGTGTCGGTCATCGACGCCGCGACCAACGGTGTCGTGGCGACCGTCCCCGTCGGCGCGACCCCCAGCGGGGTGGCGGTCAGCCCCAACGGCGGTCAGGTCTACGTCACCAACCTGAATTCGGACACCGTGTCGGTGATCAACACCGCGGACAACGCCGTCGTGGGCCAGCCCATCACCGTCGGCCACGCCCCTGTCGGGGTGGCGTTCACTCCGGACGGCGCCCGCGCCTACGTGGCCGATGCCGGTGCGAGCGCGGTGTCGGTAATCAACACCGTCACCCGTGTCGTCGATCCCAACATCCCCACGGGCACGGGGAGCGATCCGGACCGGGTGGTGATCTCGCCTGACGGCGCCCGTGCCTACGTGTCGGTCCCGAGTCTCAACACGGTGGAGGTGATCAACACGGTGACCAACCAAGTCACCACCGCCATTCCCGTCGCCGTCTCTCCCTTCGGGCTGGCGCTTTCCCCCAGCGGCAACCGCCTGTACGCCGCCAACAACGACTCCGACAACGTCGCGGTCATCGACACCGTCACCAACAAGGTCATCGGAACGGTCGCCGTCGGCGGCCATCCTCTGGGTGTGGCGACCGGGCGCGTCGTCACCGACGATCCGCAAAGCCGCGTGCCTACCCAGATTCGCCGGCACAAGATTCGCCGCCATTACCATCAGAAGATCCGCCAGAGCCAGGACGGCTGAGTAGCAGTACGGATTTATCGGGATTTGTCAGTCTTTAGTATCCCCGGTTTGGCATCGCCGGGGGCATAAGGGCACCCATAAGACGGCCGCCATGAGGATTCCATGAGGATTCCATGTGAATATCATGGCGGCCGTCCCTAATTGCGCCCCCAGGCGGGGCTTCATCGCGTACGGCGTCATTGGGACCGCAAGACCATCGTTACTTGCGCTATATCATTGGCGAACTTCCTCTTTACATGGCTTATGGCCGTAGGGTCTACTCGGTGGGGTAGCAGGGATCCTCATTCCCGCAAGTAGGGGCGTCTCCAGCGAATCGGGACGAGCGACCGCGGAGCATGATCGCCGGCGGCCCTTGCGAGATATGAGGTCGGCGAGGGGCTTCTGCGAGTCGATGCCGGCCTGAATATCGTCAGATCCCCCCGGGAGGAGCCATGCGTCTCACGTTTCCTTAGGAGTCGTCAGGACTCCCGGAACGCGTCCTCCCAACGCCTTCGACTCGGGCGGCATTCCGACTAACCCGTTCATGGTGACGGCGTCCATTCGCTGAGTGGTGCCGTCCATTGAGCGACCCGGAAAACGGCCATTCACGCTCTGCCCAATTCCGATGGAGCGTTCCACGAGAAAGGGAGAATCCCATGGCACCCGTCATCACGTCGCTCAGCGCGGCCCCGCAGAACACCAACCAGGGAAGCTACGGCCAGACCCTCACCATCAACGGCACCGGCCTGGCCGGAGCCACCAGCGCGAGGATCGGCTCGCGGACGGTCGCCGCGAGCGCGAACCTCGCCGGCACGGTGGTCACCTGCACCCTTCCCTCCGGCTGCGGCTCCGTGAGCGTCAGCGTCGTCACCCCCACCGGGACCAGCAACGCGCTGCCGCTCTACTACATCGACCCGCCCTTCGTCTCGGTCGTCTTCCCCGTGGAGGGATCCGCGACGACGCCCGTGCCCGTCACGATCTCGGGCGAGACGCTGCTGACCAGCAACCGGGTGCAGTTCAGCGGAGTCACCGCGACCCTCATCCCGCCCACCAGTGACGTCCAGATCACGGCGACCCCCGCGAGCATCACCGAGCTCGGGGCGAGCCCCTGGTTCCAGGTCAGGAACGCGTCCGTGCGGACGGCCGGCGGCACTGTGACCGTCGCCAACGCCATCGCGCTGTACGACACGCCCGCGGTCACCGACCTCGATCCCGACACCGGGGCCGCCGGGACCAGCGTGATCATCACCGGGACGGGTTTCGCCGGCTCGGCGATCAGCGTCAGCTTCGACGGGGTCGACGCCGACTTCAGCGTCAACTCCGACACGCAGATCCTCGCCACGGCCCCCACAGGCCCGACCGGCGCGGTCAACGTGGTGGTCACGACGCCCGGCGGCAGCAGCGCGCCGGTGACCTTCACCTATGTCTGAGCCACCCAGATCCGAGTCTCCGTGAGACAGGGCCCGGGCACCTCCGTACGGCCGGGCGGCCCGTGCGGCAAGGAAAGAGAGGAAGCGCGTGCCCTGGTCTCGGCCAGGGCACGCGCCCGAATGAGAGGGCGTGAGCATTCATGGCCCCGGTAGTGAGCGGTGTGAGCCCCAACCAGGGGTCCACCGCGGGCGGCAACTCCGTGACCGTCACCGGCAGCGGGTTCACCGGCGTCACAGGCGTGAGATTCGGCACGAACCTGGCCGTCGGCGTGACGGTCCAGTCCAGCACGCAGATCACCGCCGTCACCCCCTCGGGTTCGGGGACGGTCAACGTGGTCGTCACCTCGTCCAGCGGCAACAGCTCCCAGACCGTCCCCTACACCTATGTGGCCGTCCCCATCCCGAGCATCTCGGGCCTGGCTCCGAACCAGGGCACGACGGCCGGCGGCACTTCCGTGACCATCACCGGCACCGGGCTCACGGGAGCCACGTCGGTGAAGTTCGGATCCGCCTCGGCCGCCTTCGCGGTCAACTCCGCCACGCAGATCACCGCGACGGCTCCGGCGGCGGCGGCCGGCGCGGTGCTGGTCACGGTGACGACGCCTGGAGGGGTCGGCAACCCGGCGGCGTACGCCTACTCCGTCCCGGCCGTTCCCGTCATCGCCGACGTGGCTCCCGGCCAGGGGGCCCTTGCCGGCGGAACCGCCGTCGCCGTCACGGGCGGCGGGTTCACCGGAACCACCTCGGTGAAGTTCGGATCGGTCTCGGCCGGGCCCTTCACCGTCGTCTCCGACGGCCAGCTGACCGCGACGGCGCCCGCCGGTAGCGGCACCGTCCAGGTCACGGTCACCACGCCGGGAGGAACGAGCGCGACGGGCACGCGCACCTCCTACACCTACGTCCCCGCGCCCACCGTGATGACCCTCACCCCCGCCCAGGGGCCGTCCACGGGCGGCAACCTCGTCACCATCAAGGGCGCGAACTTCACGAATGCCACTGATGTGCTCTTCGGTGCCGCCCCGGCCTCCTTCTCGATCGTCTCCGACATCCAGATCGTCGCCGCCGCGCCCCCCGGCTCGGGCCCGGTCAGCGTCACGGCCGCCTCGGCGGGCGGCTCCAGCTCTCCCGGGGGCGTCTACACGTACCTCTAAGCGGCCTCTGACGAGGCGGCCTGCCTCAGCCGTGGACGCACTCGCCGTCGACGAAGGTCATCATGGCGCGGGCGGTCCAGATGTCCTTGGGGTCGAGCGTGAACGGGTCGCGGTCGAGCACCACCAGGTCGGCCGGGCGGCCTTCCTCTATCACGCCCGCGGGGGAGCGGTTCAGCCGCGCGGACCCGGCCGTGTAGGCCGTCATGATCGTCCTCAGGTTGATGCTCTGACCTGGGAGGAACGGCGTCTGCGCGGTCGGGTACGACGCGTGCGCCGAGCCGCCCGGCTCCGTCCGGTTGACGGCCACGTGCATCCCCTGGAGGGGATCGGCCGACGAGACGGGCCAGTCCGAGCCCGCCGCCAGCCGGGTGCCGTGCCGTACGAGATCGGCGAAGGGATACTGCCACGACGACCGCTCGTCCCCCAGGAACGGGATGCACAGCTCGTCCATCTGGGCGTGGTGGGTGGCCCACAGCGGCTGGAGGTTCGCGGTCACGCCGAGTGCGGCGAAGCGCGGCACGTCCTGCGGGGTGATGATCTGCAGGTGGGCGATGTGGTGCCGGTTCCCCGGGTCGGTCCCGGCCAGCGCGTCCAGCGTCTCGCGTACGGCCCGCTCCCCGATGGCGTGGAAGTGGACCTGGAACCCCAGCGAGTCGAGCTCCTTGACGTAGTCCTTGAGCAGCCCGGGGTCCACGTAGGAGAGCCCGGTGCCGCCGCAGCGGCAGTACGGCTCGATCACGGCGGCCGTGAAGTTCTCCGCGATGCCGTCCTGCATGATCTTCACGGCGGACGCGCGGAACCGGTCGAGGCCTTCGGCCTTGGCGCGCCGCTCAGTCAGGCCGGGGATCTGGTCCGCCCCCCGCGTCCGGTCCCACCACAGGGCGCCGACGACGCGGGCCTTCAGGCGGCCGGACGAGGCGGCCGACAGGTAGACCGGCAGCTGATCGTCGGACCCGGCGTACGAGCCGACGATCGCGTCCTGCCAGCCGGTGATGCCGAGAGAGAAGAGATAAGCCTGGGCGTCGAGCAGGGCCGCGTCGAGATCGGCGGGGGTGGGCCGGGGGGTGAGCAGGCCGACGAGGTCCATCGCGCCCTCGTGCAGCACGCCGCTCGGGGTGCCGTCGGGGTCGCGCTCGATGCGGCCGTCGGCAGGGTCGGGGGTGTCCCGGGTGATGCCGGAGAGCTCCAGCGCCCGGGTGTTGACCCAGGCGGCGTGGTGGTCGCGCTGGATCAGGTAGGCGGGGCGGTCGAGGAAGTCGAGCTGGGACCGGTGGGGGAGGCCGCCGGGGAAGGCGGACATGTCCCAGCCGCCGCCGTCGATCCACTCCTTGTGCGGATTTGTCAGGGCATAGTCGGTGACCTTGGACAGGTAGGCGTCGAGGCCATAGACCTCGGACAGGTCGCACTTGGCCCTCTCCAGGCCGGCCTGCACCGGGTGGACGTGCGCGTCGGTGAACCCCGGCGTGAGCAGCCCGCCGTCGAGGTCCACGGGTTCGGCTGCGGGTGAGAGCCGTACGAGATCGGCCTCGGCGCCGACGGCCGCGATGACCCCGTCGCGGACCAGGACCGCCTCGGCGAAGCCGTGCGGGGTGAAGACCCGGCCGCCGCGGAAGAGGATATGGGAGCTCACAGGACTTCTGCCCTTCTGGATGGTGCCGGACTGCATGATCACGATTTGCGTTTCTCCAGGTCAGCCTAGCCACCGGGAATCCGTGCATGATCACGATCGGGAGGCGGGCACGTCAATGCCCCCGCCGGGGAGGCTGTGCATGATCACGGCCGAGGGGGTGGCTCAGTGGCCGGTGATGAGGTCGGCGATCCTGGCCAGGCTGGAGGTCTTGGCCATGCCCTTGCCTTCGCGGGCGTCGGCCAGGCGGTAGAGGCGGTACATCGAGTGCACCCCCAGCCAGCGCAGCGGCTCGGGCTCCCAGGCGCGGACGCGCCGGTCCACCCACGGCAGCCCGGTGAGCTCGGTCTCCCGCCCCAGGACGAGGTCGCACAGTGTCCGCCCGGCGAGGTTGGTGGTGGTCACCCCGTGGCCGGTGTAGCCGCCCGCCCAGCCGAGGCCGGTCGCGTGGTCGACGCGCACGGTCGAGCACCAGTCGCGGGGCACGCCCAGCACGCCGGACCAGGCGTGCGCCACCCGCGAGGAGCCGGCAGCGGGGAAGAACGAAGTCAGCAGCTCCCACAGCGCGTCGACGGTCCAACCGTGGGTGTGGCCGCGATCGTCGATCCTCGACCCGTAGAGGTACGGCTTGCCGCGCCCGCCGAAGGCGATCCGGTCGTCGGCCGTCCGCTGGGCGTACATGTAGTAATGGGCCATGTCGCCGAGCAGTTCGCGGTTCTCCCAGCCGATGGACGCCCAGACGCTCTCCGGCAGCGGTTCGGTGACGATCATCGAGCTGTTCATCGGCAGCCAGTCGCGGTGGTGGCCGGGGATGGTGGCGGTGAACCCCTCGGTGCAGCGCAGCACGTAGGGCGCCGTCACCGTGCCGTGCTCCGTGACCGCCCTGCCCCGGCTGATCTCCGTCACCGGGGTGCGCTCGTAGATCTCGACCCCGACGTTCCGTACGGCCTCCGCGAGGCCCCGTGCGAGCTTCGCGGGCTGGATCCTGGCGCAGTGGGGGCTCCAGGTGGCGCTGACGGCGCCGGCCACCCGCAGGCGGGAGTCCATCTCATCGGGGGAGAGCAGCCGGACGTCGTCCTCGGTCCAGCCCCACTCCCGCTGTCCTGCCAGCTCCTCACGGAGCCGGGCGGCCTGGGCCGGGCCCCTGGCGACGTTGAACAGGCCGCTCTTGACGATATCGGCGTCGATCCGCTCCTCGGCGGTGACCCGGATGACCTCGTCGATCGTCGCGAACATCGCCCGCTGCAGCCGTCTGGCGGCCTCCGGGCCGTGGGTCCGCGCGTAGCGTTCCGGCGAGCCGGCCAGGGCTCCCGTCAGCCAGCCGCCGTTGCGGCCGGACGCGCCGAACCCGGCGAACTCCTTCTCCAGCACGACGACCCGGAGCGACGGCTGGGCCTTCTTCAGGTAGTAGGCCGTCCACAGTCCCGTGTACCCGGCGCCCACGATGGCCACGTCCGCCTCGCGGTCCCCGCCCAGCGGATCGCCGGGCACGGGAAGCCCGAGAGATCGGTACCAGAAGGACACCTCGCCGTTGACGAAGCCGGGGGACAACGGAGCACTCATGGACGACATCCTGCTATATCCGTTCCACCATCCGCATCGGGCGACGGAAGTCGTTGGGAAATCGCGATGATCACGCGGATAACCGCAGTCGTAACGTGGACGGCCAAGTGAAACGGGCGGCTCACCCCCGTGTAGCAGCGGCGTAACAGTCCTCAGGCAGTCTGAGGCCAGCACAACAGAGGGGAGCGGTACGCGATGGGGTTCTTGCGGATCCGGACGACGGTGGACGAGCGGCCCGGCCGGCTGGCCTCCCTCGCGGCGGCTCTCGCCGAGAAGGGCGGCAACATCCTCGGCCTCTCGGTGCAGCCGGACACGGACGGCACGGTGGACGAGTTCGTCACCGACATCCCGGCCTCCCCGGACGCGGTGCGAGAGGCGCTGGAAGCGGCCGGAGGCCGCCGGGTCCAGGTCGTGCCCGCCACCGCGCACGAGCTGACCGACGAGCCCACCCGCGTGCTGCTGCTCGCCGCCCGCCTGCGCTCGATGCCGTGGCGGCTCCCGGAGATCCTCGGCGACCTGCTGCGGGCCGACGACGCCCGCTGGGTCTACGGCGCCGATCCCGCCCGTCCCCGGGGTGGCGCGGAGGGCGTGGAGCTTCCCGACCCCACGCTGCTCCTCGTTCCCGTCGCGCCCCGGCGCGCGATCCGGCTGCGCCGCTCCGGCCTGCCGTTCACGCTGACCGAGGCGGCCCGCGCCGCCGCGCTCGTACGGCTCGCGCAGCCGCCCGTCGAGGCCGCCATGCCCGAGGGTCCCGTACGGCTGGCCGACGGCACCGAGGTGCTGATCCGGCCGTTGACGACGCTCTATCGGGAGGCCCTGCGCGACCTGCACGAGCGCTGCTCACCGGAGACGCGCAGGTTCCGGTACTTCACCTCCATGCCGACGCTGCCCCCGAGGGTGTTCGACCGGCTCTGCGACCGCAGCCGGGGGCACTCGATCGTCGCCGGGCACGACGGCCAGGTGGTGGCGGTGGCCTCCCTCATGTTCACCCCCGACCCCGGCATCGCCGAGATCGCCTTCCTTGTCGAGGACCGCTGGCAGGGCCGCGGGCTCGGCTCCGCCATGGCCGGCATGCTCCTGCGGGAGGCCAGGGACCTGGGCTTCGCCGAGGTGCGGGCGACCCTGCTGTTCGACAACGTCCGTATGCGCCGGCTGCTGACCTCGCTCGGCGCGACGATCACCCAGACGGAGGACCCCGGCGTCGTGGAGGCGCGGATCGCCGTGGGAGTGATGGCGTCGGCCTCTCCAAAGTGATCCGTGTGTTGCCGTACCCGCATGATCACGAATAAAAGAGACCAGGTCGGCGCCGCTCCGGAATCAGTGCATGATCGCGACCGAGAGGGGGCAGGTCGGGGGCCACGGCCGGGAACCCGTGCATGATCACCCCGGTGTGGGGGCGGCGGGGCCGGGGTCGGGCGGGGCGTTCATCGCGTCGAGGCGTCGCTCGACGCGGTCGAGGGACTCCTGCAGCCGATCCAGCCGCGCCACGATCGACGGGCCGCCGATGAACAGGCCCGCCGCCCGGCCCGATGCCTCGGATTCGAGCCGCGCCTCCTGGATGACCTTCATGCGGATATGGTCGAAGTGGACTCCACGCCCGGCCAGCACCTGGGCCCCGACCCCCTCGCCCTCCCGGATCAACCCGAGGAGGATGTGCTCGGTGCCGATGTAGTTGTGGTTGAGGTGCAGGGCCTCGCGGAGGGACAACTCCAGGACCTTCTTGGCGCGCGGCGTGAACGGGATGTGCCCGCCCGGGGTCTCCGCGCCGATGCCGATCATCCGCTCGACGTCCTGCCGCACGGCCTCGAGGTCGATCCCCTCGTCACGGAGCACCTTGGCGGCGGCCCCGTCGCCTTCGTGGACGAGGCCGAGAAGGATGTGCTCCGTGCCGATGTAGGTGTGGTTGAGCGACCTCGCCTCCTCCTGGGCGAGAACCACGACACGGCGGGCACGGTCGGTGAAGCGCTCGAACACGGGAGGCCTCCGTCGTTGGCGGGTGCTTCCACTATGCGTCAGAAACGGCGGCAGAGGACAGGCAGAGGACACGTGGTCACCGCTGTCGCCAAGCCGGCCGCCCGGTGAACGGCGCGGAGGCGCCCCCGGCCGGTCGCAGGCCGGGGGCGTGAGCGGCGGTCAGGGGGTCACAGGCCCGGGGTGTAGAGCAGGCGGTTGGGGGAGCCGCTGCCGGGGCTCACCACGACGCCGGCGGTGGCGTTGCTCACGATGGCGTCCCGCACCTGCTGCGGTGTCGCCGCCGGGTGGCCCTGGAGGTAGAGCGCCGCCGCGCCGGTCACGTGCGGCGTGGACATCGAGGTGCCGCTGATCGTGTTCGTCGAGGTGTCGGAGTCCTTCCATGCCGAGGTGATGTTGTATCCGGGGGCGAACAGGTCCACGCACGTCCCGATGTTGCCCCACGACGGCTTCTTGTCGGAGATGTCGGTGATCGAGACCGTGATGGCCTCCGGGACACGGGCCGGCGAGGTGTTGCACGCGTTCTGGGCGAAGAGGCCGAGGAAGCCGTTTCCGGCCGCGATCGCGTACCCGACGCCGGAGGCGACCGAACGTCGCACCGCGTCGTCGAGGGCCGTGTTCGTGCTGCCGCCGAGGCTCATGTTGGCCACGGCAGGCTTGACGGCGTGGGCGGTGACCCAGTCGATACCCGCGATCACCTGATCGGTCGTCCCGGACCCGTCGCAGTTGAGCACCCGGACGGCCACCAGCAGGACGCCCTTGGCCACGCCGTACGAGCCGCCGCCCGTGGTACCGGCGACGTGGGTGCCGTGGCCGTTGCAGTCCTGGCCGTTCTGGCCGTCGCCGATCGCGTCGAAGCCGATCGAGGCGCGGCCGCCGAAGTCCGAGTGGGTGGTCCGGATGCCGGTGTCGACGATGTAGGCGTGGACCCCCGCGCCGGTCGGGCCGTACGTGTAGGACGAGCTCAGCGGAAGGTTCCGCTGGTCGATCCGGTCAATACCCCACGAGGGCGGGCTGGGCTGGGTGTCGGACGCCCGGACCACGGAGTTCTGCTGGACGTAGGCCACGGCCGGGTCGGCGGCGAGTCTCTTCGCCTCGGCTGCGCTCGCCCGTACGGCGAAGCCGCGCAGCGCGAAGTGGTAGGTGCGGTCGAACCTGCCACCGTGGCGGCCGGTGAGCGACCGGGCCGCCGAGTCGACGTCGGCGCCGTTCTTCAGGACGACGATGTAGCTGCCGGGGATCAGGTCGGCCGGGTCGGACGCCTCCGCCAGCACGGTTCCCTGCGCCGGCGCGGGGGCGGGCGGGTCGTCGGCGTACGCCGCCGGGCCAGTGGCGAGCACCGTCGCGAGCGCGGGCGCCACGGCGGCGACGAGCAGGGCGGCCCAGCGGAGCGGCGTGCGAGACGTCGGGGGGTGCGTCATTGGTCCCTCCTGGAACCTCGGTCTGGCATTCGCGCCAGGTGCCCCGAAGGTAGGAACCACCACGAGTTAGTACAAGAAGGATCATTACTGACCAAAAGGTGGCATTAACCGATCGTTGTCGGAAGTTGCCACATGATCGGTCAGGCCGTACGAGGGGTGAATGGGGGAGTGGACTGCGGACATACCGGAGGGGTACACGTTGACCTGTGAATCTCGATGAGGCAGCCGACCGGCTGTACGGCATGGCGCCCGGTGAGTTCACCGCCGCCCGCGACGGGCTGGCCAAGGAGGCGAAGGCCGGCGGCGACGTTCCGCTGTCGCGGGAGATCGGCGGCCTGAGGAAACCGACCGTCGTCGGCTGGGCGGTGAACCAGGCGTCCCGCCGCCATCTCGATGAGTTGGACGAGCTCCTCGACGTCGGCCGGCGGCTGCGCGAGGCGTGGCACGACCAGGACGCCGAGGCTCTGGCCGAGCTCACCCGGCAGCGGTCCACACTGACGGCCCAGCTCGCCCGCATGATCCGGGAAGACGCCGAGGCGGGCGGCCAGGCGCTGTCAGGTTCGGCGGGTACCGAGATCGAGCAGACCCTCGACGCGGCCGTCGTGGACGAGGAGGCCGCCGGCCAGGTGCGGCAGGGCAGGCTGGTGCGCGGCCTCAGCTACAGCGGCTTCGCCCCCGCGCCGATCGTCCGACCGGCCCGCCCACGCGCCTCCGAGGGGACCGGTCCGGCGCGAAAGAGAGCCGGCCAGCAGGGCGCGAAGGAGGCCGGGACGCCGCAGCCTTCGGCCGAGCGCCGGGCGGCCGAGCGGGAACGCCGGATCCGCGAGCTGGAAAGATCCCACGTGGAGGCCGACCGGGCGGCGACGGAGGCCGAGGAGGCCCACGCCTCCTGGGAGACCGAGCTGGCGGAAGCCGTACGGGAACACGACCGGCGCGCCGCGAAGGTGGCCGAGCTGTCCGAGAAGCTGGCCAAGGCCCGGGAAAAGCTGGCGGGCGCCGGCCATCGGCTCGACGTCGCCAAGCGCGAGGAGAGCCGCACCGCCCGTGCGGCCCGATCCGCCCGCTTCCTCGCCGACCGGACCGAAGCCGCCCTCAAGTCCGAATCCCAGGATCAGCCCCACGATGAGTCCGGGGAAGAGCTCCCGGAATAGGCCCGTCGCGGAGCTCTCGCGGCTGGAGGCCTATTTGTCATGCGTGTTCAGCATAAATCGGTTAGTAAGGATCTTGCGACATTAACCTTGCAAGTAGCACAATTACGCTTCCACCTCTTCAGAATTCCGGAGTGATGAGAGGCTGCCGTGCACCTGGCGATCACCCTCGACCGGCTGCACTGTCACGACGAAGGAGACGGCAGCGGCAACGGCGAGCCATACCTGTGGCCTGTCTTTTCAAAGTCGACGGGCAGAGTTACGCGTGCAACCCGGGAGTGGGCCTCATCGGCCAGCCCATCGTCGTGTCGACGACCGGCCACCGCGGCAATCTTGGCCACGGGAACGTGGACGCCGGGTGCGATGTCGACATTCCGCCCGCCGTCGGCCCGGTTCCGGTCGGAGTTCCGGCCCATGCCCGTTAATGACCCGGTCATCGCCCAAATCGTGGGCGGGAGTCTTCCCGCTATCGCGGGCGTGGTCGTAGTTGTGATGGAGGAAGACGCGTGGCCTGACCGGCTCGCGACCGATGGATACGTTGCGCTCGTCGACGCGGTGAAGCTCGCCGTGGTCAACGTGACTCGCGCAGGGCATGCGTCCGCGCGACGGGGCGCGCGCCGCCGTGGGCAGGAACGAAGCATGCACGAGTGCTTGAGCCGTTGACATCAGCGGCTACACCGAAGGAGACAAATGGCCACTGACATCCGACTCGACGACGACCCCAACGGGATTCCCCGGGACTCCGGCGAGTTCGGCTTCCACCAGCCGATCGGACTGCGCCTGCCCGGCGAGCTGGTGAAGCCGGTCAGCAGCAGGCAGCAGCGCACCTCGATGCGCGCATTGATAGAACTGCTGGGCAGCCTGCCGCCGGTCACGCTGACGGCGCAGTTGCGCAGCCCCGCCATGGGAACCGAACCGTATGCGCCAGTGATCCGGGTCAGTCCCAGTGACGGGCTCGTCATCTCGACCCGGATCTCGTACGCGTCGGCGGGACAGGTGTTCGGCGGGGACGTCAACTTCGGCGCGACCGGCGGGGACCTCCGACCTGCTCAGCTGGGGCCCGGCCGCTGGGAAGTCACGGTCCGCCGCTGCGGCATCTCGAGTGCGGGCTACGTGAGCCTGGCGAAGTCCTTCACTGTTCGGGTCGCCGTCGACGCAAGTCCCGCCGATCCGCCGCCGACCCGGCCTCGGATCTCGGTCCGCAAGGGCGGCCCGGTCGATGCGGTGATGTTCACCATCACGGGAAGCGCAACGCCGCCGGAGTCGCGCTGATCCAGTTCTCGGCGACCGGCACCGTTGACATCCCCCTGTGAACCGGGTGTCCGATAGATGGGAAATAAGCCCTTGAGTGGACAAAGCCACCCAAAAGCATATTTCTGCGAGATATTTCAGGACAAGTGCTTTACGGAGAGGCGAGGCGGCCGAGGCTGGGCGGGATCTTGGCGGCGGCGGCGCGGTCGAGCAGGAACAGCGTGCCCTGACGCCCGCGCGCCCCGGCCGCGGGCACCTGCATCGGGCCGGCCCCGGACAGCGCCAGGTGCACGGCCTGTGCCTTCTCCTCACCCGCGGCGACGATCCACGTCTCGCGGGCGGCCTGGATGGCGGGGAAGGTGAGCGACAGCCGGGTCGGCGGCGGCTTGGGCGAGCCGTGCACCGCCACGACGGAGCGCTCCTCCTCGTAGAGGGCGGGCTGGCCGGGGAAGAGCGAGGCGACGTGGCCGTCCGGCCCCATCCCGAGGAGCAGCACGTCGAACGACGGCACGGGACCGTGGTCCTCCGGCCTGGCCGCCTTCGCCAGCTCCACGGAGTAGGACTCGGCCGCCTCCTCCGCCGTCAGCCCCGAGTCGGGGCCGGGCATGGGGTGGACGCGGGACGGGTCGACGTCCACGTGGTCGAGAAGGGCCTCGCGGGCCCCGGTCTCGTTGCGCTCGGGATGGCCGGTCGGCAGGAACCGTTCGTCGCCCCACCAGATGTCGAGCGCCCGCCAGTCGATCGCGTCGCGGGCGGCCGTCGCGGCGACCGCCGCGAGCGTCGCGATGCCGATCGTGCCGCCGGTCAGCACCAGATGGGCCGAGCCTCGGGCGGCCTGCGTGTCGGCCAGCCGCGTGATCAGGCGGGCCGCCACGGCCTCGGCCAGCACTCCGGCGTCGCGGTGGACGATGACTGTGGGAACGCTCACGACCGCTTCTCTTTCATCACGTGCGAAGTAGTGGGCCGGGAGCCCGCGACACGGGCCCCCGGCGATGGATCAGGACCGCGGTTTCTCCGCGAGCCGGTGGATCGTCGAGGCGTAGACCTCGTCGGGGTCCAGCCGGCGCAGCTCCTCCGCGAGCAGCTCCGAGGCCGGCCTGCGGGCCAGCGCGACCCGCCGGTCCGGCTGTCCGGGCTTCGACAGGGTGGCCAGCCGGGCGTCGCCCCGGTTCACCTTGAGCTCCCCGCCGCCCGCGACCGTCAGCCGTACGGCGGTCAGACCGGGCCCGGAGGACTCCGTGACCTGGATCGGCGCGTTCAGCCGGTCGGACAGCCACGCCGCGAGCAGCGGACCGCTGGGGTTGCCCTTGGCGGCCTCCACGACGCCCTCGGCGACCTTCCCGATGGGCTGGTCGAGGGCCGCGGCGAGCAGGCTGCGCCACGGGGTGAGCCGGGTCCAGGCCAGGTCGGTGTCCCCGGGCACGTAGCCCCCGGCCCGGCCGGTGATGGCCGCGACCGGGTCCTTCGCCGAGCGGGCGTCGGTGATCCGGCGGCCCGCGAGCTGGCCGACGGGGTCCTTCGCGGGCACCTCCGGGCACTCTCCCGGCCACCAGACCACCACGGGCGTGTCGGTGAGCAGCAGCGGGCTGATCACCGAGTCGGCGTGCTCGGTCAGATCGCCGTACAGGCGGAGCAGCACGACCTCGCCGGGGGCGGACTCGCCCACCCGGATCTCGGCGTCGAGCCGGTTCGGCTCGGCCGGGTCGCGGTTGATCACGACCAGGATCCGGGACGGGTGCTCCCGCGCCGCGTCGGTGGCCGCCCGGACCGCGTCGTACTGGCCGGCCTCGTCGACGACCGTCACCAGCGTCAGCACCATGCCGATCGCCGGGGCGCCCATCTGGTGCCGCAGCCTGGTCAGCGTCGAGGAGATTTTCGACGCCGTCGTCTCGGTCAGGTTGAAACTCGTCACAGCCGCCTCCAGGCGCGTCCGTCCCTGGCCAGCATGGCGTCGGCCGAGGCGGGGCCCCAGGTGCCGGCCGGGTAGCCCTCGGGCTTGCCTTGGGAGGCCCAGAACTCCTCGATCGGGTCGAGGATCATCCACGACAGCTCCACCTCCCGCTGGTGCGGGAACAACGGCGGGTCGCCGATGAGCACGTCGAGGAGCAGCCGCTCGTACGCCTCCGGTGAGGACTCCATGAACGACTCGCCGTACGCGAAGTCCATGCTGACGTCCCTGACCTCCATGGCGGTGCCCGGCACCTTGGAGCCGAAACGCACCGTGATGCCCTCGTCCGGCTGGACCCGGATGACCAGGGCGTTCTGCCCGAGGATCTCGGTGTCGTCCTTGCTGAACGGCAGGTGGGGCGCCCGCTCGAAGACCACGGCGACCTCCGTCATCCGGCGGGTGAGCCGTTTGCCCGTCCGCAGGTAGAACGGCACGCCCGCCCAGCGGCGGTTGGCCACCTCCACCTTGATGGCGGCGTAGGTCTCGGTGATCGAGTCCGGCGGGATGCCGTCCTCCTCCAGGTAGCCCTTGACCGGCTCGCCGCCCTGCCACCCGGCCGTGTACCGGCCGCGCGCCGTGCCGGTGGAGAGGTCGGCGGGAAGCTGGACCGCCCGCAGTACCTTCTCCTTCTCCCGCCGCAGCGCGTCGGCGTCGAAGGAGATCGGGTCCTCCATCGCCACCAGCGCCAGGAGCTGGAGCAGGTGGTTCTGGATCACGTCACGGGCCGCGCCGATGCCGTCGTAGTAGCCGGCCCGGCCGCCGATGCCGATGTCCTCGGCCATCGTGATCTGGATGTGGTCCACGTAGCCGCGGTTCCAGATCGGTTCGTAGAGCGTGTTGGCGAACCGCAGCGCCAGGATGTTCTGGACGGTCTCCTTGCCGAGGTAGTGGTCGATCCGGAAGACCGACTCCTCGGGGAAGACCGCGTTGGTGATCGCGTTGAGCTCGCGGGCGCTCTTGAGGTCGTGGCCGAACGGCTTCTCGATGACCACCCGCCGCCAGGAGCCCTCCGGCGCCTTGGCGAGGTCGGTCCGCTTGAGCTGCTCGATCACCGTGGGGAAGAACTTCGGCGGCACCGAGAGGTAGAAGGCGTAGTTGCCCCCCGTGCCCCGGGTCTCGTCGATCTCCTTGAGCATCATCGACAGCACGTCGAAGGCGCCGTCGTCGTTGAACTCGCCCGGGCAGAAGTGGATGCCCTCGCGGATCTGGTTCCAGACCTCCTCGCGGAAGGGCGTCCGCGCGTTCTCCTTCACCGCCTCGTACGTGACCTGAGCGAAGTCCTCGTGGGCCCAGTCGCGGCGGGCGAAGCCGACCAGCGAGAAGCCGGGCGGCAGCAGCCCCCGGTTCCCCAGGTCGTAGATCGCGGGCAGCAGCTTGCGCTTCGCGAGGTCTCCGGTCACGCCGAACAGCACGAGCACGCACGGCCCGGCCACACGTGGGAGTCTCTTGTCGCGAGGGTCGCGCAGCGGGTTGGCGGCGACCGTCTCCTCGGTCGTCGCGGTCGCGGCCACCTGCGCCGCGACCGCGGTCGACGATTCGACGGGCGCGGCGGGGCTGGTCGCGGGGATCGGCGGCACCACGTTCTCCGGCGCCTCAGCGCCCTCGGCCGCTTTGGCCGCCTCGGTCCCCGGGGCGGGTTTGGGCTGCTTGGTCATGCGGCCTCCCTCCCGGTGGATCCTTGGCCGGTGACGTGGCCAGTAACGCATCGCATGGTCAGAGCTCCTCCGCCACGGAGAGCAGGTGCCTGACGCCGGCGACCCGGTCGGTCAGGTGCAGGCGGACGGCGGGCCGGCCGCGCGAGGCCAGCGCCCGCAGGTCGCCCAGCGCCTGCGCGAGCTGCAGCCTGCCCAGCGTGTACGGCTTGCCGGGCACCTCGATGTCGTCCGTGACCGCCCCGGTGATCTGCAGGAACACGCCGACCGGCGGGCCGCCCTTGTGATACTGCCCGGTCGAGTGCAGGAACCGAGGGCCCCAGCCGAACGTGACCGCGCGGTCGGTGCGGTAGTCGAGCAGCGCGCGCAGCGTGGCCACGTCCGCGCTCGCCCACGTCTCGGTCATCTCCTCGAACGAGGCGTCGCCGACCGTCGCGGCGTCGAACGCCGCCTCCCGGTCCAGGTACGCCATGATCGCCAGGTAGCCCCGGCCGGGGATGGCCTGGAGCAGCCAGGTCAGCACGTCGGCCAGGTTCTTCGGGTCGCCCGGCACGTCGCCGTAGACCTCGACCGGGCCGTCCGTCAGGACGGGCGTGCCGGTCGGCAGCGGGCCGTCGCCGGCCTCCTGCAGGATCTTGGTGGTGTTCTCCTTGGACTCCGCCACGTTGGGCTGGTCGAAGGGATCGATCCCCAGCACCCGGCCCGCGATCGCCGTGGCGTACTCCCAGGTGAGGAACTGCGCGCCCAGCGGGCCGTCGACCACCGTGCCGCCGTCACGGCCGATGGCGACGACGTACTGGTCGTCGTCCTCCGCGGCCTCGGCGCCGACGACGGGGAGGATGCCCTTCCCCGACTTGCCGGTCGACTCGGCGATGAGCTGCTCGATCCAGTCCGGCAGCCCGTTGATGTCGGACAGGCTGTCGCGCAGGATCAGCTTGTCGCGCCCCTGGAGTGCCTCCGCGCCGAGCACGGCGCCCAGGTCCAGGCCGGGGTTGCCCTCGTCCTGCGCGAGCAGCGGCCGTACGGCCGCCGCGTCGTCGAGCAGCTTCCGCACGTCCGCTCCGGCCAGGGCGCTCGGCACCAGGCCGAAGGCGCTCAGCGCGCTGTAGCGGCCACCGACGTTCGGGTCGGCCAGGATGACCTGGTAGCCGGCCTCGATGGCCGACTGCTCCAGCGGGGAGCCCGGGTCGGTCACGACGACGATCCGCTCGGCCGGGTCGAGCCCGGCGTCCCTGAACGCCTTCTCGTAGATCCTTCGGTGGCTGTCGGTCTCGATCGTGCCGCCGCTCTTGCTGGAGACGACCAGCAGCGTCCGCTCCAGCCCGTCCGCCAGGGCGCGCCGCACCTGGTGCGGGTCGGTGGTGTCGAGGACGGTCAGCGGCACGTCCTCGGTGGCCGCGATGACCTCGGGAGCGAGCGAGGAGCCGCCCATCCCGGCGAGCACCACGTGGTCGAGGCCCTCGGCGCGGGCCTTCTCCACCAGGTTCTCGATCTCGGGCAGCAGCTCCCTGCTCGTCAGCGGCAGGTTGAGCCAGCCGAGCCTGACGGCCGCCTCGGCCTGGGCGTCGGCGCCCCACAGGGCCGAATCCCCCGCGGCGAGCGCCGCGGGCACCCCCTCGGCGACCAGCTTCTCCTTGACCGCCTGTACGGCTTCCGCGGCGTCGCCGGCGGTTACCTCAATGGTCATGTGACTCAGGCCTTCCTGAGCTCGGTCTCGACGGTCTCGAGCAGCTCGGTCCACGACTTCTCGAACTTCTCGACGCCCTCCTCCTCCAGCACCCGCACCACGTCGTCGTAGTCGATGCCGGCCTCCTTCAGCGCGGCCATGACGTTCCAGGCGTGCTCGTAGAAGGGACGGATGGTGTCGCCCGAGATCTTGCCGTGGTCGGCAACCGAGTCGAGCGTCTTCTCGGGCATCGTGTTGACGACCCCGGCGGTGACGAGCTGGTCGACGTAGAGCGTGTCGGGGTAGTCCGGGTTCTTGACGCCGGTCGAGGCCCACAGCGGCCGCTGCGGGCGGGCCCCCGCGGCGCGCAGCTCCTGCCAGCGGGGCGAGTTCACGACCTCCTCGAAGGCGGCGAACGCCAGCCGGGCGTTGGCCACGCCGGCCCTGCCCTTCAACTCCTTCGCCTCCGGGGTGCCGATCTCGTCCAGGCGGGCGTCGACCTCGGTGTCGACGCGGCTGACGAAGAACGACGCCACCGACTCGATGCCCGAGAGGTTGAGGCCGCCCGCCCTGGCCTTCTCCAGGCCGGTCAGCCAGGCGTCCATGACCTGGCGGTACCGCTCCAGCGAGAAGATCAGCGTGACGTTGACGCTGATCCCCTCGGAGATCGCCTGGGTGATCGCGGGCAGGCCCTCGACGGTCGCCGGGATCTTGATGTGGACGTTCGGCCGGTCGACGAGCCACCACAGGGCGCGGGCCTCGGCGATGGTCGCCTCGGTGTTGCGGGCCAGCCTCGGGTCGACCTCGATGGAGACACGGCCGTCCACGCCGTGGGTGCCGTCGTAGACCGGCTTCAGCACGTCGGCGGCCCAGCGGATGTCGAAGGTCGTGATGGCCCGGACCGCCTCGTCGACCGAGACGCCCCGGGTGGCGAGGTCGCGCAGCTGGGCGTCGTACGCGTCGCCCTTGCTCAGCGCCGAGGCGAAGATCGTCGGGTTCGAGGTGACGCCGGTCACGTACTTCTCACGGATGAGGGCGGCCAGGTTGCCGGTGCGCAGGCGCTCCCGGCTGATGTCGTCCAGCCAGATCGACACGCCTGCCGCGGTGAGACGCTTCAGATTCTCGCTCATTGGTTGTTCCTCAGTTTCCGGTCGTCTCGCCCTTGTCAGCCCCGGTCTTGGCGAGGCTGGCCTTGGCGGCGGCCACCACTCGGTCGGCGGTCAGGCCGAACTGCTCGAAGATCGTCTTGTACGGCGCGGAGGCGCCGAAGTGCTCCAGACTCAGGACTTCCCCCGCATCACCCACGAACTCGCGCCAGCCGAGCGAGATTCCCGCCTCGACGGCCACCCGGGCGCGGACCGCCGGCGGCAGCACGGTCTGCCGGTACGCCGGGTCCTGCGCGCGGAACCACTCGACGCACGGCATCGACACGACCCTGGCCGGGATGCCCTCCGCCTCCAGGGCCTCGCGCGCCTCGACGGCGAGCTGGACCTCGCTGCCCGTGCCGATGAGGACGACGGACGGCTGGCCGTTCGACGCCTCCTCCAGGATGTAACCGCCGCGGGCCACCTTCTCCGGGTCGCCGGTGCCGTCGTAGACCGGCACGTTCTGGCGGGTGAGGGCGAGGGCCGCCGGGCGGTCGTCGTGCTCCAGCACGATCTTCCAGGCCGCCGAGGTCTCGTTGGCGTCGGCCGGGCGGACCACGTCGAGGCCCGGGATCGCGCGCAGCGCCCACAGGTGCTCCACTGGCTGGTGGGTCGGGCCGTCCTCGCCGAGGCCGATCGAGTCGTGCGTCCAGACGTAGATCACCGGCAGCTTCATCAGCGCGGCCAGCCGTACGGCCGGGCGCATGTAGTCGCTGAACACCAGGAAGGTGCCGCCGTACGGGCGGGTGCCGTTGTGCAGGGCGATGCCGTTGAGGATCGCGCCCATCCCGTGCTCGCGGATCCCGAAGTGCAGGGTCCTGCCGTACCGGTTGCCGGGGAACTCACGGGTCTGGTACTCGTCCGGGATGAAGGACGGCTCGCCCTTCATCGAGGTGAGGTTGGACTCGGCGAGGTCGGCGGAGCCACCCCACAGCTCCGGCAGGACCGGGGCCAGCGCGCTCAGCACCTCACCCGACGCCTTGCGGGTCGCGACGGACGAGCCCGCATCGAAGCTGGGCAGCGCCTTGTCCCAGCCCTCGGGGAGCCTGCGCACCGAGATCCGGTCGAACAGCTCGGCCCGCTCGGGGTTGGCGGCCCGCCAGCTCTCGAACCTCTTGTCCCACTCGGTGCGGAGCTCCCGGCCGCGCTTGACGACCTCGCGGGAGTGGTCGAGGACCTCGGCCGGGACGTCGAAGCTCTTCTCCGGGTCCATGCCCAGGACGCGCTTGGTGGCCGCGACCTCGTCGGCGCCCAGCGCCGAGCCGTGGGCCTTACCCGTGTTCTGCTTGTTCGGCGCGGGCCAGCCGATGATCGTGCGGAGCCTGATGAAGGTGGGGCGCCCGGTCTCCGCCTTGGCGGCCTCCAGAGCGTCGGAAAGGGCCTGGACGTTCTCCTCGTAGTGCTTGCCTTGCGCGCCTTCGGCACGACCTTCACCGGCGGTCCAGTCGACCGTCAGGACGTGCCAGCCGTACGCCTCGTAGCGCTTGGCGATGTCCTCCGACAGCGCGATCTGGGTGTCGTCCTCGATCGAGATGTGGTTGGAGTCGAAGATGACCGCGAGGTTGCCGAGCTTCTGGTGGCCCGCGATCGAGCTGACCTCGTGGCTGATGCCCTCCTCGATGTCACCCTCGGAGGCGATGCACCAGATCATGTGGTCGAACGGCGACTCGCCCTGGGGCGCGTCGGGGTCGAACAGGCCGCGCTCGCGGCGGGCCGCCATCGCCATGCCCACGGCGTTGCCGAGCCCCTGGCCCAGCGGACCGGTGGTCGTCTCCACGCCCACGGTGTGGCCGTGCTCCGGGTGGCCCGGCGTCAGGCTGCCCCACTGGCGGAGCGACTTCAGATCGTCCAGCGCCAGGCCGTAACCCGACAGGTAGAGCTGAATGTAGAGCGTCAGGCTGCTGTGACCGGCGGAAAGGACGAACCTGTCGCGTCCCACCCACGTGGGGTCCGACGGGTCGTGCCGCAGGAACCGCTGGAAAAGGAGGTAGGCGGCGGGTGCGAGGCTCATGGCGGTGCCGGGGTGGCCCGAACCCGCCTTCTCGACCGCGTCCATGGCCAGTGCGCGCACCACGTCGACAGCCTGCCGATCGAGGTCACTCCACTCAAGGCTTGCGCTGCTCAACTGCTCGATCCCCTCTGTTCAAATCCGCGCCGTTGTGGCATTTCCCGCCCACTGGGGACCCTAACGGGTCCCCTGTCATACCGTTTGGTAGCCCACCCCGTCTGGGCCGCTCGATGGCCGGCTCGGTGATCGGTTGGATGATGTGCTCGATGACCTGTTCGATTTCCTGTTCAATGAACTGGGCCCCGTGAGCAGCGAGACTTCCGGGGTGGCGGGATCGGGGCCGCTTCCGGCCCCAGTTCCTGGACCACCGGTTACGCCGACTACAGTGATTGCGCAATGCCGGTCCCAGGTCCGGAGATCCGCTCTATTCAGAGGTTACGCGTTGACCCCGCATGTGTTGGATGCGCCTTGACGGTGCTGACGAACAAGCAGACGATGGCCCCGCTCGGAACCGCCGCGACGGCCACGGCCCCCCGCTCCCTCGGGGCGCTCGTGAAGGCGTATGTGGCGCTCACCAAGCCACGGATCATCGAGTTGCTCCTGATCACGACCCTGCCGGTCATGTTCCTGGCGGCGCGCGGTCTTCCGCCGCTGTGGACGGCCGCGGCGACGATGATCTTCGGCACCCTGTCGGCGGGCAGCGCGAACGTGCTGAACTGCTACATCGACCGCGACATCGACGCGACGATGCGGCGCACGCGCCGCAGGCCGCTCGCGAAGGCGGAGGTCTCGCCGCGCGGCGCGCTCGTCTTCGGCGTGGTCCTCGGCGTCGCCTCCACGCTGGGCCTCGGCCTCGCGGTCAACTGGGTGGCGGCCGGCCTGTCGCTGGCCGCGATCCTGTTCTACGTCTTCGTCTACTCGATGATCCTCAAGCGGCGGACGTCGCAGAACATCGTGTGGGGCGGCATCGCCGGCTGCATGCCCGTGCTGATCGGCTGGGCCGGGATCACCGGAACCCTGTCGTGGGCTCCCGTGGTGCTCTTCGGCGTCGTCTTCTTCTGGACGCCCCCGCACACGTGGACGCTCGCGATGCGCTACCGCGAGGACTACGCGGCCGCGCACGTGCCCATGCTGCCCGTCGTGACCACGGAGCGGCGCGTCGTCCTGCAGGTGGTCGCCTACACCTGGGCCACCGTGCTGTGCTCGCTGCTGCTGTGGCCGGTCGCCGGCACCTCGCTGCTCTACCCGGTGGTCGCCCTGGCCCTCGGGGCGGCGTGCCTGTGGGAGGTCTACCGCCTGCTCGGCCGGGTCAACGCGGGCAGGACCGGCGTGGACCTGCGGCCCATGCGGTTCTTCCACTGGTCGAACATCTACCTCGCGCTGCTCTTCCTCGCCGTGGCGCTCGACTCCCTCCTGGTCTGAGGCGCGGGCCGCTGGTCTGAGCCCGGCCGCTCACCCGTAGATCTTGCGGACGTTGTCCTTCGGGGGCGGCCGGTGCGTCCCCGCCGGGCCCTCGGCGAATGCCGTCAGCAAATTGGTCGTCACCGTTGTGACGAATCTCCTCGTGCGGGCGTCGATGCCGTGCGCCTCCGGGCTGTCGCGGGTCCCGGCCATCAGCGCCTCGGTCCACCGCATCGTCCCAGACGCGAAGACCCCGGCCCCCTCAGGCGTCGTGTAGTAGGCCGAGTCGGCGAAGCTCGGCCGCCCCGCGCACGTCAGGGGCGAGTGGGAAAGGATCTCCAGCGGCCGGGGCGTCGGCACACCCGGAGTGACCCGGTCGTACTCCACGCCCACCAGGTGCGCGAAGGAGTCGCCGTGCCTCACGCCCGTGCCGGCGAAGACCCAGTGCCGGGGAGCCGTGACCACATAGGGCGCGTCCGCCGGGAAGCCGTCGTAGTAGACCCCGGTCAGCGACGATTCGGGGTCGGGCGCCGGGTCGGCCCGGAAGTCCGTCGTCACCAGCGACGGGTGCTTGCCGTACAGAGGATCCTCGGCGGCGGCGGTCTTGTAGCAGACGACCAGGCGGCCGTCCCGCTCCAGGCGGATGCGGCGGTAGCAGGTGTTGGCCCCGAGGAACGCGAGGTTGGCGCCCGCGTCCCTGGCCTCGGTGACGCGGCGGCGCAGCCCCGGCGTCCAGTACTCGTCGTGGCCGAGGAAGAAGACCGCCGTGGCGCCGTCCAGCACCTGGCCGCCGGTCTCCAGGTCCACCCCGGTGGTGTACGCCAGCGGGATACCGAGCCGTTCGGCCAGTTCCACCACCGCCCGCTCGTGGATCAGGAACTTCCGCACCCCGACCTTGTCGTACGGCCGGTCGAAGGTCACGGCGAGCGAGCGGCTGTCGTAGCGGCCGTCCTCGCCGTAGTAGAGGCTGTAGCCGCCCCACCTGTTGTAGGCCTGCCACGTGGCCGCGGCGTGGACGAGCACGGTCTTCCCGGCGGCGGTCGCCGACCGCACGACCAGCGGCACGTAGCGCTGGGGCCCGTGGTCGGCGTCGAGACGCAGCAGGTAGGCCCCCTCCGGCCAGCCGTCCGTGGGCACGGACAGCGTCCGGTCCCACCCGGCGTGCGCTGTGCGGGTGGCGTGGGCGACCTCGGCCGGGGCCTGTCTCCGGCCCTTGATCCAGCTCGACCGCCACACCCGGCGCGCGAGCGCCCCGCCGTACCAGCCCATGCGGTACGCCGTGACCCGGAAGCGGTCCGCGGTCGTGGAGGCGTGCAGGCCCACCGGCTCGCCGGGGAGCACGCTCACCTGGTCGCAGTAGCCGTCGATGGCGTCGGCCGGGCCGTACCTGCGCAACCTCCAGGACGAGTCGCCCGGGAGCAGCCGCTCGGGCAGGGCCGCGGCCCGCGTCCCCGGCAATGCCACCGGGCCGGGCTCGGCGGTGGGCGCCGGACGGGCGTCGCCAGGCCGGGTGGCCTGACGGGCGGCCGGCGAGGCGTCCCCCACCACCCCCGACCCCGCGGCGACCGCGCTCACGGCGGTGGTCCCCGCCACGCGCAGGAATCGCCGCCGGCCGAGCCCGCCCGGAGGTTTCTCGCTCATCGTCCCCACTCGTCACCAGAACGGATATCGCGATCGTGAAGGTATCGCGAACCGCCGGTTCCGCAAGCCGGCCGCCGGTCCCAGGACAGCGGCCGAGGGCGCCAGCGGTGGGGGCGGAGGGGACAGAACGTGGATGTTCGGTTACATTCGCGGAATGGCCAGCCTTGATCCTCGTGCGGTGCTGAAGGAGCGTCCGTCAGTCGGTCTGATCATCGGTCTCGTGATCGCCGGGATCTGCGCTCTGGTGTCCTTCTCGTTCGACATACTGAACGGCGACCCCGTTCACTTCTTCATCGCGCTGGGGCTCGCCGTGGCCCCCGTTCCACTGCTGCTGGCGGGCGTGCTCGCCCTCGACCGCCTGGAGCCGGAACCCCGCACCAACCTGATCTTCGCGTTCGCGTGGGGGGCGGGCATCGCCGTCCTCGTCGCGGGCCTCCTGAACTCGCTCAACCTCGTCTACGTGGCCCACCAGCTGGGCGACGAGAACAGCGCCCGCAGCCTGGTCGCGACGTTCGGCGCGCCGCCGGTGGAGGAGACGCTGAAGGGCCTGGTGCTGCTGGGCCTGTTCCGGTACCGGCGGCAGGAGCTGGACGGGCCCACCGACGGCATCATCTACGCCAGCATGGTCGGCCTCGGCTTCGCGATGTCCGAGAACGTCAGCTACTACATCGCGGCGCTGAACGAGAACGGGGCCCAGGTCCTCGCCGCCACGCTGGTGCTGCGCGGGGTGCTCTCGCCGTTCGCGCACCCGCTCTTCACGTCCCTGATCGGCATCTCGGTGGCCTACGCGGCTCACCGCAGAGGGCCGTCCGGCCTCGTGATGATCATCGCGGGCTGGCTCGGCGCGATGATCCTGCACGGCATATGGAACGGCTTCGCGTCGTTCGGCGGGCTCGGGGGCCTCGCGATCGCCTATCTCATCCTGATGGTCCTGCTGGTCGTCGAGCTGACCGTGATCTTCAGGGACAGGAAGCGCATCATCGGGCTGATCCAGCATTACCTGCCGTCGTACGAGCGGAACGGGCTGGTCAACCAGGCGGACATCTTCATGCTGACGTCGTTGCGGCGGCGCAGCCACGCCCGGGCCTGGGCCAAGGCCCACGGCGGCAAGGCGGGCGCGCGGGCGATGAGCGACTACCAGCTCGCCTCGACGGAGCTCGGGCTGCTCCACGCCCGCGCGGCCAGGGGAGGCGTGGACGAGGCCACGTTCCGGACCACGCAGCGGTCGCTGGCCGACCTCATGGCCTACGCCCGGATGTCCTTCCCGATCCCGGAGCGCCACCAGGCCCGCGCCGCCCGGGGAGTGCCGCCGCCGGGGTACGCCCCCGGAGCCCCGCCCCCTGGCCGCTGGCCGGGCCAGGGGCCCGGGTACGGCGCGGCCGGCCCGGGCTTCCCCCCGGGCGGCTCCGGGACGACCTGACCGAGGCGAGGGTTTCGGGAGCAGGCCGCCGGGCTTGGTCAGCGCCGGGCGCGGCGCGCGGACGCCAGCGCCCGGTCGAGTCCGGCCTCATGGGGGCCGAGGAACCGGGGCTGGGAGTGGAGCAGCACGCCGTCCAGCACGCCTTTGGCGGAGGCGAAGACCTCCCGCGCGGCGTACCCCGCGGTCTCCATCGGCCAGTCGGGAGTGGAGTCGTCGCCCACCCCGAACGCGTCCAGGCCGGCCGTACGGCACAGCGCGACGGCGCGGGGGAGATGGAACTCCTGGGTCACCACGATCAGGCGTGAGGCCCCGAAGATCCTCCTGGCCCGGACGCAGGAGTCCCAGGTGTCGAAGCCCGCGTAGTCGAGGACGATCTTCTTGGCGGGCACGCCATGGGCGATCAGGAAGTCGCGCATCACGGTCGGCTCGTCGTATCCGGCGCGGCTGTTGTCACCCGACAGCAGCAGCGCGCGCACCTTGCCCTCCTGGTAGAGCCGGGTCGCGAGAGCGAGCCGGGTCCGGAGCATCGGGCTGGGCTGGTCGCCGAAGATCCCCGCGCCGAGAACCAGCGCCGCGGGCATCGCCGGTACCGACTCCATCCAGGGGGTCCCGGGCTCGGCGACCACCCGGTGCGACGCGCTCGTGAGCCAGACCCACGTCATCGGGGCCAGCGGCAGGACGCTGAGGACGGCGAGGCACTGGAACGCCCTTCGCAGCGCGGCTTGAGACCATCGCCAGGGCAGAAGAGTGATCACGCGGGATTAGACGCTCGCATGGCGTAGTTAGTTGCGAGCTCGCCGCGGTTCGAGCGGCCGGATACCGGAGTGGCGACCGGGCCGCGTGACCGCGTCAGGAACACCACGCGCAGCGTGGCGATCCACACGAGGGTCGAGCCCAGCACGTGCACGCCGACGAGGAACGCCGGGACGGCCAGGAAGTACTGCACGTAGCCGACCACGCCCTGGGCCAGCTCCACCCCGAGCAGCACGAGCGCGGCCCGCCGCGCGCGTCCGGGGGAGTCGGTCACGTGAAGCGAGAACAGCAGCGCGAACGTGAGCCCCACCACGATCCACACGACGTCGGTGTGCAGTTGCGCCACGCTCTGGATGTCGAAGCCGAACCGCGACGCCGCCTTGTCGCCCGAATGCGGGCCCGTGCCGGTGACGACCACTCCCGCGATCAGGAGGACGAACACCGCCGCGGTGAGGACGAACCCGAGAGTGCGGATGTCGCGGTGGACCAGCCGCTGCGGCGGCGCGTCACCCTCCCCGGCCCGCGCGAACAGCGTGAACGCCGCGGCGATCATCCCGATGGACAGGAGGAAGTGGACGCTCACCGTGACGGGGTTGAGCAGCGTGCGCACCACCAGGCCGCCCCACAGGGCCTGCGCCAGGACGCCGAGCGGCTGCAGCGCGGCCAGCCGCACCAAGGCGGGACGGCGCTGCCCGTAATCGGGGCGGCCGAGCCGTACGGCGGCGACCACGCAGGCCGCCGCGACGGCGAGCACCAGGAACGTCAGCAGCCGGTTGCCGAACTCGATCGCCATGTTGATCGCGGAGTGGGCGTCGTGCCTGACCGGGACGAAGCTGTCCGGGGTGCATCTCGGCCACGTCGGGCAGCCGAGGCCAGACCCGGTGACCCGGACGGCCGCGCCGGTTACGGTGATGCCCGCGTTGACCACCACCGCCGCCAGTGCCCACCGCCGCATCGTCTCGGTCGTAGAAAACCAGAAGGAGCCGTAGAAGGCGATCGCACGGGCGCGAAGCTGGCCAGCGAGGCGTTTGAGGGCTCTCAACAAGGCGGCGGCCGCGCGGGCGCGAGGCTGGTCAGCGAGGTGGTTCACGGCATTCATGGTAGGTGGCGCAACGAGCGCCCCCGTGTCCGGCCCGTTGCGGCCCCGATTCAGCCCGCGTTCGGCCCGCTTTCGGCTTGAACCGCGGACAGTGTGATCGTTTCTGCGCGGAACGGTACGATCGCCGGGCGGGGGCATCGGGAGGAGAGTCATGGGGACGGGACCGGAGGGCCTCGGCCTGCCCGCAGTCGGAGAGCGGCAGAGTCTGCGCGAACAGGTGGCCCAGGCGCTGCGCAGCGCCCTCGTGGCGGGGGAGATGCGGCCGGGGGTGGTCTACTCGGCCCCCGTGCTGGCCGCCCAGTTCGGCGTCTCGGCCACGCCGGTGCGCGAGGCGATGCTCGACCTCGCCAAGGAGGGCCTTGTGGAGGCCGTGCGCAACAAGGGCTTCCGGGTGAGCGTGATGTCCGAGCGCGATCTGGCGGAGATCACCGAGCTCCGGCGGCTGATCGAGGTGCCGACCGTGGCCCGGCTGGCCGACAGCGGCCGCGTGCCGGACTTCCAGGAGTTACGGCCACTGGCGCAGGAGATCGTCGCCACGGCCCGCCGTACGGACCTTCTGGGCTATGTCAACGCCGACCTGCGGTTTCATCTGGAGTTGCTGGCGCTCTCGGGCAACGCGCACCTCGTCGAGGTGATCCGGGCCCTGCGCGGCCGGGCCCGGCTCTACGGCCTGAAGGGGCTCGCCGACCGGGGGCTGCTGGCGGACGCGGCCCGCGAGCACGTCGAGGTCCTCGACGCCCTGGTCCGCGGCGACGGCCAGGCCGCCGAACGGATCATGACCCACCACATCGAGCACATGCGGGGCATCTGGTCCAGCGGCCCCGCTTAGGGCCCGCTTAGGCCCCGGTCAGGGCGCTGTGCGTCACCCTTCCGAGCGGGTTGCCCCGATCGAGGCGATGACGACGCAGCCGATCGCCGTCCATTCGCGCACCCGCAGCACCTCGCCGAGGACGAAGAGGCCGACGAGCGCGGCGACGGCCGGCTCCAGGCTCATGAGGACGCCGAAGACGCGCTTGGGCATCCGGCGCAGGGCCTCCAGCTCCAGCGAGTACGGAATGACCGACGACAACAGCCCCACACCCGCGCCCAGCAGCAGGATCTCGGGCTGGAGCAGGGCGGCTCCGCCGGAGACGACCCCGACGGGCGTGATGAGGATCGTGGCCACGATCATCGCGAAGGAGAGCCCGCTGGCGCCGGGGAAGCGCGCCCCCGTGGCGGCCGCCAGAAGGATGTAGGCCGCCCAGCAGACGCCGGCGAACGCCGCGAACCCGATGCCGGTCCAGATCGCCGCGCCGCCCTGACCCGCGCCGCCCTGACCCCATGGCGCGATCAGGAGCACTCCAGCGGCGGCAAGCGCGACCCAGAGCAGGTCGCGCCGACGGTGGGAGGCGGCCACCGCCACGGTGAGCGGCCCGATGAACTCGATGGCCACCGCGATCCCGATGGGCAGCCGCGTGAGCGCCTCGTAGAACGACCAGTTCATCAGGCCCAGGCTCAGCCCGAAGCCGATGCCGACGGCGAGGTCCCGCCGGGTCAGGCCGCGCACCTTGGGCCGGGCGACGGCCACGAGGATGAGCGCCCCCGTGGTGATCCGGAGGAAGACCACCGCGCTCGGCGGGAGCTGCGCGAACAGGTGCTTGGCCAGACCGGCCCCGACCTGCACCGACAGGATGGCCAGCAGCACCAGCCCGGACGGGGGGACCGCGTCCGACGCCGCGCGCATCGCCTTTCCCGGCCTGATCCTGTACGGCTCGGCGGCCCCGGACAGGATTTCAGCGGTCATGCGCACGGCTCCAATTACGAAGGGGTCAATCATTCCATTACCGGGCAAAAGCACTATGCCAGAGCCGTACGGGCACGACGGACGCCCTTGCATGATCACGGTCGGCGTCGGACGAGGTCATCTGCCGCGCGCGGGAACCTGTGCATGATCACGGCTGGCGTTGGGGCTGGTCGGCGCCCATGCACGGGAAGGCGTGCATGATCACGCGGTTACTCCCAGCGGAAGGTCCGGGAGGCGACGCCCAGGGTGACGACCGCCCAGCAGGCCAGCACGAGAAGCTGGCCGCCCGGGAACCCGGCCCCCGCCGCGAGCACCGACCGCATGCCGTCGGTGAGCGCCGTGATCGGCAGCAGCCCGAGGACCGGCTGCACGGCCGCGGGGAACTTGGTCAGCGGGAAGACCACGCCGCCCAGCCCGAGCAGCACGAGGTAGACCAGGTTGGCCCCCGCGAGGGTGGCCTCCGCCCGGAGCGTCCCCGCCATGAGCAGGCCGATCCCGCTGAAGGCCGCCGTGCCGAGCAGAATCAGCAGCACGACCCAGAGGGGATTGCCGTGGGGCGACCAGCCGAGCGCCAGGGCCACCGCGCCGATCACCACGACCTGCACCAGCTCGACCGCGACGACGGCCGCCGTCTTGGCGAGCAGGAGCCCCGCCCGCGACAGGGGAGTGGCGCCCAGCCGCTTGAGCACGCCGTACCGCCGCTCGAAGCCGGTGGCGATGGCCTGCCCGGTGAACGCGGTCGACATGACGGCGAGCGACAGGATGCCGGGGGTGACGAAGCCGATCCGGGACCCGCCGACGTCGATCAGCGGAGCCTGGGAGAACCCGACCAGCAGCAGGATTGGGATGATCATCGTGAGCAGCAGCTGCTCGCCGTTCCGGAGCATGGCGCGCACCTCGGCGCCCGCCTGCGCGAGGACCATCCGGGGGAGCGGCGCCGCCCCCGGTCTCGGGGTGAAGTCGAGCGTCGTCATCACGGCGTCCAGAGTTCGTCGGGGCTCATCAGGTGCTCATCAGGTGCTCGTCGGGGCTCATCGGAGCTCCCTGCCGGTGAGTTCCAGGAAGACGTCCTCCAGCGTGCGGCGCTCGATGCTCAGGTCCTCGGTGGTGACGCCCTCGGTGGCGCACCACGCGGTGACCGTGGCCAGCAGCTGGGGGCCGACCTGCCCCTCGATGATGTAGTGCCCCGACGGAGACTCCTTGGCGGCGCTGCCGGGAGGGAGCGCGCCGAGCAGCTCGTCGAGGTTGAGGCCCGGACGGGCCCGGAAGCGGAGCTGGCGCTCGGCGCCGGTCAGCTCCTGCGGCGACCCCTCCGCGACCACCCGGCCGTGGTCGATGACCACGACGAGGTCGGAGAGCTTCTCGGCCTCGTCCATGTGGTGGGTCGTCAGCACCACGGAGACGCCCGCCTCGCGGAGCCCGGTGACCACGTCCCAGCAGGCGTGCCTGGCTTGAGGGTCGAGCCCGGCGGTCGGCTCGTCGAGGAAGACCAGCTCGGGCCGCCCGATGACGGCCGCCGCCAGCGACAGGCGCTGCTGCTGCCCTCCAGACAGGCGCCGGTACGGCGTGCGGGCGTGGCCGCTGAGGCCGAGGAGGTCGAGCAGCGCGTCCGGGTCGAGGGGATGCGCGTAGAAACGCGAGACCACGCGCAGCCATTCGCCGGCGCGGGCGGCGGGCGGCACTCCCCCCGCCTGCAACATCACGCCGAGGCGCGGCTTCAGGGCGGGGTCGGCCGGATCCATGCCCAGGACGCGGACGGTTCCGGCGTCGGGCGTGCGGAATCCCTCGCAGATCTCGACGGTGGAGGTCTTCCCCGCGCCGTTCGGCCCGAGGATCGCCGTGACCTCGCCCCTGCCGCAGGTCAGGGTCAGGCCGTCGACCGCGGTGGTCCGCCCGTACCGCTTGACCAGTCCCCGGATCTCGACGGCCGCCCCGCCTGAGGCCCCGCCGGCCGAGGCATCGTTACCCGCGGCCCTACTTGAGGCCCTACTTGAGGCGTTGTCACCCGCCCGCACGTCACCGGCCTCCCCTCAGCCAGGCAGGACCGCCAGGGCGGCATGGCAGACGCGTCGCCCCGCTGGTCGTCGATTCACTTGAGTCTAGGGAGCGAACCGGCCGGTCTGGACGGCGGATGCCTGCCGAGCGGGCGGAAGGACGGGTAAACGATTGGGGTGGATCTGGAAATGGTTGAGTTCGATCGGGCCGATGCGTCCCATGCCTCGCCATGCCGTGAATCGCTCGATACGTCTCGATACGTACGGTGTCAATGAACGGTGTCACAGACCGGGGGAGGTCGAGATGACCGAGACGACCGAGTATCAGCCCGGCGTGCCCTGCTGGGTGGATCTGTCGACCACCGATGTCACCGCCGCGACCGCGTTCTACGGGGAGGTCTTCGGCTGGGAGGCCGGGATCGACCCGCGCCCGGAGGCCGGTGGCTACGGGCAGTTCCGCCTGAGGGGCAAGAGGGTCGCGGGCGTCGGGCCCACGTTCGTCGACGGCATGCCCGCCGTGTGGAACACATACATCGCCACCGATGACATCGAGAGGACCGCCGAGTCCGTCCGGGAGGCCGGGGGCACCGTGGTGATGGGGCCCATGCAGGTCTTCGAGGAGGGCTGGCTGGGCGTCTTCCAGGACCCGGCCGGCGCCTTCTTCGGCGCGTGGCGGCCCGGCAACCACAAGGGCGCCGAACTGGTCAACGAACCCGGCACGCTGACCTGGAACGAGCTCGCCACCCGTGACGTCGAGGCCGCCAAGGCGTTCTACTCGCGGGTGTTCGGCTGGGAGTCCCAGACCCACGAGGGCGGCCCCATGCCGTACACCGAGTTCCAGGTGGACGGCCGCTCCATCGCCGGGATGATGCCCATGGGGGATCTGTACCCGCCTGAGGTGCCTCCGCACTGGCTGGTCTACTTCGGGGTCGCCGACTGCGACGAAGCCGTGGACGGCATCCAGAGGCACGGGGGCAGGGTTCTCCTCCCTCCGAAGGACATCCCGATAGGGCGCTTCGCGATCCTCGCGGACCCGCAGGGCGCGTCCTTCGCCGTGTGGCAGGCGACCGGGCGGTAGCCGTCCGCCACGGGCCGCGGAGCGGTGGCCCCGGCCTGCGGGCCGGGCCGGTGGGCGATAGTCTCCGTTCACGCCCGGACCGGCCGCTCGACCGTGCCCGCCGTACATGATCGCTAAAGCCTGCCGCGAGGACATCGTCCCAGGTTAGGTAAGGCTTACCTGCGTGAGAAATTGCATTCACTTGGATCGTGCCTTGGGTTTGTCGTGCGGGAAGGAATTACGGCACACTGATGTTGTGAAATACGTGCCGGGTAAGACGAACGCCGAGGAGACCGCCGTGACGCGGCCCTCCGCGCTGTCCCCTGCGCACCCGGTGTCCCAGGCCCCCGCGCAGATCGGCCCAGCCGCGTCCGCGCAGATCACGGCGGAGCGCGGCACCCGCGCCCGGGTGGCCCGGCTCATCCTGGAGCACGGCCCGGTGACCGCGGCGGCGCTCGGGGAGCGGCTGGGCCTGACGCCCGCCGCCGTCCGCCGCCACCTCGACGCGCTGCTCGCCGAAGGCATGATCGAGCCCCGTACGGCACGGCCGCGCGGCCAGCGAGGCCGCGGCAGGCCGGCGAAGCTGTTCGCGATCACCGACGCGGGCCGCAGCGCCTTCGTCCACGCCTACGACGACCTGGCCGGCAGCGCCCTGCGCTTCCTGGCCGAGCGGATGGGCGGCGAGGCGGTGTCGGAGTTCGCGCGGGCGCAGGTGTCCGGCCTGGTCAGCAGGCTGGAGACGCTGATGCGCGAGGTGCCCGCCGACCAGCGGGTCCGCGTGCTCGCCGAGGCGCTGTCCGCAGAGGGCTACGCCGCGTCGGCGACCAAGACGGGGCAGGGCGGCGAACAGCTCTGCCAGCACCACTGCCCGGTCGCGCACGTCGCCGCGGCCTTCCCCCAGCTGTGCGAGGCGGAGACCGAGGCCTTCGCGCAGCTCCTGGGCACGCCGGTGCAACGACTGGCCACCATCGCGAACGGCGACGGGGTCTGCACCACCCATGTGAGTTCCCACGCGCTGGCCGGGAGGCAGGCGCGTACCCATGAATCGAGCACATCAACGAGCAAGGAGACCGGAAGGTGACTGTCACCGACCGCCCGGAGCTGGAAGGCCTCGGGAATTACAAGTTCGGCTGGGCCGACTCGGACGCGGCCGGGGCCGTAGCCCGACGTGGGCTGTCCGAAGAGGTCGTCCGCGACATCTCCGCGCTCAAGAACGAGCCGGAGTGGATGCTCGACCTGCGCCTCAAGGGTCTTCGGCTGTTCCGGAAGAAGCCCATGCCCACGTGGGGCTCCGACCTCACCGGCATCGACTTCGACAACATCAAGTACTTCGTGCGCTCGACCGAGAAGCAGGCCGCGTCCTGGGACGAGTTGCCCGCCGACATCAAGAGCACCTACGACAAGCTGGGCATCCCGGAGGCGGAGAAGCAGCGCCTCATCGCGGGTGTCGCCGCCCAGTACGAGTCCGAGGTCGTCTATCACAAGATCCGTGAGGACCTTGAGGAGAAGGGTGTCATCTTCGTCGACACCGACACCGGTCTGCGGGAGCACGAGGAGCTCTTCAAGGAGTACTTCGGCTCGGTGATCCCGGTGGGCGACAACAAGTTCGCCTCCCTGAACACCGCCGTGTGGTCGGGCGGCTCGTTCATCTACGTGCCGCCGAACGTCAACGTCGAGATCCCGCTCCAGGCCTACTTCCGGATCAACACCGAGAACATGGGCCAGTTCGAGCGGACCCTGATCATCGTGGACGAGAACTCCTACGTCCATTACGTCGAGGGCTGCACCGCGCCGATCTACTCGTCGGACTCCCTGCACTCGGCGGTCGTCGAGATCATCGTGAAGAAGGGCGCCCGCTGCCGTTACACGACCATCCAGAACTGGTCGAACAACGTCTACAACCTGGTCACCAAGCGCGCCGTGGCGTACGAGGGCGCGACCATGGAGTGGATCGACGGCAACATCGGCTCCAAGGTCACGATGAAGTACCCGGCCGTCTACCTCATGGGCGAGCACGCCAAGGGCGAGACCCTGTCGGTCGCCTTCGCCGGTGAGGGCCAGCACCAGGACGCGGGCGCCAAGATGGTGCACCTCGCGCCCAAGACCTCGTCCACGATCATCTCCAAGTCCGTCGCCCGTGGCGGCGGCCGGACGTCCTACCGCGGTCTCGTCCAGATCGAGGAGGGCGCGGCCGGCTCGGCCTCGACCGTCAAGTGCGACGCCCTGCTCGTCGACCAGATCAGCCGCTCCGACACCTACCCGTACGTCGACGTCCGCGAGGACGACGTCTCGATGGGCCACGAGGCCACGGTCTCCAAGGTGTCCGAGGACCAGCTGTTCTACCTGATGAGCCGCGGCATGAACGAGGACGAGGCGATGGCGATGATCGTGCGCGGCTTCGTCGAGCCGATCGCCCGCGAGCTCCCGATGGAGTACGCGCTGGAGCTGAACCGCCTCATCGAGCTGCAGATGGAAGGGGCCGTCGGCTGATGGGTCTCGCAACGAAGCCGCTGTCGACGCTTCACGAGAGGTCGTCGTACGACGTGGAGGACTTCGCCGTGCCGACCGGCCGCGAGGAGGAGTGGCGGTTCACCCCGCTGTCCCGCCTCAAGGGCCTGCACAACGGCACGGCGGCCGCCTCCGGCGACGTCCTGGTCGAGGTCGACGCGGCCCCCGAGGTCACCGTCGAGACCGTGGGCCGCGACGACCCGCGTCTCGGCAAGGCCTATGTGCCTGCCGACCGGGTCAGCGCCCAGGCGTACGCGTCGTTCGAGAAGGCGACGGTCGTCACGGTCCCGCGTGAGGCCGTCACCTCGCGCCCGACCGTGGTCAGCCTCCGGGGTACGGGCGGTGGGGCGGCCTACGGCCACCTCCTGATCAAGGTCGAGCCCTTGGCGGAGGCCGTGCTGGTCCTGGACCACAGCGGCAGCGCGGTCTACGCCGACAACGTCGAGTTCGTCGTGGGCGACGGCGCGACGCTGAAGGTCGTCAGCCTGCAGGACTGGGCCGATGACGCCGTGCACGTCTCGCACCACCACGCCCAGCTCGGCAAGGACGCGACCTTCCGGTCCTTCGTGGTCACCCTCGGCGGCGATCTCGTACGGCTCTCGCCCTCCGTGGCGTACACGGCGCCCGGCGGCGACGCCGACCTGACCGGCCTCTACTTCGTGGACGCCGGGCAGCACCTGGAGCACCGCCTGCTGGTAGAACACACCGTGCCGAACTGCCGCAGCAACGTGACCTACAAGGGCGCGCTGCAGGGTGACGGCGCCCACGCGGTGTGGATCGGCGATGTGATCATCCGGGCCGAGGCCGAGGGCACCGACACCTACGAGCTCAACCGGAACCTGATCCTCACCGACGGGGCCCGCGCCGACTCCGTGCCGAACCTGGAGATCCTCACCGGCGAGGTCGCCGGGGCGGGACACGCGTCCGCCTCCGGCCGTCTCGACGACGAGCACATCTTCTACCTGCAGGCCCGCGGCATCCCGTTCGACGAGGCCCGCCGCCTGGTCATCCACGGCTTCTTCGCCCAGCTCCTCGAGAAGATCGAGGTAGGGGAGATCCGCGAGCGCGTCCTCGCCGCTGTTGAGGCGGAGCTGGCGCGATGATCGGCGCACGTTCGTCCGCTGACGTCTCCCACGAGGGGCGGTGGGAGAAGGTCTGCAAGGTCGGCGACATCCCGGACAACGGCGCCGTCGGTGTCGAGGTCGACGGCGTCCCCGTCGCGGTGGTCCGCACGGGCGACGAGATCTTCGCCCTGCACGACGTCTGCTCGCACGCCGAGGTGAAGCTCAGCGAGGGCGAGGTCTACGACCACACGCTGGAGTGCTGGCTGCACGGCTCCTGCTTCGACCTGCGCACCGGCAAGCCCACCGGGCCGCCCGCAACCAAGCCCGTGAACGTCTACCGAGTCAAGATCGACGGCGACGACGTGTTCGTCTCGCTCTCGAAGGAGTAATCGAGTGCACACCCTTCAGATACGTGACCTGCACGTCGCCGTCGGCGACAAGGAGATCCTGCGCGGCGTCAACCTGACCGTCCGGTCGGGCGAGACCCACGCCATCATGGGGCCGAACGGCTCCGGCAAGTCCACGCTGGCCTACGCGATCGCCGGTCACCCCAAGTACACCATCACGTCCGGCAGCGTCCTGCTCGACGGCGCGGACCTGCTCGACATGTCCGTCGACGAGCGGGCCCGCGCCGGCCTGTTCCTCGCCATGCAGTACCCCGTCGAGGTCCCGGGCGTCACGGTGTCCAACTTCCTGCGCTCGGCGATCACCGCCGTTCGCGGCGAGGCCCCCAAGCTGCGCGACTTCGCCAAGGACCTGAAGTCCGGCATGGACGCGCTGTCCATCGACTCGGCCTTCGCCCAGCGCAACACCAACGAGGGCTTCTCCGGCGGTGAGAAGAAGCGGCACGAGATCCTCCAGCTGGAGCTGCTCAAGCCGAAGATCGCCATCCTCGACGAGACCGACTCCGGCCTCGACGTCGACGCCCTGCGCGTCGTCTCCGAGGGGATCAATCGGTTCCGGTCCACAGGCGACACCGGCGTGCTGCTGATCACGCACTACACCCGCATCCTCCGCTACGTGAAGCCCGACTTCGTGCACGTCTTCGCCGGTGGCCGGATCGTCGAGGAGGGCGGCCCCGAGCTGGCGGAGAAGCTGGAAGCCGAGGGCTACGAGTCATACGTGCGGGACGCGCGAAAGGCCGACACCGCGAAGGCGTCCGCCTGATGGCTGCCGAGAGCTTCGACGTGGAGAGGATCAGGAAGGACTTCCCGATCCTCTCCCGCGAGCTGCCCGGCGGCCGCCCGCTGGTCTACCTCGACTCGGGGAACTCCTCCCAGAAGCCCACCCAGGTGATCGAGGCCATGCGCGAGCACCTGGCCTCCCACTACAGCAACGTCGGCCGGGCGCTGCACGCGCTGGGCAGCGAGTCCACCGAGGCGTACGAGGGCGCGCGGGACAAGATCGCGGCCTTCGTCGGCGCTCCTTCGCGCGACGAGGTGATCTTCACCAAGAACGCCTCGGAGGCCATCAACCTGGTGGCCTACTCCTTCGGAAACCCGGTGAACACCGACGAGCGGTTCAAGGTCGGCCCGGGTGACGAGATCGTCATCTCCGAGATGGAGCACCACTCCAACATCGTGCCCTGGCAGCTGCTGGCGCAGCGGACCGGCGCGACGCTGCGCTGGTTCGGCGTCACCGACGAGGGCCGTCTCGACATCGGAAACCTCGACGAGCTGGTCAACGAGCGCACCAAGATCGTCTCGATCGTGCACCAGTCCAACGTGCTGGGCACGGTCAACTCGGTGTCCCCTGTCCTGGCGCGGGTCCGCGAGGTCGGCGCGCTGATGATGCTCGACGCGTCGCAGTCGGTGCCCCACCAGCCGGTCGACGTGGCCGGGCTGGGCGTGGACTTCGTGGCCTTCACCGGGCACAAGATGGTCGGCCCGTCCGGCATCGGCGTGCTCTGGGGTCGCCGGGAGCTGCTCGACGCCATGCCCCCGTTCCTCGGCGGCGGCGAGATGATCGAGGCGGTCTGGATGGACCACTCGACCTACGCCCCTGTTCCGCACAAGTTCGAGGCCGGGACCCCGCCCATCGTGGAGGCCATCGGCCTCGGCGCGGCGGTCGACTACCTGACATCGATAGGCATGGACGAGATCAAGCGGCACGAGAAGGAGCTCGTCACCTACGCCCTCGACGCGCTGGACGGCTTCCCCGGGCTCAGGATCATCGGTCCCCGTACGGCTGTCGCCCGAGGTGGCACGGTGTCGTTCACGCTGGAGGGAATCCACCCGCACGACGTCGGGCAGATCCTCGACGACGTGTACGGCATCGCTGTCCGGGTAGGTCACCACTGCGCCCGCCCGCTGCATCTCCGGTTCGGAATTCCAGCGACCACGCGGGCGTCTTTTTACCTGTATAACACGACGGCCGAGATCGACGCGCTGGTCCGCGGCCTCCACCACGTGCAGAAGGTGTTCGGCTGAGCCATGATCGCTGAATCCATGTACCAGGAGCTGATCCTGGAGCACTACAAGCACCCCCAGGGCCGGGGACTGCGTGAGCCGTACGACGCGGAAGTGCACCACGTGAACCCGACCTGCGGTGACGAGGTCACCATGCGGGTGAAGGTGGACGACGGCGGCAAGGTCCTCGACGTGTCCTACGACGGCCAGGGCTGCTCGATCAGCCAGGCCGCCGCGTCTATGCTGCACGAGCTCGCCACGGGATCGACCGTGGAGGAGTCGCTGTCGGTGGTGGACGAGTTCACCCGGCTGATGCAGGGCCGGGGCCAGGTCGAGGCCGACGAGGACGTGCTGGGAGACGCGGTGGCGTTCGCCGGAGTGGCGAAGTTCCCCGCCCGCGTCAAGTGCGCCCTGCTGGCCTGGATGGCGTACAAGGACGCGGTCGTGCGGAGCCAGGCGTGACCGCTCAGCGCAAGCCGCGAGGTGAGGAGACGACGTGAGCAAGCCGACAGAGACCCCCACTGGGGCCCCGACAGCGACGTACGACGGGGAGACCTCTCTGGACGACGTCATGGAGGCGCTGAGGGACGTCGTCGACCCCGAGCTCGGGATCAACGTCGTGGACCTCGGCCTCATTTACGGGATCAACCTCGACCCGGCGGGCGAGGGCGAGCGCCCCATCGCGACCATCGACATGACGCTGACCAGCGCGGCCTGCCCGCTGACCGACGTGATCGAGGACCAGGCCAACTCGGCACTCGCCGACCTGGTCTCCAGTGTCGTGATCAACTGGGTGTGGCTGCCGCCGTGGGGCCCGGACAAGATCACCGATGACGGGCGTGACCAGCTCCGCATGCTGGGCTTCAACGTCTGATCCCTGATCCCGGTCTGATCCCCCGTCTGATCCCCGGTCGTATCGCCGCCCGGCGCGCCGGGCCATGCCCGCGCGCCGCAAGCGGTTCCGATGATGTCCTGTGACAATTGGGAATGCCGTATAGTGGTGTTTTGCTTTACCTAGCGGCTTGCAACATGGCGTCCGTGAGAAGGCCATCCGATTTCGCGTGATGGCCGGCACATCTGCGGGAGCGCCGAAGCCGCCGTGATCGCGAGTCGGCCCTGTTCGGATAGACTCGCGGACAGATCGCAGTGCTGGACCACCAAGCGCGTGGACCGCGCGGCACTGCCGCCCGACGCAGGGGCCTGCTGGCCGACGGATCGACCGTCGGCCGCGCCGGACTTTGTGTCCGTCCAGGGGGACGACCTCCTGGAAGCCCCGATGAGAGGGATTCCATCCCCCGCGTCCTGATGAGGTACGGCACCGCCGTACATGTCCTGGCTCGTCCTTTCGCAGAAGTGACGCGCCCCCGTGTTCCGACACGTCATCTTCGATGAAAGGCACGATTTCGTGACCATGCTCGACTCCGGCCTGCCCGAGACCATCGACTCCGGGCTGCCTGAGGTGCTTGACGAGTTCATTCTGCTCGGCCTGCCCAAGCCGCTTGTCGCGGGGCTGGCCCGGCAGGGCATCACCTCTCCGTTCCCCATCCAGCGGGCCGCCATTCCCGACATCCTCGCCGGGCACGACGTGCTCGGGCGGGGTCAGACCGGCTCCGGCAAGACCCTCGCGTTCGGCCTGCCGACCATGGCCCGCATCGCGGGGGAGAAGGCCCTGCCCAAGCGTCCTCGCGCCATCGTCCTCGTCCCCACCCGAGAGCTGGCCCTGCAGGTCGCCGACGCGATCGAGCCCCTCGGCCGCGGCCTGTCGCTGCGGGTCAAGACGGTCGTCGGCGGCATGTCCATGGGCAAGCAGATCGACGCGCTGCGCCGCGGCGTCGAGATCGTCGTCGCCACGCCCGGACGCCTGACCGACCTCATCGAGCAGGGTGAGTGCTCGCTCCAGGACGTCCTGGTGAGCGTGCTCGACGAGGCCGACCACATGTGCGACCTCGGCTTCTTCCCCGTGGTGAGCGCGATCCTCGACAAGACGCCCGCCGACAGCCAGCGGCTGCTCTTCTCCGCCACGCTCGACGGCGACGTCGACAAGCTGGTCCGGCGGTTCCTGACCGACCCGGTGACCCACTCGCTCGACCCGGCGACCTCCTCGGTCGAGACCATGGAGCACCACCTCGTCCAGGTCCACCGGGACGACAAGATCGACGTGACGGCTGAGATCGCCAACCGCGAGGGCCGTACGATCCTGTTCGTCCGCACCCAGCACGGCGTCGACCGGGTGGTCAAGCAGCTCGCCCGGGTCGGCGTCCGCGCCGGCGGCCTGCACGGCGGCAAGCGGCAGAACCAGCGCACCCGCATTCTCAGCGAGTTCCGCGAGGGCAACGTCAAGGTCCTGGTCTGCACCGACGTGGCCGCCCGCGGCATCCACGTGGACGACGTCAGCCTCGTGCTCCACGTGGACCCGCCCATGGACCACAAGAGCTACCTCCACCGCGGCGGCCGTACGGCCCGCGCGGGCGAGCGCGGCAGCGTCGTGACGCTGATCACCCCCAACGAGCGGCGTTCCACCGATTCGATGACGCGGCGGGCGGGCATCACCCCGTCCCGCCACCGGGTCGCGCCCGGCGACCCGATCCTGGCCGAGATCGCCGGCGCCCGCCGCCCCAGCGGTGAGGCCATCCCCGTCTGGGAGCCCGACGTGCGCAGGCCCCTCCGGCCCAAGCGCGACGACCACCCCGGCGGCGAGCGTCGTCCGCGCCGCTTCGGCGACCGCCGCGGCCGGGACGGCGACGGCCCCCGCCGTGACCGTCCCGAAGGCGCCCCCTGGCGCGACCGCTCCGATGGCGGTTTCCGGCGGGAGGGCGAGGGTTTCCGGCGCGGGAACGAGGGGTTCCGCCGCGAAGGCGAGAGCTCCGGCCGTGACCGTGCCCCGGGAGACGGGCGCCCGGCCGAGGCCACGCAGTACCGGCGTCGCAACGACTCCGGCGGCAGCGTCCGCGACCTGCGCGGCCAGTTCCGCGAGGGTTCGTTCCGCTCCTCCCGCGGCGGCTCGGCAGATGACCGTGGTGACCGCAGTGACAGGGGTGACCGTGGCGCTGGGGGTTCCGGTGGCGCTGGGGGTTCCGGTGGCGAGCGCCGTGACCGTGGCGGCGAGTTCCGCGGGGACCGCGGCGGCTTCGCCGGCCGGGACAACGATCGCAGGCTCGGCGACGGCCGGCGCGGGGACGCCCATGGCGAGCGTGGCCGCGGCACGGGGAGCGACTACCGCGACGGAGCCCGCCCCTTCCGGGAGAACCGTGAGGGCGGCTCGTTCCGGGACGGTGAGCGGGCAAGCGGCCGCGGCTACCAGGGCGACCGGCAGCGCGGGCCCTCGAACGGCGACGGCCGTTACGAGCAGCGCGGTGACTCGCGTAGCGACTCGCGCGGTGACTCGCGCAGCGACTCGCGCGGCGGGTACCAGAGTGGTGGTTACCAGGGCGGCGGTTATCAGGGTGAGCGGGGACGCGGCGAAGGCCGCTCCGAGCGCCGTCCGGACAGCCGTGGGGAGTCCCGTGCCCCCTATGGCGGCGGGTTCCGCCAGGGCGGCCGCCCCACCGGGCGCACCGGCGGTCACTCCGGCAACCGCTTTACCGGCCGCTGACGAGAATCCTCACCGGTCGGCGGGCACGCCCTCGGCAATGGCGTCGTGGCGGACGGAGTCCGTACGCCACGGGTGTTCGTAGTGCTGTCTGCGTCTGGTCGTTGTGACTGGCAGGGCCGGCGACGCACAGGCCTGCTCCTGCTCCTGCTCTTGCTCCATGAGAGGGGGGAGGGGCAGGCCTGTCCGCGTCTCCGGAGGTAACCGCACAGGCCCGAGCCGCCCTACCTGCCGATCTGCTGATCCTCGGCGCGGCAATCGCGCCGGGACCACGACCGCCGGGGCCCCAGGACCACCACACACGCCGTTGCCATTGCGGCCGCCACAGCCACCACGTCGATGAGGAGAGCTCGGCCGTGCCCGGGCGGACGGCGCGGCGCCGTGCCCGGTTCCGAGGCTCGGGCCGGCTACTGGGACACGCTGAGTGGAGGCGTGCTGGGTGAGGGCCGGCGGAAGCCGTACGTCTCGTGCCGCCTGACGAAGCCGAGGGACTCGTAGAGCCTGCGGGCGGGCAGGTTGCCGGCATCGTGGTTGACCGTCGCCACCGTCATGCCGAGCGCCCGCATTCGCCGCATCGCGTGCACCATCGCCGCCCGTGCGAGGCGCCGACGTTGGAAGTCCGGGTGCGTGCCGACCGGCTCGAAATGGCCGGTCCGGTTGACTTCGTCGATCCAGTAGACGGTGAACGCGGCGATCCGGCCGTCGGGCGCCTCGATGACGATCTCCCGTTCCGGGTCGTACCCGGGCTTCTCCATCACCGCCGCGCGGTACTGCGACCCGGTCCAATCCTGCTCGAAGGCGTGGTTGCGGGCCTCGGCGAGTTGGTCGGCGTCGGCCGGACGAGCGCCACGCAGAACGAAGCCGGCGGGGACGCGAGCTTCGGCGACCGGCTGGCCGAGGTCGCGGTCGTTGACGTGGTCCCAGGTTCTGAAGCGTTCGAAGCCGAGCTCCCGCAGCAGCCTGATCCTGGTGGCGTCGCAGTCGAAGACGTCGGTCAGGACGTATCGTTCGCCGGGGTTCATGAAGCGGGCCGTGGTCTGGTAAGCGAACTCCAGCATGCGACGCTCTTCGGGCGTGCCGCGTAGCGAGGGCGCGGTGAAGACGTCGAACGCGGAGCCGAAGCGGAGGTTGATCGCGATGCCGGCGAGGCCTGTGTCGCCCTCCCACAGACGAACCAGTTCCCCGACCGGGCGGCGATCTCGCAGGTTCTCGTAGATCCGGTGGGGCAGTTCGCCGATGTGGTCGTACCCGCATCTGCCCGCCTCGGCGATCCACGTCGCGAAGGTCGATTGCAGCAGCGGCATGTCGTCGTCGGCGTAGGGGCGGGCCTTCATCCCGGCATCCTTGCGGACTCGAACGTCGCGAGTCACATCTATTTCCGTCGCCGGCCGGGCGCCGGGCGCCGGAGGACCGTACGCGGAGGGCCGTACGCGATCACTGCCACGGGATGGAGCACCGGTAGGGTCGGAGGGCTGGCCCGATGACGTTCCCCCGGAGTGCCCCCATGTTCGTTGACATGCCCCTCGACCAATTGCGTGCCTACCTGCCGGAGCGCCGGGAGCCCGAGGACTTCGACCTCTTCTGGGAGCGGACTCTGGCCGAGGCGCGGGAGCACGAGCTGAATGCCACCTTCGTGCCGTACGCCGCTGATCTTTCCCTGGTCGAGGTGTTCGACGTGACGTTCGCGGGGTTCGGCGGCCATCCGATCAAGGGATGGTTCCTCAAGCCGGCGTCGCCTTCCGGCCCGTTGCCGTGCGTGGTGGAGTACATCGGCTACAACGGCGGCCGGGGCCTGCCCCACGACTGGCTGCTGTGGCCCGCCGCCGGATACGCCGTCTTCGTCATGGACACCCGTGGGCAGGGCGGCGGCTGGCGCCCCGGCGACACCCCGGACCCCTTCCCCGGCATCGGGCCCGAGCAGTCCGGCAAGATGACGCAGGGCATCTTCGATCCCGAGGCGTACTACTACCGGAGGCTCTTCACGGACGTCGTCCGGGCCGTCGAGGCGGCTCGGTCGCATCCCGCGGTGGACTCGGAGAAGGTCATCGTCGCGGGCGGAAGCCAGGGCGGGGCCATGGCGCTCGTAGCCGCCGCGCTGGTCCCGGGGATCACACACGCCTTCATCAACGTGCCATTCATGAGCCATTTCCGGCGCGCTGTGGAGATCACCGACATCGACCCCTATGGGGAACTAGGCCGGTTCTGCGCCGTCCACCGCACCCGGGTCGAGGACATCTTCGCCACGCTCGACTACTTCGACTGTGTGAACTTCGCCGTGCGTGCCCAGACGCCCGCTCTCTTCTCCGTCGGGCTGCGCGACGGCGTGACCCCGGCCTCTACCGTGTTCGCCGCGTACAACCACTACGCGGGCCCCAAAGACATCGCGGTCTGGCCGTTCAACGGCCACGAGGGCGGCGAGTCCCAGCAGGCCCTGGAGCAACTCCGGGTCGCCCGGAAGCTCTTCGGCTGACTTCCGTACGGCCCGCGAAGCCGTACGGCGGCGCATCGAGATCTCCGCCGGACCTCCCGCGGGATCTGCGCGGGATCTGTGTCGGATCCGTGCGATCTCGGAGCGTGGACAAGACGCGCTCCCAGGTCCCGGGCGGGACTAACCTGGATGCGCGCGTACGGTGGTTACCCTGGGATGCGCACGCCCGACGACCCGAGAGAGACCATGAAGACCTTCGAAGAGCTGTACGCCGAGCTGGCAGAGAAGGCACGCACCCGGCCCGCTGGGTCCGGCACGGTGGCCGCCCTGGACGCCGGTGTCCATGCCATCGGCAAGAAGGTCGTCGAGGAGGCCGCCGAAAGCTGGATGGCGGCCGAGTACGAGTCGACCGAGCGGACCGCCGAGGAGATCTCGCAGTTGCTCTACCACATCCAGGTCCTCATGCTGGCGCGCGGCGTCGGGCTGGACGAGGTCTACAAGCATCTGTAGCCGCGATCTCGCGGCCATTTGCCTCCTTTGACCTTGTTCTCCTGACTCCGGAAGGGTTTCTCACGTCATGCTGCGACTAGCAGTCCCGAACAAGGGCGCGCTCACCGAGGCCGCCCAGACCATCCTGAAAGAAGCCGGATACCGCGAGCGCAGGGACAGCAAGGAACTCGTGGTCGTCGACCCCGAGAACTCCTGCGAGCTGTTCTTCCTGCGCCCCCGCGACATCGCCGTCTACGTCGGCGAGGGCACCCTCGACGCGGGCATCACCGGCCGCGACATGCTGTTCGACTCCGGCGCTCCCGCCGAGGAGGTCGTGCCGCTGGGCTTCGGCCAGTCGACGTTCCGGTTCGCGTCCACCGCCGGGACCTACTCCAGCGTGGCCGACCTCGCCGGCCTGCGGATCGCCACGTCCTACGCCGGCCTTCTCAGCAAGTACCTCGCCGACCAGGGCGTCGACGCCCGCGTGATCAAGCTGGACGGCGCCGTCGAGACCGCCATCCGGCTGGGTGTGGCCGACGCCGTGGCCGACGTGGTCGAGACCGGGACCACCCTGCGCAACGTCGGCCTGGAGGTTTTCGGCGAGCCGATCGCCCGGTCCGAGGCCGTGCTGATCAAGCGTGCGGGCTCCTCCGAGAGCAACGGGTTCCAGCAGCTCATCCGGCGCCTCCAGGGCGTGCTGGTGGCCCGCGACTACGTGATGATCGACTACGACATCCGCGCCGAGCGGATCGACGAGGCCATCGCGATCACCCCCGGCATGGAGGGGCCGACGGTCTCCCCGCTCCACCGCGAGGGCTGGGTCGCCGTCCGCGCCTTGGTTCCCCGTAAGGGCCACCAGCAGGTCATGGATCAACTCTGGGAGATCGGCGCGAAGGCCATCCTCGTCACCGCCATCTACGCCTGCCGCCTCTAGCCCCGCCTCCCCGCCAGGCACTTCGCCCGCGCTGTGTGGCGGCCCGCGCTGTGGCCGGCGCACTGCGTGGGCCAGCCGTCTGCTCTCGGCCGCGGCCTACCGGCCGTGGGTTTCCTGGTCGGCGGCCCTGGTGGTCCCGCTTCCCGTGGTCAGCGGTTCCTTCAGTATTGGCCTGTTAGCTAGGTTTCCGCTGGCCGGGGCGCGGTCCCGGCGGCGGTCTGTTAGTCGGGTATGGCCAGCCGGGGGGCTTCACCAGGGCGGCCCCAGGTGTGTTCGCGGCGGCGGCCTGTTCGGTTGTGCTTCCTGTTCGGCTGGCCTGCCCTTGGCATGGGCCCGTTGGCCCTGTTTCCGCTGGCCGGGGGGTGTTCGTGGCGGGCTGTCCGGCTGTGCTTAGTTCGCTGGACGTAGGCTCCGTCGAAGTGGATCCCGCCCGCAGTCGAGTCAATGGCGATCGGCGGTGGTGGTGTGGGGATCGGTGAGGTCGACGGTTCGTTTCCGGCGGCCGTTGTTATCTCGGTTGCGTAGTACTCGGCCAGGAGTTCCTGTTTCTTTGTGAAGTGGAGGCGGAAGGGGTCGAAGCGGTCGGGGAGGTGGCCTTCGACGATGGCGCGGTAGGGGTCGGCTCCTGGCCGTGTGATGACGCGCAGTTCGCCGTGTCCGCGCCAGCCCGAGGTCGGCCGAAGCTCGACACGGCTGATGGCCCCGATGGGAATTCGGCAGGAACCCAGGGTCTCGTGCAGGCGGCGAGTATGATGTGGTCGATCGGGGCGTGCAGTCCGGCGCGTTTGGTCTGCCGGGCGATGGCATCCACCCGGGCGATGGCGGCCGCCGCCTGGTCCACGGGCAACTGGTGACCGGTGATCGTCGCGGTCCCGTCGGCGTGCCGCATGCCCTCGATGCGGCGCCGCTGCAGCGCCCGCTCATACTTACGCCGCGCCCACTGCGGGTCGGCGGCCACCAGCAGCGTCTTGATCTTGTCTTTCAGCTGGCTGGTCGTGCACGTCCCGGCCTTCGGCAGCAGATGACCGGCCACCGCCCGGGCGAGGGGGTCGGGGACACCCTCCAGCCAGTCATGAAAAACCAGGGCGCGGGCTTTGTCGATGACCCCCACCGCAAGGGCCCGGTGGACGGCGGGAAGGCGGGTCGACAGATCATAAGCGAAAACGTATTCACGCTCGGCGGCGCGGCGGGTCAACACCAGCGCGGCCCGGATCTCATCGGCGGAGTATTTGTCCGGGCGCGGCATTTTCTTCATATCGCACGGGGACGGCTCATACAGGCCGACTTCGGCCATGACGGCGGCTTTGCGGGCTTGGACGTGCGCTTCGAGCCGGGCGTAGGCTTGCAGCACCAGCACCGCGTCGTAGCCGCTCAACCGGGCGATGTCCAACCCGTCCAGGACGGCGGCCAGCCCAGGACCGGGCGCCATCCGCGCCAGCCCCTCAGGGATTCGCTGCCGTTCGACAATCACACGGTAAAACTACCAACCACCACCGACAAAAACGCGTCCAGGCGACGAGAACTCCTTTGAGAGTGCCCCCCAAGAAAATGGCGACGCAGCGCCGAACATAGTCGTATCTAGACGCCTTTTGTCAGTTTATTTCCATGCAACCCTGTTCGGACGTGTTTCGCCTGGCGATAAATATGATAAGGCCGGAGAGTTATCCGCGAGTGTTATCCGCAGGCGGCATGCCGTACCGCAACGCGAATGCCACCGAGCCCGCAGAAGCGGCAAGACCATGAACTGACCATGAACGGCACAGGCAGCGGAACGTTGAGCTCCGGAGCGGATGGCGGAGTCTGGGGTGAGCTGACAAATGTCATGGCGAAGCCCGGAGGCTCGCCACTAAAGCTCTACGGCGCCGGCTCCTACCGTTGATCTCATGAACGCCATCGCCTTCAACGACGTGACCAAGAGCTATGGAGACGTGCTCGCGGTCGACGGGCTCACCCTGGAGGTGCCCGTGGGGCGTACGGTCGCCCTTCTCGGGCCCAACGGGGCGGGAAAGTCGACCTCGATCAACATGCTGCTGGGCCTTCTCCGCCCGACCAGCGGCGAGATCCGGGTCTTCGGCGACAGCCCGAGTGAGGCAGTCGCCCGGGGGGACATCGGCGCGATGCTCCAAGAGGGCACGCTGATCCCCGAGCTGACCGTCGCCGAGACGGTCGAGTTCATCCGCCGCCTGTACCCGAACCCGCTGCCCCTGGACGACATCCTGCGGATGGCGGACCTGACTGACCTGGCCAAGCGGCGGGCCGACAAACTGTCCGGCGGCCAGACCCAGCGGGTCCGCTTCGCGCTGGCCATCGCCGGCGCGCCCAAGCTCCTGCTGCTGGACGAGCCGACGGCCGCCATGGACGTCGAGTCTCGCCGCGCCTTCTGGGACAACATGCGGGCGTACGCGGCGGGGGGCCGCACGATCTTGTTCGCCACGCATTACCTGGAAGAGGCCGACGAGAACTCCGACCGGGTGATCGTGGTCGCCCGCGGCCGGGTCGTCGCGGACGGCACCGCCGCGGAGATCAAGGCCGGGGTGGCCGGGCACGCGGTGAGCTTCTCGCTGGGCGGGCAGTCCGCCGCCGGGCTGGACGCGCTGCCCGGGACCACCGCGGTGGAGATCCATTCGGGCCGGGTCACGCTCAGGACCAGTGACCCCGACGCCACGGTCGACGCGCTCTACCGCAAGACGACTCTCGACATCCGCGATCTCCAGGTCCACGGGGCCGACCTGGAGGACGCCTTCCTCGCCCTGACCAAGGAGGCATGACCATGCCGCACTACATCAAGATCGAAATGCTGAGGATGTTCCGCAACAAGCGCTACGTCATCTTCGTGGTCGCCTTCCCCGTCGGGTTCTACCTCCTCTACTCCAACCTCTGGGGTTCGCAGGTCGACAAGACCACAGGGCTCAAGGGCAGCGTGATCCTCATGGTGTCCATGGCCGCGTACGGCGCGCTGGCGTCGTCGATGATGTCCAGCGCGGTGCCGTGGGCGCAGGAGCGGCAGAGCGGCTGGCTGCGGCAGCTCCAGATCACCCCGCTCTCCGGCTGGGCGATCATCGTCACCAAGCTGGTCGCGTCGCTGCTCCTCGTGCTGCCGTCGCTGCTGCTCGTTTGCCTGGCCGCCGTGCTGACCCAGCATGTGTCGCTTTCCGCGGGGGAGTGGGCCGGGCTGATCGCGGCGATGTGGATCGGGACGATCCCGTTCGTGGCGCTCGGACTGATCATCGGCTCGCTTCTCCCGCCCGACACCGCGCAGCCGGCCGCCATGGTTGGAATGTTCGGGCTGGCCTTGCTGGGAGGGCTCTGGTTCCCGCTGGAGATCATGCCGGCCACGATGCGATCGATCGCGCGGGCGTTGCCGTCCTACGATTACGCCAGCATCGGCTGGCGGATCGTCGCGGGCGAGGCGCCGCAGGTCTCCGCCGTCCTCGGCATCCTCGGCTGGGGTGTCGTCCTCGGTGCGCTCGCGGTGGTCGCCTACCGCCGCGCCACGGTCCGGGCCTAGCGAGCCGGCGAGCCGTACGGCAGAGCGGGACCCGGCAGGGCGGGGCGGACACGATGGGACCCGGCCGGGCGGAGTACGGCAAGGCGGAGTGAGGCAGGGAGGCAGGGAGGCAGGATGAGCCGGCTGGCTCGCATTTTCACCTTCGGTGGGATGGACGACAGGCCCAACCGCTGGCGACGCCTGGTCGGCATGTCGTTCGGCCTGGTGTACCTCTTCTACCCGATCTCGGACATCGTCGGCGGCAAGGTGACCGGAGCCACGGCCGTGTGGCAGTCCGTCGCACTGGCGAGTTTCGTGGTGACCTACGTCTTGACCGTGCTCAGCCCTCGTGGGTACGAGGAGAAGAGCAGATGGACCCTCCCCCTGCTCGGCCTCACCACCGCCATGGCGGCCGTCTACCCGCTGCTCTTCAGCGGCGGATGGCTGGCATTGCCGATCTATACGACGGTGGTCTACGCGATGGCGCTGCCTCCGCGGGGCGCCTTGGTCGGCATCGGCGGCATGGCCGCGATCGTGCTGATCGACGGGCTGGTGACGAACGCCGACGGCGGCGCGATATCCCTGCTGCTCCTCCAGGTGGTCACGCTTGGGGTCCTGTTCGTGAGCGTCCGGAACACCCGCGTGCTGATCGTCAAGCTCCGGAAGGCGCAGAGCGAGGTCGCCAGGCTGGCCGCGAACGAGGAACGCCTGCGGATCGCCCGAGATCTGCACGACCTTCTCGGCCACAGCCTGTCGCTGATCGTCCTGAAGAGCGAGCTGGCCCGGCGGCTGGCCGAACAGGGCTCCGAGCGGGCGGCCCAGGAGGTGGCCGACATCGAGTCCGTGGCGAGGCAGGCGCTGGTGGAGGTGCGCGAAGCCGTCACGGGATACCGCCAGCGCTCCCTGACCGACGAGATCGACGGCGCCAGGGCCGCGCTGGCGGCAGCCGGGGTCGAGGTGACCGTGCGCACCGCCGGCACCCCGCTGCCCGACGACCTCGACGGCCTGTTCGGGTGGGCCGTGCGCGAGGCGGCCACCAACGTCATACGGCACGCGCGCGCCACCCGCTGCGAGATCGACCTGACGTACGGCGAGGCCGGCGCCGCGCTGGAGGTCGCCGACAACGGCAAGGCCGGGCCGTACCAGCCGGGTAGCGGTCTCACCGGGCTCACCGAGCGCGTGAGCGCGGCCGGAGGCTCGGTCGAGGCCGCTCCGATGCCGGCCGGGTTCCGCCTGCGGGTGGTGGTCCCACGCCGGCCCGTCGAGCTGAAGCCCGATCAGGCAGCCGTATGACGACGGCCGGGGTGGCGGCGGATAGGTTGAGCCCCGTGATCCGGGTGATGTTGGCAGAGGACCAGAGCATGATCAGGGGAGCGCTCGCCTCCCTGCTGGGCCTGGAGCCCGACATCGAGGTCGTGGGCGAGGCGGCCACCGGAGACGAGGCCCTCGCCGTGGCCGTCACGACGAAGCCCGACATCGCCCTCCTGGACATCGAGATGCCGGGGATGGACGGCATCACCGCCGCCGGGGAGATCCGCCGGCGGTTGCCGGAGTGCCAGGTGATGATCCTGACCACGTTCGGGCGGCCGGGTTACCTGCGGCGGGCCATGGAGGCCGGGGCGGCGGCGTTCCTGGTGAAGGACAGTCCGGCCCGGGAGTTGGCCGCCGCGATCCGGCGTGTGCTGGCCGGGGAGCGCGTCATCGACCCCGGGCTCGCGGCGGCCGCCCTGAGCGCCGGGCCCAACCCGCTGTCCGCCCGTGAGCGCGATGTGCTGGCCGCCGCCGTGGACGGCTCGACCATCAGCGACATCGCGAGGCGGCTGCATCTGTCCGAGGGCACGGTCCGCAACTACCTCTCCTCGGCCATCCAGAAGACCGCCGCCCGCAACCGGATCGAAGCGGTGCAGAGGGCCCAGGCCCAGGGCTGGCTCTGACCGTCGCCCTCGGAAAGCCGGCAGCCCCCCGCGTGCATGATCATGAACCCGGGAGCCGCAGGTGGGCGAGGCGTCATGGGAACTTGTGCATGATCACCTTCACGGGGACGTGCATGATCACACCCACGAGGGAGGGGGTCAGCGGGTGTGCTGGAGGTTGGCGACGTGGCGGATCAGGTCGCTGACGCGGACGACGCCCATGCACCGGCCCACCTCGTCGACGACCACGAGATCGTCGTAGACGCGGGCGTTGTCGCGCCCCGCGACCTGCATGGCGGCTATCGCCGGGGTCGTCTTCGGCACGACCCTCGCCGCGTCGGCCAGACGGCCGGCGGGTTTCCTGGCGTGCAGCGCGTGGCCGTACGCCCCCGCCATGAACAGCAGGAAGCGGCTGCGGTCGATGCTGCCGCGCGGCCGCTGGTACTCGTCCACGAGGACCACGCTGGTGATCGACGGCTCGGCGCCGAGCACGGAGACCACATCCTCCGCCGTGGCCTCCATGGGCAGAGTCACGGCGGGCAGGAGGAACTCCTGGACCCGGGGCCCCAGCATGGCGTCGATCGGCGTGGTCTCGGGCACCGGCAGCGGCACGTGGACCCGGCCGTGGCCGTGCGACGGCTTCCAGTCGAGCGGGGCGAGCAGCGGTCCCTGAGCAAGCCTGATGCCCCAGCCGCGCACCGCCGCGAGCTGGCTCTCCTCCCGCAGGCCGGGTGCGAGGACGTGGGCGCCGATGCCGCGCGCGAGGCTCACCAGCGACTCCGCCAGCCCACTGCGGCGCGGGTCGCGCGGCACTCGCTCGACCACGTCCGGCGAGATGACCAGCACGTACGGCGAGGCGTCCGCGAGCAGGTCGAGAGGGAGATACGTGGTGCCGAGGCCGCCGAACGCGATGAGATAGCCCACGGCACGGAGTCCGTCGATGCCGGACAGCAGTGCGGTGCGGTCGCGGGGGGAGATGTCACCCTCGATCATGAGGATGACCTCGCGCGGGCGGCGGTTGGACGCGCGCAGCGCCTCGTGAAGCGGCGCGAGCCCGGCCGAACCGTAAATCACGGCCGACGCCGGGATGGGGAGCACCAGAGGAAGCAGCGCCTCTTCGCGCGAAGCGGCGAGGACGCCGTTGACCGTCCCGTCCATGCCCGGCCGCGGATCGCCCGGCACGCCGGGGGCGATCACCTCCACGGCGACGACGCCTCCGGTGTCGAGGTCGACGACCGGCAGGAACAGCGGGCTGCCGGAACGGTCCAGCCTGCTCGGGGGTCCGGAGGGGATCGCGGCGAAGTCGCTGAATCCCGGGACGTCGGGAGCGGTCGCTTGAGGTGGGGTCACAGCGGGCACCGCCGGAGAGGAGGGGGCCAACACGATTGAATTGTGGGCCCTTCCCACCCGGCATACCGGCCAAGCAGACCGAAATTCACCGACATTTCCCCATATGTTGAGCATGGATCCCGGAGAGCCGGCGCGGGCCGCCGTCGAGGCGAGCCGAGGTAATCTGACCTGCCATGACGGTGCGGCCGGCGGCGGGCGGCGGTAGATGGGTGGCGGTGTCCCCCGAGCGGCTCTCGGGGTGGACGCGCGGGTTCGCCGAACGGCACGGCGCCGTCGAGGCGACGGCGACCCCCGGAGCGGCCCCCCAAGTCGTACGGCTGGCCGCCGCCGACGGCGCGGTCGCCGAATGCCACGTGCCCTTCCCGCCCCTGGTCTCTGGCGGCGATACGGCCCCCTTGCCGGCCCTGGTGGCCCATGCGTGCCGGAGCCGCCGGATCGGGGTCCTTCTCGTACGGCTCGGCGGCTACGCGGCCGGGGTGTTCGAGGGGGAGCGGCTGGTGGTGTCCAAGGTCGGGTCGCGGCTGGTCCACGGGCGCAGCGCGGCGGGCGGCTGGTCGCAGCAGCGGTTCGCCAGGCGCAGGGAGAAGCAGTCGTCGGAGGCGATGCGCGCGGCCGCCGACGTGGCCGCCCGGGTGCTTGCGCCCCGCGCGGCCGAACTGGACGCGGTCGTCTTGGGAGGCGACAGGCGCGCGATCGACGAGTTGCGCGAGGACAGGCGCCTCGCCCCGCTGTTCGCGCTGGAGGCGGATCCCTTCCTGACGGTCCCCGATCCCCGGCTGGCCGTGCTGGAAGGCGCTTCCGCGAAATTCCGCGCGGTCCGGATCCGCGTCATCGACCCGGGCGAATGATCTCCGCCGGCCCGGATCCCGCGACGCGCCGCGGAGACCCTCGGACGTGACGCGGACCGCCGACAGGTGAGCGGTCCAGATCGGGGGGCCTGTCGTGGCCCTACAATGACGGGTATGCGCACTCCCGACTGATCGACTCCCCGCCGATCCTGTCCTCCACCACTTCCCGGGAGTGTCTCCTTTATCATGATCATAGCTACTGACGTCGAACTGCGCGCCGGATCCCGGCTGCTCATCGAGAGCGCCTCGTTCCGGGTCAACCCGGGTGACAAGATCGGCCTGGTCGGCCGTAACGGCGCGGGCAAGACCACGCTGACCAAGGTCCTCGCCGGTGAGGGGATCCCCGCCGGCGGCACGGTGACGATCACCGGCAGCGTCGGCTACCTGCCGCAGGATCCGCGCACCGGCGACATGAGCGTGCTCGCCCGCGATCGCATCCTGTCCGCGCGCGGGCTCGACGAGGTGCTCCGCGAGCTCCGCGAGGCCGAGCTCGGCATGGCCGCCGACGACCCCCGGGTCCGGGACAAGGCCGTGCGGGCCTATGGGCGGCTGGAAGACCGCCTGCACGTCCTCGGCGGCTACGCGGCGGAGGCGGAGGCCGCGTCGATCGCGTCGAGCCTCGGGCTGCCCGACCGGGTGCTCGGACAGCAGCTCCAGACCCTCTCCGGAGGCCAGCGCCGCCGGGTCGAGCTGGCCCGGATTCTGTTCAGCGGGGCGGAGACTCTCCTGCTTGACGAGCCGACAAACCACCTAGATGCGGACTCAATCGGGTGGCTTCGTGATTTTTTGCGATCCCACCAAGGCGGCTTGGTGATCATCAGCCATGACGTCAACCTTCTTGATGCGACGGTAAACCGCGTTCTGCACCTCGACGCGAACCGGTGCGTGATCGACACCTACAATGTCGGCTGGAAGGCCTACCTGGCCCAGCGGGAGACCGACGAGAAGCGCCGCAAGCGCGAGCGGGCCAACGCGGAGAAGCAGGCGTCCGTGCTGCTCTCGCAGGCCGATCGCATGCGCGCCAAGGCCACGAAGGCCAAGGCCGCGCAGGACATGGAGCGCCGGGCCAAGCGCATGCTCGCGGGCGTGGAGGGCGAGCGGCGCTCCGACAGGGTGGCCAAGCTCCGGTTCCCCGACCCCGCCCCCTGCGGGCGGACCCCCCTGACGGCGCAGGGCCTGTCCAAGTCGTACGGCTCGCTGGAGGTCTTCACCGACGTCGACGCGGCCGTGGACCGCGGCTCGCGGGTGGTCATCCTGGGTCTCAACGGCGCGGGCAAGACCACGCTTCTGCGTCTCCTCGGTGGCCTGGAGACGCCCGACACGGGCGAGGTCAGGCCCGGTCACGGGCTGAAGCTCGGCTACTACGCGCAGGAGCACGAGACGCTCGACCCGGACCGCACGGTGCTGGAGAACATGCGCTCGGCGGGTCCCGATCTGGCGGACGTCGACCTGCGCAAGGTCCTCGGGTCGTTCCTGTTCACCGGAGACGACGTGGACAAGCCCGCCGGGGTGCTCTCAGGAGGCGAGAAGACCCGGCTGGCCCTCGCGACGCTGGTCCTGTCGAGCGCCAACGTGCTCCTGCTCGACGAGCCCACGAACAACCTGGATCCGGCCTCCCGGGACCAGGTCCTGTCCGCGCTCAGCTCCTATACGGGCGCGATTGTGCTGGTCACTCATGATGAGGGCGCGGTTGAGGCGCTACGGCCCGATAGGGTCATCTTGTTGCCAGACGGAGTCGAGGACGCCTGGAGCGACGAATTTTCCGATCTTGTGGCACTCGCCTGATCTTAATTTGAGCGGGTAGGGATCTTTTCCCGCGGAGTAGGTAGCCGATCCAGCCGAAATGACTGATCATGGCGTAAGTAACGCTGCGGAAGTCTGGCACTACAGGAGGTACTCGTGGCCGAGACTCTGAAGAAGGGCACCCGGGTGACCGGGGCCGACCGTGAAAAACTGGCCAGCGATCTCAAGAAGCGCTATTCCGCGGGTGAGAGCATCCGCGCCCTAGCGGCTTCCACCGGCCGGTCATACGGGTTCATCCACCGCATCCTCAGCGAGTCCGGCGTGACTCTGCGCGGGCGCGGCGGGGCGACCCGGGGCAAGTCCAAGCGCTAGAGATCCGCCTCACAACGCGCGACCGCAGCCGCTCGTTCCCGTGGACGGAGCGGTCGCGTCCGGCCCATCCGAATATCGTTCGGTAGGCTCGGGCGCGACCGCAGGACAAATGGGGATCGCGAGTCGTGCACGGACGGGACGCCGCACCGGACCGGCCGTGCGAGGCGACGCGACCTCGACCGGACGCAGGAGCAGGCGATGGCGGAAGCGGCATTTGGGGGGAGTGGGAAGCAAGCCCAGGCGGTGAGCGACCCCTCGGACACGGAGACGATCTCAGCGGCCGAACTGGCCGAGATCGGGCTGCGCTTCGAGGTGGGCGGCGAGATCGCGACAATCACTCTGGACCGGCCGGACCGGCGGAACGCTCAGACGTTCGCCACCTGGTCGGCACTGGCCCGGATCGGGGAAAACCTGCCGGACCAGGTACGAGTGGTCGTGATCCGAGGTGAGGGGCCGTCCTTCTCAGCGGGCATCGACCTCCGCATGTTCACAGCCGACGGAATCCCCGGGCAGGGCTCGTTCGCGAGCTACGCCGGGCTCGACGACACGGCTCTGGAGAGGTCGATCGCCGAGGCCCAGCGGGGCTTCCTGTGGCTGCGCCGGCCCGACATCGTGTCGATCGCCGCGGTCCAGGGCCACGCGATCGGCGCGGGGTTCCAGCTGGCACTCGCGTGTGATCTCCGTGTCGTCGGCGACGACGTCAAGTTCTGCATGAAGGAGCCCGCCCTCGGGCTGGTTCCGGACCTGACGGGCACCAAGCCGCTCGTGGAACTCGTGGGGGTTCCCCGGGCGATCGAGATCTGCCTGACCGCGCGCACCGTGGGCGCGGCCGAAGCGCTCCAGCTCGGCCTGGCCGAGATCGCGGTGCCGCCGGGCGAGCTGGCCCAGGCCGTGGCGGACCTGGCGGCCGCGTTGCTCGGCACCGACCGGAACGCGGCGGCCGCGACCAAGCGGCTGCTCCAGGGGGCGGCCACGAGGACGCTGGAGGAGCAGGCCGCCGCCGAGCGCGCCGAGCAGGCGGTGCGGCTGCGGACGCTGTTCGCTTCCAGCTGAGGCTCAGGAGGAATCGGGGATGTCCTCCCGATGCTTCACAGGCGGGAGGATGAGCGGTATATGACGATGATGGGCGGGGGCTACGGGCCTCAAGTGATGCGGTCTCTCCGGCGTGACAGCTCTGTGACGAAGGAGCGGATCGCGCCGGGGACGGTGCGGCGCATCGCTGGATACGCCCGGCCGTTCAAGAAGCAGATCGCGGGTTTCCTCGCGCTGGTCGTGGTCGACGCGGTCATCGTGATCGCCAACCCGCTGCTGATCAGGGCCATCATCAACGACGGCATCATCCCGAGGCGGACCGACGTGGTGCTGTGGCTGGCCCTCGCGATCGGCGGCCTGGCCCTCGTCGACGCCGGGCTCGGGCTGGTGCAGCGCTGGTTCTCCACGCGGATCGGCGAGGGGCTGATCTACAACCTGCGCACCGAGGTGTTCGACCACGTCCAGCGCATGCCGGTCGCCTTCTTCATGCGGGCGCAGACGGGCGCGCTGGTCTCCCGGCTCAACAGCGACGTCATCGGGGCGCAGCGCGCCCTCACGAGCACGCTGTCCTCGGTGGTCTCCAACGTGGTGAGCCTGGTCATGGTGCTCGTGGCCATGCTCGTGCTGTCGTGGCAGATCACGCTCGTCGCGCTGGTCCTGCTGCCGATCTTTATCTTCCCGGCGAAGTGGGTGGGGCGCCGCATGTCCGCGCTCACCCGCGAGCAGATGCAGCTCGACGCCGAGATGAGCTCGGTGATGACCGAGCGCTTCAACGTAGCCGGGGCCATGGTCGCCAAGCTGTACGGCAGGCCCGAGGACGAGGCCGTCCACTTCGGGGAGCGGGCCGGGCGGGTGCGCGACGTCGGCGTCACGGTCGCGATGTACGGCGCGGTCTTCCGGATCGCGCTGGCCCTGGTCGCCGCGCTGGCGACCGCGCTCGTCTACGGCTTCGGCGGCGCGCTGGCCGTGTCCGGCGCCTTCGCGCTCGGCACGCTGGTGGCCCTCTCGTCGCTGCTCATGCGCCTGTACGGCCCGCTGACCAGCCTGTCCAACGTCCACGTGGACGTGATGACCGCCCTCGTGAGCTTCGACCGCGTCTTCGAGGTGCTCGACCTCAAGCCGATGGTCGCCGAGCGGCCCGGCGCCGGGCCGATCCCCGGCGGCCCCGTGACGATCGAGTTCGACGACGTGCGCTTCCACTACCCGGCGGCGTCCGAGGTGTCCCTCGCCTCACTGGAGTCGGTGGCCCGGCCGGACACCGGGCCCTCGCAGGAGGTCCTCAAGGGCGTGACCTTCACCGCGCGGCCGGGGGAGATGGTCGCCCTGGTCGGGCACTCCGGGGCCGGCAAGACCACCATCACCTCGCTCGTGTCCCGCCTCTACGACATCAACGAGGGGGCCGTCCGCATCAACGGCACGGACGTCCGCGACGCCGCCCTCGCGAGCATCAGGGACACCGTGGGCGTGGTCATGCAGGACGCCCACCTCTTCCACGACACGATCGGCGCCAACCTGCGCTACGCCCGGCCGGAGGCGAGCGACGAGGAGGTCTGGGAGGCGCTGCGCGCGGCCCAGATCGCCGACCTGGTCAAGAACCTGCCCGAGGGGCTCGAGACGGTGGTGGGCGACCGCGGCTACCGGCTGTCGGGAGGCGAGAAGCAGCGGATCGCGCTGGCGCGGCTGCTGCTGAAGGCGCCGCGGGTCGTGGTGCTCGACGAGGCCACGGCCCACCTCGACTCCGAGTCCGAGGCCGCGGTGCAGCAGGCGCTGAAGACCGCCCTGCGCGGGCGGACCTCGCTGGTGATCGCCCACCGGCTGTCCACCATCCGCGAGGCCGACACGATCCTGGTGATCGACGACGGGCGGGTCGTGGAGCGCGGCCGGCACGAGGAGCTGCTCCAGCGGAGCGGCGCCTACGCCGAGCTCTACCGGACCCAGTTCACCGCCGGCAGCCCGGATGTCACTGTCAGCCCGGAGCTCACCGGTAGCCGAGACGGCTGAGCTCGTCGCGCCCGACCTTCTCCACGAGCTCGGCGTCGGCTGGGGCCAGCCGCTTGCGCCAGCCGCCCGGCTTCGGGACGGCCGTGCCGTACAACGCGATGGTGGAGATCTTGGTCTCCAGGAAGGACGACACGGCGTCGATCGCCTCGCCGGGCGCGGCCAGCATGTCCTCGTAGCGCAGCGTCAGCAACTGCTCGGCCGGCAACTCCCGGCGGAGCGCCGCGCTGAGCCGTACGGCGCCGCGCCAGCGCAGGGCGCACTTCCCGGCGGGGGCCATGTCCTTCCAGCGGCCCCGGTGGTCGGCCGAGTTCACGCCGAGGAACGGGTTGGGGAACTCGGCGTCCTCGCTCAGCATGTGCGGCTTGAACCAGGCCATGCAGTTCGGGTCGGCCAGCATGTCGGCGACCACGTCCCGCCCGTCCCTGATGATCTGGATCAGCCGGGCGTCGGGGAAGGCCCGCAGCAGCACGGGGGCGCTGTAGAGCAGGTCGGGGCTGGCGTCGCCGAACCGGGTGAGCGTCCCGGCGCCCACGCAGGGGCCGGATCCGACGATCCCGCCCGCCTCCCGGCAGGTCGCGGTGCACTCCGCGCAGGCTCCGGGGACGACCTGCCACGCCTCGGCCAGCACATCGCGGATCACGCTCGGCGCGCCGCCGCTGCGCGCGATCGACGGCCTCCTGGCGAAGGCGTACACGACCCGGGCCACGGGGGCCCGGCCCATCGTCACGTGGAACCCGGGGGAGCGCTTGAGGGCACGGCCCAGGAGGTCCGCGCCGGAGTGCGGTGCGCCCATCACGAACACCGGCTGGCGGACCTTCACGCCGTTGACCACGAGAATGTGCGTCGGAGGTCGCATAGGTACGGCTAAGTCTGACACCCTTTGGGGGGTGAACGAACGCATCTCGGGGGCCCTGGGGGATGACGCCTCGATAACGGTGGACGGCCCTCCACAGCGTCTCCGGCCGGGGGACACCGTCGCGCTCGTGGCCCCCTCCGGTCCCGTCGATCCCGTACGGCTCACCCGCGGCGCCGAGGTCCTCACCGGGCTGGGCCTCGACGTGGTGTTCGGAGCCGGGCTGACGGACCGGGACGGCTACCTCGCGGGGACCGACTCGGCCCGGGCCGCCGGTCTCCAGGAGGTGTGGTGCGACCCCCGGGTAGCGGCCGTGATCTGCGCCCGGGGTGGCTACGGGGCCACGCGGCTGCTGGACCTGCTCGATTGGGACGCGATGGCGGCGGCCGGGCCCAAGATCCTCCTCGGCTCCAGCGACATCACCGCGCTGCACCTCGCCTTCGCCCGGAGGCTCGGCCTGCCGACGCTGTTCGGGCCGATGCCGGCGTGCGCCACGATCAGCGATCCCGGAGGACCCGAACCCCGGACCTTCAGACATCTGCGGGACAGCCTGTTCGCCGGCGCGGCCGCCGGGGCGGTCACGGGCGACCGGGTGATCGCTTCGGGGAGGGCCGAGGGGCCTGTCACTGGGGGCAACCTGACCATGCTGGCCGCACTCTGCGGCACGCCGCACGCCCTCCGCGCCGAAGGCCGGATCGTGCTGCTGGAGGACGTGGACGAGGCGCCGTACCGGATCGACCGGATGCTGACGCAACTCCTCCAGGCGGGCTGCTTCGACGGCGCGGCAGGCTTCGCCCTGGGCTCCTGGGTGGACTGCGGCGACCCGCTCCCGGTGCTCGCGGAGCGGCTGGAGCCGCTGGGCGTGCCGATCATCGCGGGCCTCCCCATCGGCCACGGCACACCACAGTTCAGTGTGTGGCTTGGGGCACATGGGGTGATTGATACCGAAACGTATTCACTAGCTGGCCTGTTCCGCGACCCGGACACGGCAGCCTGAAACGCGCCTGGAACCTCCGGGCAGAGGCGGAGGGATGGTGCATTGCGACTATTGCGGCGACTGCTCGGCCGAACGCAGCCCAGTCCTCCCGCATCGAGGTCCATCGAGGATGTCGACCTCGACTCGCTTCTCGCCCTCGTCGCCGAGACGATGGGGTTCGCCTGCCACTTCGCCCCTGACGGCGCGTCGCTGACGCTGGGCTCGACGGGGCCGGGGGAGACGTCCGGCCGGATGGTCAACCTCGTCGGGCTCCGCCGGGAGGCGGGCCGCCGCTCCCGCGAGGACTGGCCGATGCTGGTCTCCGAGCACCTGGCCCATGCCGTGTCCGGCGAGCCGTTCGACGCCTGCAACCTCACGCCGATCCGGCCGCTGTTGCGCACGAGGATCCACACCGCCGACGACCCGGCGATCCCGGACCCGTCCCGGATCATCGGCCGCCACCTGAGCGCCGACCTGATCGAGGTGCTGACCATCGGCACCCGGCCGGTGCGTCCGGAGGAGGCCTTCTGCTGGCCGATCCCTCCGGGTGAGGCGCTCGACGTGGCGGTGGACAACGCGCTGGCCGACGAGCGGCCGGTCGTGTCGCGGCTCGATCTCGGCGGGACCGGCGTCTCGCTGCTGACGGCTCCGAGCGCTGCCGCGCACCTGCGCCGGCTCTCCGATCACATGCTCGTGCCGCCGGACGGCATGCTGGTCGCGCTTCCGCAGCGCCGGATGGCCGCCCTGCACCCCGTGGCGGGCATCGGGGTGGTGCGGGCCATCGAGCGGCTGCGGATGTTCGCCCAGCGGGAGTTCGACAGCCGGGACGAGGGGCTGAGCCCGCACGTCTACTGGTGGCACCGGGACCGGCTGACCCGCATCCAGGCCGACCTGGTCGCCCACGACGGGCAGACCCGCCTGGTCGTGGCGCCGCCGCCGGAGTTCGCCCGCCTGCTCGCGCGGATCGCCGGCCCGGCCAACTGAGCCCGCGGACCTGGACGTGCCGCTGAATCTCCTGCCGGAAGACCTCCGCAAGGCCCGGCAGCCGTGCAAGGCCGCCGCCCTGTATGGGGCCGGCCGCCCGCCCGCGGCTTCACCGAACTGCCTGAGCCGGACGTCTGGCCGTATAGTGACATCACGCGTCGTCCGTATCGATCAAAGGGAGCTATGGCCAAGGTCGGAATCAGTGACGTCGCCGCTCGCGCCGGGGTCAGCGAAGCGACCGTCAGCCGCGTGCTCAACCGCCGGGGTGTGGTCGCCGCCCGGACGCGCCGTGTCGTGGAGGACGCGATCCGGGAGTTGGGTTATGAGCGAGGAGGACAGAGCCAGCTCATCATCGTCCTGACCCCGGGCCTCGCCCAGCCCTTCTTCGGACGGCTCTGCGAGCTGATCGAGTCGGCGTTGGCTCCCCAGGGGTTCAAGGCCGTCGTGTGCTCCACGACGGTGGGCGGGTTGCAGGAGATCGACTTCATCACCTGCACCATGGATCTGGGCATCGCGGGGGCGGTCTTCGCCTCGGCGAGTAACACCCTGATCGGAGCCGATCCGGCGCCGTACCGGCTGCTGCAGGAACGCCAGATCCCCTTCGTCTCGATGAACGGCGCGATCGAAAGCGTCTGCGCCCCCAGCTTCTCCACGAACGACAAAGTGGCGGCGGCGCTGGCCGTCGACCACCTGTGGAACCTCGGCCACCGCGAGATCGGCATGATAGTCGGCCCGGTCGGGAACCGGCCGAGCGAGCGGCGCCTCAACGGTTTCGTCGAGGCGATGAGCTCACGCGGCGTCGACGATCCGCAGCGACTCGTCGTGCACCAGGTGTACAGCGTCGAAGGCGGCATGTCGGCCGCCGAGACCCTGCTGGACCAGGGCGTCACCGCCATCGTCGCGGCGAGCGACTACATGGCTCTTGGCGCCATCCGGACGGCGGGCCGCCGCGGTCTGTCCGTGCCGGGCGACGTGTCCGTCGTCGGATACGACGACTCTGAGATCATGGGCTTCGTCGACCCGCCCCTGACGACGGTCCGGCAGCCGGTCGAGCGGATCGCGCAGGCGATCTCCGCCGCCATGGTGCATCTGGTGAACAGGCGACCGGTGCCGGCGGGGGAGTTGATGTTCGACCCCGAGCTGATCATTCGCGGATCGACGGCCGCCCCTCGCGCCCAGTGACACCGGTCCCAGCCCACCAGGGTGATCCCGCGTAGGAGCGGTCCCCGGCTTTTGAACGGCTGGTTGCCGATGGGACATGTTCCCCGGCATCGGCGCCGGTCAGATCCGTCCTGAGATCCGTCCTGGGATCCGTCCTGGGATCCGTCCGCGACTCGTCCGCGACTCGTCCGCGATCCGTCCTCCGGTGACGGAGCCGTGGCAACGTGAAGGCTGCTGGCACATCCGCGCCTTCAGGCGCTGTTCATGCGCACGCGGTGTCCGACCGCGAGGGCCGTCCACTCATCCGCGACGCGGTCCCGGACCAGGCCCGTCGCCGTCGTCGTTGGGTCACGCGTCGCGTTGCCGTCTTGTAATGCACGTTTTTGTCCTGCTGTTGACGTGTTTATGACGTGTCTGTAACACTGACTTTCATGACGAGGAAGTCACCACCTGCGATGATGGCAGCAAGGGTGGACCGAAACGATCAATCTGGACATGTCCGGATTGATTCGAGCATGCGCGATCTTGTCGAGTCTTTCAGTTGGGCGTCAGCGCGCTCGTACGAGTGGGTTCAGACGGAACGGGACCCGGGATATCTGCCGAGTTACTGGGCGGGCCTGACGGACCGGCCCCTCTTCTATTCGAGAGACCTCGCCCATCAGATGCTCGGCGCCCACCTGCTGGGGTTGGATGCCGAGAACTTCGCGATGCTCCGGCAATTCGCCGGATCGTCGAACGGAGACCGCGCCTGGTATCCGTTGTGGGCATTCGAGTTCGACGGCACGCCGGCGGCCATCGACTACCACTCGGATGACGACTTCGTGCGGGAGATCCCCGCGCCTTTCGAACTCGTCGAGAAGGCGGTCGAGCAGTATCGCTGGACGGCGGACGACCGATTCCTGCGCGCTCCGGAAATCGCGTCGTTCCTGCGGAACACGATGACGTCGTTCGTCGACGCCCATGATCCCCTTGGGACGGGCGTCGCAGGGGAGCAGGGTACCGGGGACATCTTCCGCGGGACCGCCACCTACAACGAGGTGGAACGACCGCCGTACCTGCAGGTCGCCGCCGATGGGATCGCCAGCCAGTGGGCGGCGCACCAGGCACTCGGCTCAGTCACGGGCGCGGTGCTCGACGAGGAGTTCGCCGCGTGGAACCGCGGACGGGCGGAGGAACTCGGCGACCACTTCTCGACTTCATGGTGGTTGCCGGGCGACCAGCACTACGCGGCGGGCTTCACCGCCGAGGGGCCGGTCGGCGGATTCCGCCTGGAGAGCACGTGGTTCCCGGCGGTCAAGGGGATCATGCGTGAGGACCAGCGCTTGAGCGCCCACCTCGGCTTCCTCCGGTCCGGTCTGGAGGCGACGCCGCCGTCCAACATCGAGGCCTTCACCTACCTTCCGGAGGCGTTCTTCCGGTACGGCTGGGACGACGAGGCGTTGCGGTGGATGCGGTTCCTCGCCGGCTCGCGCGCGGACTACCCGGAGGTTCCCTTCACGCACGTCGCCCACGTCGCGGTCGGCCTGACCGGGTTGCAGCCGGGCACCGACGAGGGCGTCGTCCACACCCGCTCCCACCTTCCGGCCGGTGAGTGGATCGAAGTCGGCGGAGTCCGCGTCGGCGGTTCGATCGTCGGCGTGCGGCACGAGGGCCGGGAGGCCACCGAGTTCGAGGTGACCGGGGGACCAGGCGTGACCTGGACCTCGGCCTGGGACGACGGCCACGTCTTCACTGTCGACGTGCCGAACGGTTCACGCGTACGCGCAGGTGCCGACGGCAGCGTCGTCGTGCTCCACGAGCAGCGATAGATCACTAACAAAAAGGAGACCCCCCTTGCAGGGAAAGGCATTCGCCGCCGTCGCCGCCGCCTCGTTCCTCGCGCTCGCCGCGTGTAGCAGCGAGCCGAGCGGAGGCACCGGCACCGGCACCGGCACCACCACGATCACCTATGCCTTCTGGGGCAACAACGACGAATCCGCCACCATCAAGTCGATGATCGCGGCGTTCGAGAAGGCGAATCCAGGGATCAAGGTCGAGGCCAACTGGATTCAGAGCGACTACGAGCAGAAACTGCAAACCTCGATCGCGGGCGGTGACGCCCCCACCGTGGCGCAGATCTCCAACACCTCGCTGCCGAGCTTCGCCAACGCGTTCACGCCGGTCCAGGTCGACCCGAGCGTCTACTACTCGGCGGCCGTCGGCAAGGCCGGCAACGTCGGCGGCACCGACTACGCGGTCCCCTTCGTCGCCAAGAGCAAGGTCATGGCGGTCGACAAGGCCGCATTCGACTCGGCCGGCGTCGCCGTTCCCTCCGGCTCGACGCCGATCAGCACCCAGGACTTCGTGTCCGCCGCCAAGCGGCTGACGTCCGGGTCCGGGGCGAAGAAGGTCTACGGTTCCGCGCCCCTGTGGTACGACGGCTGGCTGATCGCGGAGGGTGGTTCCTACTACAGCCCGGACGCCCAGAACTGCACCATGGGCAACGCTGACGGAATCCGCGCCGCGCAGACCGTGGTCGACTCCACGAAGCCCGACGGGTTCGCGCCGAACCCGACCGACGCCCAGGGCCAGGACATGTTCCAGTGGCTCACCGACGGCAAGGTCGCCATGCTGCCCGACTTCGGGCCGTGGAACATCGCCAAGATCGCCGCGCTGGACACCTCGAAGTTCCTCATCGTGCCGATGCCCGGCAAGGGAGAGCCGATGGAGGTCGACAGCCTCGGCATCTCGAAGTCGGCGACAGAGGCCGAGCGCACCGCGGCGACGACCTTCACGAAGTTCATGAGCACGAGCCCTGACGCGCAGAACCTGCTGGCGACGACGACGTCCGCGCTCGGCGTCCCGGTCATCCAGGGATCGCTCGACACCTTCAAGGCGATCGCCCCGAAAGTGAACCTCCAGGCCTTCGTCGACGCCGTCACCAACGCGGTCACCACGCCCTACGTGAAGGACAAGGTGAAGATCGAGAGCACCTTCTCCACCGACCTCAACTCGCGCACCGCGATCGGCTCGGGGAAGGAGGACCCGGCGGTCGTGCTGCCGGAGCTTCAGGCCCAGTGCCAGAAGATGCTGGACGCGACCAAGTAGGACGACTGGAGTCGTTGGGCGGCGTAGAGAGAGAACATCGACATGTCGGACATCGTGCAGGGCCTCGAGGGACTACTCGAACGGCTGCACATCGATGCGGGAATCAGACCCATCCTGTCCTTGGTCATCCTGCTGGCCGCCGTGTTCGCGGTCATCTGCGCCGTCCTCTGGGGGGCTGTCCGAGCACGCTGGATCACGCGGAACACCGCGGCATTCTGGATCTTCGTCTCGCCATGGATCGTCGGCTTCCTCCTTTTCACGGGAGGGCCGATGGTGTACTCCCTGGTCCTGTCGTTCACGGATTGGAACCTCATCGACCCGGCGAAGTTCGTCGGGATCGCCAACTACAAGGAAGCGGTCTCGGATCCCGATCTCGGGCAAGCGATCAAGGTCACGCTCATCTACGCCGTCGTCAGCGTTCCGCTGCAGACGGTGCTCTCGCTGGCCGTGGCGCTGCTGATGAACATCAAGGTGCGCGGAATCCATGTGTTCCGCACTATCTGGTATCTGCCGTCGCTCGTCACCGGGGTGGCGCAGGCGGTGCTGTTCATCTGGGTCTTCAACCCGAGCTACGGTCTCGCCAACGGGCTGCTTCGCCTCTTCGGCGTCGAAGGGCCCAAATGGCTCTTCGACGCGCACTGGGCTCTGGCGACGGTGATCATCATGAGCCTCTGGACGGTCGGCGGAAACATGATCATCTATCTCGCGGGCCTGCAGGACATCTCCAAGGAACTCTACGAGGCCGCGGAAATCGACGGCGCCGGCCGATGGCGCCTTCTGTGGAACATCACGATCCCACAGGTGAGCCCCGTCATCTTCTTCAACGTGGTCACCGGGCTCATCTATGCGATGCAGACGTTCACTCAGGGATATGTGGTCACCCACAACGGGGGCGGCCCGGCCGACTCGCTCCTTTTCTACGTCCTTTACCTGTACAAGAACGCGTTCTCGTTCTTCCGGATGGGATACGCGTCGGCCCTGGCCTGGATCTTCTTCATCATGATCATGGTGCTCACGGCGCTCGTGTTCCGGGGAAGCGCCTTCTGGGTCTACTACGAATCGCAACGACCGAGGGAGCGAAGGCGGCGTGTCCATGTCGGCTAGCGCGAAAGCACCGACCGCGAAAGCACTGACCACGGCGGGCGGGTCGCGCCGTGCGCCGCTCGGCGGCCGGATCCTCGCGGTCACGTTGCTCGTGGTCGGGTCGGTCGGCTTCGTCTATCCGTTCCTCTGGATGATCGCGACCGCGTTGCGAACGCCGGAGGGTGTGTCGCATGGGGGAGTGTCGCTCTGGCCGATCCAGTGGCAGTGGTCCAACTTCGGCGACGGACTCGGTTCGTTCCCCTTCTGGGCGTATCTGCGCAACTCACTGCTGAGCACGCTCGTGCCGGTCGTCGCCGTGGTCTTCTCCTCGTCACTGGTCGGATTCGCGTTCGCGCGGATTCGGGCCCGGGGATCCGGCGTGCTCTTCGCGGTCGTCCTTTCGACGCTCCTACTTCCGCAGGAGGTGACGATCGTGCCGCAGTTCATCCTATTCAAGAATCTGGACATGATCGACACCCTGTGGCCGATCATCGTCCCGACCTTCTTCGGCTCCGCGTTCTTCATCTTCCTGTACCGGCAGTTCTATCTGCGACTGCCGGAGGCGCTGACGGACGCAGCGCTCATCGACGGCGCGGGCTGGTTCCGCATCTGGTTCTCGATTTATCTGCCGCTTTCCCGGCCGATCATCATCGCCACCGCGGTGCTGCAGTTCATGTCCTACTGGAACAACTTCTTCCAGGCCGCCATCTACCTGACGACGGATCGGTGGAAGACCCTGCCCCTCGCCCTGGCGGGTTTCCAGTCCGTCAACGGCGCGAACACTCCACTCCTGATGGCCACCGCCTTGGTGGTGACCTTTCCATGCGTACTGCTTTTCTTCATCGCCCAGCGCCACATCATCGGCGGAATATCATTCACGGGGAGCAAATGACCGACGTCGCATCGCCGTCGACCGTTACATTCTGGCTGCCGGGCACGACGCAGGCGCCGCCCGAGACACCCGTCGTCTTGGCCGGGAGCCACCCCGACGCCGGTCTCCGGCTGCAGGCGACCCGTTCAGCCGACGTGTGCGTGAGTGAGCTCCGAGAAGGTGTCTTCGAGGTCGTGTTCCGCACGCTCGGCGAGCCGCTCGGTTTCACCGCGACGATTCCCGCGACGGACGCCGCCGCCTGGTGGCGCCCCGGCAGCACCGTGCCGCACGCCACCATTCCGCCGTCATGGGGAGAGCCGTCCGACGTGACCGCCCTGCGGGGGCTCCCGATCGGGGCCCTGCTCGCGACGCACGACCTCGCACGGCTGCTCTACGCGGTCGACGCCGGCACGAGCGTGACCACGGTGCGGGCCGGTCTCGTGGAGGAGACCGCCGAATTCGCGATCATGGTCACGGTCGGCGCCTCCCGCACGTCGGATCACGTGAGGTTGCTCCTGGACGCATCCGGCCGATCCTTCGCGGAGGCCGTACCCGAGGCGGGACGGTGGCTCCAGGGGGAGGAAGGCCACCGTACGGCGCCGGGAGCCGAGGACCCTGTCCTGTGCACCTGGTACTTCGCGCACCAGCACGTCACAGCCGCCACCGTGCTCGCACAGGCCGATCGCGCGGCCGCGATGGGGTTCGGCACCGTCATCGTCGATGACGGCTGGCAGACGAACTCGCACGACCGGGGATACGGATCATGCGGCGACTGGGAGGCCGCGGAGGAGAAGTTCCCCGATGCGGCCGGCCTGGTCGACGCCCTGCGCGGCCGGGGGCTGCGAACCGTGTGGTGGGTCGGCACTCCCTTCCTGGGCCATCAGGCGAAGGCCCGCGACCTCGGGCTCTCGACGCTCCGCGACAGGCCCGAACTCCAGGCCGAGGTCCTGGACCCGCGCGACCCCTCCACCCGCGCCTACCTCGTCGGGCGGATGGAGGAGATCATCGCGCGGACGGCGGCGGATGGCCTGAAACTCGACTTTCTGGAAGAGTTCGAGGACCAGGGGGCGCCGGGGTCCGTGGCAGCGGCCGTCGACACCATGTCCGAGATCGTCGACAGGCTGCGAGGCCTCGGGACCGAGCCGCTGATCGAGTTCCGCGAGCCGTACGTGCACCCGGCGGTGGGGCGGTTCGCCTCGATGATCCGCGTCGGCGACTGCCCGCTGAACGCGGTCCAGAACCGCGTCGGCATCCTCGACCTCCGCCTGGCGCGGCCGGACACGCCGATCCACAGCGACCCGATCATGTGGGCCGAGGGTGACAGCCCGGAGCGGGTCGCCCATCACCTGATCAACGCAATCCTGGGCGTGCCGCAGATCTCCATGGACCTGGTGGGGCTTCCCGGTGAGCAGTCCGAGGCGCTGGCGTTCTGGCTCGGTGTCTGGCGCGAGTACCGCGACCTGTTGCTGCACGGCAGGCTCACGCCCGAGCGTCCCGACCTGCTGTACCCGGTGGCCCGCGTCCATGACGGCGGACGGCACCTCGTGGCGAGGTACGCCCCGCACACGATCCGGATCCCGGAGGGGGACTGGACGGAACTGCTGGTCGCGAACGCCGACGACAGCTCCCCGATCCTGGTGAACGAGAGAGACGAGGTGCGTGCCGGCCTGGAGATCTGGGACGCCAGGGGACGGCGGGTCGCCGATGGGGGCGTCGTCCTGGGCCGCGGGCCCCACGCGTTGAGCGTCCCCTCGGGAGGGCTCGCCCGGCTGCGGCGGCCCATGACCGCCGCCGCGGAGGCCGTTATAGAGTCGGGCCACGCATGACCACTACAGAGAATCCGGGCATCGTCCTCGTGCCCCACACGCACTGGGACCGCGAGTGGTACGAGCCCTTCCAGGTGTTCCGCCACCGCCTCGTCGACGCGCTCGACCGTGTGCTCGACATGGCGGAGGCCGACCACACCTTCCGGTTCACCCTCGACGGGCAGACCGCGGCGATCGAGGACTACCTCGAGATCCGGCCCCAGCACCTCGACCGCGTGCGCGCGGCCGTACGACGGGGGCAACTCGCGCTCGGCCCCTGGCTCATCCTGCTCGACGAGTTCCTCTGCACCGGCGAGACGATCGTGCGCAACCTCCAGTTGGGATGGGCGGGCGCGGAACGCCTGGGCGGTGCGATGGACATCGGCTACCTGCCCGACATGTTCGGCCACATCGCACAGATGCCGCAGATTCTCGCGCGGGCCGGCATCCGGCACGCCGCGTTCTGGCGCGGCGTGCCCGGAAGCGTGACCGGCCACGCGTTCCGCTGGGTCGCCCCCGACGGTTCGAGCGTGCGCGCGGAATATCTCTTCGACGGGTACGGCAATGCCCTCGACGTGCTGCTCGTCCCCGACGAGATCCCCCGCGCGCTGCGCGACTACCGCGCGCTCACCCGATCCCGCTGGGGCGCGGACCCCATCCTCGGGATGGTCGGGACCGACCACATGGCGCCCCGTGCGGACCTGATGGACCTGGTCCGGCGCTTCGACTCGCCGGACTTTCCCATCACGGTCGCCACCCTCGGCGAATACATCCACGGGCTGCCGGACGACGGCGACCTGACGCGGGTCCACGGAGAGCTCCGCAGCCACGCCCGCGGCAACATCCTGCCGGGGGTCGTCTCCATTCGCCGCCGGCTCAAGGACGCCATGGCGGAGGCCGAGCGCGTCGTCGGTGAGGCGGAACGCGTGTCCCTCGGCGTCCCTCTCGACCGGACGGCTCCCTTCCTCGACCTGGCGTGGCGCGACATCGTCGAGTCCAGCGCACACGACTCGGTGGTCGGGTCCGGCACCGACGAGACGGTCGAACAGGTCGCGTCGCGTCTCGCCGAGGCGGCGCAACTCGGCCGTGCCGTACGCGACCAGGCCGTCAGTGAGGCCGCCCTGGAGGTGCCGAGCGACGCGATCCTGGTCGTCAACACCCTCACCTCGCCGCGCACGATTGTCGTCGAGACCGACGTCGCGGCGCCGTCCGACGGGCTGGCGGTCAGCGCGACGCTCCCCGACGGGCGACGGCTCCCCGTGCAGGAGTCGGGCCGCGCGCCGGTGGTCCTCGGAGACGAGGTCTGGGAGGCCGCGGACGTCGAACGGGTCCTGCGGCGGATCCACCGCCGCGAGCTGTTCGGCCAGGAAATCGACAGGTACGAGATCGTCCCCGGCGGTCTCACCTTCTGGGTCGCGCAGGTGCCCTCGACGCCGGCGTTCGACCTGCTCGCCCTCCGGAGCGAACTCCGCCGCGCGGTCGACGCGCACCCGGGCCCGTGGAACGTGCGGACCCTGGCGGAGCCGAGAAGGAGCGTCCTCATCCCGGTTCTCGTGGGCGCTTCCGGGAGCACCGCCGTACGGATTGCCCAGGATCCGGGCGACGCGCCCGGTGCGCCTCCCGGTCCGGTACCGCGCGCGTCGGGGTCCCGCCTGGACAACGGGCTCGTCTCCGTGGAGGTGCTCCCCGACGGCACCTTCGACGTACGCGGGCAGGACGGGACCGTGCTGCACGGGGTCGGTCGTCTGGTGGACGGGGGCGACCGGGGCGACAGCTACAACTACGGCCCGCCGGCCTTCGATCGGCTGGTCGAGGCACCGGCGAGCGTCGAGGTGCGGGTCGTGGAGTCCGGACCGGTCCGCGCCGCCGTCGAGATCGACCGGCGGTACGGACTGCCGACCGCGTTGAGCGAAGACCCCGACCGCCGCTCGGACAAGATCCTGGACATGCCGGTGCGCACGCGGGTCGAGCTACGCGCCGGCGAGCCGTTCGCGCGCGTGTCCGTCTCATTCGTGAACGTCGTGGCCGATCACCGGCTGAGGCTGCACGTCCCCCTGCCGCGGCCCGCGTCGCACTCCTCGGCCGAGGGCCAGTTCTCGGTCACCGATCGCGGGCTGACCAACGAGGGCGGCTGGGGGGAATTCCCGATTCCCACCTATCCGGCCACCGGTTTCGTGTCCTCGGGCGACGCGACCGTCCTGCTGCGCGGCGCCACGGAGTACGAGCTTGCCGCGGACGGCGCGGAACTCGCCGTGACGCTTCTCCGCTCGGTGGGGTCGATAAGCGTCAACGTCCATCCGCTGCGGGACGAACCGGCCGCGTCCCAGATCCCGATCCCCGGCGGCAGGGAACTCGGCAGCGAGATCAACGTGGATCTGGCCATCCTCCCGTCCGCGGGCGGCTGGCGCGCCGCCGACACGGTCCGCTGGGCCGAGCACTTCCGCTCGCCAGGGCTGTGGCGGCACGGTTCGGCCGAGCCGGGTGCCGCGCTGCCACCGGCCCGGTCGGGCATCGAGGTCTCCGGCCGGGGCGTCCACGTGTCGGCGCTGCGCGCGGTGCCCATCGGGGTAGAGCTGCGGATCGTCGCCATGACGCCGGAGCCCACCGTGGCGACCGTCGCGGGCCCGTACGAGGCCGCGACCACCGTCGACCTGCTCGGCCGGCCCATCGAACGTCTCCCTGCCGCGTCCGTGCGAGAGATCCCACTGCAGCCGTGGGAAATCCGCACCTTCCACCTGAGCTAGGTCATGCCGACATTTACCGACACGTCCTTTCGATTGGCAGTCCACGAGATCGTCTCGCCGCCCACAGGGGCGGAACCGCCACGCGCGCGGACGCGCTCGGACGCGGGTGTGCTCTCCCTCGACGGCACCTGGCGGTTCGCCTGGTCGCCCACCGCGCACACCGGGAAGGACCCCTCGGATCCCGGTGACACGTGGGACGAGATCCCGGTTCCCGCCCATTGGCAGGTGTGCGGTTACGGCGCCCCCGCGTACACGAACGTCCGTTATCCGTTCCCGATCGACCCACCCCGCGTGCCCGAAGCGAATCCCACCGGTGAATACCGCAGGATCGTCCGGCGTCCGCCCGGATGGGACACCGGGCGCGTGCTCCTCCGGTTCGACGGCGTCGACTCGTGGTTCGAGGTGTGGGTGAACGGCTCGCCCGCCGGCCGGTCCTCGGGGAGCCGGCTCACGGTCGAGTTCGACGTGACCGGCCTGCTCACCGGGGGCGACGACGTGCTGGCTGTGCGGGTACACCAGTGGAGCTTCGCCAGCTACGTCGAGGACCAGGATCAGTGGTGGTTGTCGGGGATCTTCCGCTCGGTCGCCCTGCTGCATCGCCCTGAGCACGGCATCCACGACGTGCGCATCGTCGCGGACTACGACCACCGCAGCGGGGACGGCCTGCTGCGGGTGGAGGCGAAGAGCACGCGACCGGTGACGGTGGAGGTGCCCGAGCGCGACGTCCGGGGAGCCGCTGGGGAGACGATCCACCTGACGTCGGTGGAACCGTGGTCGGCCGAGGCGCCGCGTCTCTACCGGGTCCTGATCGCCGGCGAGGCCGAGACGATCTCGGCCGACATCGGATTCCGCACGGTCTCCGTCGAGGACGGCCGGCTCCTGCTCAACGGCGCTCCGCTCGTGTTCCGCGGAGTGAACCGCCATGACATCGACGCCCGCTCGGGACGCGCGGTGACGTGGGAGACCATGGAACGCGACGTGGTCCTGATGAAGCGGCACAACGTCAACGCCGTGCGCACCAGTCACTATCCGCCCGATCCCTACTTCCTCGAACTGTGTGATCGGTACGGCCTGTACGTGGTGGAGGAGTGCGACATCGAGACGCACGGATTCTCGCTGGTCGACTGGCGCGGAAATCCGTCCGACGATCCCGCGTGGGGCGAGGTGTACCTGGACCGGATGCGGCGCATGGTCGAGCGTGACAAGAACGCGACGAGCGTCGTGATGTGGTCCCTAGGGAACGAGGCCGGGTGGGGGCGCAATCTCGCCGCCAACTCCCGATGGACGAAGGAACGCGACCCGAGCCGTCCCATCCACTACGAGCAGGACACCGAGTGCGAGGAAGCCGGCGTCTACAGTCGTATGTATCCGACCTTCGACGAACTCGAGGCCATCGGCCGGCATGAGGAACCGGAGTCGGCCGATCCCGCACGGGACGCGCATCGGCGGGCGCTGCCCATGGTCATGTGCGAATACGGGCACGCCATGGGGAACGGCCCCGGCGGGCTGGCGGACTACGAGGCCATCGTCGACGCGCATCCCCGGCTGGCCGGTGGCTTCGTCTGGGAATGGATCGACCACGGACTCGAGGGTGCGGGTCCCGATGGGCGCCGCACGTACCTGTACGGAGGCGACTTCGGAGAGCCGGTGCACGACGGGTCGTTCGTGATCGACGGTCTGGTCTTCCCTGACCGTACGCCCTCACCCGCCCTGGCCGAGTTCGCCGCCGTCATCGCGCCCGTGCGGATGCGCGTCGACGGAGGCGACCTCGTGGTGGAGAACCGCTGGAGCTTCACGACCACGGGTGATGTGGTCTTCTCGTGGTCACTGGAGTCGGACGGCGAAGCCGTGGGCAGCGGGCCGCTGGACGTGCCCGTGGTGGGACCGCTCTCGGCCGCGCGGTTCACGCTTCCGCCAGCCGTACGCGCCGCCGAGTCGAGCGCACCTCCGGGCGGGGACCTCTGGCTGACGGTGACCGCGACGACCGGGAGCGCGAGCCCCGGTGTCGAAGCGGGACACGTCCTCTCACGGGCCCAACAGCGGTGCCGCGCCACCGCGCCGCGACGTGCTTCCGCGCGGACACCCGACACGGCGTCCGCCCGGCGATTCGACGATTCCGGGCACCCGGAGGCACTGGGGCACTTCCCGGTCGCCCACGTGGGTCTCGACATCTGGCGTGCCCCGACGGAGAACGACCGGTATGCCGGCAACGGCGAGACGTCGTCGTTGGAGAGCCGCTGGCGAGAGGCCGGCTTCGACCGCCTCGTCGAGCGGACGACCGACGTCAAAGTGAGCGGCGCGTCCGCGCGCCGCGCCGCGCGATACGGGTCCGCGGGGCTCGACACGGGATTCGACGTCGACTACCTCTGGACCGCACGGGGCGACGGCTTCCGTCTCGAGGTCACGATCGAGCGCCGCGGCGAATGGCGGCTCCCGCTTCCACGGCTGGGGATCGTCCTCGCGCTGCGCGCCGCCGACCCCGGCTCCGCCGTACTCGAATGGCTCGGGCTGGGACCGGGGGAGAGCTATCCCGACTCCCGTTCCGCCAACTGGTATGGACGGCATCGCATGACGGTCCGCGAGGCGCAGGTGCCCTACGTCGTTCCGCAGGAGAACGGTAACCGATCGGAGGTCTCCCGGCTGAGTCTCACCGTACCCGAGGGCTGCCTGCGCATCGAGAGCCTGCACCAATTCGACGCCGCCGTGCGTCCGTGGTCGACCGAGCGGCTCGAACGTGCCCGGCACCTTGCCGAGCTCGACGAAGACGGGCTCCTCTGGGTCCATCTGGCGGCGGGCGTCACGGGATTGGGGTCGGCGGCCTGCGGTCCGGGAGTCCGGCGGCGGGCGCAGTACCGTGCCGGGCGCGCGCGCCTCGTCCTCGATTTCGTCAGCGAGAGGAGCTAGCTGGTGCGGGCATCGCTCGCCGTCACCGACTTCGGGGCGATTCCCGATGGTCACTCCGATGCGGCGCCCGCAGTCGGAGCGGCCCTCCAGGCCGTCGCCGCCTTGGGGCGGCCGGTGGTGCTCCGTTTCCCCCCCGGCGACTACCATCTCTGGCCGGAGGTCGCACAACGTCGTGAGCTGTACGTTTCCAACACGGTGGGGGACGATTCGCGATATCGCGACAAGACGATCGCCCTGCTCATCGAGGCGATGGATGATCTCGTCATCTCGGGGGAGGGGGCCCGTCTGATCCTCCACGGTATCCAGACGACCTTCGCCGTCATCGACTCGCGCCGGGTGCGGGTCGACGGGCTCGAGTTCGATTTCGCCGTGCCGACGGTCGTCGACGCCACGGTAGTGGAGGCGGGCGTCGCGGCGGGGCGGCCGTTCCGCGTGATCCGGGTGCCCGAGACCACGCTGTTCTCCGTCGAAGGACGCTCGATTCGCTGGCACGGAGAGGTCCTCGGCTCGGGCGCCGTCGCCTGGGAGGGCCGCGATTCGCTCGAGTACACACAGATCCATGATCCCTCCAGCGGGCGGACGCGCCGTGGTCCGAACCCGCTCTTCGAGAACGTCCGGTCGATCGAGGCGGTGGGACACCGTGAGGTCCGGATCGACTACGACCATGACGAGGAACCGGCCGATCTCGGTCTCGTCTACGAGATGCGCCTGACGACACGCGATCACCCTGGCGCGCTCGTGTTCGACAGCTCAGACGTGACGTTGTCCGGGCTGCGTTTCCGATTCCTGCACGGCTTCGGCGTCGTCGCGCAGGGGAGCCGTGACGTCGCCATCGATAGCTGTGAGTTCCGGACTCCACCGGGCAGCGGGCGGCACACGGCGGGTTTCGCCGACTTCGTTCAGTTCTCCGGATGCTCGGGTCATGCCGTCGTGCGCGATTGCGTTTTCGACGGGCCGCACGACGACCCGGTCAACGTGCACGGCACCTATCTCCGCGTCGCCGGTCAGCCGGATCGCCGCACGTTGGAGCTCGAGTACGCGCATACGGAAACGGCCGGACTGCCCCAGTTCTCCCCGGGTGACCAGATCGAGATCGTCAATCGGGAGACGCTCCAGCCGATCGCCTCGGCGACCGTGGAGCGCGTACAGCAGCCGAGCGGTCGCGACCACACCCGCCCGCTCAGGAGCATCACCCTGACCTGCGCGTCCGAGCTTCCGGGTGATCTGGCCGACTTGGCCGCGGTGGAGAACGTCACCCGCACGCCGGCCGTGCACATCGCCCGCAACGTCTTCCGCAATGTGCCGACGCGCGGCGTGCTCGTGACCACCCGGCGGCAGGTCCTGATCGAGGAGAACCGTTTCGAACGCCCGGGAATGGCCGGCGTCTACGTCTCCTGCGACGCCGGCGAGTGGTGGGAATCCGGGCCGGTGCGCGATCTGACCGTCCGCGGCAACGAGTTCGTCGAACCGGGTGGGCCGGCGGTCTTCGTTGATCCGCGGATCGCGCGGGCCGACTCCGCGCACCCGGTCCACCGCGGCGTCGTCGTCGAAGGGAACCGCTTCGTGCTCGACGAGGCGCCGGCGCTCGATGCCGCGAGCACCCAGGGCATTCGCTTCAGGGACAACGGCATCGTGCGCTCAGGGCCAGAGGGCTGGGACATCGTCCTCCGGGCGTGCTCCGACGCGGACATCGAGCACGATGTCGACGAGCGGCCATTGCGGATCAGGAAGATCCGATAACTGACGTCAGCTCAGCGCCAGGGCCGTGCGGACCAGGTGGATGTGGCTGAACGCCTGGGGGAAGTTGCCGAGCTGGCGCCCGTGCCGGGGGTCGTACTCCTCGGCGAGCAGGCCGACGTCGTTGGCGACGGCGAGCAGCCGCTCGTACAGTTCCAGGGCCTCGGCCTTGCGGCCCACCAGGGCCCGGGCCTCGGCGAGCCAGAAGCTGCAGGCCAGGAAGGCGCCCTCGCCGCCCGGCAGCCCGTCGACGTCGTTGTCCTCGGCGACCGGGTAGCGGAGCACGAAGCCGTCCGTCATCAGCTCCCGCTCGATCGCCTCGATCGTCCCGATCACCCTGGGGTCCTCGGGCGGCAGGAACCCGACGATGGGGATGAGCAGCAGCGCCGCGTCCAGCTCGCGGGAGCCGTACGACTGGGTGAACGTGCCGCGCTCGGGGTCGAAGCCCTTCTCGCAGACCTCGGCGTGGATCCGGTCCCGAAGGGCCAGCCAGCGGTCGACCGGGCCCGTGCGGCCCAGCTCCTCGACCACGCGGACGACCCGGTCGGCCGCCACCCACGCCATGACCTTGGAGTGCACGAAGTGCCGGCGGGGGCCCCTGACCTCCCACAGGCCCTCGTCGGGCTTGTCCCAGTTGGACTCCAGGAATTCCATGAGCCTCCGGACCATGGCCCAGGCGTGGTCGTCGGGCGGCATCCCCTGCTTGCGGGCCTGGTAGAGGCAGCTGATCACCTCGCCGTAGACGTCGAGCTGGAGCTGGCCGGCCGCGGCGTTGCCGATCCTCACGGGCCGGGAGCTCTCGTAACCGGGCAGCCAGTCGAGCGTGAGCTCGGGAAGCCGGCGCTCGCCCGCCACGCCGTACATGACCTGCAGGTCCTCGGGGCGGCCCGCGATGGCCCGGAGCAGCCACGAACGCCAGGCGCCGGCCTCCTCGACGTATCCGGACAGGGTCAGCGCGTCGAGCGTCATCGCGGCGTCGCGCAGCCAGCAGAAGCGGTAGTCCCAGTTGCGGACGCCGCCGAGATTCTCGGGCAGCGACGTGGTGGGGGCGGCGACGATGCCGCCCGTGGGGCTGTACGTGAGGGCCTTGAGCGTGATGAGCGAGCGGACGACGGCGTCCCGCCAGGGTCCGTTGTAGCGGCAGCGGGCGACCCACTCCTCCCACATCAGCTGGGTCTCGGCGAGCTGTGCGACGGGGTCGACGGGCTCGGGCCGCGGCCGGTGCGACGGGTGCCAGGTGAACACGAAGGTCTCGCGCTCCCCGGCCGACACCGTGAACGTGCCGGTGTGCCGGTAGCCGCCGCCCTTCAGCCGGACGGTGGTGCGGAGCCAGACCGAGTCGGGGCCGCCGATGGCGTGGAGATCGCCGTCGGCGCGGCGGACCCAGGGGACGATCCGGCCGTAGTCGAAGCGGATGCGGATCTCGGCGGTCATCTCGACGGTGCCCGTCAGGCCCTCCACGATCCGGATCAGGTCGGGGCTGGTGTGGCGCGGCGACATGAAGTCGGTGACCTTGACCGCGCCCGTGGGCGTCTCCCACACGGTCTCCAGGATCAGGGTGTCCGCGATGTAGGCGCGCCGGGTCGCGGTCTCCGCCCCCGCCGGGGCCAGCCGCCAGAAGCCGTTGAACTCGTCCCCGAGCAGGCGGGCGAAGCACGACGGCGAGTCGAACCGGGGCAGGCAGAGCCAGTCGACCGACCCGTCGCGGCCGACCAGGGCGGCCGACTGCGTGTCGCCAATGAGGGCGTAGTCCTCGATCCGCATGGGCGCCACGCTACCCGGCGGGTCTATCTGGAGGCGCGCAGCACCTTCATGAAGAGCTGGGTCAGGGGGCCGATGGTGACGGCGAAGACGACCGTCCCCACGCCGACGGTGCCGCCGAGCAGCCAGCCCGCGCCGAGCACGGTGAGCTCCACGAGCGTACGGCCCAGCCGGATCGACAGGCCCAGCCGGGCGAGGCCGGTCATCAGCCCGTCCCGCGGCCCGGGGCCGAAGCCGGCGTTGATGTAGAGGCCGGAGGCGGCCGCGATACAGACGATGCCGCCCAGCAGGAAGGCCCACTTCGCCGCCCATTGCCCGGGCTCGGGGACCAGCCACATCACGAGGTCGGCGAAGGTGCCCACCAGCAGGACGTTGCTGATCGTGCCGAGCCCGGGCCGCTGGCGCAGCGGGATCCACAGGAGCAGGACGAGGGCGCCGACGAGGTTGATGCACACCCCCATCGACCAGCCCGTCCGGACCGACAGGCCCTGATGGAAGACCTCCCAGGGGTCGAGGCCGAGGCCGGACTGGACGAGCAGCCCGATCCCGGAGCCGTAGGCGGTGAGACCGAGGTAGAGACGCAGAAGCCGAGACGAAAGGGAACCAGACCGGGGCAGCGAAAGCTCACTCATAGTGGTTTCCATCTTTCGGGCCATTTACTTGTAAATAAAGAGCCAATCAGGAAAAGTGGCCTTATGGACCGGTATCTTAGTGCGCCGCAGCTCGCCCGCCTCCTGGAGGTCCCGCCGGACGCCCGGCCGTACTACAAGGTCCTGGCGGAAGCGGTGCGCGGCCTGATCCTGGACGGGCGGCTGCCCGTCAGGGTGCGGGTCCCGGCGGAGCGCCACCTCGCCGAGGCGCTGGGGGTCAGCCGGACGACCGTGACCACCGCCTACGACCGGCTGCGCGAGCAGGGCTACCTGGAGAGCCGCCAGGGGTCGGGAAGCTGGACCGCCCTGCCGGACCCGGGCACGCTCGGGGCCGACAACCCGTGGATCACCCCTGACCACGACGGCCTGCTCCCGCTGCACACCGCCGCGCCGCCCGCGCCCGCGCTTCTCGGCGAGGCGATCGCCGAGGCCGGGCGAGGCTACCACCGGTACGCGCTGGGCATGGGCTACGACCCCATCGGGCTGCCGGCGCTCCGGGAGGCCATCGCCGGGCGGTATCGCGAGCGCGGCGTGGCCACCCGGCCCGACCAGATCATCGTCACGACCGGCGCCCAGCAGGCCATCCACCTGCTGATGACCCTGTTCGCCGGGCCGGGGGACCCGGTGCTCGTGGAGTCGCCGACGTACCCGCACGCGATCGACGTCGCGCGGATGCGCGGCGCCCGCCTGGTGCCGGTCGGCATCCCCGAGGACGGCTGGCATCTCGACCTGGTGACCTGCGCGATGCGGCAGTCGGCGGCGAGGCTGGCCTACGTCATCCCGGACTTCCACAACCCCACCGGCCACCTCATGGGCGACGAGGACAGGGCGGAGCTCGTGGCGGCCGCGCGGCGGTACGACACCACGCTGCTCGTGGACGAGACCTGGGCCGAGACGGCCATCGACGACGTCGGCTCGCCCCCGCCCCTCGCGTCCTTAGACACCGACGGGCGGGTGATCAGCATCGGGTCGGCGTCCAAGCTGTGGTGGGGCGGCCTGCGGATCGGCTGGGTCAGGGGCACCGCCGCGCTGGTCCGCCGTCTCGCGATGCTGCGGGCGGCCGTGGACATCGCCAGCCCGGTCTTCGAGCAGCTCGTCGTGGCGCACCTGTTCGGGCGCATCGAGGAGACCCGTGAGGAGCGCCGCCGCGCACTCGGCGACTCCCGCTCGGCCCTCATCGCCGCGCTGCGCGAGGAGCTGCCCTCCTGGAGCTTCACGACGCCCTCGGGCGGGGGCTCGCTGTGGGTGCGGCTGGACTCTCCCGTGGCGAGCGCGGTGGCCGAGGCGGCCGCCTCCCGCGGCGTACGGCTCGCGCCGGGCCCGTGGTTCGGCGTCGAGGGGACGCTCGAACGCTACCTTCGGCTGCCGTTCACCCAGCCGGCGCAGATCCTGGAGGAGGCGGTCCGCCGCATCGCGGGCTCTCCCGCCCCGTACGGCTACCGCCCCCGGACGCCGCTCACCCCGACGCTGTGAGGGTCACCCCGACGCTGTGAGGGTCACCCCGGCTCTCTGACCCCGCGGGCGAGCGGGGCCCGCCAGCCGTACCGCATGGCGACGATCCGCAGGCCGAAGGCGAGCACGGCGGAGGCCAGGGTGGCGACGGACCCGAGCACGCCGAAGCCGTGCAGCGTCGCCATCACGGTCGCCCCGAGCATCGCGGGGACCGCGTAGAGCTGCCGGTCGTAGAGCAGGCTCGGCATCTCACCGGACAGGACGTCGCGGATGATGCCGCCGCCGACCGCCGTGCAGACACCGAGGAAGACGGCGTGCGGCCCGCTGAGGCCGTAGCTGAGCGCCTTCTGGGTGCCGAGCGCGCAGAACAGGCCGAGGCCCGCCGCGTCGAAGATGAGCACCGCCGGCATGGCCCGCTCGACCTGCGGGTGCCAGAAGAACGCGATCGCGGTGGCCGCCAGGGGGACCAGCAGGTAGCCGACATCGCGGAACGCGGCGGGCTGGACCCCGATGAACAGATCCCGGAGGATGCCGCCGCCGACCGCGGTGAAGAACGCCAGGACCGCCATGCCGACGAGGTCGAGCCGCTTGCGGACCCCTTCGAGCGCTCCCGACAGGGCGAAGACGAGGATCCCGGTGAGATCGAGGAGGGGAGTCACGGGTCCTCAGTCTCGCATGAGCGCCTGGAGCCTCCGGATGGACGCCAGCAGCACCAGGCCGGCGACGAGGGCCACGAGGGCGAGGCTCAGGTAGTACGCCGGCATCGGCACCACACTTGTCAGGCGGTAGGCCTGTCCGCCGATCGCGTCGCCGAGGGAGATGGCGAGGTACCACACGCCCATCATCTGGTTCTCGAACGCCCGGGGCGCCAGCTTGTTGGTCACGGACAGGCCGGTGGGGCTGAGGAACAACTCGCCGATGGTCTGGATGAGGTAGACCGAGATGAGCCACATGACCGACACCCTCGTGCCGTCCGACGCCGCACCGGCCGCGGCGGACATCACCACGAAGCTCAGGCCGATCAGCAGCAGCGCGATCGCGAACTTCAGCGGCGTGCTGATCCGCTCGCCCGCCTTCAGGAACAGGTAGGCGAACACGGGGGCGAGGATGATGATCGCGAGCGAGTTGACGTTGGACACCCAGCCGGCGGGCATGTCGAAGCCCATGATGGTCAAATCGGTGTTCTTCTGCGCGAACAGCGTGAGGGCGCTCCCCGACTGGTCGTACACCAGCCAGAAGACGGCCGCCGCCAGGAAGAGCCACAGGTAGGCGCGGAGCTTGACGCGCTCCTCCGGCGTGATCTCGTGTGAGCCGGTGAAGAGGAAGACGAAGTACGCCACGGGGACCGCCGCGGCCACGATCGCCAGGACGAGGGCGAACCGGTCGATGGTGAACGTGCCGGTGGCCGCCCACGCGGCGAGCGCCGCCGCCACCGCGACGACGGCGACGCACAGCACGATCGTGAAGCGGCGCCGCTCCTCGGGCGTCAGCCGGTGGTCGGGCTGCTCGCCGACGCCCCCGAGCCTCGACCGGCCCAGGACGAACGTGACCAGCCCGACGGCCATGCCCACCGCCGCGGCCCCGAAGGCCAGGTGCCACCGGTCGCCGCGCTGCAGCCACGGCACCACCATGATCCCGAGGAAGGCGCCCAGGTTGATGCCCATGATGAAGATCGTGTAGCCCGCGTCGCGCCGGGCGTCGTCCGCGTGCCGGTAGAGCTCACCGGCCAGGGCCGCGATGTTCGGCTTCACCAGGCCGCTGCCGAGCGCGATGAGGGCGAGGCCGAGCCAGACGAACGGTCCGCCCACGGGGACCGCCATGCTGATGTGCCCGCACATGATCACTACGGCGCCGTAGAGGACCGTCCTGCGCGGCCCGAACAGCCGGTCGGCCATCCAGCCCCCGGCCAGCGCCAGGAGGTAGACCGACGCGATGTAGACCCCGTAGACCGCCGCCGCCGTCGTCTCCGACAGGCCCATCCCGCCGCGCACCGCCGGCGCCGACAGGAACAGCACCAGGATCGCGCGCATGCCGTAGTAGCTGAAGCGCTCCCACATCTCGGTGCCGAACAGCGTGGCGAGGCCGCGCGGATGGCCGAAGAACGTCTTCTCCCGCTCGGGCGACCGGGTCGCCGTGGCCGCTCCTCCCACTGGGCTCTGGGAGGAGGGATGGCCAGATGAGTCTTCGGGGCAAGGGTCCACGTTCTTCTTCCTTTCAGGGTCTTGATCGGAGTTGTGCGGTGTGATGCGATGCATCCCACTCATCCAGCAGGGCACCCATGTGGAGGCGGGCGATGGCCGGGGTTGTTGACGTGCGGGCCGCGATCCTGAGCGAGATCGCCGGAAGGACCGTGTGCGGCCAGCTCAGGCAGGTGGCCGAGGAGCACCCCGACGCCCCCGCCTACTCCGACCCCGTCGCGGGGGGTGGCTGGGCCACGCTGACCTACGCCGAGGCGCGGCAGCGCGTACTTGAGATCGCGGCCGGTTACGCCGCCCTTGGAGCCGGGCCGGGCGACGCCGTCGCTCTCATGATGGTCAACCGCAGCGAGCACGTGCTGGCCGACCTGGGCGCGGTCCACGCGGGCGCGGTCCCGTGCTCCGTCTACGGTACCTTCGCCCCGGACCAGGTGGCGTTCGTGGGCAGGGACGTGTCGGCCAAGATCGCTGTGCTCGGCGGGCCCGCTGAGCTGGCCCGATGGGAGCCGATCCTCGGCGAGCTGCCCGGTCTCAGCAAGATCATCATGCTGGAGGGCGCCCCGGACGGCGACGACCGCTTCCTCGGCTGGGCCGACTTCCTCGCCCTCGGCGCCGAGGCCCTCGCCGCCGACCCGGCCGCCGTGGACGCCCGCTGGAAGGCCGTCGCCCCCGGCGACGTGCTCAGCGTGCTCTACACCTCCGGCACCACCGGCAACCCCAAGGGTGTGCCGCTCACGCACGCCAACGTGCTGTTCGAGGTCGAGTCAACCGACCGCATGACCTCGCTGCCGACGCACGGCACGCAGATCTCCTACCTCACCTACGCCCACATCGCCGAGCGCGTGCTCAGCCTCTATCTCCCGCTGTTCAAGGTCTCCCATGTGCATTTCTGCACGGACCTGGCGAACCTCGGCGCGACGCTCGGCCAGGTCAGGCCGGTGATGTTCTTCGGCGTCCCCCGGGTGTGGGAGAAGATGATGGCCAAGCTCCAGGCGCTGCTCGCCACCCAGCCGGAGGAGCAGCAGGACAACGTCCGCAAGGCGATGGCGGCCGGGCTCGCCTATGTCGAGGGCCTCCAGTACGGCCAGACCGTCTCGCCCGAGGTCCAGGCCGCCTACGAGCAGGCCGACGCGGCCCTGCTGTCGATCATCCGCGCGATGATCGGGTTCGACGGCGCGCACTGGCTCGCCAGCGCCGCCGCCCCCATGCCCACCGAGGTCCAGCGGTTCTTCGCCGGTCTCGGCCTCAGGGTCATCGACGTGTACGGCATGACCGAGACGACGGGCGCCTTCACCGCCAACAGCCCGGAGAAGTTCAAGCTCGGCACGGTCGGCCGGGCCGAGCCCGGCGTGGAGGTCAAGATCGCCGAGGACGGCGAGATCCTGACCCGGAGCCCGCTCAACACCAGCGGCTACCTCAACCGGCCGGAGGCGACCGCCGAGCTGATCGACGCGGACGGCTGGCTGCACACCGGCGACGTCGGCTCCATCGACGACGACGGCTTCGTCCGGATCGTCGACCGAAAGAAGGAGATCATCATCACCGCCGGAGGCGAGAACATCTCCCCGGCCAACATCGAGAACTACCTGAAGGAGCACCCCCTCGTCGGGCAGGCCCTCGCCTACGGGGACGGCAGGCCGTACCCGGTGGCGATCCTCACCCTCGACGGCGAGGTGGCCCCGGGATGGGCGCAGGCGCGCGGCATCGCGTTCACGTCGCTGGCCGACCTGGCCGAGCACCCGGACGTGCTCAAGGAGGTCGAGGCCGCGGTGGAGGCGGCCAACGGGAAGCTCGCCCGCGTCCAGCAGGTCAAGAAGTGGCGGCTGCTGCCCGTCGAGTGGACCGCCGAGACCGAGGAGCTCACCCCCAGCCTCAAGCTCAAGCGGCGCGTCATCCACGCCAAATACGACGAGGTCATCACCTCCATGTACTAGTGGGTGATCATGCACGGGTTCCCGGGACGCACGGCAGGCCAGGGGCCTTCTCTGAGTGTGATCATGCATGGTGTCCCCCGCCTTCGGCCTGAGCTGGCAGGAGGAGTTCCGTGATCATGCGATTCCGGATCGCATGATCACCGGCCGCGATCCCGCTGGTCAGCCAGCCGTACGGGAAGGTGTGCATGATCACGGCGGGTTTTTGCTTGTTGGGGTGTGTTTCAGGGGACGGGTGATTACTTGGCGCCGCATACGGTCTCAGCCCATGATGAGACGTTTGATTGCGACGCCGATCCTCGCGGTGGCGGCTCTGTCGGCCGCCGCCATGGCTCCGGCGACCGCGACCGGCGATCTGGCCATCCGGTCCATCACCGTGAAGCCGGCCAACCCCGTGGTGGGCCCCACCGGCTCCGTCAAGCTGGTGATCGAGGTCGTGGCACGCGGCGCCACGAGCGTCTCGGTCGCCCTCGAACCGGGCCGCGCACGCAACCCGGCGAATCCGGCGAACCCATCGAACGCGTCCAACCCCGCGAACCCGCCGGACCGGGGGGAGCCGGAGGAGAGCCCGGCCGGCATTCCGGGGATCGTCACGCCACTCTCCGCGCCGGGCCTCGCGACGCCGCCGGCCGCACCCGGCAACCCCGCTCCTGCCCTTGTGGCAGGGGAGGACCCGGCGCCGGACCTTCCGGCCCAGGCTTCTCCTTCCCTGGGCCTTCCGGCTCCCACCCCGGGTTCCCCCGCTCCGGCACAGGGCTCTCCCGCTCCCGCCGTTGAGACCGTGCCGGCGGCGGGCGCCTCCTCTCCCGGCGGCTCTCCCGCTGTCGCGCCGAGCACGTCGTCGACCTCGCGGCCGCCCCTGCGAGGCGTGCGGATGCCGGCCCCGCCCGTGGGCGGCGGCAGCCGCGGCAACGAGTGGGAGACCTGGCGGTTCCTGCCGGAAAAGGCCCTCTCACGCTGGTATCCGAGCGGCCCGTGGACCGTGACGGCCACGGCGAAGGACGCGGCGGGCGGCACCGTCACCGCGCGGACCACGTTCTTCCTCAAGCGGGCGACCGAGCTGGAGGGAGTGAACGCCGTCCGCGCCGACGACCGGGTCCGGATCACCGGGACGCTGCTGCGGGTCGATCCGGTCGGGCGGGTCGACTACCGGCCCTTCCCCGGCCAGCCCGTGGTGATCTGCTTCCGCCCCGGCGGGTCGAAGGCATGGCGCACCGTGGCGACCGCCGTGACGGGGAAGGACGGCTGGTTCTCCGCGCGGGTCCGCGCGGCGGGTGACGGCATGTGGCGGGCCGAGTACGCCGGGACCGGTCACTACGCGCCGGACACCAGCTCGGACAGAAACCCGTAAACCCCCGCTTAAATGACCGTAAATTACTATAAATCACTGCGAATCACTTCGAATCGCTCCGAATAGCCCGGTTTCGGCTGACGGAACCGGGCGTACGACCGTCTACCAGGCGTTTCGCGACTATGCGAATTTAGCTAACACGTCACGCGATTAAAGGTGAGGGATGGGGTAGAGAGGTCCCGGCATCGGCGAGAGACGGTCATGGTGGGGTAAGCGAAACCGGCCGGGTGACGTCGATGAGCCAATCGAAGGCCTGCGTAAGGGGACCTGTGGTGATCCGTTTGCTCCTCGCCGAGGACATGCACCTCATCCGGAAGGCACTGGTGGCCCTGCTGTCCTGCGAGGACGACATCGAGGTGGTCGCCGAGGCCGCCAAGGGGGAGGACATCGTGCGGCTCGCCTGCCTGCGGCGCCCCGACGTCGCGGTCCTCGACATCGGGATGCCCGGAGTCGACGGGCTGACCGCGGCGGCCGAGTTGCACCGCCGATTACCGAACTGCAAGACGGTGATCCTCACCGGCCTCGGCACGCCCATGGCCCTCCGGCGGGCGCTGGACGCCAACGTGCGCGGCTTCGTCGTGAAGGACGCCCTGCCCAGCCATCTCGTCGACTGCATCCGCCGCGTTCGCGGCGGCCAGCGGGTCATCGACCCCGAACTGGCCGTCGCCGCCCTCGACTCCGACAGCAACCCCCTGACCGCCCGGGAGCTCGACGTCCTGGAGACCGCCGCCGGGGGAGCGACGGTCAGCGAGATCGCCGACCAGCTCTCCCTCTCCCGCGGAACGGTCCGCAACTACCTGTCCCGCATCCTCACCAAGGTGGGCGCCCGCTCACGCGTCGAGGCCATTCAGATCGCCTCGGAGTCCGGCTGGCTCTGGCCGGTGGGCGGGCGCGAGATCGGCGTCCTGCGCTACCGCCCCCGGCGGTAGCTCCCCATGGTGAGCCCAGTGCCCCACCAGGTCGGCGTAGAGCGGTGACGCCGCCACCATCTCGTCGTGGGTTCCCAGCAGCACCCTGGTGCCGTCCATCACCAGGACGCGGCGTGCCCGCAGGGCCGACGAGATCCGGTGTGCGATGACGACCAGCGTGCCCCCGCGCGCGGCGAAGGCCGCCTCGGCCCGCGCCTCGGCCGCCGGGTCCAGATGGCAGGTCGCCTCGTCGAGGACGACCAGGCGTGCGGGGGCGAGAGAGGTCCTGGCCAGCGCGATGAGCTGACGCTCGCCCGCCGAGAGCTGGGCGGGGTCGATCTCCGTCTCGTAGCCGCCCAGCCGCCGGACCAGGCCCGCCAGCCCGAAGGCCGCCACGGCCTCGTCCAGAGCCCTCATGGGCGCGTCCTGGGCGAGGTAGGTGAGGTTGGCGGCCAGGCTTCCGTGGAAGACGTAGGCCTCCTGCGGGATCACAACCCGGGCCGCCGGGCCGACCTCGTCGGCCGGAACGCCGCCGATCAGGACGGCACCCGAGGCCGGGCGCAGCACCCCGGCGACCAGAGCGGCCAGAGTGGACTTGCCGATGCCGCTCGGTCCGACCACGGCCAGGTGGTCACCTTCGGGGACGACCAGGTCGAGCCCGTCGATCACCGGCTCGGCCCCGGGGCCGTAGGAGAAGGTGACCCCGCGCAGCTCCAGCCGCGCGCCGGCGGCGGGCCGCGGCTCCGGCGTGGCCTCTCGCCGCCCTCCCGTGCCGAGGATCCGGTCCAGCGTGACGGCCAGCCGTACGCCGCTGACGCCCAGACCCTGGACCAGACCGCCCAGCGCGGGCGTCAGGGACTGCGTCACGTAGGTGAGCGTGCCGAGGATCACGCCCGCCGTCACGCCGCGATCCAGCAGCCAGGGCGTGCCCCCGAGCAGGAGGACGATCGGGAGCCACCCGCCCACGGCGAGCGACAGGGTCCGCGTGGCGGTGACCCCGGCCAGCGCCCGAGCGGCCCGCGCCTGCCGGGCGGCCTCCCGCCCCACGGCGGCGGCGACGCGGGTCTCCGCCCCGCAGGCCGCGATGTCGCGCAGCCCGCCGGCCATGGCGGCGACCGCGGCGGCGGTTCGCTCGTCGGCCACGATGAAGTCCCGCTGCCGCCGCGCCAGGGCCCGCAGGGACGTCAGGAACAGGGCGAGCCCCACCAGGACCGGCGGTAGCACCAGCGGAAGGACGGCGGGCGCGAGCGTCATCATGCCGAGAGCCACGCTGACGATCGTGAACACGAACGACCTGACCACGGTGATGACCGCGCCGAAGGAGTCTCTCGCCAGCTCGACCTGGTGGTTCATCCGGGCCACCGCGGCGGCGTCGCCGCCGTTCCCCTCACGGAGCGCGCCGGTGACCACGTGGGTGAGCAGCTCGTCCCGGAACGGTTCGACGATCCCGGCGATGGTCAGCAGGATCTGCCGGGCCGCCACGGCCGCCACCAGCCAGGCCGCGCCGAGAACGGCGAGCCAGCCCAGGCCGGCGCCGGGGCGGCCCGCCGCGAAGCCGTCGTCGATCGCCCGCGCGACCGCGTGCCCTCCGGCGAACGCGGGCACGGCCTCCGCGAGCGACCACCCGGCGAGCCGGACGATCCGGTAGGGCTCCCGCAGCAACGCCCGGCGGAGGAAGCGCCTCATGAGGCCGCCTCGAAGGCGGCCCGGTAGTCCGGGTGGTCCCACAACGCCTCATGGGTGCCGCTGGCGCGGACACGACCGTTATCCAGCCAGACGACGAGATCGGCCGCGGCGGCCGTGGCGACCCGGTGCGCGACGACGAGGCGGGTGCGGTCGGCCAGCCGTCCGGTGAGTGCGCGGCCGACCTGGCGCTCGGTCACCGTGTCGAGGCTCGACATGGCGTCGTCGAGGATGAGCAGCCGCTCCGCCTGGGCGAACGCACGGGAGAGGCCGACGCGCTGGATCTCCCCGCCGGACATCGGCGTCTCGGCGACCGGGGTCGCGTAGCCCATCGGCAGCCGCCGGATGAAGGCGTCGGCGCAGGCGGCCTCCGACGCGGCCCGGACCTCGGCCTCTTCACCCTTTTCGCGGGGTTTCCGGCCGCCTCCGATGGCCTCGCCGAGCGTCTCGCCGAACAGGACCGGGCGTTCGAAGGCGTAGCCGACGGCCCGGCGGAGCCGCTCCCGCCCGATCTCGGACAGCGGGACGCCGTCGAGCAGCACCGACCCGCGCTCGGGGTCGAGCAGCCTGCCCGCCACGGCGGCGAGCGACGACTTCCCCGAGCCAGAGCGGCCGACGACCGCCACGCAGGATCCGCCCGGCACCAGGAGATAGACGTCGCTGAGCACCGCCCGGCCGTCCAGCCGTACGGTGACCCCGCGGAACTCCAGCGTGCCTGGGCCCGGCGGGAGCGCACTGGAGCCGTACGGCATGGGCGGCTCGGCGAGGACCTGGGTGAGGCGCTGGGCGGCCGAGCGGGCGCGGGCGAGCCGGCCCGCGTAGCCGATCGCCGAGCCGAGGCCGGCCCCCAGCACCACGTAACGGGCGGCGGCGAACAGCTCGCCGACGGTCAGGTGGCCGTCCGCCAGTCTGAGGCCACCGACGGCGAGCACCGCCGTCTCCAGCAGAGGGATCACCACGGCGGCCTGGACCCCGGCCCGCGCGTGCAGCCGCCACAGCGCCAGCCCGTGAGCCCGGAGACGGGGGAGCGGCGCGAGGACGCGGCGGGCCTCCTGGTCCTCGGTCCGGGCCGCGGTGATGGTCCGCGTCCCGGCCAGCGCGCCGACGAGCCGGGCCGCGATCTCCCCCTGGGCCTGCTGGTATCCGCCCGAGGCGGCGGTCGTCCCGCGCATGAACGCCCGGAGCACGGCCACGATCAAGCCGAGCCCGGCGACCAGCGTGACCGCGAGCCAGGGGTCGATGAGGGCGAGGGCCACGACGCTGCCCGCCGAGGGGATGAGCAGCGCGGCGGCGGTGACGACGGCCTCGGGCGTGCGCCCGGCCTCCTCGACGTTCACGCCCGCGCGGGTCACCAGCTCGCCGGGGGTGAACCGGCGGGTCATCGCCATGCCGACGGCCAGGACGTGGGTGACGACGCGGCGGCGCAGCCACAAGGCGGCCCGCGCGCCACTGGCCCCCGAGGCGAGGACTCCGAGCGCGTCGCAGGCCACGACGAAGGTCACGAGCAAGCTGGTCGTCAGGAGCCGCGCCTCCCGGCCGGGCTCGCCTGACACGAGGGCGTCGATGGTCCGGCCCAGGGCCAGGGGGAGCAGCAGCTCGGCGACGGCGCCGAGGAGCGCGGTCGCCGCCAGTAGCGCGAGCCAGGGGCCGCCGCGCCGTACGGCCTTGATGATCAGGGTGTCGGCGGTCCGGGAAGCGGATGGGAGATCGCGGGACAGCGAAGCCGGCGACATCGGTCTCCTCTCCTGACGAGCGGCCGGACGGAACGGCCACCCATGAAACGACCACATGAAACGACCACGCGAAACGACCACGCGAAACGACCCACGAAAACGGGAACCTGGGCGGCCACGAGGGCCGCCCAGGTCACGTATATCTCTAGTTACCGCAGAGAATGCTCAGGCTGCTGTTCTCGTGCGGGGTGCAGCCCAGCAGGCTCAGGTTGCTGCCGCCACCGCCACCGTGACCCCCACCGGGGGCCTCGAGGGTCTGAAGGTCGAGGAGTGCCATTACGAACACCTCCTTCCATCGTTCGGGGGGACATGGCACCCGGCGGCGGTACGCAGGGGCCCCTGCGCCTGGGGCCGTCCGGGGGGCTCGAAGAACGGGAGGCGGACCGGCTCGTCGTGCAGCACGGTGCCGAGCGCGAACAGCACTCCGGCGCTCCCTGTGGCGAAGTCCATGGAAAGGCGGAGGAGCTGGGCCCCGGGGAAGGCCAGCCCGTCCTCTCGACCGGGAAGGGGGTACGGAAGCTCGTGCCAGGCCAGCAGGGCGATCTGCTCGGCCGCCGCCCGGTGGTCGGGCCGCGTCCCGGTTCCGGTTCCGGTTCCGGTTCCGAGGCAGGCGATCATCCCGGCGCGGCCGGCGAACAGCCCCGGCTGGATGTAGTAGGCCAGTCGGCTGACCGGCCGGATGGCGGCCAGGGCCGCGGCGAGCGCCTCGTCCTCCCGGTGGGAGAGGTAGCGCTCCAGCACCAGCCCGATGCCCGCCGACCCCTCGTCGAGGTAGGGGTTGGTCCGCCAGCCCTGCTGCACCTGGAACTGGCCGTCCTCGCGGGTGACGCAGCGGCGCAGGTCCTGCCGCAGCGCCGTCTCCGCCAGGTCGAGCAGCCGTTCGTCGCCGGTGCGCTCGTAGGCGCGCAGGAACAGGAGCGCCGGGCCCGAGGAGCCGTACATCAGCCCCGCGTGGGGGTGGACCCCGCCGCTGATCTCGGGGACGTCGTCCGGTCCGCCGAGCCGGTCCGCCGTGGCGGTCACCATCCGGCCGGCCAGCTCCAGGAAGGACGGCTCACCTGTGGCGTCGTGAAGGTGGAACAGGTTCAGCGCGATCCCGGCGAGGCCCCGGTAGAGGCTCAGGTCGAGCGTCTCCCACGACTCCCGGCCGCACATCCCGGCGACGTCGAGCGCGTCCTGCCTGCGGCCCAGGGCCTCCAGGGCGTAGGCCACGCCGTGCAGCCCGCTGTAGAACCCGATGCCGGCGCCGCGATCCTTCGCCCGCTTGAGCAGCCACTCCTCGTGCTCGGGGAACCGCCCGGCTCCCGTGGCCGCCAGCGCGTACAGCACGCCGGCCGCGCCGTTGGCGAGGCTGACGCCCCCTCCGGGCTCGAACTGGACGATGTCCCCGGGGAAGAGCCGGTCGTCCCGCTCGGGTGTCGCGCTCGCCAGGATGGCCTTCGCGACGGCGTCCCGGATGGCCGGCCAGCCGTCCGCCAGCCTGCTCTGCGCCCCTTGCCGACTGGGCGGCGGGGGTTCCTTCCCGAGGATGGTCCGTACGGCGCCGCCCAGCAGGCCCGGCGGCACGGGGAAGGTGTCCTCGATGAGGCTGGCGAGCTGGACGGCCTTGGCCCGGTGAAGCGGCAGCATCATCGTGGCCATCGGGGCGAACATGCCGAGGTGGAGGCAGGCCAGCGCGTACTCGTCGGCCTCGACGCCCAGCCGGTCGGCCGGGGGCACGAAGCCGGGGTGCGCCAGCATCGCCCGCACCCGGTCCTCCGCGAGCGAGGAGACCTCGAAGTCGATGATCACCACGCGGTCGCCGTCGACCAGGATGTTGAAGGGGTGCAGGTCACCGAAGACCACGCCCCGCTCGTGCAGGGCCGAGACCGCCCGCCTCACCCGGCCGAGCATGCCGGTCGCCCACTCCGTGTAGCCGGCGACGATCTCTTCGGTCAGGTCCGCCCGGGTGAGGGGGTGCCTCTGGGCGATGAGCTGGCTCAGCGTGGTCCCGTCGACGTACTCCTGCACCAGGAAGTGGTGCTCCCCGAGCGTGAAGTAGTCGCGGAGCGCGGGCACGGCGTCCAGGCCGGCGAGCCGTTCCATGATGTCCGCCTCGTGCCGCAGGCGGGTCACCGCGTCGCGTCCGGCCGCGTCGAGCCCGGCGTGCGGCCGCGCCTCCTTGAGCACCACCTGCTCACCCGTTCGCGTGTCGCGCCCGAGGTAGACCCCGCCGCCGTTGGAGAAGTGCAGCACGCTGTCCACCTGGTACGGCAGGCCCTCCAGGGTGACCGCGTTCCTCGCCGCCAGGTGCGGTTCGAGGAACTCCGGCAGGCCGACCCAGGGCGGGAGGGCGAAGCCGGGACCACGCACGTCGGGCACGAGAGTGCCGTCCGCGTCTTCGATGGCGAGCACGCGCTCGCCGTTCCCGGTCACGCAGTAGCGCTCGGCGAACCCGCCGTACCGGACGAACAGCGGGCCTTCGCCGTAGCGCAGGTCGCTCAGAATGTACGGCCCGGCGACGCCGTCGAGGGTCTCGGCGAGCTCCTTGAGCACGAGCTCCAGCTGGACCTCGTCGACGGGGTAGATCGTGACGAGCTTGCCGCTCGACCCGCGGAAAGCGTACTTGGAGTTCTGCATCATCATGACGCGCCGGCCGCGGAGGAACTTGAACGCCAGCCCGCGGGAGACGCAGTAGTCCCACGCCGCCGCCAGCACCCGCTCCGCCTGGTCCATGCACGAGGAGATGTGAATCTTCCAGCCCTGCGGGGGCAGGGCGCCGCCGGCCGGCGCGTAGTGCATCCACGTGTCCGTCGCCTGGTGCGCCCACCCGTCGGGGACGGGCCGCTCGGCGATGGGAAAGTCGGGGTGATCCGCACGCTTCTGGTCGAGGGTGTCGTAGAAGAAGGGATCCGCGAGGCAGTAAATCTCGTACTTACTAATCACAGGATGTCCCCTTAGGCCGGTCACATCAAAGAATTCCGGAAATAGCGGGACGGGCCAAGTTACGAGTGTCAACAGATTGCTATGTGAATTTCATGTCATTGACCGTGACGCGGTAATGGGTGCCCCGTGATGGACTCCACAGCCGTACCGTGGCGGCGTTGCCGTGATCACCTGTTAATTCGCAGGTCAAAGTGGGAGAATGCGGCACGTCCGAAGCATGTGGGATTTCCCGCAGTACCCGTCAGGGGCCGGCATTTCCGTCGCCGATTACCTACATGTTAACTCGGGAGTTATGTGAATGGCACACCCTGGGAACGGAGACCACGGGGCCTCTAACGCCGGGTGCGGTTGGGGATTTCCGCCACGAGCCGGAACCAGCCGTCGAGGTCCCGGATCGTTCCCACCACGCCGTCCAGCGCGGCGGCGCGGCTGCGGAGGTTGTCGATGCCGCTGCCGGCCCCCTGCCGCGAGGCCACGGGCTCGACTCCGTCGTTGGCCACGGTGAGGGTCACGGACCCGCCCTCGAGGGTCATCTCGATGACGCACAGCCGCGCGCTGCTGTGGCGCAGCACGTTCGTCACGGCCTCGCGGACCGTCACGGCCAGCACCGCGCCCACCTGGGGCGCCAGCTCCACGTCGGCCAGCTCCACCTTGCAGTCGATGCCGTACGCCCCGAGCACCGCCCGCGCGTTGGCGATCTCCGACCAGAGGGAGATCTCCTGGTAGGACCGGGTCAGGTTGCGGATGTCGGTGGCCGCCTGCTGGATCGACTCGATCACGTCGGCCAGAGCCGGCCGTACGGGGGCGTTCTGGTCGGCGAGGCGATAGGCGAGCTCGGCGGTGAGGGACGCCAGCCATAATCGGCTGCTGACCAGGTCGTGCACGTCCCGGCCGAACTGCTCCCGCGCCTCGGCCGCCGCCTGCCGTACGGCCTCGGCCTGCGTGGCCCGTGCCCGCCGCAGCCGGCGCAGGACTACGGCGAGGACGGCAAGGGAGGCGCACAGGATGCACCCCAGTGACAAAACGAGCGCGAGCATGACAGGCCTGGGCAAGGGAGGATCCTCCAGTCATGCTCGCAGGAAGATCGGTCTCTCCTTGAGGTGCACAGGCTAGATCCTTGCATACAAGTCAAGAAATATGGTGACTTGACGTCGATGGAATTCTATTCTATTTCGGCCTTCCCGCCATCACCGGCGATCTGTTCGCATCATGGAATTCGGCTGCCCGAGAATGGGGAATTCCGGCCATAGACAATTGGCGCGCGGGCCGGTCGCCGCCTCACGCGAGCGCGCGGACCGCCGCCCGGAACAGGGCGGGCAGGCGCTGGGCCGCCGGGACGATCATCCGCGCGGACCGGGGGTGATGACGGGCCTCCAGCAGGGCGGCGGTCAGCAGCCGGTGGCGCAGCGACAGCCGCCGCCAGGCGTCCTCGTACGCCGCGGGACGGCCGGCCCGGAGGCAGCCCACGAGGGCCTCCGCGGACAGCAGCGCCAGCGACAGTCCCTCGCCCGTGAGCGCGTCCACGTATCCGGCGGCGTCACCGACCAGCAGCACCCGCCCCGCCACCCGCGACCGCACGCGCTGGCGCAGCGGCCCGGCTCCGCGCACCCGCGTCGCGGGCGGGCCCTCCAGCAGGGACAACAGGTCCGGGAACTCCGCGAGGTGCTCCGGGTAGCTCCGCCGCTGCGAGCTCAGCACGGCGACGCCGATGAGGTCGTCGCCCACAGGCGTCACGTACGCCTCGCCGCCCGGCGCCCAGTGCACCTCCACGAAGTCGGTCCACGGGGCCATCCGGTAGTGCCGGCGCAGGCCGTACCGCCGGGGGCGGGACGCGGGGAGCTCCAGCCCGAGCAGGGCGCGCAGCGGCGAGTGCAACCCGTCCGCCGCGACCAGCCACCGCGCGCGGACCTCGGTTGAGCCGCGCCCGTTCCCGGCCTCGCGGACGGCGGCGTCAGCGGCGGCGTGAACGGCGGCGTGAACGGCGGCGTGGCCGGTGCCATGGACTGTGGCATGGACGGCGTCCGCGTCCTGGCGCACGCTGCCGACGTGGCCGGGGACGATCCGGACGCCCAGCTCCTCGGCGCGCCTGCTGAGCGCCGCGTGAAGCGAGGTCCGCCGCACACCGAGCCCTGGGCCGTCCCGGAAGGCCGCCTGGACCCGATGGCGCCCGTCGAGGTAGCGGATGCCGCGGAACGGCCTGCCCTCCATGACGACGCCAATCGACCGGAGGGCCGCGGCGCCCGTCGGCATCAGCCCCTCCCCGCACGCCTTGTCCACGGGCCCGGTCCGGGGCTCGACCACGACGGCCTCCATCCCGGCGAGCGCCGCGTGAATCGCGGTCGCCAAACCGGCCGGACCTCCGCCGGCGACGAGCACGTCGATCACGGGGCCGTCCCGCCCGAGCTCCGCACGGCGGGCTCGCGTGGCGCCAGCGTGGCCAGGGCGGCGTTCTCGCAGCGGATCCGCACTACCATCAGCGCCGCGTTGAGCACGGTGAAGGCGGCCGCGGTGAGCCACGCGCTGTGGACCAGCGGCAGCGCGGCACCCTCCACCGCCACCGCCACGTAGTTGGGGTGGCGCAGCCACCGGAACCGGTACGGCCCGCGGTTCACGAGCGGCAGTCCTGGCACCACGATGACCTCGGTGTTCCACTGGTGTCCGAGCGCCGAGACGCACCACCAGCGCAGCCCCTGCGCGGCCACGACCAGGCCGAGCATCGGCCAGCCGAGCGCCGGGACGAACGGCCGGTCCGCCAGCCACACCTCCAGCAGGCACCCCGCGAGCAGACCGGTGTGCAGGGCGACCATCCACGGGTAGTGGCCGCGCCCGGCGACCACCCCGCCGCGGGCGAGGCTCCACCGCGCGTTGCGGCGGGCGACCACCAGCTCGGCGAGGCGTTCCGCGCCGACGAGCGACACGAGCAGTGCGTACCAGGGCGACATTTCCGGGAACCTCCGGGTCGGCTACCAGCGCAGCAGGACGAGCTCGGAACAGAATCCGGGACCCATGGCGATGAGCAGTGCCGGTGTGCCGGGCGGCGGAGGCCGCAGGGCGAGGGTATCCCGGAGGACATGCAGGACGGAGGCGGAGGACAGGTTGCCGATCTCGGCCAGGGAACGCCACGTCAGGTCGAGAGCGCCCGGAGGGAGCCCCAGGGTCTCGGCGACCGCCTCGAGGACCTTCGGGCCGCCGGGGTGGCACACCCAGGCCGTCACGTCGTCCGTCGTGAGGCCGTGGTCCGCGAGGAAGCCGTTGACGTCGTCGGCGAGGTAGGTGCGGACCACGTCGGGGACGCTGGCGTCCAGCACCACCGTGAACCCGGTGTCGCCGACGTCCCAGCCCATCACCCGTTCGGAGCCGGGATAGAGGTGGCTGCGGGTCGCCACCACCGTCGGTCCGGGGGAGCGCTGAGGCGGCCCCGGGCGTTGGAGTTCGGGGTGTCCCGATGCTGGGCGTCCGGATGCCGGGCGGGCTTCGGGGCCGCAGGCGACCACGGCGGCGGCGCCGTCCCCGAAGAGCGCGCTCGCCACCAGGTTCGCCACGGAGCCGTCGGCGCGCTGGAGGGTCAGCGAGCAGAGCTCGACGGAGAGCAGCACGGCCACGTGATCGGGCCAGCCGCGCAGGTAGTCGTGCAGGCGGGCGATCCCCGCCGCCCCCGCCACGCAACCGAGGCCGAAGACCGGCAGGCGCTTGACGTCCGGGCGCAGCCCGAGACGGCCGGCCAGCCGGGCGTCAATGGAGGGCGCCGCGATGCCGGTGACGGACGTACACATGATCATGTCGATGTCGGCGGGCGCCAGCCCGGCCGCGTCCAGGGCCCCGCCGATCGCCTCGACTCCCAGCTCCACGGCCGCGTCGATGAACAGGTCGTTGGCCATCCGGAAGCCGTCGAGCTTGCCGTACTGGTCGAGCGGCAGCACGAGGTTGCGGTGGCCCACCTGGGCGCTCGCGTGCAGCCGGTCGAGCAGCCTCCGGTCGGTGCCCGCGGGAAGGCACACCTTGGCCACCACGTCGGTGATCTCAGCCTGGGAGTAGCGGTTCGGAGGGAGGACACCGTGGACAGCGGCGATTCGCGTCATCTCATCCCCCGTGCCGGCGACAGCAGCGACACCTTCCTTTTGCCCGTCTTGGCCATCGCCATGCCTCGCCGGCTCGGGATGATCGTCACGATGAGGGCGAGAGGTTACGCTCGGGGCGTGACCGAGAGCGGGGCTTCAGGCGAGACCGCCGATCGGCGCGCCCAGGCTTTCATTGGGCGGGGGTTCCGGCCCGCGGTGGTGGCCGGGCTCGGGCGGGCCTGCCATCCGGGGCCGACCGTGGCGGTCACCGCTCTGGTCACCGCGCTCGCCGTGGCGAGCGGCCGCGACGCGCCGGGCTGCGCGCTCGTGGCCGTCGCCGTGCTGACCGGCCAGCTCTCGGTGGGCTGGTGCAACGACGCGGTCGACGCCGGACGGGACGCCGCCGTGGGCCGCACGGCCAAGCCCATCGTCGCCGGCCTGGTGAGCGCGCGGACGGTCTTCGCCGCCGCGATCATCGCGCTGGTCCTGTGCGTGCCGCTCTCGCTTGCCTGTGGCCTGGCCGCCGGCGCCGTCCACCTCATCGCCGTCGCGGCGGCCTGGGCGTACAACCTGGGGCTCAAGGCCACCGTGTTCTCCTGGCTTCCCTACGCGACGGGATTCGGCGCGGTGCCGGTGTTCGTGGCCGCCGGTCTGCCGGGGCGCCAGTGGCCGGCGTGGTGGGCCGTCGCCGCCGCGGCGCTTCTCAGCTGCGGAGCACACCTCGCCAACGTGCTGCCCGACATCACCGCGGACGTCGCCACCGGTGTCCGCGGCTGGCCGCAGCGCCTCGGTCCCGGCCGTGTGCGGGCCCTGATCCCGGTGCCGCCGATGGTCGCCTCCGCGCTGCTCGTCTTGGCGCCGCCGGGCGCCCCGTCCGCGCTGGGCTGGGTGGGGCTGGCCGCCGTGGCCCTGTCCGGCGCGGCCGGCCTGCTGCTCGCGGGACGGTCGCCCAAGGCCCCGTTCGCGGCGGCGATCGTCTGCGCCGCCGTCGACGTCGTCCTTCTCATCGCCACAGGCACCGGCATCACCTCCCTCTGAATGCCGCACGGCAGTCGTCCGCAGGGCGTCTTCGTGTCCGGACCCGCCGGTGGCTGCCCGGGCTATGCAGCGGGATCCGGCATGGCGATCCCGCCCGCCGCCGGCGCGTCGGACGGAGGCAGCGCCCTGACCCCGGCGACGATGAGTGCGATCCCGCAGACCACGAGGGCGGTGAGCTGGGCGACGGTCATGACCGTCATCGTCCGGCTGAACGGGTCGACGGCCGTGAGATTCAGGCTCGCGGCCATGGCGAGCAGGACGGGCACGATCAGGATCGCCAGCGCGAGCGGCACCGACGGCCTGCGCCCGGTCTGCCCGGTTCGGCCACTCCGCCGAGCCCGCCCGCTCCGTACGGCCCATGCCACGCTCGCGAGCAGGATCGCCAGGCAGGCCAGCCCGGAGGGGGCCATCCATGGCCAGATCCACGGCCATACCCGCACGTCGATGAGCGGAGCCAGTGACATGGAGCCCAGCACGGTCAGCACGCCGTACAGCAGGCAGCCCGCGACGATGGGAAGCGCGGCCACCCAGAGCGGGCGGCGCACCACTGGCGCGTCCCGGTGGAATCCGGCGAGCAGGGCCAGCACGGGCACGAGGAGCATCAGGACGACGGGCGCCATGGACCGGAGCATCACGTCCCCCGGCGCGTGGGCCGATGCCACGTCGTAGACCGCCGCCGCGAGGCCGAGCAGCGCCGCCGCCTTCGCGATCTGGACGCGGCCGAGGACCAGCGCCACGAACGCCGCGGGCCCGAGCAGGTCCGCCGCCAGCCGAATGACATGCCACAACCGGTCCGCGGATCCCGGGTCGCCGAAGGGAGCCGCGTAGTCCGGGTGCGCAGGGCCGACGAGGCCATAGCCCTGCAGCCCGTTCCCGAATGTCACGTATCCCAGCGCGGCCTGGAACGCGAGCCCGAGCAGGGCCACCAGCCGGACGGTCTCGCCCCACGCGAAGAACCTCGGCGCCGCGCCGATGCCGCCGAGACGGACCCGGACCGACAGCGCCGCGACGCTCGCGACCTCCGACCAGCGGGGCCGGGGGTTGTCGTCGTCCACGACCCCCTCCGAGCCCTCCAGGAAGGCCGAGACCATCTCGTCCTCCCGCGCGGTCCGGTAGGACGCGGGCAGCAGCCGGAGCACGCGCCGGTAGCGCTCCTCCAGAAGGGACATGCCCGTCATGCCAGTCGTCCCCGTCGTATCGTCCATCCCCGTCATGCCGCGCCTCCCGCGTGCCGGGCCTGCAAACGTTCGCTGGCGCTTCTGGCGTTGGCGGCCAGCCGTACGGCTTCCGCCTCCAGCGCGCGCGCCCCCGAATCGGTCAGCCGGTAGTAGCGGCGCAGCCGTCCCTGCTGGACCTCCTCCCGGTCCGGCGCGACCAGTTCGTCGGCGGCCAGCCGGTCGAGCACGCCGTACAACGTGCCGATCTTGAGTTGCACCCGCCCGTCCGACAGCTTCTCGACCTCCCGCGCGATCCCGTAGCCATGCCGGGGCTCGTCGACCAGCGCGGTGAGGACGAAGAACGCGGGCTCCGTCATGGTCCGAGGGCTCATGCGGCCATAATATATCGGCTGACAAGATATTGGGAGAGGTAAGTCAGCTCCGGCGCAGGACCCGATAGCCGTCCTCCTGGAAGACGAGCCGATAGCCGTGTCGCAGCAGGAAGCGGACTCGGGACGACTGCTCCTTCACGGAGACGAACGGGAAGGTCTGCCGCCGCACGTCCGCCACGACCCATGGCGCCCAGCGGGGGGTGCGGTCCCACAGGAGCGTCTCGGTGCGGCCGGACAGGGCGGGCGCGAGATTGCCGGCCGCCTCGCACCGTGCGCCGTCGGGCACGACCGCCACGGCGTGCGCCGCAGCCCGCGTCCGCTCGGTGGAGGCGTGGAAGCCGGGGGTGAGGAGCCCGCCGAACCCGAAGAACGGGACGCTCGCCAGCCCCACTGCGAGGGTCAGCACCGCCCACCACTGGACGGCGTTCGCCCGTCTCCCTCGGACGGCGTTCGCCCGTCTCCCCCGGAGAGCGTCGAGGTGCCCGGCGAGCCTCCGGGCGCCGTCCACCCCGCCGGCGAAGACGACGACCACGACGAAGGCGCCGTAGTGGTAGTGCGGAACCCACCAGTTCGGGAACGAACTCGCCAGCATCCGCTCCGCGAGCAACGGGATCGCGGCCAGCGTGACCGGCGAGAACACGGCGGTGAACAGCACGGGCAGGAACAGCAGCGCGACCGTCCGCGCCTTCATCGGAGGGTTGACGAGCAGTCCCAGGGCGTCGCCGGGACGCGTCACGGCATGCAGGGCCGCGCTCGGGAAGTCGCCGCCGAGGGCGGAGTAGGCCCAGTAGTAGTCCGCCCGGCCGCCGAAGTGCGGGATCAAGATTTGGCTCGTCGCGTACGCCGTCACGACGCCCGCGGCGACGAAGGCCGCCCCCAGCCGCCTGCCGTCCTTCCGTGTGATCATGAAGAGGCCCAGTCCGGCGACCAACAGGCCCATGTCCTCCTTGACGAGGAGGAGCAGCGCCGCCGCGAGGGCGACGTGCCCAGGGCGACCGGCCTGATGGCGCTCCAGCAGGATCGCGGTCAGCGGCGGCACGAACGCCGCCTCGTGGAAGTCGAAGGCGACGGTCTCGGCGATCGGCCAGGAGACCGCGTACGCGACGCTGACGCAGTAGGCGGCACGGCGCGCGCCGGACGCCGTCAGAGCCCCGCTCAAGGTCCGCGAGACGTACGCCCAGAGGAACGGGACGGGCAGCGCCAGCAGGATCGCCTGCGCGACGAGCAGCGTCTCGGGGCCGTCGTGGATCCAGTAGAGGGGCGCCAGCGTGGCCAGGATCGGCGACCAGTGGTCGCCCAGCACGGAGAACCCGGGCCCGAACCCGTTGTGCACACCCTTGATCATCGAGACGGGCGGGCCGAACCGCGAATACGACCTGACCGCCTGATCGAAGATCACGAGATCGTACGCCCCGGCCCGGAATCGGGCCAATGACATCAACGAGTAATAGGCATACAAGGCCGCCGAAACAGTCGTGATGAGGACTATTCCGGTTATGTCGGGTCTCTTGCGTCTTGTCCGGGAGAACGGCCGCCGAACCCCGGCCCGGCGTGGATCCGTGCGCACCGGCGGGCCGATTCTCATTCGGGCAGGCGATATCCGAGCGTCCATCACATCACTTGCCGGGTTCGGCGGAAAGCCGCGTCCAACGAGACAGGCTATCGGCAGCCGTGTAACGGCAGGGTGTGCCAGACCCCAAAGCTGGGCCCCAAGCTGGACCCCGAAGCCGGGCCCCGACGCGACGTTCCCGAGCAGCGCGGAGCGGCAGACGTCCCCCCGAAATTCATGTCGCCGGTTTATCCAGGAAATACCGCTATGCCGTACAGCTGATTGGGGTGAATGCGTCCTCGATGGTGCATTCCTCATTACGGTGCGCGGAACCGCCGGGCGGGTCGTCGTTGACAGTTCACGAAGTGCCCGCCATTTTGTCTGTTGCAAGGAGTCGATATTTCGCCGCGCTACTCACGTCATCCTCGTTATGCGGGCGTTTCCCCGAGTAGCGCGCGCTGTATTCTCTGGAGGAATTCGCTCGTGAACGGTTCACATGTGCGCGGGCCCGGCAGGGGCCTGGGGCGGCGGGCGCTGGCCGGTCTGGCCGCGCTCGCCGCGTCGGTGTCGCTGGTGGCGGCCACGCAGGGCGGCGCGCTGGCGGCGCCCGGCTCGCCCGGCTCGATCGCCGGTCATCTGGGCACGCCCAAGGCCCCGGTGACGGTCTTCTCCGAGGACTTCGAGAACGGGCAGGGCGCGACGCCCATCCTGGTCACCGCCTACACGGGGGCGGCGCCGGCCAAGGAGACCTACACCGCCGATCCGGCCTGGCTGGCCTCCTGCAACGGCTGGATCGCCTCCCAGCGGAACCCGGCGACCCCGCCGCCGGCCGCCGGATGCGGAGGCTGGTGGACATCGGTCATGCAACTGGCCGGCACGCTGGGCCGGTGGGCCGGTGCCGACCCGGCGGCCAACCACGCCGTCACCGCGTACACCAACAGCGACCCCGGACCGAACAAGACCCAGCTGGAGACGAGCACGCCGATCGCCATCGGGGCGCGCGACCGGTTCCTGGCCTTCTCGGTCGACGTCGCGGAGACGAACTGCCACGGCAACCACGCCAAGCTGGGCTTCTACCTGCTCGACGGGGCGAGGGCGGTGCCCACCTTCACCACGCCGATCGAGCCCTGTGCCCAGGCGACCACCACCCTGGACGGGATCCGGGTCGGCACGTTCACGAGCAACAGCCCAGTGCTGTTCGACGGCTCCACGGTGGGGCTGCGGCTGGTGAACTTCCAGGGCAGCGGCTACGGCAACGACGCCGCCTTCGACAACGTGCGCGTCCTGGACGTCACCCCGCAACTGGGCATCGGGTTCGGCTCCACTCCGGCCGAGGTCGGCACGGAAGCGGCCATGAAGTTCACCATCACCAACACCAGCGAGCTGGCGGTCAAGAGCGGCTGGTCGTTCACCGAGAACCTGCCGGCCGGGCTGACCGTCGGAGGCACCGCGGCGACGACCGACTGCGCGGGCGCGACGGTCACCGCGCCGGCCGGCGGCGGCCGGATCACCATGACCGGGACCCTGCCCGCGGGCAGGGAGTTCTGCACCGCCACCGTCCCGGTCACGTCGAAGCACGCGGGCACCTACACCACCTGCCCGGACGACCTCACCAGCTACGCCGGGGTGAATCCGCCCTCCTGCGCGGACGTGCGGTTCGTCGCCCCCGTGCTGGTGTTCGACGCTCACGCGCACGGCGGCCGGGTCACCGCGCCGCTGGTGTCCGTCGCTCCGCTGGCGCCCTCGGACCTCACCTGCACGCAGACCGCGGGGAAGGACGGCAAGACGCTGCTCAGCGCCACGCTGTCCACCCTCGGCTCCGTGGGGGTCATCACCACCAGCGCGGCCGGGACGGTCGACCCGGACGGGCTGCGCATGGCGAGAGCGTCCGCCGAGACAGCCCGGGTGAACCTGCTCGGCGGCCTGGTCACGGCCGACACGGTGACCGCCGTGGCGAGGGCCCAGGACGACGACACGGGCATGGTGAGCACCGGCGGCGAGGTGAGGCTCGCCAACCTGAGGGTCAACGGCGTCACCATCACCGACCCCGGCGCCAACCTCGTGATCAACATCCCGCTCGTCGGCAAGATTACGATCAATGAGCGGGTTCCGATCGCGGGCGGCCGCGGAGTCGTGGTCAACGCCGTCCACGTCCACACGACGGCCGGCACCGACATCGTCATCAGCCACGCCAGGGCCGCGCTGACCCTCCCCGGGCAACCCTGCCCCACGGTCTGACGCGCCCTCCTGACGCGCCCTCTGACGCGCCCAGGGCTCGCCCGCGCCGTACGGCATGGGCGAGCCCCCCGCTCGCTGGAGGCCGTCCGGGGCCGTGGGCCGGGCGGCGTCCTATGGTGAGGTATGGGGGAGATCCTGGTCGGAACGGCGTCGTGGACCGACAAGACGCTCCTGGCCTCCGGGTGGTATCCGCCGCACGTCACGACGGCCGAGGAGCGCCTGCGCTACTACGCGGGCCGGTTCCCGCTCGTGGAGGTCGACTCCACCTACTACGCGCCGCCCGCCGAGGACACGGTCCGGCTGTGGGCCGACCGGACCCCGCCGCGTTTCACCTTCGACGTCAAGGCGTTCTCGCTGCTGACGCGCCACCCCACCCGCCCGGCCGCGCTGCCCAAGGACCTGCGGGGAGAGACCGGGCCGGACACGAAGAACCCGCCGGACACGAAGAACCTGTACGTTCAGGACCTGGACCCCGCGATCGTGGATCAGGTCTGGGAACGCTTCGTCTCCGCGCTGCTGCCGCTCTGGGAGGCCGGCAAGCTGGGCGCGGTGCTCTTCCAGTTCCCCCGGTGGTTCCCGATCAGCCGGGGCAACAAGCACTACATCCTGGAGTGCGAGCGGCGCTGCGACCCCCTGCGGATCTCCGTGGAGTTCCGCAACCACACCTGGATGAGCGAGGAGAACCGGGCGGAGACCCTCGACTTCCTCCGCTCGTACGGCCTGCCGTACGTGTGCGTCGACATGCCGCAGGGCTATCCCGACTCGGTGCCGCCGGTCGTCGCGGCCACTTCCGACCTGGAGATCGTCCGGTTCCACGGGCATAGCGACAAGTGGACCAGCCGCGACATCCACGAGCGCTTCGGCTACCGCTACTCGCCCGAGGAGCTGCAGGAGTGGGCGCCCAAACTGTGCGAACTCGGCGCGGACACCTCGGAGACGCACGTTCTCATGAACAACTGCTACCGCGACTACGCCCAGACCAACGCCCGCCAGCTCGCCGGCCTGCTCAGTGCCATGCCCGCCTGCCAGGTCCGCCCGGCCGAGCCCCTTGCTTAATCGGACTGCGGTCCGCGTCCCGGGGGTGTTCCCCGCCAAGGCGGGAAACACCCCCGGCCCGCGACTTCCTAGCGCAGCCGATAGGCGCGCAGGATGTCCTGGGTCACGGTGTTGCCGTGCACGTCCCCGGCGCTCGCCCGCAACGACACGTAGCCGGACGACCCGGCGAGGTCCGGATGGGTGATCGTCACGGTGCCGCCGTCGCCGTCCCGCCGGACCTCGGCCCTCGTCCAGGTCGCGCCGTCGTCGAACGACGCCTCGACCCCGACCTCGCGGACCCGGCCCGCCGTGGCGGTCCGGTCGACCTGGAACGGGATCTGGAACACGCCGCCCGAAGGCGCCGAGGCGGCCCCGTCGAGTTGCGGCGAGAACCGTACGGCGAGCAGGGGCAGCGCGGTGGTGTCACGGGTGGCCTTCGAGTCGAACTCCCATGCGGCCTGGACCTTCGTGGAGACGTCCGCCTGACGGGTCGCGGACATGACCAGCCGGTAGTGAGCGCGGTCGGACGGCACCTGGAAGCCGGCGCCGTTCGGGGTGAGCCCGCCCGCGAAGATCTTGCCGTCCCGGTAGAGCTCGGTCCTGCCCGTGGCGCCGCCCCACGTCCCGTACGCGTAGTGACCGGGGGCCGGGTCGGACAGCAGCGGCAGGACGGCCGTGATGACATTGCCCTGGCGGGTGAGCGTGGTCGCGCCGACCACCGGCCCGAGCACGCCCGACATCCACGACTCCGTGTACTCCTGGCCCTCGGCGTACTGCCGCCACGTCTGGTTCTGGAGCTGGGCCAGCTTGGGAGTGGTCTTGTAGAGAACCGAGGACCAGCCGACCGGGCCGGTGCCGTGGAAGTAGGACGTGAGCGTGCCCGGCAGGCTCATCTCGGTGGTCCTGATGGGCTCGGCCGGCGGCGAGGCCGATCCCCGCTGCAGGGCGTAGTCGATCCGGTCCGCGGTGCCCGCGCCGCCCTGCGCACCGACGTCGGCCCGCACCTTCGCCAGGTCGGCGTCGCCGATGACCGGATGGGTCACCACAGGGCCACTGTCGCTCGCGACCGCGATGTTGCACACGGCGGCGCCGTCCGGGCCACAGGTGGCGCTACCGGCGACCCCGCGGAGGTACTGCGAGGCCGTGTAGACCATGCCGGGCGTCTCCGCCGGGGCGACGTACGCCTCGGTGGCCTGGCTCGCGTAGACCTGGCCGGTCCCGGCGAGCCCCAGCGCCGTGCCGCTGACGCCCTCGGCCTCCGTGCCGTTGAGCGTCGCGGCGACCTTCACGCCCTCGCGCGCGTCGAGCGTCACCTCGGCGTCCTTGCCGAGGGTCACGGGCTTGGCGACCAGCGTGAACGAGGGGATCCACGGCTCACGCGCGGGGTTCTTCGTGGGGATCCAGGAGAAGGCCGTGTACTCGCCCTCCGGCAGGGGGCCCTGCATCGGCCTGCCGTACGTGCCGCCGCCGTAGAACTGGCCGGTCTCGTGCCGGGCCAGATAGACGACGAAGCCGTACGTCCTGCCGTTGGTCACGCCGTCCCTGTCGATCGTGTTGACGGTGATCTGGTGGGTGACCGGCGTGGAGGACGCGGAGACGGCGGACCTGACGATGTCCTGTCCGGCGCGTGCGGTGATCAGGGCGCCCCGGGTGCCGGTGCCTCCCGCTGTGACCGTGACCTGGGCCTCGCCGTTGGCAGGCACCTCGACGTGACGCCGGTCGAGGGTGAAGTCGCTCCCGTGCGGCACATCGAGGTGCAGCTTCACGGCCCGGTCCCCGTCGTTGCGGTAGGTGATCGTGCCGGTGGTGGCGGTGCCGAGGTTGAGCGTGGCGGGTTCGGCGCGGACCAGTTGGCGGGTCGCCCGGTCCAGGTCCACGACCCCTACACCCTGCCCGAACACCGTGGCGTCGTCGATGGGCTCGGCCGTGCTGACGAGCGCGGCCTTGAGCCGTGCCGGAGACCAGCCGGGGTGCTGGGAGGCGAGGACCGCGGCTGCGCCCACCACGTGCGGCGTGGCCATCGAGGTGCCGTTGGCCATGGTGTAGCGGTCGTCGAGCGGCAGTCCCATGCTCGTGCCCGCGGCGCGTGCGGCGACGATGGCGTAACCGGGCGCGGAGATCTCCGGCTTGACGGCGTCGTCGCCGACCCTGGGACCGCGACTGGAGAAGGTGCTGAGCTGGCCGTCCTTGGTGACGCTGCCCACGGTGAGCGCGGCATCGGCGCTTCCGGGGGAGCTCACCGTACGGTCGCCGCCCGAGTTGCCCGCGGCCACGACGAACAGCGTGCCGTACTTGGCGGTGAGCGCGTTGAGCGACTGCGACATCGGGTCGGTGCCGTCGGTGAAGGCGCCGCCCAGGCTGAGGTTCGCCACCTTGGCGCCGGACGCGGCCGCCCACTCCATGCCCGCGATGATGGCGGAGTTGGGACAGCCCGAGTTCGTGCAGACCCTGCCGATCATCAGAGTGGCTCCCGGGGCGACGCCCGGCTGCGGGCCCGAGCCCGCGATGATCCCCGCGACGTGCGTGCCGTGGCCCACCGTGTCGGTGATGCCCGTGGAGCTCGCGGTGAAGTCGCGGGTTTCGCCGAGCTTGCCGGCGAGGTCCGGATGCGCCGCGTCGATCCCGGTGTCGAGCACCGCGACCTTCACGCCCGCGCCGGTGAACCCGCGCTTCCAGGCGGCCGGCGCGCCGATCTGCTCGACGCTCTCGACGTCGAGCGGCCGGGCGGTGCCGTCCAGCGAGACCTTCGCGATCCCGTCGGCCAGCCGCTCGGCCTGGGCCGGGGCCGTGGGGTTGATCCCCTTCCAGAACCCGGCCGTCTCCTTGCGCGCGACCGTGGCCGCGACGGCGTTGACCGACGGCAGCGCCCGCTTCACCTGGGCGCCGTCCATGCGGAGGTCGTCCGTGCCCTCCTTGACGGCCCCGGCGGAGGGATAGCTCACGATCAGCGGCAGGGTGCTGGAGCCCGCGCTCCAGTTGTCGAGCAGTTCCGACACGTTGAACAGGGCCGGATCCAGCGCCCCCGTGGCGAGGAGCCGCTGCGCGTCGAACGGCACGACCGAGACCTTGCCGCCCTCGACGGACTGCGTGAACGGCATGCCCTCGCGGCCCTGACCCGGCCGGAAGACCACGCCCGGCGAGCCGTCGGGCAGCACGTTGACGGTCACCTCGTCGCCGGTGATGAGGGTGACGGTGCCGGAAACCGGGCCGGCGCCCGGATCGACCGTGGCCGGTGCCGCCTGCCGGGCCGATTCCGCCAGTGGAGTGACCTCGGCTCGGGCGGCTTCGGAGAGTCCTGGGGTGAGACAGGCCGCCACAAGGGCGGCGGCAGCCGCGAGTAGTGGCCGGGGGGAGGACCGCATGCAGGCTCCTGGTGCAGTTCAAGAGAGGACCAAAGGTCGGAGACTTGCACAGGCAGGAATCCGTACGGAACACTGCACACTGGCAAAAACCGGGCAATAACGTAAATGCGGCACTACGGGGAGGTGACGCGTGCTCGAAGCTCTCGGGCTGACCGGCCGGGAGGAGGCTGTCTACCAGGCGCTGCTGGACGACCCCGCGATGACGGAGGCCGGGCTCCGCGAGGTGACCGGGATGGCGACCGTCTCCGCCGTGCTACGCGCGCTGCAGGACAAAGGCCTCGTGGCCCGGCTCGCCGGACGTCCCACGCGGTATTCGGCCGCGCCGCCCGAGGTCGCCGTCGAGATGCTGATCCGCGCCCGCGAAGAGGAACTGCAGAGGGTCAGGGTCGACTCCCTGCTGCTGACCGAACGCTTCCGCGCGGCACGCCGCCCTGAGGGCGCCGGCGCCCTCGTCGAGACGCTCGAAGGGGTGGACGCCGTACGGCAGCGCTGGATCCAGCTCCAGCAGGCGGCCAGGCACGAGATCTGCGTGCTCGACTGCCCGCCGTACCTCACCCAGTCCAACCCGGTGCAGAGCGAGCGGCACGCCCACGGCGTCGAATACCGGGTGGTCTACGACACCACGGCACTGACCGTCCCCGGGCGGCTGGAGGACATCGAGTCGCACATCAAGCACGGCGAGCATGCCAGGGTGGCCTCGGACGTGCCGGTCAAGCTGCTGCTGGCCGACGACCACGTAGGCATGATCTCCCTCTGGCGGCCGGCCACCGCGGACAGCGTAATGATCATTCACTCGTTGTCGCTGCTGACCGCCTTGCGGGCGCTGTTCGAGTCGGTGTGGAACCGCGCCTCGCCGTACTCGCTCGCGGGAGACCCGCTCGGCGGGGACGACCGCCGACTGCTGACGCTGCTCGCCGCCGGGATGACCGACGAGTCGATCGCCCGCCAACTGGGCTGGCACCCGCGGACCGTGCAGCGGCGGGTGCGCAGGCTCATGGACACGCTGGGTGTGCGCACCCGCTTCCAGGCCGGCATGCACGCCCAGCGCGAAGGCTGGCTCTAATCGTACTGCGCACCCGCCCCGCTCCCCGGGCCGGCGGGCGCCGCCCCCAAGTCCTCCCAGCGGCGATCGACCTCAGCGAGCTACCGCCGGTCTCCGGGCTGACGGAGTGTGAGCGTGGACGAGCGGATTCCCATGGTGAGCTTGGGGCGGACGAGCGTCGACAGGGGCAGGTATGAGCACCCCGTCACCGGCCGGCGCGAACTGCTCGCCCCGTCGCCGGGCCGGGACGACGGGGCGCAGGACCTGGCATCAGCCCTTGTAGTTGAACACCTGGTGGAGCGTGTGCTGGATCTCGACCAGGTCCTTCTGGTCCGCCATCACCTGGTCGATCGGCTTGTACGCCTCGGGGTGCTCGTCGACCAGGTAAGCGGCCCGGTTGGCGTTCCACGTCCGGCCGCGCATCGCCTCGGTCAGGGACTTGGCGGTCAGCTCGCGCTTGGCCCGGGCGCGGGACATCCTGCGGCCCGCCCCGTGAGAGCAGGAGTTGTAGGACGCCGGGTTCCCCCGCCCACGCACGATGTACGACCGGGTGCCCATCGAGCCCGGGATCACGCCTTCGTCACCGGTGTCGGCCTTGATGGCGCCCTTCCGGGTGATCCACAGGTCCTTGCCGTAATGCGTCTCCTTTTGGGTGAAATTGTGGTGGCAGTTGATCGTTCTGACCCGTGAGCCCTTGCCGACGACGCCGAACAGCGCGTTGCTCAGCACCTTGTCCATCCGGGCGCGCGAGGCCATGGCGTACCGCTGGGACCACAGCATGTCCTCGATGTACGCGGTGAACTCGGCGGTGCCCTGCACGAGGTAGGCCAGGTCCGGATCCTCCAAGCCCATTGCCTGACGCCTCATCAGGCCCTTCGCGCCGACGATGTGCTTGGTGGCCAGTTGGTTGCCGATTCCGCGCGACCCCGAGTGCAGCACCGTCCAGACCCGGTCACGCTCGTCGAGGCAGACCTCGACGAAGTGGTTGCCGGATCCGAGGGTGCCGAACTGGGACGCCACGGTCTTCTCCTGCTTCGGAGTCAGATCGGTGTGCGGCAGGCCCAGCTCGCTCAGAGCGCGGTCCGCGGCGCGGTCGTCGTGGCCCTTGCCGACGCCGGCCGGGATCCGCCTCTCCACCAGCGGCATCAGGGCGCCGAGGGACTCCGGAAGGTCGGCGGCCGTGAGCGTCGTCTCGGTCGCGACCATGCCGCAGCCGATGTCGACGCCCACCGCCGCCGGTATGATGGCGCCCTCGGTGGGGATGACCGATCCGACCGTCGCCCCGATGCCGATGTGCGCGTCCGGCATGAGGGCGACATGTCCGGACACGAACGGCATCCGCGCGGCGCGCGCAGCCTGCTCGATCGTGCCCGGGTCGACGTCACTCGCCCAGGACAGGAGGTTCGGTGCGACCTCGTTCGGCATGATGATCTCCTCTACGGTCGAGATCTACTGTGCCGATGTCTTCGCTGAGATCCCACTGATTATTCAACGCCCCTGAGCGCTCCGAACGGAAAGTCGGCTCTCAGCCCTTGGACACCGGACCGTTCACAGTGCCGAGGGGACGTGATGTCAGTTCGATTCGCTGTCGTCGGCCTCCCACACCGTTACATGCGTCCGCAGAAGCCCCTGACCGCGTGAATCGATCCGGACCAGCGCATACCGGCCCTCGGTCGTCAACAGGCAAAAGGCGTGCTTCGGGTTGATCGCATCGTTCCTCGGCGCGAGCTTCTTGTCACCCAGCCGGATCTTCGCGCAGGTGTTGAAGTCCCATGACTGGGACGCCGGGATCGCGGCTACCGATTCCCCACTGGGGCGGGCCTTCGTGCCGTTCAACCCGACGATCCAGTCGCTGTCGTTGTCCCCCGCGTACCCGACGTCTTGACCGCCTTTCCAAGCATCGTTGGTGGGGACCCAGTCCGTCACCTTCGAATCCAGGTCGTAGGCGATACCCGCGCGGAAGATGAGCGGCCCCTCACGCCGGACCGGCGGTGCCGGAACCTCGGTGGAGTGGTTGAGAAAGGTGTAATCCAGCAGATCCCGGCCGAATGCGAGAACGGCGACCAGCAAACCGGCAATGCCCACCACGAGGCCCACTGTCGTCGCTCGGTGCTGCCGTGACCGCCGACTCTCGCGTGACGGCTCCTCTTCTGCCATCGATACCTCCTGAGCGGGGCCCACGCCACGTCGCCTGCCGTGGAACGATCAATGGTCCTGATGCACATCGGCGACCGAAGCGGTTTCATTACCCTCCGGTTCACATCTTGGGACTGATCGCGGGCGGTCGCCACGGCCACGGCCGCCCCCAGCACCCCGGCCGCGCGGAAATGTGATCTCGCGGTTCTCTCCTTACCCTCAGCACCGACTCCCGGTGCGAGTGCCGACGGTAGGGAAGAAGCCGGCCGCGATCTGTGGACGAATCCGCGCTCCCGATGTACCCCGGTTACACCCCGGCCCGGCCGCGCCGACGCTCAGGTCGATCTTGACGAGGGAGTGGGGCGGTGCCAGGCTCACGGGGCGTGACCCCCGATCCTCCGGACTCCCGCGAGCCGAGCCACGCGCCGCTGACGGTCCTCCTGATCTTCCTCAGCCTGGTCCTCGCGATCATGCCGGTGCGACGCGTGGTCATCGAGATCGGCGAGCTCGGCCTGGCCGAGGTGGTGGGCCCGCTGCTGGTCCTCCTCGGCGTGCCGGCGCTCGGGGCCCTCGCCGGGGCCTCGGCCCGGATCGGCGGTCGCGGCGGGAGGCTCCTGGGTATCGCGATCGGGCTCTTCGTGGCCGGGCTCATCCTCATGATCCTGCTCGCCTGCTGGTTCCCCTACGCGATGCTCTCCCTGGACTGACCGGGCTTCAGGGGCAGGTCTCCATAAGAGCGAGGTAGCCGTCCTCCAGTGTCGGATCGGCCGGTTGCGCGCCAGGAGCCGGAGGTGCGGGCGCGACGACTCGGTAGCGTGTCCCGGCGCCGTCGGAGAGGGCGGCCACGATCTTCCCGACGGAGAGCGGGGGACCGGAAGTCGTGACCGTCCACACCCGCCGATCCCCCCGGGAGACCAGCTCCCCGCCCGTAGAGGAACGCGAACAACGGCCCGGCGTAGCGCTCGTACAGATCGGTCAGCGCACCGGCGTCACCGCCGGCGATCCTGGCCAGGAGGTGTGCCTCCCATGTATGCGAACCACCTCTCCAGCCCAGCGTCATCTCCCTGACTCCCCATCCGTCGGCAGGTGTGTAGCGCCGGCAGTGCCGCAGGGTTCACGGGCCGGCGCGCATATGGGACGGCCGGAGGCCGGCGGCATCGGAATGACGAGCGCACGGACGCGGTTGTCGTCAGAGAGAGCACAGGCCATAGGCTTGAGTCTTCTCTCGCAACGGAGGTCTCCTCGTGCTGGTTGACTCCTTCGGTCGGGTGGCGACGGATCTGCGAGTGTCGCTCACCGATCGGTGCAACCTGCGGTGCGCGTACTGCATGCCGCCCGAGGGACTCGACTGGCTCCCCAAGCCCGACCTGCTCACCGCCGAGGAGATCGACCGGCTCGTGCGGATCGGCGTCGAACGGCTCGGCATCACCGAAGTCCGGTTCACCGGCGGCGAGCCGCTGCTCCGCCGGGAGCTCGTGGAGATCGTCGTCGCGACGACGGCCCTGCTCCCGCGCCCGCAGGTCTCGCTCACCACGAACGGCATCGGCCTGTCCCGGCTCGCCGAGCCTCTCGCCCGCGCCGGGCTCGACCGCGTCAACGTCTCGCTCGACACGCTCGACCGTGACGTGTTCGTACGGCTCGCGCACCGGGACAGGCTGGGCGACGTGCTCGACGGCCTCGCGGCGGCCGACCGGGCCGGGCTCAGGCCCGTCAAGGTCAACACCGTCCTGATGCGCGACGTCAACCAGCACGAGGCGGTCCCGCTGCTCCGCTACTGCCTGGAGCGCGGCTACGAGCTCCGCTTCATCGAGCAGATGCCCCTCGACGCCCAGCACGGCTGGCGGCGGGAGGACATGGTGACGGCCGACGAGATCCTCGGGCTGCTCAAGGACGCCTTCGACCTCACGGAGGACGATCCGCGCGAGCGCGGCAGCGCCCCCGCCGAGATGTTCCTCGTCAACGGCGGCCCCGACCGGGTCGGCGTGATCGGCTCGGTCACCCGCCCCTTCTGCGGGGCCTGCGACCGCGTCCGGCTCACGGCGGACGGCCAGGTCCGCAACTGCCTGTTCGCCACCGAGGAGTCCGATCTCCGTACGGCAATGCGCGCCGGGGCGTCGGACGACGAACTGGCGGAACGGTGGACGGCGGCGGTCCGAGGCAAGAGGGCCGGGCACGGCATCGACGACCCGAGCTTCCTCCAGCCGGCCCGCCCCATGTCGGCCATCGGCGGCTGAGGGCCGCCGCCGGAAGATGGACGCGTTCCAGGACCACCCGGGCGGCATGCCGTACGACGCGGTGATCCTCGCGGGGGGACGGGCCCAGCGGCTCGGCGGCCTCGACAAGCCGGGCGCGCTGGTCGGCGGCACGCCGCTGATCGAGCGCGTGGCGGCGGCGGTGCTCCGCGCCCGCACGCTCGTCGTCGTGGGGCCTCGACGATCGGCCGTGAGCCCGGCGCTGCTCGCGAGGGCCGTCTTCACCAGGGAAGATCCCCCCGGAGGAGGGCCGGTGCCGGCGCTGCGCGCCGGGCTGGCCGAGGTCACCGCCGAGTGGGTGGTGCTGCTCGCCGCCGACCTGCCCTTCCTCACCGCCGCCCACGTGTCGGCCCTCATGCGGGCCGCGTCGCCCGCGGCGGCGGGAGCCGTACTGGTCGACGACGGCGGCAGGGAGCAGTGGCTGACCGGGGTGTGGCGCTCGGCCGTGCTGGCGGAGGCGCTGGAGCGGTATGAGGGCCGGTCGCTGCACCGGCTGCTCGGCCCGCTCGAACCGGCGCGGGTCCATCTGGCCCCGTCCGGGGACGAGTGGCCGCCGTGGTTCGATTGCGACACGATGGACGATCTCGGCGCGGCCCGGAAGCGGGCCCGCCAGGGATGAGGAGTGCGCATGAACGTGCTTGAGGAGTGGACCGCCCTCGTCTGCCGCGAGCTGGGGATCGACCCGGCCCGGGTCGACAGGGACGCGGTGCTCGATCTGACCAGGGACGTCGCCCACGGCGTCGCGCGGCCCGCCGCGCCGTTGACGGCCTACCTGGTCGGGCTCGCGCAGGGGGCGGGCACGGCGCCGCCGGACGTGGTGGAGAGGCTGTCGAGCCTGGCCCGGGACTGGGAGAGGGCCACGACCGAGACCCTGGGGGACGCGTAGCCCCGGACGACTCAGTCAATACAAGGGCTCAGTCAATACAGAGCCCAGTAAATAAGGGGTCCGGTAAATACAAAGGGCGACGCCGGGTGGTTACGGGGGCAAACCACCCGGCGTCGCTTTCATCGGCGTTCCGACGGGGGCCCGGAACGCCGGCACCAGCGCTCCGACGGGGGACCAGAGCGCTTGGCTAAACTGTACACCTACAACCCATGGGTTGCGTCAAGACTTTGTCACGACCCGATCTCGCGTCGATGGCGTGGTATCTCGTTTTGGTTAGATCCAGTCATGTCCATGGGTGGAGGAAGCCCCTGACCTCGTTGATTTGCCCCAACGACGGCAAGGTATGGCAAAAGAACGGCCCCCGCGACGAACAGCCCCCTGATGGGCCACGGAGCGGGGACGGCCACGGCAAGAATGAGGCATATGAGACGGATGCCCATCTTGATCAAATAGCTGATCTCGCGGCGCTTGATGTCGTCGGAGAGCGATGGCTGCGCGTCCGTCACCTGGTGGACGACCGCGCGGCCCTTTCTGAGCCTGCGCCATGGATTCACAATTACCACGGTAGTCCCCTCGCCACTCCCAGCCGCCGTGGGTGCCGCGGCGCGGCGGGGATACGATCATGCTCACCAGACACGAGGAGGAGCACGATGTCGGACCGAACCTACCGAGTGACAGAGATTGTCGGAACCTCGGGAGAGAGCGTCGACCAGGCCATCCGCAACGGCATCCGGCGGGCCGCCCAGACGCTGCGGCACCTGGACTGGTTCGAGGTCACCGAGGTGCGCGGGCACATCGAGGACGGCGAGGTCGCCCACTTCCAGGTCGGCATGAAGGTCGGCTTCCGGCTCGAAGACGCCTGAGCGACCCGAAGACCGCCCAGACGCCGCGACGGCTGAGACCAGTGAGATCCTGAGGTCCCTGAGACGCCGCTGAGCAGGCGGCCCGCCGGTCTCAGTTGGCCTGGCTCACCGTCGACATGTTGAAGTCCGGCACGCGGACCGGCGGCATGACGGCACGGGTGAAGTAGTCGTTCCACTCCCGGGGGAGGGTCTGCTCGCTCGCGCCCACCTCGGTGAGGCGCCCGAGCAGGTCCACCGGCGACTCGTTGAACCGGAAGTTGTTGACCTCGCCGACGACCTCGCCGTGCTCCACCAGATAGACGCCGTCCCGGGTGAGCCCGGTCAGCAGCAGCGTCTGCGGATCCACCTCGCGGATGTACCACAGGCAGGTCAGCAGCAGCCCCCGCTCGGTCGAGGCGACCATCTCCTCCAGCGATCGGCCGCCCTCCGGGCCCGTCATGATCAGGTTGTCGATCGGCGGGGTGGCCTTCAGCCCGGTCAGCTCGGCCGAATAACGGGTCTGCAGAAGATTCGCCAGCGTGCCTCCGGAGATCCAGTCCGTCGCGCCCAGCGGGAGCCCGTTGTCGAAGACCGACTGCTCCCGGCTGGAGGCGTGCGCGACCACGAACGGCGAGCACTCGATGCCGGGATACGCCGGGTCGCTGTACAGCCGCAGCGGGATGTCCGACAGCCGCTCACCGGCGCGCGTGCCGCCGCCGGGCTTGGAGAAGACCGTCCGGCCGTCCGCCGCGTCACGGGCGCCGGCCGACCAGTACAGGTAGATCAGCAGGTCGGAGACCGCGGTCGGCGGCAGAATCGTCTCGTAACGCCCGGCCTCCAGGCTGACTCGGCGCTTGGCCCACTCCAGCCGCTGGGCCAGCGTGGCGTCGAGCGCGGCGACGTCCACGTCGGTGAAGTCGCGGGTCGCCACGCCCGTCCAGGCCGACCTCGACATGTCCTCGGACTTGCCGTTGAGCTCCAGCCGCCCGGTCGGCTGGTCGTGGCGCAGCCGCAGGCCCGACGACGACCCCATGAACGTGGACGTCAGGATGTGCTCCGCGAAGCCGTACAGCCTCCTGCCGGAGGCCTCGGCGGCGGCGAACGACTCACCGAGCGCCGGGGCGAAGTCGCGGAAGACCTCGATCGACGTCGGCTCGACCGCGCGGTCCCACTCTCCGGCGGAGCCGGACGGCTGGGACGGCTCCACGAGCGGGCGGGCGTCCTCGGACGGCTGTGCGTCCCTGGCGGCCCTGTCGGCCGCCGCGACCACGTCGGCGAGCTGGTCCGGCCGTACGGCGGCGCGGGACACGACGCCCACGCCCTGCCCCACGACCGAGATGACGGTGAGCTGCGACGACCGGGCGACCCCGTTGGTCGTCAGCGTGTTGCCCGCGAAGCGCAGGTTGGCGGTGGACCCCTCGTCCACGATCACGACGCAGCCGTCGGCCTCGCTCAGCGCGAGCGCCCGCTCGACCGTCTCCTGTGGCGTGGTCATGCCGTCCTCCTGTTCATTGCGCTCGCTTCGCTCGCGCGGGCTCGGGGCGCCTTTGAGGCGGGGCGGTCGTGCCGGAGGTCGATCACTTGCCGCCCTCCTGGACGGTGTTGAGGATCCGCACGCCGCGGAACAGGGCCGACGGGGCGCCGTGACTGACCGGCGCGACCTGGCCGGGCTGGCCCTTGCCGCAGTTGAACGCGCCGCCGAGCACGTAGGTCTCCGGCCCGCCGACGGCCTCCATCGACCGCCAGAAGTCCGTGGTCGTCGCCTGGTAGGCGACGTCGCGGAGCTGCCCGGCCAGACGGCCGTTCTCGATCTTGTAGAACCGCTGCCCGGTGAACTGGAAGTTGTACCGCTGCATGTCGATCGACCAGCTCTTGTCGCCCAGGACGTAGATGCCCCGCTCGACGCGGGAGATGAGCTCGTCCGTCGAGGGGCCGTCCTCGGCCGGCCGCAGCGACACGTTGGCCATCCGCTGGATCGGCACATGACCGGGGGAGTCGGCGAACGCGCAGCCGTTCGAGCGTCCGAGACCCTTGAGCAGCGCCATCCGCCGGTCGAGCTGGTAGCCCACGAGCGTGCCGCCGCGCACGATGTCGAACGACTGCCCCTCCACGCCCTCGTCGTCCCATCCGACCGTGGCCAGGCCGTGCTCGGCCGTACGGTCACCGGCGACGTTCATGATCGGCGAGCCGTAGTGCAGGGTGCCCAGCTTGTCGAAGGTGGCGAACGAGGTCCCGGCGTAGGCCGCCTCGTAGCCGAGGGCGCGGTCCAGCTCGGTCGCGTGCCCGATCGACTCGTGGATGGTCAGCCACAGGTTGGAGGGATCGACCACCAGGTCGTACGTCCCGGCGTCGACCGAGGGCGCCTTGAGCTTCTCGGCCAGCAGCCCGGGGATCTCGGCGAGCTCGGCGGGGAAGTCCCAGCCGGTGCCGGTGAGGTACTCATACCCCCGGCCGACGGGCGGGGCCAGCGTGCGCATGTCGTCGAACCGGTCGCCGTCGGCCTTCATCGCGGTGAGCGACGGGTGGACCCTGACCCGCTGCTGCGTGGTGATCGTCCCCGCCGTGTCGGCGTAGAACTTCTGCTCCTTGACCTGCATGAGGGCGGCCGAGACGTGGTCGACCGCGCCCAGCATGCCGGAGGACCAGTCGCCCAGCAGGGCCACCTTGTCGCGGAGCGGCACCTCGAACGGGTCCACGTCGTAGGCGGACACCCACGTGACGTCGCCGTAGACCGGCTCGGGCGCCAGCTCGACCGGCTCCCGGTTGATCGGCGCGCTGACCGCGGCGACGCGCACCGCCTCCTCGGCCGCGCGGGCCGCGGCCTCCGGCGTGAGCTCGATCCCGGAGGCGAACCCCCAGGTGCCGTCCTTGATCACCCGTACGGCGAAGCCGAGGTCGTCGGCGTCCATGGAACCCTCGAGCCGGGCGTCGAACAGGCGCAGCGTCTCGGCGCGCACCCGTTCGAGGCGGAAGGCCGCGTGTTCGGCTCCCAGGTCGCGGGCGCGCTGGAGGGCCGCGTCCGCCAGCCGCCGCAGCGGCAGGGCGAGAAAGTCGGGGTCGATCTGGCGCATGTCCACGATACTAACCCTGTGATCTTGTGCCCTGCGGACAAGTGGTTACCCGGTGGTAGCCGATAGCGTCGGTCGCATGGTTCGCTCTGTTCTCGTCACCGGTGGAAATCGCGGCATCGGCCTCGCGATCGCCCGCGAGCTCGCCGCCGCGGGAGACGCCGTCGCCGTCACCTATCGCTCCGGCGAGCCCCCCGAGGGGTTGTTCGGCGTCCGCTGCGACGTGACGAGCTCCGCCGACGTGGACGCGGCCTTCGAGAAGGCCGAGGCCGAGCACGGCCCGGTGGAGATCGTGGTCGCGAACGCCGGCATCACCAAGGACACGCTGCTGCCGATGATGAAGGAAGAGACCTTCACCGACGTCATCGACACGAACCTGACCGGCGCCTACCGCGTGGCCAAGCGGGCCGTCCGGCCCATGCTCCGGCTCAGGCGCGGCCGGATCATTCTGATCTCCTCGGTGGTCGGCCTGCTCGGGTCGGCCGGGCAGACGAACTACGCCGCGTCCAAGGCGGGCATGGTCGGCTTCGGCCGGTCCCTGGCCCGGGAGCTCGGCTCGCGCGGCATCACGGTCAACGTGGTGGCGCCCGGGTTCGTCGAGACCGACATGACCGCCCTGCTGGACGACGCCCAGCAGGAGCAGATCCGCAAGAGCATCCCGCTCGGCCGGCAGGCCAAGGCGGAAGAGGTCGCCCGGGTCGTCAGGTTCCTGGCGAGCGACGACGCCTCCTACATCACCGGCGCGGTCATCCCGGTGGACGGCGGCCTCGGCATGGGCCACTGAGCCATCGGCACCGGGTCGCGAGCGGCCCGCGCGCATCCCGGACGGACGAGAGACTGGAGCTGAACATGGGTTTGCTGGAAGGGAAGCGACTGCTGGTCACCGGCGTCCTCACCGACTCCTCGATCGCTTTCAACGTCGCCAAGCTCGCCCAGGAGGAAGGCGCCCAGGTCGTGCTCACCGGCTTCGGCCGCCTGAGCCTGGTCGAGCGCATCGCCAAGCGGCTTCCCGAACCGCCGCCCGTCGTCGAGCTCGACGTGCAGGACACCGAGCACCTCGACACCCTGGCCGACCGCGTGGGCGCGCACGTCGACGGGCTCGACGGCGTTGTCCACTCCATCGGCTTCGCCCCGCAGACGGCCCTGGGCGGCAACTTCCTCAACACGACGTGGGAGGACGTCGCGACGGCCGTGCACGTCTCGACGTTCTCGTTCAAGTCGCTCGCGGTCGCCTGCCTCCCGTTGATGAAGGAGGGCGGCGCGGTCGTCGGGCTCGACTTCGACGCGACCAAGGCGTGGCCGGTCTACGACTGGATGGGCGTGGCCAAGGCCGGTCTGGAGTCCTGCTCCCGCTACCTTGCCCGTGACCTGGGCAAGCACGGCATCCGGGTGAACCTGGTCGCCGCCGGCCCGCTGCGCACCATGGCCGCCAAGAGCATCCCGGGATTCCAGGAGTTCGAGGAGAGCTGGCCGGCGAAGGCCCCGCTCGGCTGGGACCTCACCGACACGGCCCCGGCGGCCAAGGCGTGCCTCGCGCTGCTGTCCGACTGGTTCCCCGCCACCACCGGTGAGATCGTCCACGTCGACGGCGGCGTCCACGCCATGGGCGTCTGACCCCGGCCGAACCCCCACACTCCCTAGAAGATCCGGCGCAGGATCCTCGCCGCGGTACGGCTGAGCAGCTCGACCTGCTCCTCGCTGTATCCCGCGTGCCCGCTGCCGCGCAGGACCCGGGACACGGTCCTCGGATACGCCAGGACGAGCCCCTCGGCGACGACCACACGCGGGCGGCCGGCCGTGAAGAGCTTGCCGCCGTGCACCGCGAGGACCGGCTGGATCTCCACGTCGATGCCGGACTCGCGGGAGAGCAGGCCCGCCATGGCGGCCGCCGCGTCGGTCAGCCCCTTGGCGACCGCGGAGCCGTTCTTCTCGTCGAAGAACAGCTTGCCGCCGAACTGGGCGATGTGGACGTCGGGCCCCCACGCCTCGTTGTCGACGATCCAGACCCCGCCCGGACCGATCACCAGGTGGTCGATCGACGCCTCTCCGGGTACGGCCCGGCCGTCCAGGACGCTGTAGCCGTACTTCGTGAGGCCGCGGCGGAGCAGGCGGCCGGTGCGGACCTCGCCGCGGCGCTTGCCGCGCCACACGGCCGTCCTCTCGTGATCCCACCAAGAGAACAGGAGGTCGCCGCCCGCCGCGGCGGCCGCGCCCAGCGGGGCCATCAGGACCAGGGGAAGCGAGAACCGGATGGCGAGCAGGGCTCCGGCGACGGCTCCGATGCCGGTGATCCACCGCCTGCGTCGCAGTCGTGTGGGACGGGCCTCGGTCCAGAACTTCTCATACCACCACTGCGGGGAGCTTCCGTGAAACTTCTCATCCGGAGAGACGTAGATCGATCCACTGGACAACCGGCACCCCCGAGGTGACTGGCAGCTATATCCCTTGATCATTCATATACGCGAATGATCGGGACATATCTAGACAGGTTACGGAAGTAAACCGACAGGGTGACACGGAATAGGTCGAATCGCCCACCAGGCGTCACAGCACTCAATAGAGCACCACAAGAGGGCCGCAGCGGAGCGGCCCGGGCTGAGGGCGCGAGGTCCGAGGCGGAGCCTCTCTGGAGCGCCGGTCAAGTAAGGGAAGAAGGTGTGAGTACCCCGCCGCCCCGCCCTTACCGCGTGATCATGCACGTGTTCCCGCACGCACCGTCTTACCTGGTGTGTGTAGCGTGATCATGCAGTACGAGGGTGCGCCCGACGGACGGGCACCGCATGATCACAAACGGTGCCGGCACTGATCAGACCGCGTGCGATGGAATCCATGCATGATCACGATCCGGGAAACCCCACGTCCCCGAGCTTCCCGGGAAACCCTGCATGATCACGGCGATGGTCAGCTGACCGGTTCCCTAGGCGAGGCGGTGGCGTCCGGAGGCGCTGGGGAGCCCGATGCCGCCTTCCAGGGGGATCGACTCGTGCCTCTCCGTGCGGGCGCGCCGCGCCGAGACGACGCGCGTGGCCAGCACCGCCGATAGCAGCAGCGCCGCCGTCAGGGCGGTTCCCACCGCGTCGTACGGCTGCTGCGGCCGGAACGGGTCGCCCCTCATCTGGCCAGTCAGCCCGGGGACGTCCTGCCCTGGCCAGAGCAGCGGGATGCCGGCGTCCCTGTCGGGGTCGACATGGGGAGCGGGGGCGACACCCTGGCCGCCCGCCGGGATGAACCCCGGCAGGTCCACCGGCGGCCGATAGGGCTCGACCCGTAGCGTTCCGTCCGGCGTCCCGGTGGTGGCCGGGTTGGGCCGCCCCGGAGCCTGCCGGCCCCCTGGCGGCTCGTCCGCGTCGTCGGAGTCGCACTGCGCCCCGCCGACGATCGGGAGGCACGTGTCCTGGACGGTCCTCGTCAGGCCCTCGGTGATCGCCCCGGTTCCCGGCAGGCCCTCGGTCAGGCCGCCAGATGATCCGCTGGCTGATCCGCCGGACGAGCCACCCGATGTCCCTCCTGACGTCCCTCCTGACGTCCCGCCCGATGCGCCGCCGGAGGAGCCGCGTGAGCCTGACGTAGCCCCGTTCACCGTGTCCGTGACCGTCTTGTCCACCGCCTTGTCCAGCGTGCCGCCCACTGCCTGGGTAGCGCCCTCGACCGCGCCGCCCACCGAACCCACCGCGCCGCCCACCGCGCCGCCCGCTGTGTCGACGGTGTCGTCCACGGCCTTGGTGACGGGGGCCGTCGCGCCGCCCGTCGCGCTGTCCACCGCGTCGGTCACGCCGTCCGCGACCGAGCACAGGCTGCTGGTCACGCCGCCGAGCAGACCGCTTCCCGTGCAGTCGAGCGCGTGCGCGGGCGCCGAGGCCACCATGGGGAGTCCTCCGCTGAGGGCGATCGCCAGTGCTCCGGCAGAGATCGTGGAGGTCTTACGTAAGAGCCCCATTTATCCCCCTTTCGCCACCCGGGTGTCCAATCCCCGCTATGCCCCACACTCTTCGCTTGAGCGCCGAAGTTTGCAGTGGAAAGTTGCAATTCGGTATCGATGCGTGATACGCGAGGTCGATTCTCGTTCTTGTCGCAAGGCATCGTCTGAAGGGCCCCAGCCCCGCCCTCCCGCCGGAGGCGGGGGCCGTCACACGGGGTCGGAGACGTCGTCGAGGGCTTCGCGGATCTCCCAGGGGAGGGTGAGCTTCTCGGCCTGCAGCACGCCGAGGAGCTGGGCGTGGGTGCGGGCGCCGACGATCGCGGACGACACGCCCGGGCGGTCGCGTACCCAGGAAAGTGCGACCGAGAGCGGTGACACGCCGAGCCCCTCCGCCGCGGTGGTCACCGACTCGACGATCCGGCGGCAGCGCTCGTCGAGATAGGGCTGGACGAACTCGGCGAAATGCGGCGTGGCCGCTCGCGAGTCCGCCGGGATTCCGGTGCGGTACTTGCCCGTCAGCACGCCCCGCCCGAGCGGCGACCAGGCGAGGACGCCCGCCCCGACATGCCCGGCGGCGGGCAGCAGCTCCACCTCCGCGTCGCGGGCGAGCAGGGAGTACTCCGCCTGGGCGGTCACGATGGGGGCGCGCGACTCGCCGCACCGCTGCCAGACGGCCGCCGCGGCGAGCTGCCAGCCGGTGTAGTTGCACACGCCGGCGTAAGCCGTACGGCCTGTGGAGACCGCGAAATCGACGGCGGCGAGCGTCTCCTCCAGCGGGATGTCGGGGTCGAACGCGTGCAGCTGCCACAGGTCGACCTCGTCCAGCCCGAGCCGGGCCAGGGAGGCGTCGAGCGCCCTCACGAGGTGGCGGCGGGAGCCGTTCCGGCCGCCATCCGGAGTGAGCACCGCCTTGGTGGCGATCACCAGGTCGGCGCGCGGCACCACGTCGCGGATCAGCCTGCCGATCAGGCGCTCGGCGTCGCCCCCGCCGTAGACGTCGGCGGTGTCGATCAGCGTGCCGCCGGCCTCGGCGAACGCGGTGAGCTGCGCCGTCGCCTCCTCCGCCGAGGTGTCGCGGGCCCAGGTCATCGTGCCGAGCCCGATCCTGGACACCGAGAGACCGCTGCGCCCGACAAATCGCTGATCCATTGTCGGGTAAGACTAGCCGATAGGCTGTCCGCACCATGGATGTACTTCAGGCCATCGTGCTGGGCATCGTGCAGGGATTGACGGAGTTCCTGCCCATCTCCAGCTCCGCCCACCTGCTGATCGTGCCCAAGCTCGCCGGATGGGGCGACCCCGGCGCGGCGTTCACCGCCGTCATCCAGCTCGGCACGATGCTGGCGGTTCTGATCTACTTCTGGCGCGACATCGTGCGGATCTTCTGGACCTGGCTGCGCAGCCTGTGGACCCCGGAGCTCCGCGACGACCTCGACGCCAGGATGGGCTGGTACATCGGCCTGGGGACCATCCCGATCAGCGTCGCGGGCCTGCTGTTCAAGGACGCGATCGAGGGCCCGGCCCGAAACCTGTGGCTGAACGCGAGCATGCTGATCGTCTTCGGCCTCCTGCTGCTCGTCGCCGACCAGATGGGCCGCAAGAAGAAGGACGTCGCCGACCTGAACCTCCGCGACGGCCTCATCATCGGCGCCTGGCAGATGCTGCCGCTGATCCCCGGCGCCTCCCGCTCGGGCTCGACGATGACCGGCGCGCTGTTCCTCGGCTACACGCGCGAGGCCGCGGCGCGCTACTCGTTCCTCCTCTCGATCCCGGCGGTGATCCTGTCGGGCCTCTTCGAGCTCCGCCACGTGGGCGACGGCGGCGGGGTGCCCGTGGCGCCGACGCTGATCGCGACCGTGATCTCGTTCGTCGTCGGGTACGCCTCGATCGCCTGGCTGCTGCGCTACGTCGCCAGGCACTCGACGATCGTGTTCGTGGTCTACCGGGTCTTCGCCGGAACGTTCCTGCTCACGCTGCTCACCCTGGATGTGATCAAGTCGTGACGACCGTCCTTCTCGTACGGCACGGCCTCACGGCCATGACCGGGCCCGTCCTGGCGGGATGGACGCCGGGGGTCCACCTGAACGAGCGCGGGCGCGAGCAGGCCGAGGCCCTGGCCGGGCGGCTCGGGCCCCTGGAGCTCGACGCGATCGTCTCCAGCCCCCTTGAGCGGTGCCAGGAGACGGCGGCGGCCATCGCCCGCGGCCGGGCCGTGTCCGTGGAGACCGACGACCGGTTCGGGGAGTGCGGCTACGGCGACTGGACCGGAAGGCCGCTGAAGGAGCTGGCCAAGGAGCCGCTCTGGCAGGTCGTGCAGGCCCACCCCAGCGCGGCGGTGTTCCCCGGCGGCGAGGCCCTGGCGGACACCCAGAGCCGGGCCGTGCGGGCCGTACGGGACTGGAACGAGCGGCTGGGCGAGAAGGCCACCTATCTCGTCTGCAGCCACGGCGACGTGATCAAGGCCATCGTGGCGGACGCGCTCGGGCTCCATCTGGACCAGTTCCAGCGGATCACCGCGGACCCCGCCTCCCTCACGGTGATCCGCTACACCCCCCTGCGTCCCTTCCTGCTCAGATCCAACGACGTGGGGGGCGATGTGGGCAATCTCGTGCCTCCCAGCGAGGTTCCGGAGCACAAAGACGGGGGAGAAAACTCCACCGGGAGCGATGCCGCCGTCGGCGGCGGACCCGGGACGACATAGGGTCGGGCTATGCCGGTCTTCGACTACGATCCGCCTGACAGGTTCGTGGCCGGTGCCGTGGGGCAACCGGGGGCACGAACCTTTTTCCTGCAGGCCCGTGGGCAGGGCAGGATCACGACGGTTGCGCTCGAGAAGTTCCAGGTCGCCGTGCTCGCGGACCGGCTGGACGAGCTGCTCGACGAGGTGCTGCGCCGCAGTGGCGGCCGCGCCCCCGTCCCCGCCATGGCCCCCGCCGACCTGACCGACGAGGCTCCGCTGGACCTGCCGATCGACGAGGACTTCCGGGTGGGCACCATGGCCCTCGCCTGGGACCCGGAGACGGCACAGGTGATCATCGAGGCGCAGGAGGCCACCGACGCCGACGAGGAGGAGGTGGAGGACGAGCCGATCGTGGACGACCGGCCCGAGCCCGCCGTCCTCCGCGTCCGGATCAGCGCCGCCGCCGCGCGCGCGTTCAGCCGCCGCGCGCTGGACATCGTCGCCGCGGGCCGCCCGCCGTGCCCGCTGTGCGGCCAGCCCTTGGACGCCGAGGGCCACATCTGTGTCCGCCTCAACGGCCACCACCCCGGGGGTTTGTCAGCGTGAGGGAGCGAAGCAGCGCGATGATCGTCGCCGCGGTCCGGCGGGGAACTGAATGACAGCGGAGGGCGAGCCGAGCATCACTGACGAAGAGGGGCCGGGGCTGGACGACGCCACGGCCATGCGTCTGCTGCGGGACGGCACGCTCGACGTGGCCGGCAGGCTGGTCGAGGCCACCAACATGACGCTCTACTGCTCGATACGCAACGGCGCGCACGTGGCGGCGTGCGTGTACAAGCCGGTGCGCGGCGAGCGCCCGCTGTGGGACTTCCCCGACGGCACGCTCGCCGCCCGGGAGGTGGCCGCCTACGAGGTGGCGGCGGCCACGGGCTGGCGCATCGTGCCGCCGACCGTCTACCGCGACGGCCCTCTGGGACCGGGCATGGTCCAGCTCTGGATCGACACCGACCCCGAGACCGACCTGCTCGCCCTGGTGCGCAGCCGGCACCCCGCCCTGCGCCGGATGGCCGTGTTCGACGCCGTGGTGAACAACGCCGACCGCAAGGGCGGCCACCTGCTGCCGTTACGGGACGGGCACATCTACGGCGTGGACCACGGTGTGTGCTTCGCGGCCGACGACAAGCTGCGGACCGTGCTGTGGCAGTGGCGCGGCAAGCCGCTCCCGCGCGAGGCGGTCACGGTGCTGGTCAACCTGGAGCACGAGATCGAGCGCGGCCGCCTCGGCCGGCGGCTGCGGGAGCTGCTCGCCCCCGCCGAGGTGGAGGCCACGTGGGAGCGGGTCAGGCGGCTGCTGGACACCGGCATCCATCCCTATCCGTCGGAAGACTGGCCGGCGATCCCCTGGCCCCCGATTTAAGGTGACTTGCGCAAACTGCGTGGATTGTGCACTCTGCAGAAGGTCTCTACCGATTCTGGAGGGAACGCGCATTGTGTACGGTCATCGTGAGCGTGGAGCCGGAAGCCGAGGCTCCGGTGCTCCTCGCGGGGGTGCGTGACGAGTTCGTCACGCGGCCGTGGATGTCCCCGGCGCCCTACTGGTCCGAGTACCCCGGGCTGGTCGGCGGCCGGGATCTCATGGCGGGCGGCACGTGGCTGGCCGCCGACCCGGCTGGCCGGAGGGTGGCCGCGCTGCTGAACGGCCGGGGCGCCCTCGCTTCCCAGGAGATCCGCCGCTCCCGTGGCGACCTGCCGCTGCGCGCCGCCGTCGCGGGGGAGCTCCCACCGGTCGATCTCCCCGCGTACGACCCCTTTCATCTCGTGGTCGGGGGTCTCGACGGCGTGCGGATCTGGAGCTGGAACGGAGAGCGGCTCACCGAGGAGAAGCTGCCCGCGGGCGTGCACATGCTGGTCAACACCGGCTGGGAACGCGGCGACGACAATCCCCGGGTCTCCTATTTCCGGTCCCGGTTCGCGGCAGCCGTACGGCCTCGGTGGCCGGGCAGCGGCTCGACGGAGCGGTTCTGGGGCGAATGGCTTCCCCTGGCGTCCGGCGCCGGGCTGGCCCACGACGACCCGAGGGCCCTGCTCGTCAGGCAGAGGCTGGAGGACGGGCGGATCTTCGCGACGCTGTCCGTCACCCTGATCGCCCTGAGCGAGGGCGGCATGCGCTACGACTTCTGTCCGCAGCCGGAGGATCCGTCATCCTGGCACGAGGTTCGCACTCCCGGCTGATCGGACATCACCGAGCGCGGATAGGCTTCACAGCATGCGATCGTGGTCTGCTCCGAACGTCCCCCGGCTGCCCGGTTCGGGTATTCCGCTGCACCTGTACGACACCGCCTCCCGCGCTGTCCGCGAGACCCGCCCCACGGGCGAGGCCAGGATGTACGTCTGCGGCATCACTCCCTACGACGCGACCCATCTCGGGCATGCCAACACCTACCTCGCCTTCGACCTGGTCAACAGGGTGTGGCGGGACGCGGGCCACGACGTCCACTACACGCAGAACGCCACGGACGTGGACGATCCGCTCCTTGAGCGCGCCCAGGCGACGGGGGTCGACTGGCAGACCCTGGCCGAGCGGGAGATCGACCTGTACCGGTCCGACATGGAGGCCCTGCGCATCCTGCCGCCACGGGAGTACGTCGGGGTCACAGAGATCATCGAGGAGATCGCGGAGCTCGTCGGCCGGTTGACCGAGCGGGGCGCCACCTACGACCTCGACGGCGACGTGTACTTCTCGGTCGCCGCGGCGCCCAAGTTCGGCGCCGTCTCCGGCTACTCGGAGGAGCGGATGCTGGAGCTCTTCCCCGAGCGCGGCGGCGACCCCGGCCGCGAGGGCAAGCGCCACCCGCTCGACTGGCTGCTGTGGCGCGCGGAGCGCGCGGAAGAGCCGTCGTGGCCCGCGCCGTTCGGCCCTGGCCGCCCCGGCTGGCACGTGGAGTGTACGGCGATCGCCCTGCGGAACCTCGGCAGCGGGTTCGACGTCGCGGGCGGAGGCTCCGACCTGATCTTCCCCCACCATGAGATGGGCGCCTCGGAGGGCCACGTGGCCACGGGGGAGTGGCCGTTCGCCAGGGCGTACGTGCATGCCGGGATGGTCGCCCTCGACGGCGAGAAGATGTCGAAGTCGAAGGGCAACCTCGTCTTCGTCTCCAAGCTCCGGCAGACGGCCGACCCCATGGCGGTACGGCTCGCGCTGCTGACCCACCACTACCGCTCCGACTGGGAGTGGACCCCCGAGCAGCTCGCCGAGGCCGAGGCCAGGCTGGCCCGGTGGCGCGTCGCCTTCGCCCGGCCGTCCGGCCCGGACGCGACAGCCGTACTGACCGGAGTGCGCGAGCGGATGGCCGACGACCTCGACGCGCCGGGGGCCCTGGCCGTCATCGACCAGTGGGCGGCGGCGGAGGGGGACGACCCGGCCGCCCCGGGTCTGGTCCGAGACATCGCCGACAGCCTGCTCGGAGTCGCGGTCGCCGCCGACTAGCGCCGACTAGCGCCGCAGGCCCCGGTGACGCGCTGATCGGCGACGGCGCGGTGTCAGTTGTTCCTGCCTGTTTCCTGCCTGTCTTCCTGCTGTGTTCCTGCCTGCGGGACGCGGTGATGGGCGTCGCGATCATCGGCGACGCCGGTCGGCGGGGTGTGAGTGGTGGTCGAGTGGCGGCTGAATGTCGGCTGAGTGTCGGTTGTGTGGAGTCACAGGATGCTGGCATCCAACCGTTACCGATGATGCCCGCGATCGCCCTGAGGGCGACATAGCGTCCATATTTACCAGCGGGGGAGATGAGGACGGCAGTGAAGCGCATCATGGGACTGGTTTCCTTGGCGGCGGTCGTGCTGCTCGCGGCCTGCTCGGCCGGCGTCGAGGAACCGGCCACCAGGACGCGAGCCTCGGCCAGGCCTTCCGGCACCGTCCCCTCAGAGAAGGTCCTGCACAGCGACAACCTGCGGCTCGTGGCCAACGTGCCCCTGGACGCGCCATTTGACGGGCCCGAGTCGTGGGGCACCGATCTCGCCTTCCAGGGAAACTACGCCTTCGTCGGCAACTACGACGGGTTCACGGTCTTCGACATCAGCGACCCGGAGAAGCCCTTCGTCCTCACGCGGGTCCTCTGTCCCGCCGGGCAGAACGACATTTCCGTTTACGGGAACCTGCTGTTCCTCTCCGTGGACGAGCCGAGGGCGGGGGAGGGCTGCGAGAGCGGGCGCGGTGACCCGTCGCTGGAGACGTCCTGGGAGGGCATCAGGATCTTCGACATCAGCGATGTGGGCAACCCGCGGTACGTGAAGGCCGTCCGCACAGAGTGCGGCTCGCACACGCACGCGCTGATCCCCGGTCCGGACATCGACTATCTCTACGTCTCCTCTCCCGGCCCCATCCCGGACACCGCCAACTGCGGCCCCCCGCACGAGATGATCTCGATCGTCGAGGTGCCGGTGAACGACCCGGCCGCCGCCCGGGTCGCGGCGACCCCGACGTTGTTCCAAGGACGCGACGCCGGCAAGTTCGGCGGCTGTCACGATATGACCGTCTATCCGGAGAAGAAGCTGGCGGCCGGGGCGTGCTATGGGGACGGCATCCTGCTGGACATCGCCGACCCGCTGCGGCCCAAGGTGCTCCAGCAGGTGAGCGACCACCAGAACTTCTCCGTCTGGCACTCGGCCACCTTCAACAACGACGGCACGAAGGTCGTCTTCACCGACGAGCTCGGCGGTGGACAGTCGCCCATGTGCACCGCCGAGATCCCGCACAACAAGGGTGGGGACGCCATCTACGAGATCACCGCCGACCGCAAGCTGGTCCGGCTGGGCCTTTACAAGATTCCGAGAGTGCAGTCGGATACGGAGAACTGCGTCGCCCACAACGGCTCGCTCGTCCCCGTCCATGGGAAGGACATCCTCGTCCAGGCCTGGTACCAGGGAGGGGTGTCCGTCTGGGACTTCACCGATCCCGCCGCCGCGAGTGAGATCGCGTACTTCGACAGGGAGGCGCTCCCCGGCGCCCACGCGCTCGGCGGCTCGTGGTCGGCCTACTACTACAACGGCTACATCTACTCCAGCGACATCACCAAGGGCCTCGACGTCCTGAAGGTCACCGACCCCCGTACCGACCCCGCTGACGACATCCATCTGAAGGGCCTCAACGCCCAGACCCAGGAGTCGTACTAAGGCTTGTTCAGATAGCGGGCGCCGGTTGGTGGCTGGGACTCGCCTGGCGTGTCGTTGATCGCCCCTGGGACTCGAGGGGTGGGCTGACCACCAGGGTGCACCTGGCCTGCGAGCAGCGGAAAGTCCGTCACCGTCCTGCTCCTGAGCGCGGCCACGACGTCACGCCTACGTCCGCTCCCCAGGCTCTTCAGCCGCCCGCCGCCTGTCCGAACGGGGCGTTCGCCTGGCCACCGGAGACCTGGCAGACCGTGACGCCCTGACCAAGGCGGTCGCCGGAGTCGAGGCGGTCTTCGGCCTGTCGGTGCCCTTCGGCAGGGGCGGCAAGGAGGAGGAAGTCGCCCAAGGCCGCCTCCTGGTCGACGTCGCCGCCGCGCTCGGCGTCCACCTGGTCTAATCCTCGGTGCGCGGCGCCGACCGCATACCTTCACCGAATGGCGCACACGGTCGACTGGGAGCACGTCATGGCCGCATGAGAAGGCCATCGACAGGATGGACATGGAGCTCGCTCCCACCCGCGAATGCCCACCCCGCCGGGAAGCGCGTACCTCAAACCCTGCGCGCACCGGCGTTGAGTCCGCTGGGTCGTCCGTGAGGTGGCACCGCCACGCGCGTAGGAGGGCCGGGGCGTTCCGTTCAGAAAAGTTAATGAGGCCAAACGCGCATGGGCGTGCCGGGGACGGGGATCGGCGGGCCGGCGACCAAGCGCCCCTGATGGCGAGGTGTGCCCGCCCTGTTCGGGGGGAGAGGACGGGCGGTCCTTCGCCCCGGCGGGGCCGGGCCTCCCTATGCGCCCCCTGTCCGCTTTCCCGTCCGCGTCGTCTCCCTAACACGCCGCCTGCGCCTGCGCCGTCTGCCCGCCCGCCGCTTTCCAGTCCGCGCCGTCCTGGCCTGCGCGCCCTGCTTGCCGCGCGGCCTGCGCCGCCCTGCTTGCCGTTCCACGCCGCCTGCCCGCGCTGTCCTGGCCCGTACGCCTGGGCGCGTCGGTCCCCTTGGCCGTTCCGACTTCTAAGCGGGTGCGTGCTCGTGGTGATCGAGGCCGGTGAGAGTAGCTTGTCCGAGGGCAAGGTAGATCTTTTCTGTACCCCTTCTGACCTGCGGCTCTGTGGTTGATCAAGTCCTGGTTTTGTCGTAGGTGCTGGATAGCGTGAGGGCAGTTCTTGAGATCCGTTGGAGCCCGGGGGAGGTGCGTTTTGATGGTCGGATCCCCGATCGACGTCTTGGGCTCCTCTCATACGGCGCGTGCCGCCAGGCGCAAGCTGCCCGACGTCCTCAAGGGCACTGTGCTGGACCCTGACTATGTTCCGCCGCAGCGTTCCGCCGACGAGGCGTACGGCGACGCCTGGCAGCACGAGGCATACCGTCAGTTCGTCCGGGGACCCTCTTCCGACGCCGGCACCTCCGGTTCCTCCACGAGCTCGAGTGATTCCGACCCCTCCGGCAGCGAGTCCTTCGACGGTGAGCCGTCTGGCGGTCAGCCGGTGGGGTCGGGGGTGTTGGTGTCGGAGTTGCGGGAGATGGCGGCCCGGCTGGCGGTGGCCGGCCTTCCCGGCACCGCCGCCTTGTGTCTGGTTGAGGTGGAGGAGTTGCTGTACGCGCGGGATCGGTTGACTTCGGCGATCGCCGCGCGGGTGGGCCGGGTGCACGCCGCTGGGGAGGCCAAGGGTGTCGGGTATGCCTCGACCGGGACGTGGTTGCGCGGCGCGGCGGGGATGACCGGTGCGGGGGCGTCGCGGTTGCTCCGGCTGGCGACGGAGCTGGCCCGGCTGCCGGTGGTGCGGGGGCGGTTCGCGGCCGGGACTTTGGCTGAGGGGCCGGTCGATGTGATCACCCAGGTGACTTCCCGGCTGACCGATGAGCAGGCCGCGCTGGTGGAGCCGATCCTGGTGGACCTGGCCGATCATGCCACCCCGGCGGAGATTTCCAAGGCCGGGCGGTACCTGCGCCAGTTGCTGGATCCGGGGACGCTGGACGACGAGGCGGATGCTGATTACGCGACGCGGTTCCTGCTGGTCCGCCCCTCCTCCACGGGTGGGGTGGAAGGCGAGTTCCGGTTGCCGCGTGAGGCCGGCGCCCGGCTGCGCGAGTTTTTGACCGCTTACGCCCGCCCGAAGGGCAAGGACGACGACCGGCCGCTGCGGGTGCGGCAGGCCGACGCGCTGGCCGCGTTGTTGAGCAAGAAGGTCAGCACCGAACTCCTGGTGCTGGTCCGGGCCGAATCCCTCCCCGACGACATCACCCCCAACAAGCCCACCAGCGACAACCCCACCGCCACCGCCACCGCCACCGCTACCGGCACCGAGGCCGCCGGCCCCACCACTGAAGCGGCTGACCCCAGTGGTGCTCGGCCTGGCTCGTCTCAGCCTGGTGACGGCTCCACGTGCTGTGCCGACGGAAGGTGCCACGACGCCGGTGCGGGTTCCCCTGGGGCAGATGCCGGACGTCGGGTTGCGGACGCGAGTGCGGAGGCGGGTGCGGAGGCGGGCGCGGGCACCAGCGCGGGGGCGGGTGCCGGTAACGGCGCAGGTGCCGGTGCGGACGCTGGCGGCGCTGCGGGCCAGAGGGCGGGGGACGCGGCGTGCGGGAGGTGCGGGCACAACCCCGACCGGCTCGCGCCCGGGCTGCTGATCGCGACCGGGCAACTGCTGCCCATCTGTGACGTGCAGCGGCTGGCCCGTACCTCCCGCCTGGTCCGCATGGTCGTGAACGCCCAAGGACAGGTCCTGAACATGGGCCGCGCCGTACGCCTGGCCACCCCCGCCCAACGCCAGGCGCTGATTGCGCGTTACGCCACCTGCTACTGCGACGGCTGCGCCATCCCCTCCGACATGACCGAAATCGACCACGTCAAAGGCTGGATCAACGGCAGCGACACCAACCTGGACGACCTGGCCCCCGCCTGCCCCTGGCACAACCGCGACAAAGCCGCCCACCCCGACCGCTACACCACCCACCGCAACCCCGACGGCACCTGGACCCTCACCCACCTCGGCAGAAAAGGCCGCTACGCCGCCCGATTCCGAACCTGAGCGGGAGGCCCAGACTGATCATGCTGAACCTCGCACAGGCTTGCTGAACACGCACGAGCCCTGCTTAAGCACGCGCGGGCCCTGTTGAGCCGGACAACGAGCCACGGTCAACCCGCTCAGGTTGCGCTAGCGCTGGGCCGTACGGGCGACGATGCCTGCTGGGGCGCTCAACCGCGCGCGCATGCCGAGCTGTGGCGGCAGCGCTGAGCCGTGGCGCAGCGCGGAGCCGTACATATCAGGACGAACCGGTCCGGGCAGCCCTGAGCGCTGGGGCTGTAGGGCGAGGCCACTGCTGGGCTGAACTCCGCGAAACTCGCTGAGCTCGCTGAACTTCGGCTGGCTCCGGCACATCGGCGTAGGGGGCCGTGGACTTGGCCGCTGGGGCCGCTGTGCACGTACCGGCGGGATTAGGGCCGGGTATCCGTGCGGCGGGCGCCGAGCCATTTGGCGGCACGGTCGGCCGTCTTGTAGAGGACCGGCGTGCCGAGGACGAGGTTGCCGATGCGGCGGCGAGGTTCGTACGTCAGCCAGTGGGCGGCGGCGGAGAGGGACGGCCGGGCGATCCTGCCCTCGGCGACCATCAGTTCGCCGTTCTTCAGGCTGTCCTTGTAGCCCTTCTCCCCGCGGCCGAGGTCCATGAGGGTGACCCCGGCCTCGGACGAGGCGCGGCAAAGACGCAGCCGGTGGATCAGGCCGGGGGAGTAACGGGCGTACTCGGGGTCGTAGGTCGGGAACCATCCGACGAGCACGTCCTCGGTGCGTACGCCGAAGTTCCCGGCGACCAGGCGGTCTCCGGCGTACAGCAGGCCGAGGGTGCCGACGAACACGTCGGTGTTGATCTGGTGCAGCCGCTCGACGAGCCGGACGATCCACGGCTGGGCGAACCGGTCGGACCGTCCGGTCCGCTGGTACTGCGCGGACTTCCACCGCAGCAGCGTGCGCAGCGCGTCCGAGTCGGGCGAGTCGAACAGGAAACGGACCTCGCCGACCTCGCGGCCAAGCCGCCGCTCCTTCTTCAAGGTCGACTTGTAGATCTTGTTGGAGCGCTCGGCGAGTTCCTTGGCGTACGACTCGTAGCCGTCGCTCATATCGATGATCGGAGAGGGGTGGAGCGCCTTGTGATGGCGGGGGAACTGCGCCGGGTCGAGGTGGTCGAACTCCCAGACGGCGAGGTCGCAGGCCTTCAGCAGCTCGCGCGGGGGCACCTCCAGGCCGGGCGCGTGGACCATCCCCTGCAGGTCGGACAGGCCCGCGCCGATCGGCTTGCCGACACCCGCGGCGTGCCGCTCGAAGGGGAAGAAGGCCTCGCCCCCGTCGATGACGGCCACCCGGGCGTTGGCGCGGACCTCGCCCACGGCCACCGAGTATTCCGGTGACAGGAAGGGGTTGGGGCGCGTGTCGTGGGCGCGCTGCAACGCCCGCCAACGCTCCAGCTCCGCGGGACCGAGCTCTCCGGGGCGGACCACCTCGATCTTCACCGGTTCCGCAGCCTTCCGTAGGTCTTGAGCGCACGGTCCGCCAGGCCGTACAGGCGGGGGTTGCCGAGGATGAGCCCGCGCGCGCGGCGCACCGGAGCGCGCCGGAGCCAGTGGAGCCCGGCTCCGGCGGACGGACGGCTGGCGACGCCCTCGGAGAGGGGCAGGGTGCCGTTGCAGATCGTCTGCTTGTAGTCCCCGGCGGTGCCCGTGTCGATGTGCCGGATGCCGTGCCCGGCAGCCGCCTCGACCAGGTGGAGGTGGTGGAGCATGCCGGGGGAGTAGCCGCCGAGCTCGGTGTCGTACGCGGGGAACCAGCCCGCCATGACGCCCTCGCTGACCAGGCCGAAGTGCCCCGCGATCGGGCGGCCGCCGACGTAGAGCATCGACAGGGGGGCGCGGAAGTCGCCGGTCCGAACGTCGTGGAGGCGCTCGACCAACTCGGCGACCCAGGGCTCGGCGGTCCTGTCGGCGCGGCCGATGCGGCGGTACTGGTCGGACTTCCACTTCAGCAGTAGCGCGAACTGCTCTGGATCGCGAACGTCGTAGTCGTAGGTGACGGGGCCGATTTCGCGTCCTAATTTGCGCTCTTTGTACTGCAATGTCTTAAACGACTTGGGCGACGATTCGCGAAAAAACGTGATATAGGCCTCATGTCCGGCTTCGAGGTCCAGGAGAAGAGCCTGTTTGGGAGACGGCGCCTGCTTGGGCGAACCGCCCGTGAACCACGGCTGGCCGCTCACAAGGTACTCGAACTCGAAGACGTCGAGACCACACCCCCTGAGCAGCTCATGTCCGTCGAACTCCGCCCCGGGGGAGTGCACCACGCCCTGGGCCAGCGTCACCCACGAAGCCAGGGGCCGGGCGGCGCGGTATCCCGACGGTTCGAACGGGAGAAATCCCGCGGTTTCGCCGCCGTCGGAGATGATGGCGACCCGAGCGTCCTCGCGCACCGCGCCGACTTCCACGGCGAACTCCGGCGCCAGCCACGGGCTCGCGAGGTGTGGCGACGCGCGGCGCATGGTCCGCCAGGCCGCCAGCTCGGACGGACCCAGATCGCGGGGTCGGACGACTTCGATCTTCATGTGGGGCGGATCCGGTGTGCTAGGGGGACGTGACCGCGCCATAATAATCACGTTGCGATCCTCGGCCGTGGTGGATGACGGCCGCCGTCGCGCCGACTGACAGCGATTTCCCGATGCACCCTGATGCTTCCCCGATGTTTCGCCCCGACGATTCCGATGATTTCCCCCGACGAAGGAATCCCGTGATGACTGCCGCGCCCGTAGATCGCTCCATCAGCGACATCGATCTGGGCAGCTTGAGCTTCTGGGCGCGTCCGCACGAGGACCGGCTGGCGGCGTTCGAGCGGCTCAGGCAGATCGAGAAACCCATGTACTTCGGGGAGCCCCGCGTCCCGGGGCTGCGGTCCGGCAAGGGCTTCCACGCGTTGGTCAGGCACAAGGAGGTGACCGACGCGCTGCGCAACCCCCAGGTGTTCAGCAGCTACCCGTCGGTCTCGATCCCGCCGCCGCCGCGGTGGGCCAAGTACATCTTCGGCAACTCCATGGTCAACCTCGACGACCCGCAGCACGGGCGGCTCCGGCGCATCATCGCGCGGGCCTTCACGCCGCGGATGCTGAACAAGAGCGAGGAGGACGTCACCGCCAACGTCAACCGGATCATCGACCGGGTCATCGAGCACGGTCCCGGCGGCGACTTCATCACCATGGTCGCCAACCCCGTCGCCGCGGGCGTCATCTGCGACATGGTCGGCGTGCCGGAGGAGCATCGCAAGCTGGTCATCGACCGGGTGCACACGTGGGCCGACTACACCGGCGTCCGGCCGGGCTTCCTGTCCTCGCTGCGGCTCGCCGCGAAGAACACCCGGGGCATGCTCGGCCTGCGCTCAATGGTCATCGAGCTGGGCAAGGAGCGCCGCAAGAGTCCGAAGGAGGACGTGATCTCATCCCTGGTCACCGCCAACATCGACGGCGAGAAGCTGACCAGCATGGAGCTCGGCGCGTTCTTCACGCTCCTGGTGACGGCCGGCATCAACACCGCGAGCAACGGCATGGCGCACGGCCTGCGGCTGCTCACCGAGCACCCCGAGCAGCGCGAGCTGCTGCTGTCGGACTTCGACCGTTACATGCCGACGGCGATCGAGGAGATCATCCGGTACGTCACGCCGGGCATGCGGACCGGGCGGACCATCACGACCGAGCACGAGGTCAACGGGCAGACGTTCCTCCCCGGCGACAAGGTCGTGTTGTACTTCCTGTCCGCGAACCGGGACGAGACGGTGTTCACCGATCCCGACGCCTTCGACATCACCCGTGACCCCAACCCGCACGTCGGGTTCGGCGCGCCCGGCATCCACTTCTGCCTCGGCGCCAACCTGGTCCGCAAGGAGATGACCGTGGCCTTCCGGGAGCTCTTCCGCAGGCTCCCGGAGATCCGTGCCGTCGGGAAGCCCCGGCAGCTGCGCTCCAACTTCGAGAATGGCCTTACCGAGCTGCGGTTCGAGTTCTGAGGACGGCGTGGTGACCGAGCAAGCACAGGAGCACTACCGTCACGCCCGCCGATCGCGATCGCTGCCGTGGCTGTCGCTGCTGCTGGTCACGGCCGCCATCGTGGGCGCGGTGGTCCTGGTGATGGCGATGGCCGGCCCGGACCCGAGCACGCCGCCGCCCCGGCCGCTCAAGGCCCCGCAGGACACGGCCGCCGAGGAGCGCATCGCCGAGTCCGGTCTCGGTACGGTCGACACCGTCGGCGGCTCCTCGATGGGGAAGAACTGGCCGGTGTGGGGCTTCACCCACACGAGGTTCAGCGCCGACTCCGGCGACTCGGCTCCGACTGACAGGGCGCAGGCGGCCATCGCCCGCCGCCCCGTCCTGCAGAACCAGCACATCATGGGCTTCGGCGCACTCAACCCGGAGCCGTCGCCCGGACACTACGACTTCGGCAGCCTCGACAGCCGCATGGAGCTCATCCGGCGGACCCACGGCGTCCCGGTCATCACGCTGTGCTGCGCCCCGGACTGGATGGCCGGCGGCGAGGCCGGCAAGACCCAGGAGAAGTACTTCACCCAGGCGCCGCTGCGCAAGCACTACGACGACTTCGCCAAGCTGGCCGCGACCGTCGCCAAGCGCTACCCGTTCGTGAAGCACTACATCGTCTGGAACGAGTTCAAGGGCTTCTTCGACGAGCACCTCAAGCGGTGGGACTACGAGGCCTACACCGACCTGTACAACCGCGTCTACGACGCGCTCAAGAAGGTGAACCCCGACATCCAGGTCGGCGGGCCGTACATCAACGTGACCGACCGGCCGGGCTGGGACTCCGAACTGAAGGGGCCCTGGGGCAGCGAGGACCAGCGCGGGCTGAACGCCATCAAGTACTGGCTGCGCAACAAGCACGGCGCCGACTTCGTCGTCGTCGACGGCACCTCGGAGTCGTCGAAGGGGATGTATCCGGACGAGTTCCGCGCCCTGGAGAAGTTCACCGCGGTCGATGCCTGGCTGCGCAAGCAGACGGACCTGCCGATCTGGTGGGCGGAATGGTACTTCTCGCCGGCCGAGGAGGACTGGACACACGAACAGCGCACCGCCGTACAGGCCAGCGGCATGATCGAGTTCGCGAAGAGCGGCGCCGCGGCCGCCCTCTACTGGAGCCCTCAGACGACCGGTGAGGAATGCCCCGGCTGCCTGTGGACCAACACCGACGTGCCCGAGGGCGGCAAGCCGCTCCCGGCGCTCACCTTGATGCAGAACTTCGCCCGGTGGTTCCCCGCGGGCACCAAACTGGTGACGGTTAAAGCGCCGCCGACCGTGCGGGTCCTCGCCCAGCCGAAGAAGATGGTCGTCGTCAACACCCAGGACGAGTCGCTGACCGTCGACGTCGACGGCAAGAAGGTCGACCTCGGCCCGTACGAGATCCGCTGGCTGGACCGTTGAGAAGCGCCGCGTGAGACCGCACCGTTAGGAACCGCACCGTTAGGAGAGGGAACCGTGGACCAGTGGCCGCCGGTGACTGTGGTCGTCTGCACGACGGGCAACCGGCCGGACATGCTCCGGGCCGCGCTCAAGAGCGTGGCCGACCAGGACTACCCCGGAGACATCACGGCGGTCGTCGTCTTCGACCGGTGCGAGCCCGATCTGGGCGTGCTGAGCGACGACCCGCACCGCCGGGTCACCTGGACCGGCAACACACGCGTGCCCAACGTGGCAGGCAGCCGCAACAGCGGCATCCTCGCCGCTGAGACCGAGCTCGTCGCGTTCTGCGACGACGACAACACCTGGCGGCCGGGCAAGCTGCGCGCCCAGGTGGCGCTCTTCTCCGCCGAGCCGGAGGCCGCGCTCGCGTCCTGCGGGATGGTGTCCACCCAGGAGCGCGTCTTCCCGGGCGACCACATCACGTTCGACGACCTGCTGCGCTCCCGGCTTCCCTCGGCGACAACCTCGTCGTTCCTGATGCGCCGATCGCTCCTGCTCGGCCCCGTGGGCATCTTCTCGGAGGAGATCCCGCGCGGCTTCGCCGAGGACTACGAACTGCTGCTGCGCGCCGCCAGGCACGCCCCCATCCCGTACGTGCGGGAGGTGCTCGTCGAGGTGCCGCCGCACGAGGGGTCGCACTTCTACGGCCGCTGGGAGCAGATCGCGGACTCGCACGAGTGGCTGCTGGAGCACTACCCGGAGTTCCGCCGGACTCGGCGGGGCTACGCGCGGCTCGCGGGCCAGGTGGCGTTCGAGAGCTCGATGGCGGGCAACCGCGCGCGCTCGCTGCGCTGGGCCCGTCGTGCCCTCCTGGCGAGCCCGCTGGAGCCGCGCACCTACGCCGCGCTGGCGATCTGCTCCCGCCTCGTGACGGGGGAGTGGGTGCTGCGCCAGGTGCAGGCCCGCGGCAGCGGCACCTGACACAGGCGTCTGAGGCAGGCACCTGAGACCCGGTCTGGACCGTCAGCCTCCTCCGGCGAGGACGCTGAAGCGTTCGAGGACGACGCCGGCGACGATGATGAGCAGCGGCAGCGACGCGAGGGCGAGCTTGCGGCTCCACCACCACGCGCCCCTCGGCTGCAGGATGCGGATCATCTCCCGGGACAGCACCACGATGACGAGCAGCGCGAGCGCCGCGACGCCGTACGGCGTGGCCGGTGTCGAGCCCACCCGGAACGGCAGGGCCTCAAGGGCCGGTGGGAACTTGCCCTTCGGCGGGTTCTTCAGCGTGAAGACCGCCGCGTCGTCGTTCCACAGGACCGTGCGCAGCTCCGGGCTCCTGGAGAGCGCCGCCCGGATCCGGGGCCCCCAGTCGGCGGGGTAGTTGGCGTCGATCTGCAGTGAGGCGTCCTGGCTCCGGGTGGCGAGCAGGAACGACCCCGGGCCCGCGTCGCGGAGCTGGTCGATGACGGCCTTCACATCGTCGGGGTTGCGCGAGGTCGGAGTCCTGACCTGCCTGACCCGTTCGACCCCCTTGACACTCCAGGCGATGCTCGACCCGCCGGGCCCGTCGGCGACCAGATAGAGGACCCGGGTCGTCGGCAGCTTCTGGGCGTAGACGTAGTCGACCGCCGCGCGCTCAAGCGGTGAGGTCCACTCGTACTTCTCGTTGCCGAATCGCGCCAGCAGGAACGCCCCGGCGAGGGCGAGCACGCACACGCACGCGGCGACCGGACGCAGCCCGAGCAGGATCGACCGCAGTCGGGACCGTGCCGACCTGGCGCCCGCGGTAAGAGCCGCCGCTTTCAGGGCCGCCTTGCCGCCCGCCGTGCGGCTCGGCAGGTCGGGGAAGAAGAGGTAGGCCACCAGGAGGCTCGTCGCGGGCAGCGTGAAGAGGTAGACCCGCAGCCCCAGCTCCCCGCCGTAGCTCAGCATCGCCAGCGACATGACCGGGACGAGCAGCATGACCAGGATCACGCGGTCGCCGATGCCGCGGCGGAGGCGGCGCAGGAACCCGAGCCCGGCGAGCCCGAGCATCACGGCGGTGACGCCGAGCCGGGTGTAGAGAACGATCAGGCGGTCGGGGTCGGTCGAGCTGATCCGGCCGGTGGTGTTCTGGGTGAGGTTGCCGCCGACCTGCCCCACACCGCCGACCATGCTGCTCAGGTGCCCCGACCAGTACGCCACGGCCATGTAGTTGACGTACGCGGCGACGAGGACGGCGAACAGCACGGGAAGCAGGAAGCTGAGCCGCGTGCGGCGGAAGACCACGAGGCCGCCCAGCACGCCCACCATCATGAACGGTGTGATCTGGTGCGCCGCGGTCGTGGCGGCGAACAGGAGGACCATCACGAACAGGACGATGATCCGGTCCGATCTGCCGCTCTTGCGCGCGGGCAGTTCGCCGGGCTGGAGCGTCCAGCGCTTGCGCCAGAAGGACGGCGAGGGGTCGATTTTGACGAACCACGTCATCAGCATCGCCACGAAGAGCAGATAGAACAGGTACGTCAGACCCTGGGGCGAGAAGTAGTCCTGCCCGACCCACTGGGCCACCACGAAGATCAGAATCGCCAGCCACTTCGCCCGGCGGTCGGCCCGCATCCGGCGGGCGATGGCGAGCAGGGGCAGCAGGTAGAGCACGTTGGAGATCAGCGGCCACCAGTTCATCAGCGTCGCCGGGTCGGTGACGCCGGCCGCGCGGATGAGGAACGCCGCGAAGGTGGAGAACCCGGGCCAGTTGAACCGGGCGTCGAGCGACAGGAGCGTGTCTCCCGTGCGGGCGATGTAGTCGACGAAACCCGCGATCGTCCAGGCGACGGGGAAGCGCGGCAGCGGTTCGACGAGGATCGCCGCGCCGTGCAGCGTGAACAGGATGGCCAGGATCTGGAGGAGCAGCAGCAACGGCCGATGCCGCCGCCGCATGAGCGTGTCGAAGAAGACCAGGATCAGCAGGCCGATCGCCGCGAGCGACACCGGCGGCATCACCGAGATGAGGCCGAGCCCGTTCATCCGGTAGAGGTCGACGCCGACGAGGGCCCCCGGGTGGGCCCGCATGGCGATGACGTACATGACGAGGGCCTCGATCGTGATGACCGGTCCCAGCCACGTCCCGGGCCGCCGGATCAGGGAGACCAGCCCCCGCGTCGCCTGCCGCCGGGTCCGCCCCGCCGTCTCCAGCAACTGCCGTACGGCCTGGCGTCCCGAGGCTACCCCGCCCACGGCGGGCCGTTCCTCGTCCTGGACGGCGGGGGGAGAGCCGACGGCTCCGGCGGACGTCACGGCTTCCATTTTGACCTGTTCGATGGGCTCGCCATCGCAGATCCTGTGGAGGTTCCGGGCGATCGCCGTGGCCATCAGGATCTGCGTGACGAGCATCGCCACGCCCACGCCGGTGATGCCCATGCGCGGCAGCAGAACCATGGTGAGGCCGATGGCGAGGACGCACCGCACGGCCTGGATGAGCAGCAGCGAGCGCGACCGCCCGAGGGCCCGCAGCGCGCCCAGGTAGAGCTCGACGACGGCCCGCGCGAGGGTGGCCAGCGCGAGCAGGCGCAGCAGCGTGGTGCCCTTCTCGGAGAACTGCTCCCCGAAGACGGAGAGCACCCACGGCGCGGCCACGAGCACCAGGGCGACGATGGGGGTGAGCGCCAGCAGGCTGCGCTGGAGCGCGCGCCGGCACATCGCCCCCAGCGCCGCCGGGTCGAAGGCCCCCTCGACGGTGAGCGAGGTGGCCATCGTGAACGCGAAGACCTCCAGCAGCCCGCCCACGGTCGTCGCGATGCCGTAGTAGGCGTAGGTGGCCTTGGAGACCTCCGTGGCGATCATCACGGGGATGAGGTAGGTCGCCGCGAGCGTGAAGACGGACCCGAAGTAGTCGCCGAAGACGAACCTGGCGATCGAGCGGAGCGAGGGCGGGGTCCGGTGGGCCGTCTCGATGATGTGCTTAGGGATGAGCCGGCGGAAGACCAGGTAGTTGACCGGCAGGATGCCGATCGCGACCGGGACGATCCAGGCGAGGAAGACCTCCCAGGAGACCTCCCTGCCCTGGCCCGCCAGCATCACGGCGCACCCGGCGACGGCGGCCACCTTCAGCAGGCTGACCGCGATGTTGACGATCGGCACCCAGGCGGACTTGCGCAGCGCGGTGAGGACGACGTCCTGCAGCGTGGCGACGGACCAGACGACCACCACGGCGGCGAAGACCAGCCCGGGGCCCCACCCGGACAGGATCCGGTAGTTCGGCTCGTCCCCGGCCACCGCCAGGAAGATCACGGTGCCGATCAGCCCGAGAACGGCGCCGACCAGGTAGACGCCGCCGATGAAGTGCCGGGTCCGGTGGCTGGTCTCGGGGATGAACCGGGTGAGCGCGCCGACGAACCCGAAGGACGTGAGCGCTGCCAGCATGCGCATCGCGCTGATCAGGGCCTGGCCCTGCCCGACGTCCTCGGTGCGGAAGAACCGCGTCGCGATCATCCAGTAGCCGACGCCCAGGGCCGCGCTGATGCCCGCGTTGACGATCAGCGCGTACGCGTTGCGCAGCAGCGGGTCGTCGAGGTCCGCCGGGAGACGTCTCCTGAGCGTGCTGCGCCATCCCTCCTCGTGATCGGTGGGTGCGTCCTCGGGCCGTACGATGTCAGTCATTTAGTTCGATCTTGCTTGGCTCGCGAGACACTCGCAACAGCACGGCCCCGGCGGCGGTCTACATGTCAGAAGGATGTCAGGGAGGGGGTTCTTCCCCGGCGGGAGTCTGTCAGGCTTCCGCGGCGGGGTCCTTCAGGCCGCGCCGCGGTCGGCGGCGGAAACCGTGGAACGGTCGCGCTCCACAATAGGAGACCCGGTCCGTCTCTCTCGCACGATCGTCTTCAGCACCCGCCAGCCGTCGCGGATCGCCCGGAGGTTGCTCGTGCCGTGGATGCGGTTGCGCTCGTGGCTGGGGATCTCGTGGACGCGAAGCCCGGCCTTGGCGGCGCGGATGTTCATTAGGGTCTCGACCTCGAATCCGGCGCAGTCGGGGGCGAGCGTGTCGAGGTGGCAGGCCCAGAAGGCGTTGTAGCCGTAGCACAGGTCGGTGTAGCGCGTGCCGTACAGCCGGTTGACGAGCGAGCTGAGCACGAAGTTGCCGAACCGCCTGCTGAGCGTGATGTCATCGCTGCCGCCGCCGCTGGCGAAGCGCGACCCCTTGGCGTAGTCGGCGCCCGCGACGAGCGCGCCCACGAACCGGATGATCTCCTGGCCGTCGGTCGACCCGTCCGCGTCGATCATCACGATGAGGTCGCCCGTGCAGGCGGCGAAGCCCGCGGCGAGCGCATCACCCTTGCCCCGGCCGCGCTGCTGCACGACCCTGAGGGTGGGGCGCAGCCGCCGCGCCACCGCCACCGTGTCGTCGGTCGAGTTGCCGTCGACCAGGACCACCTCGTGGATCCAGCGTGGCAGGGTCGCGAAGACGTGCGGCAGGTTCTCGGCCTCGTTGAGCGCGGGCACCACCACGCTCACTCGGGGCGATATGGCCATAAGCGGCGAAATCCGGATAAATCCGTCTACGGCTGGCTTCGGCGAGAGCGTCGTTAATTGTGAAACCTGGAAAGACTTGGTGCTCTCGGGATTCATGTTGTGGGGATCCTCCGGGGGCATGGTGCTGGCGGCGTCATTGGCACAAGGCACGTTGCCCTTCGCTCAGCTGCGAGGACGTTCAAACGTACCGGGAAACGTACCGGGTAGGTCACTGAGGGCGGGCATGGACGGCAGACCGTCCGAAACCCCGCCGAAAACCGAGGTTACCTTCCCGATCTTGCCTCGGGTGGCCCACCCGGTGAATCCGCCGCCGCCACCCTCATGGAAAAGAACGCCATCGATGCCCCCACCCTCGCCGGGATCCAGAAGAACGGCCAGCTCAGCCCGCTTACTCCGCTTCGGGGTGACGAGGCGGCGTAACCTGGGCGGCCGCTGATCGTTATACCTATCTGACCAAGTGGCCGGTTGACTGTCAACCGCGGACGTTTGGCCCGGCCTTTCCGTTCACCGTCGTATCCGAATCGTGATCGGGAAATCCGTCATGCCTTCCGGACGGGCGCGGGGCGCTCGCCGATCCAGCGGGCCGACCTCCGGTCCGTGGTCGAAGGGGGCGACCGGCCCGGCCAGCCGCGCCGGTCCGGGCGCGCCGAGTCGTGCGGCCTCCGGCCGGGGTGCGGCGATCCGCGCGGCTTCGGGCCGGGATGCGGCGCGTCGTGCTTCCTCCTCCGGTCCGGCGTCGAGCGGAGGCGGGGATGGGGGCTCACTCCCGGCGTACGGCGCGGGCCGGGGGGAGGCCCCGGCTTCGAAGGGCGGCGCGGGCTGTGACAGGGGCCCAGGCAGTGGCTCCGGCAGTGGCTCCGGCAGCGCCTCAGGCAACGGCTCAGGTAGTGGCTCTGACAGCGGCTCCGGCAGGGGCCGCATGGCGGCGAGCCGCGCCCGGGACGGGCGGTCGCCCAGCCGCCGAGCGACGTTCGCCCGGAGCTGGGGGAGGTATCCGTAAAGGCGGTCTCCGGGGCACGAGGTCGTGTTCAGGTCACGGTGGCCGATGATCGCGACGTTGGGGTCGAGGCCGTAGACGCCGCACAGCCAGGCCAGCAGCGACGTCAGCGAGGCGAGCTGGGGGGAGGTGGGGAGCTCCGTCATGTACGTGCCCTCGGTCTCCACCCCCATCGTGTGCCGGTTGTGGTTGGCCGTCTGCGCGCCCATCGCGAGCTTCCCCTCCTCGATCGCGGGCAGCGTCCGGTTGCGGCCCTCCAGGATGTGGCCGCCGCGGCTGACCGTGAAGTGCTCGCCGATGTCCTCCCAGCCGTTGTGCTTCATGTGAAAGCGCTGGATGGCCTGCGACAGCCGGAACGCCGCGTCGAGGCTCCGGTCGCCCGTGTTGACCGTCGCCGTGTGGTGGATGACGATCCGGTCCGGCGCGCGGTCGAGCACGAGGGCCTTGCTCTTCGGCGGCGCGGCGCCCCAGGCGTCGCGCGTGAAAACGCGCGGACGGCCCGCCTTCGCGTCGTCGGCGGACTGGGTCGACTGGGTGGACTGGGCCATGGCCCGGCCCGCCGTTCCCAGCAGGATCCCCCCGGCCAGCCCGCCCCCGGCCGACAGGAACGCCCGGCGCGTGACGGATCCGTCCGAGATCGCTGGCATGCGGCCTCCCCGAGTGAAGCGCGGGTCCTCGGGGGACCCACGTTCCGGCGGGAGGTTGGATCCATATCCCCGGCTCCGGCTCCGGATATTCCTCGGAGCCGAAAACCGGTCACATCTCAACCAAAATGTCCGAGCTATTCCCGGACGGCAATTCCCCAGGTCGCCGACGTAACGGCACCATTGCGAGAATTACCAGCAAATCGCCGACCCGGTCACGGAATGGCGGCCAGGAATCGCCGTTGGTCCTCGGCGGGCAGGCCGTCGATGAAAAGGACGCCGTCCAGGTGGTCGGCCTCGTGCTGGAGGACCCGGGCCAGCATGCCGATCGCCCGGATCGTGACCGGCTTGCCGTACATGTCGCGGCCGCGGGCGACGGCGGAGAACGCCCGCTCCCGCGGCCACCACATCCCGGGCGCGGACAGGCACGCCTCGTCGGCGAGGATCGTGCGGCCCGAGAGCTCCAGGCGCGGGTTGACGAGGTGCCCGGCCCTGCCGTCCACGTCGAACGCGAGCACCCGCAGCGGGACGCCGATCTGCGGCGCCGCCAGCCCGGCCCGTCCCGGTCCCGCCCGCATGGTGGCGGTGAGCGACCGGACGAGCTCCCGAAGGGATCGGTCAAAGGTGGTCACCGGCTCCGCTACGGCACGTAGCGCAGGATCGGCGAACATACGGATCTGCCGGACAGCCATGCACGCTCCCCGCGGCGACGACGACACGAGAACGAAATTCCCATCTATGGGCGGTACCAACCTTTGTTAAATCCATGTTGCATTGGTGACAGCTATGGATCGGATGTTTCACCGGTGCGGCACATGTAACCGCCGCACCGTCACACATAGTCAAGGCGCGTAACCCGTTCCTCCTAATTTCGGGGCAGAACCCAGCTGAACCCCGACAGACCGGGAGGAACGATGACGATGACCGAGGTGGCCGGGGCCACGTCCGAGAAAGGCCGCTGGATCAGCGACTGGCGCCCCGACGACCCGCGTTCTGGGAGAGCACGGGCAGGCGCGTCGCCCGGCGTACCTCATCCTGTCGATCTTCGCGGAGCACCTGGGCTTCACGCTCTGGACTGCAGCTGAAGATCGTCGTAGGGGGCAGACGTGGGTCATGTCGATCCTCTACATCGGCACCTTCGGCTCGTTCATCGGCTACTCCACGGCCTTCCCGCTGCTGATCAAGTCACAGTGCCCCGAGCACCTCGGGCTCATCTCCTACGCCTTCCTCGGGGCGCTGCTCGGCTCGCTCGTCCGCCCGGCCGGCGGCTGGCTGTCGGACCGGCTCGGCGGGGCCCGGGTGACGTTCGTGAACTTCGCGGCCATGGCGGGCGCGCTGTTCCTGGTCTGGCAGGGCCTGAGCGCGCACAGCGCCGGGTTGGTCTTCGGCGCCTACCTGCTGCTGATCGCCACCGCGGGGGTGGGCAACGGCTCGACCTACCGCATGATCCGGGCGATCTTCCGGGCCCAGGCCGTCGAGGGCGTGCCGCCCGCCGACGAGGCCGCCCTGGACAAGGCGGTCGCCGCCGGTAAGCGCGACGCCTCCGCCGCGATCGGGATCATCTCCGCGATCGGCGCCTTCGGCGGCTTCTTCATCAACCGCGGCTTCGGCACGTCGATCGCCGCCACGGGCGGCGCGGGTGCGGCCATCGGGGCGTTCGCCGTCTTCTACGCGCTGTGCTTCGCGCTCACGTGGTTCTGCTACCTGCGGACCGTGGGCGTGAAGGTCGCCCCCAGCCTGGCGGCGGCCCGCGTCTAGAAAACACCGGTCTGGCAACACCGGTCTGGCAACACCGGTCCGGCAACACGGGTCCAGAGAACGCGGGTTCAGAAACCGCGGGCCCGGCGAACACAGGTCCAGGGCCACGCTCCGAGCGGGCTCACATCTCGCCGGACGCGTAAGTGAGCGCGGTTAGCGGCTTGTAGCACAGCAGTAACAGGAGGGACCCAGCGGTGAAACCGCCTGAAAGCACCATCGGACCCATGCCGATCTCACTATCCGCCGAGGGGCCTGTGATGTCGCGGCCGCCGGTGGGCGCGGCGACGCACTGCCCCTACTGCGCCCTGCAGTGCGGCATGTTCATCGCGGACGGTGAGGTCACGCCGCGTACGGACATCCCGGCCAACGCCGGCGGCCTCTGCCAGAAGGGCTGGACGGCGGCCGAGTTGCTCGGCTCGCCCGAGCGGCTCACCTCCCCGTTGCTGCGCGGCAGCCCGGTGAGCTGGGACGAGGCGCTGGACTTCGTGGTCGGCCGGATCAGGGCGATCCGGGCGGAGCACGGCCCCGACGGCGTGGCCGTCTTCGGGGGCGGCGGGCTGACGAACGAGAAGGCCTACCAGCTCGGCAAGTTCGCCCGGGTGGCGCTGCGGACCAGCCAGATCGACTACAACGGCCGGTTCCGCATGTCGTCGGCGGCCGTGGCCGCCAACCGGGCCTTCGGCATGGACCGCGGCCTGCCGTTCCCGATCACCGACATCGGCGCGGCCGGCGCGGTGCTGTTCGCCGGGGGCAACGTCGCGGAGACCATGCCGCCTTTCGTCCGGCATCTGACAGCCATGCGGGCGAACGGCGGCCGCCTCGTCGTCGTCGATCCTCGTGTCACCCGGACGGCCAAGCTGGCCGACCTGCACCTGCGGGTGACGCCGGGCACCGACCTCGCCCTGGCCCTCGGCCTGCCCGGCCGCCCGGGGTCCGGCTACGGCTGCGTCACCGGCCAGGGGAACGGCCAGGGCGGCCGTGAGCACGGTCAGAAGGCCGACCAGCTCCCGGGCTACCGGAAGATCGACGACCCGGCGGCGCGGGCGCACGTCGCCGCCGTCTGGGGAGTCTCCCCGGCCGACCTGGCCCGGACCCGGCCGGTCGGCCTACGAGCTCCTCGACGCGCTGGGCACCCCGCGCGGGCCGAAGGCGCTGCTGCTGTTCGGGTCGAATCCGGTGATCTCCGCGCCGGACGCCACCCGGGTCGCGGAGCGGCTGGCCGCGCTGGACCTCCTGGTGGTGTCCGACTTCGTGCTCTCCGAGACCGCCGCGATGGCGGACGTCGTGCTCCCCACGACCCAGTGGGCCGAGGAAGAGGGCACGATGACCAATCTGGAGGGCCGCGTCCTGCTCCGGCGGCAGGCCGTGTCTCCGCCTCCCGGGGTGCGGAGCGACCTGTCCATTTTGTACGGCATCGCCGACCGGCTCGGCTGCGGAGAGAAGTTCCCCACGGACCCCCGCGTGGTCTTCGAGGAACTGCGCCGGGCCTCGGAAGACGGGACCGCCGACAACTCCGGGATCACCTACGAGAGGATCGCGGCCGAAACCGGCGTCTTCTGGCCCTGCCCCGCGGTGGAGCCCGGGGAGGAGCCGCACCCGGGGACGCCGCGGCCCCGTCGATCTCGTTCGAGACCGAACGCGACCAGATCAAACCCGTGCTGATCCCCTTGGAAGTGGTGACCGGATGAGCGTTCTCCAGGACGCGTCCCCGCTGTCCGGTGGCCTTTGGACACCGGTCTGCCCCTACGCCGACCTCCTCCCCGAACGCGGCGCGGCGGCGCTCGTGGGCACGCGCCAGGTCGCCGTGTTCCGCACGTTCGACGGAGACCTCTACGCCGTGGGCAACCGGGACCCCTTCAGCGGGGCCTGCGTCATGTCGCGGGGCATCGTCGGGACCAGGAACGGTGAGCCCACCGTGGCGTCCCCCATGCACAAGCAGGTCTTCTCCCTGGTCACCGGTGTCTGCCTGGACGACCCCGCGAAAGCCGTACCGACCTATCCGATTCGCGTCACCGATGGAACCGTGGAGGTGAGCGTGGCATGACCGCGCTTCTGGAGGATCCCCTTGTCACCCCCGAGACGGCGCCCGACGCCCTGGCCGGGTTCACCATCGGGGTGACGGCGACCCGCCGCCGCGAGGAGTTCTCCGCGCTGCTGGAGCGGCGCGGCGCCCGGGTGGTCCAGGCCCCGGCGATCCGCGTCGTCCCGCTGGCCGAGGACACCGGCCTGCTGGCCGCCACCCGCGCGTGCCTGGAGGCGCCGGTCGACTACGTGGTGATCACCACCGGCGTGGGCTTCCGGGGTTGGATGGCGGCGGCGGAGGGCTGGGGGCTGTCCACCGACATCGCCGCCCACTTCGGGGACTCCCGGCTGCTCGCCCGAGGCCCGAAGGCGCGGGGCGCGGTCCGCGCGGCCGGGCTGACGGACTACTGGACCCCGGCGACCGAGTCGTGCGAGGAGGTCAAGCAGTACCTCCTCGCCCGCGACCTGCGCGGTCTGCGCATCGCGGTGCAACTGCACGGCGAGCCGCTCACCGGCTTCGTCGAGTCGCTTCGCGACGCCGGAGCCGAGGTCATCGAGGCGCCGGTCTACCGCTGGCTGCCCTACCGGGACACCTCCCCGCTGCGCCGCCTCGTCACCCAGGCCGTCTCGGGCTCGGTGGACGCGGTGGCGTTCACCAGCGCCCCCGCCGTGATCGCCATGCTGAACGCCGCCCGCGCCGACGGGCTCGAAGAGGCGCTGCTGGCGGCCTTCAACACCGACGTCGTGGCGGCCTGCGTGGGGTCGGTCACCTCCGGGCCGCTCGCGGCGCGGGGTGTGCGGGTCATCCAGCCCGACCGGCCCCGGCTCGGCGCCCTTGCCCGGACGCTCGCCCGCCACCTGCCGGCGAGCAGCGTCACCCGGCTGTCCGCCGGCGGCCACGAGCTGGAGATCCGCGGCCACGCCGTCGTGGTCGACGGTGACCTCAAGCCGCTGCCGCCCGCCCCGATGGCCGTGCTCAAGCGGCTCGCCGAGCGCCCCGGCCACGTCGTGGCACGTTCGGAGCTGCGGACGGTGCTCCCCGGCGGGCCGTCGCGCGACTCCGCCGAGCACGCGGTCGAGATGGCGATCACCCGGCTGCGCCGGGCGCTCGGCCCCGGCGGCATCGTCGAGACCGTCGTCAAGCGGGGCTACCGCCTGGCCTGCGGGCGGGACGACCGATGACCGCCACCCTGGTGCTCGCCGCGCACGGGGCGCGCAGCGGGGACTGGGAGTCCGTCATGGCCTCTCTCGCCGGACGGGTCCGCCGAGCCCGCCCCCGGAGCCGGGTCGAGCTCGGCTTCCTGGAGATCAGCTCCCCGTTGCTGTCCGACGTGCTGGCCGCCGTGCCGGGGCCGGTGGTGGTGGTCCCCCTGCTGCTCGCCGGGGGATATCACGTGCACATCGACCTGCCCGCCGTGGTCGCGCGGGTCCGGCCCGACGCCCACGTGGCGGGGCAACTCGGCCCGCACCCGCTGCTCACGTCCGTGCTGGCCCGGCGGCTCGCCTCGGCCGGGCTGCGGCCCTGCGACGCGGTGATCCTCGGCGCGGCCGGATCCTCGGACCCCGCCGCCCTCGAGGATGTCCGCGCCGCCGCCCGCCTCCTGTCGGTACGGCTGTCGCGGCCCGTCACGGCCGCCTTCGCGTCGGCCGGCGGCCCCACGGTCGCCGAGGCGCTCGATCAGGTCAGGTCGGGGCCCGCCCCGAGGGTCGCCATCGCGTCGTACCTCCTCGCCCCCGGCCTGTTCCACAGCCGCCTGGCCGACAGCGGGGCCGACGTGGTGAGCGCCCCCCTCGGAGTGGACGACGACCTGGCCGCCCTGGTGTGGACCCGCTTCGACGAAACCTGCCGCAGAGCTCTCGACGGCGCTTATAGCGGTGCGCACGACGGGGTTCACGACGGGGTTCACGACGGGGTTCACGGGTTCACGACGGGGCTCATGACGGGCTCCGGCGCCGCGTCTGAGGGCGGCTCAAGCGTCCCTGTTGCCACGAACCGCCGCCCTCGCCGCCCCGCCGGCCGTACCAAGCGGGCCGCCCCTCGCTGACCCTTGGCCGGGCGATCAAGATCGCGGTACGCTCTGGCATGCCAGAAAGCGCCCCGGAAAGCGCGCTAGACGACGCCGCCGAGCAGCCGCGATTACCCGCGCTCACCCGGGTGTTGACGGGTCCTCCCGGACGGGTCCTGCTTCCCCTCGTCGCGCTGGCGGGGCTGATCCTCCTGCACGACAGGAGCCTCCCCGGTGGCGGCCCGATTGCCATTTTCCTGCTTGGGCTCCTGATCGCGTTCATCGCGGTCATCGTCTGGATCCCCCGTTTCGGGGTGGGCCTCCTGCGGTCCGACGGCCGCCCCGGGCTCCTCAAGCACTGGGCGCGCTGGGCCGCCGCTCCGGTCATGGGGCTGGCCGTGGCCGGGCTGGTGCACTTCGACGTGCCCTTCACCGCCAGGTTCGCGCTTTCCGAGGCAAGCCTGGAACGCGTCGCGCGGGCGGTCGCGACAGGGACCGAGCCCGAGAGCGGCGACCGGTGGGTGGGGCTCTATCCGGTGACGTCGATCGAGCGGATCGAGGGCGGCGCGCGGTTCCTGGTGAGCGACACGGGTTTCCTGGACCAGTACGGCTTCGCGTGGAGCCCGAAGGCGCCGCCAACGGAAGAGTCCCGCACCGTGTACACGCACATGGACGGCCCTTGGTACGTGTGGGAGAGCAGATGGTGAGGATCCCAGGAGAGCCGGGCTTGTGGGTCGCCCTGGCCGCCTCGCCGGTTCTTCCCGCCTTGTTCCTGCCGGGGAAATACGTCTGGCCGGTGGGGCCCCTCGTCGCGCTGGCCGCCATGTTCGCCGCTGTGACCAGGGCGTACCAGGACGCGGCGCTGATCCGGGCCGCCCAGGAGCGGGCCCCCGAGCCTCCCGGCCCTTCCGGCGAAGGCGACCCGTCCGTGTCGTGATCATGCAGGGTTTCCCGGGAAGCTCGGACACCGTGGGGGTTTCCCGGATCGTGATCATGTATGGATTCCGTCGCACGCGGTCTGATCAGCGCCGACGCTCTTTGTGATCATGCAGTGCCCGTCCGGCGGGCGTGCCCTCGTCATGCATGATCACGCGGCGCGAAGCGGCAGGTGGGACGGTGTGCGCGGGAACATGTGCATGATCACGCCGCGGCTCGGAGGCAAGGCATCCACACATCACACGTCGCACATCGTTCTGCCCCTACTTGACCGGGGTTCTAAGGGGCCCTAGCCGTCGGTGCCGCGGTCGCGGCGGCGAAGGTAGCGCTCGAACTCGGCCGCGATGGCGTCGCCGCTCGCCTCGGGCAGGTCGGCGGCGTCCTTGCGCTCCTCCAGCTCCCTGACGTACTCGGCGACCTCGGTGTCCTGCGCCGCGAGCTCGTCGACACCGTGCTCCCAGGCGCGGGCCTCCTCGGCCAGCTCGCCGTACGGCATGGGGATGTCGAGCATGTCCTCGATCCGGCGCAGCAGCGCCAGCGTCGCCTTCGGGTTGGGCGGCTGGGCCACGTAGTGGGGAACCGACGCCCACAGCGAGACGGCCTGCAGCCCGGCGGTGCTCAGCGAATGCTGCAGCACGCCGACGATGCCGGTCGGCCCCTCGTACTTCGTCAGCTCCAGGTTGAGCGCGCGGGCGAGACCCGGGTCGCTCACCGAGCCGACGATCGGGACCGGCCGCGTGTGCGGGGAGTCGTTCAGCAGCGCCCCCAGCAGGATCGCCAGCTCGACGCCCAGGTCGTGGCAGAGCCCGACGATCTCGGCGCAGAACGACCGCCACCGCATGTTGGGCTCGATGCCGCGCAGCAGCACTACGTCGCGCTTGGCGCCCGGCGGGCGGGCGAGCAGCAGCCGGGTCGTCGGCCAGATGATGGAACGGGTCAGGCCCTCGCCGAGCTCCACGATGGGCCGGGTGACCTGGAAGTCGTAGTAGTCCTCGGGGTCGAGCTCGACCAGCGGTGTGGCCTTCCACTCCGTCTCCAGGTGGGCGAGCACGCCGCTGGACGCCTCACCTGCGTCGTTCCACCCTTCGAACGCGGCGATGAGCACCGGGTCGACGAGCTCTGGGAGCCCTTCGAGCTCGATCACGCGCCGCCTCCCTCATTGGCCCACACGGCATGGTTCAACCCAAGACTATTCGGTGAGGGTACCCGGGCGTCACCTTCGCGTCTCACCGGCTCGTTGTGCTGCGCCGACAGCCGCGCGGAAGTGACGTGGACATGAGAAGACCCCTCGAAGATCCCTTGAATTGGACATCACGTTCAAGTCGCGGGGGCGCTGTCCCGATAGGCTTGCTCCATGACCAGCAGACCGTCCTTCCGTGAAGTGCTGTCCGAGCGAGTTTTGGTCGCCGACGGGGCCATGGGGACGATGCTGCAGTCCTATGACCCCACCCTGGAGGACTTCCAGGGCCATGAGGGCTGCAACGACGTGCTCAACGTCAGCCGACCCGACATTGTGCGGGCCGTCCACGACGCCTACCTCGCGGTGGGCGTCGACTGCGTCGAGACCAACACCTTCAACGCCAACCGGGCCGCCCTCGGTGAGTACGACATCGCCGACCGGATCTTCGAGCTGTCCGAGGCCGGCGCGCGGCTGGCCCGGGAGCAGGCCGACCAGTGGTCCACGGCCGCCCATCCCCGGTTCGTGCTCGGCTCCATGGGCCCCGGGACCAAGCTGCCCACCCTGGGGCACCTGCCGTACGAGACGCTGCGCGACGCCTATCAGGAGAACGCCGCGGGCCTGGTCGCGGGCGGGGCGGACGCGCTGATCATCGAGACCTGCCAGGACCTGCTCCAGGTCAAGGCCGCGATCGTCGGCGCGAAGCGGGCCATCGAGGCCGCGGGGCGGGATGTCCCGATCATCACCCAGGTCACCATCGAGACCAACGGCGCGATGCTGCTCGGCTCCGAGATCGGCGCGGCGCTGACCGTGATCGAGCCGCTGGGCGTCGACCTGATCGGCCTCAACTGCGCCACGGGCCCGGCCGAGATGAGCGAGCACCTGCGCTACCTGGCCAAGCACGCGCGGCTGCCGATCTCGTGCATGCCGAACGCCGGGCTCCCGCAGCTCACCTCCGACGGCGCCTACTACCCCCTCACGCCCGGCGAGCTGGCCGACGCCCACGAGGGGTTCACCCGAGACTACGGCCTCGCGCTGGTCGGCGGCTGCTGCGGCACGACGCCCGAGCACCTCCGCCAGGTGGTCGAGCGCGTCCGCGGCAAGGCCCGTGCCGTACGGCGTCCGCGCCCCGAGGCGGGGGCGGCCTCGCTCTACCAGCACGTGCCGTTCCGGCAGGACACGTCGTATCTCGCGATCGGCGAGCGGACGAACGCCAACGGGTCCAAGGCGTTCCGTGAGGCGATGCTGGCCGGCAACTACGAGGAGTGCGTCGAGATCGCCAGGGCCCAGGCCCGCGACGGCGCGCACATGCTCGACCTGTGCGTCGACTACGTCGGCCGGGACGGCACGGTGGACATGAAGGAGGTGGCGTTCCGCTTCGCGACCGCTTCGACGCTGCCCATCGTGCTCGACTCCACCGAGCCCGCGGTCATCGAGGCCGGTCTGGAGATGCTCGGCGGCCGCGCGATCGTGAACTCGGTGAACTACGAGGACGGCGACGGCCCCGACTCGCGCTTCACCAGGATGATGCGGCTGGTCAGGGAGCACGGCGCCGCCGTGGTCGCGCTGACCATCGACGAGGAGGGCCAGGCCCGCACCGCCGAGTGGAAGGTCCGCGTCGCGGTCCGCATCATCGAGGACCTGGTCCGCAACTGGGGCATGCGGGTCGAGGACATCATCGTCGACTGCCTCACGTTCCCCATCTCCACCGGTCAGGAGGAGACCCGCCGCGACGGCATCGAGACGATCGAGGCGATCCGCGAGCTGAAGCGGCGCTACCCCACCGTGCAGACCACGCTCGGCCTGTCCAACGTGTCGTTCGGCCTCAATCCGGCCGCGCGGATGGTGCTGAACTCGGTCTTCCTCAACGAGTGCGTCAACGCCGGGCTCGACTCGGCGATCGTGCACGCCTCGAAGATCCTGCCGATGGCGCGGATCCCGGACGAGCAGCGCCAGATCGCCCTGGACATGATCTACGACCGCCGCCGCGACGGCTACGACCCGCTGCAGCGGTTCATGGAGCTGTTCGAGGGCGTGGACGCGGCGGCGCTCAAGGCCGGGAAGGCGGCGGAGCTCGCCGGGCTGCCGCTCTGGGAGCGGCTCAAGAGGCGCATCGTCGACGGGGAGAAGAAAGGCCTGGAGGCCGACCTCGACGAGGCGCTCGCCCAGCGGCCCGCCCTGGAGATCATCAACGACGTGCTGCTCGACGGCATGAAGACCGTCGGCGAGCTGTTCGGCTCCGGCCAGATGCAGCTCCCGTTCGTCCTCCAGTCGGCCGAGGTCATGAAGACCGCGGTGGCCTACCTGGAGCCCTACATGGAGCGGGTCGACGGCACCACCAAGGGCCGGATCGTCCTGGCCACGGTCAAGGGCGACGTGCACGACATCGGCAAGAACCTCGTGGACATCATCCTGTCCAACAACGGCTACGAGGTCGTCAACCTCGGCATCAAGCAGCCGGTGTCGGCGATCCTGGAGGCCGCGGAGGACAAGAAGGCCGACGTCATCGGGATGTCCGGGCTTCTGGTGAAGTCGACGGTCATCATGAAGGAGAACCTCGAGGAGATGAACTCCCGGGGCATCGCCGAGAAGTATCCGGTGCTCCTGGGCGGCGCCGCCCTGACCAGGGCGTACGTCGAGCAGGACCTGGCCGAGCTGTACCGGGGCGAGGTCCGCTACGCCCGCGACGCGTTCGAGGGCCTGCGGCTGATGGACGCGTTCATGGCGGTCAAGCGGGGTGAGAAGGGGGCCGAGCTGCCCGCGCTCCGCGAGCGCCGGGTCAAGACCGGGGCCGTCCTGCAGCGCACGGCGGTCGAGGACCTGCCGTCCCGCTCCAGCGTGGCGGCCGACAACCCGCTGCCCACGCCGCCGTTCCTCGGCGACCGGGTCGTCAAGGGCATCCCGCTCGCCGACTACGCCGCGTTCCTCGACGAGCGGGCCACGTTCATGGGCCAGTGGGGGCTTAAGGCCGCCCGCGGCAGTGACGGGCCGTCGTACGAGGAGCTGGTCGAGACCGAGGGCCGGCCGCGGCTCCGGATGTGGCTGGACCGGCTCCAGACGGAGAACCTGCTGGAGGCGGCCGTCGTCTACGGCTACTTCCCCTGCGTCAGCGAGGGCGACAACCTGATCATCCTCGACGACGCCGGGAACGAGCGGACCCGGTTCACGTTCCCGCGTCAGCGCCGCGACCGGCATCTGTGCCTGGCCGACTTCTTCCGGCCGCGCGAGTCGGGCGAGGTCGACGTCGTCGCCTTCCAGGTCGCCACGATGGGCAACCGGATCAGTGAGGCCACGGCCGAGCTGTTCGCCAAGGACGCCTACCGCGACTACCTGGAGCTTCACGGCCTGTCCGTCCAGCTCACCGAGGCTCTCGCCGAGTACTGGCACGCCAGGGTGCGCTCGGAGCTGGGCATCGGGGGCGACGAGACGCTCGCCGACATGCTCAAGGTGAACATCGCGGGCTGCCGCTACTCCTTCGGCTACCCGGCCTGCCCGAACCTGGAGGACCAGGTGCAGGTCATGGAGCTGCTCGACCCGTCGCGCATCGGCGTGACCCTGTCGGAGGAGTTCCAGCTCCACCCCGAGCAGGCCACGTCGGCGCTGATCTCCCACCATCCCGAGGCGAAGTACTTCAACGTCTGACCCGCCGGGGTGTGTTCGGCGGGGGCCGCTACCCGGCTCCCGCCGAACGGGCATTCCGGGTCGACCTCTACCATGTTGTCCCCCCTCTTATCGTGGGGCGCTCGCTGGGGGAAGGGGCCACGTGGACGCGGTGCTGTTCGACATGGACGGGTTGCTCGTGGACACCGAGCACGTGTGGTTCGAGGTGGAGGCCGAGGTCGTCACGCGTCTCGGCGGATCGTGGGGGCCGGAGCACCAGGAGCAGCTCGTGGGGGGTTCCTGGGAGCGGACCGTCGCCTACATGCTGGCGCTGACCGAGACCGACGTGGATCCGGCCATCGTGGGGGAGTGGCTGATCGACGGCATGGAGAGCAGGCTCGCGGGCGGGGTCACGCCCATGCCCGGAGCCCTGGAGCTGCTGCGCAGCCTCGGAGACCACGGCGTCCGGACGGCCCTGGTCACCTCGTCGCTGCGGGTGATCGCCGACGCCGTGCTGAAGAGCATCGGCCGGGAGTTCTTCGAGGTGATCGTCACGGCGGACGACGTCACGTGCACCAAGCCCCACCCCGAGCCGTACCTCACCGCGGCTGGCCTGCTGTCGGTGGATCCGGCTCGCTGCGCCGTACTGGAGGACTCGCCGAACGGCGTCGCGTCCGCCACGGCGGCGGGCTTCCGGGTGGTGGCCGTGCCGAGCGTGGTCCCCATCGCCCCGGCCACGGGACGGCTCGTCATGCCGTCGCTGCTGGACGTGGACGTCGACCTGCTCCGCTCGCTGATCGCCTGATCACGTCTGGCGTTCGCGCGGGTGGGGGCCGCCGCGCGGGAACGTACGCCTGATCACGGCGGGCGGGTGCGCTGGTCGGGCGGGGCGGGCGGGAGCCTGCGCATGATCACGGCGGGGGTGCCAGGATGGAAGTACGCCGCGTTGAGGAGCCCGTCATGACATTTGACCAGATCACCTGGCTGCCGCTTTGCGCCGGGCTGACGGCCGTCGGGATCGCGCTGAGCTACCTGGCCTTCCGTCGCAGGGGAGTGACGGCCGGCCTTCGCGCGACCGCCTGGTCGCTGCTGCCGCTGGCCGCCTATCTCACCGGGATCCACCGGACGCTGTGGAACATCGGCTCCAGCCTCGTCGGCTTCGTCACGGGCCTGGTCCTGTCGCCGGTGGTCTGGGCCGGTGTGGCCCTCGCCGGGCTGTCGGCCCTGCTCTTCTTCGTGTCCGGAGCCCTGCGCGGCCGCGCCCTCTCCCGGGCCCGTACGGCCGGCACGGCGCAGCCGGGCGCGTCCGGCGCGTCCGGCTCGTCCGGCGGCGCGGCGGGAAGGCCGGGCCGGCCGGAGAAGGGCGACAAGCCGGTGAAGCCGGCCGCCGCCAAGCCGGTCGAGCAGTCCACGGGCAACGCCGCGGCCGACGATTTCTCCGATATCGAGGCGATCCTGAAGCGGCGCGGCATCTCCTGAAATCTCAGAATCTGGGATGTAAGTTACCCGTCAGTGCAATGTCACAGTTCCGCGACACAACCCGTACGGGACTCCGACAAACTTTTCAAGATCAACACGAATGAGTTTCGCATGAATCACAGTTGAGCCACAGGGAGCCTTGAAGGACTGGTCACCGCAGCTCAGCGCATACATTGTGCGTTTCAGAGGGCCTTGCGATCGGCGGGGCCCCGCGCACAATGTCGTCTGGGATCCAGGGGGCCGACACCCATGGCCGCGCGAAGCAAGGTCATCAACAGGCACAGCACCCGCGTCGTGGGGCCATTGAAGGAGGTTCCATGACCGCGCCGCTGGACGTCTCCGGCACGGAGTTGCAGGCCGCTCCGGAAGCCGTCGTAGAAGGAGCGGGGGGCGCCAAGGCCATTCAGGGCCGTTCGCTCGGTCAGATCGCGTGGATGCGCCTCAAGCGCGACAAGGTCGCCATGGCGGGCGCGATATTCGTGATCTTCCTGATCCTGATGGCGATCTTCGCTCCGGTGATCACGGGCCTGCTCGGCCACCCGCCGAACGAGTTCCACCAGGACATGATCAACCCGGAGACCATGGGGCCCAAGGCGAGCTGGGGCGGCATCAACAAGGACTTCCTGTTCGGCGTCGAGCCCGTCAACGGCCGCGACCTGTTCAGCCGGGTGGTCTACGGAGCCCGCATCTCCCTGCTCATCGCCTTCTTCGCCACCATGCTCTCCGTGGCCATCGGCACCGTGCTCGGCATCGTGGCCGGATACTTCGGCGGCTGGACCGACATGATCATCAGCCGGGCGATGGACGTCTTCCTCGCCTTCCCGCTTCTCGTCTTCGCCATCGCGCTGGCCGGGGTCATCCCCGACAAGGCGTTCGGCCTGGAAGGCGACACGCTGCGGATCGTGCTCCTGGTGTTCATCATCGGGTTCTTCAGCTGGCCGTACATCGGGCGCATCATCCGAGGTCAGACGCTGTCGCTGCGGGAGCGGGAGTTCGTGGACGCGGCGCGGAGCCTCGGAGCGCGCGGGCCGTACGTCCTGTTCCGCGAGATCCTGCCCAACCTCGTGGCGCCGATCCTCATCTACTCGACGCTGCTGATCCCCACGAACGTGCTGTTCGAGGCGGCGCTGTCCTTCCTCGGCGTCGGCATCCGGCCGCCGACCGCGACCTGGGGCGGCATGCTGTCGGACGCGGTGCACTTCTACACGGTGCCGCACTTCATGTTCTTCCCCGGAATGGCGATCTTCCTCACCGTGCTGGCGTTCAACCTGTTCGGTGACGGATTGAGGGACGCACTCGACCCGAGGTCCTCCCGGTAGTTCCAGTAGCCCCGGTAACCCCCCGGCTCCTCACAACAAAGGGATAAACAAGAATGACAAGAAGATCTCCGTTGGTCGTCGCGGCACTGAGCGGCGCGTTACTGCTCGGCGTCGCCGCGTGTGGTGGCGGTTCCACGTCCACGTCGCCGAGCGGTGGTAGCACCGGCGGGGCCGCCGCCCCGGCCGCCGCGGACGCGTTCAACGCGGGCATCGGCAAGGTGTTCAACCCGTCGGAGAAGAAGGGCGGCACCATCAAGTTCGCCATCTCCGACGACTTCGACTCGGTGGACCCGGCGGACACCTACTACGGCTTCGCGTGGAACTTCCTCCGCGTCTACGGCCGTTCGCTGGTCACCTACAAGTCGGCCCCCGGCCAGGAGGGCAACCAGGTCGTCCCCGACCTCGCCGAGGCGCTCGGCCAGTCGAGTGACGACAACAAGACCTGGACCTACAAGCTGCGCGCGGGCGTCAAGTTCGAGGACGGCACCGCGGTCACGTCCAAGGACGTCAAGTACGCCGTGCTGCGCTCGTTGGACAAGAAGACCTTCCCCAACGGCCCGACGTACTTCAACGACTGGCTGGACCTCCCCAAGGACTTCGTCAGCGTCTACAAGTCCCCCGACGTCAAGACCGACTCGGCCATCGAGACGCCCGACGACCAGACGATCGTCTTCCACCTCAAGAAGGCCTACGCGGGCTTCGACAACTTCGCCGCGCTGCCCTCGACGATCCCGGTTCCGCAGGCCAAGGACACCGGCGTCAAGTACCGCGAGCACGTGGTCGCGACCGGCCCGTACATGTTCAAGTCGGCGGAGGCGGGCAAGGGCTACAGCCTCGTCCGCAACCCCGCATGGGACGCGGCGACCGACCCGAACCGCAAGGCCCTGCCGGACGGTTACGAGATCGAGGCCAAGGCCAACGCGGATGACCTGGACAACCGGCTGATCAGCGGTGACATCCAGGTGGACCTGGCCGGCACCGGCGTCCAGCCCGCCACCCTCAGCCGCGTCCTCGGCGACCCGACGCTGAAGTCCCGCTCCGACAACCCGACCGCGGCCCGCACCTGGTACTGGTCGGTCATCGGCGACACCAAGCCGCTGGACAACGCCGACTGCCGCAAGGCGATCCAGTTCGCCGCGGACAAGGTCGCGCTGCAGACGGCCTACAACGGCCCGTTCGCCGGTGGTGACATCGCCACCAGCCTCATGCCGCCGTCGATCGCCGGTCACCAGGACTTCAACCTGTACCCGGCCGGCGCCGACAACCACGGTGACGTGAACAAGGCCAAAGAGGCGCTGACCGCCTGCGGCCAGCCGAACGGCTTCGCGATCAACGCGGCCTACCGCGCCGACCGGCCCAAGGAGAAGGCAGCCGGCGAGGCTCTCCAGCAGTCCCTCGCCCGGGTCGGCATCAAGCTGACCCTGAAGGGCTACCCATCGGGTGACTACTTCGCGCTGTACGCGGGCAAGCCGTCCTTCAACAAGGACAACAACATCGGTCTCGCCTCCAACGGCTGGGGCGCCGACTGGAACGACGGCTTCGGCTTCCTGTCCCAGATCGTCGACAGCCGCGTCATCCGCGAGGCCGGCAACTACAACATGAGCGTCAAGGACCCGGCCGTCGACGCCCTCATCGACAAGGCGATGACGACGGCGGACGCCACCGCCCGCAACGGCGTCTGGGCCGAGATCGACAAGAAGGTCATGGAGGACGCCTACGTTCTCCCCGCCGTCTGGGCCAAGGCTCTGACGGTCCGTGGCAAGGGCCTGACGAACGTGTTCGTCAACGACGCCTACGGCATGTACGACTACCTGGCGCTCGGCGTCCAGTAACAACCAACCGAGCGAGGCTAAGGGGGCCGGCCCGGCGGGCCGGCCCCCGGAGCCGGGGGCACAGTGGTCACTTATCTCATCCGGCGCCTGATCGGCGCCTTGGTCATGCTCGCGGTCGTCAGCATGGTCACGTTCTCCATCTTCTTCGTGGTCCCCCGCTGGGCGGGAGCCACTCCGGTCGACATGGCGACCCGATACGTCGGGCGGACCGCGTCACCGGAGATGGCCAGGGCCGCCGCGGAGAAGCTTGGCTTCTTTGACCCGGTGATCGTGCAGTACGGCCGGTGGGTGAAGGCCATATTCGTCGGCGCCGACTACGACTACGGCGCCGGGGTCGAGCACTGCTCCGCGCCCTGCTTCGGGTACTCGTTCCTCAGCCGCCTTCCGGTCTGGCCGGACATGCTCGACCGGCTGCCCGTCACCGCGTCCCTCGCGATCGGTGCGGCGGTCATCTGGCTGATCGCGGGCGTGGCCACCGGCGTGCTGTCCGCACTCAAGCGAGGCAGCTTCTTCGACCGGGCCGCCATGAGCGTCGCGCTCGCCGGGGTCTCCCTGCCGATCTTCTTCACGGGCCTCGTGTCGCTCGTGGTGTTCAGCTACGGGAACCCCTTCCGGATCACGGCTCCGGGCGGCACGTTCACGCCGTTCGAGCAGAACCCGGCGACGTGGGCGTACAACCTGCTGCTGCCGTGGATCACCCTGGCGTTCCTCTACGCCGCCGGATACGCGCGGCTCACGCGCGCCGGGATGCTGGAGACCATGGGCGAGGACTACATCCGCACGGCCCGGGCGAAGGGCCTGCACGAGCGGTCCGTGGTCGTGAAGCACGGCCTGCGCGCCGCGCTCACCCCCATCATCACGATCTTCGGCCTCGACTTCGGGCTCCTCCTCGGTGGCGCGGTGCTGACGGAGAGCACGTTCTCCCTGCCCGGCATCGGCAAGTACGCCATCGATGCGATCATCGCCAACGACCTTCCGAAGGTCATGGGCGTGACAATGCTCGCGGCCTTCTTCGTGGTCTTCGCGAGCCTGATCGTGGACCTCCTCTACGCGGTGGTCGACCCGAGAGTGAGGCTGTCATGAGCTTTCTCGAACTGAAGGATCTGCGCATCCACTTCCCGACCGACGACGGCCTGGTCAAGTCGGTCGACGGGCTGTCCTTCTCGTTGGAGCGGGGGAAGACGCTCGGCATCGTCGGCGAGTCGGGCTCCGGCAAGAGCGTCACGTCGCTCGGGATCCTCGGCCTGCACAAGGGCGGCCGGGCCCGGATCAGCGGTGAGATCTGGCTCGACGGTGAGGAACTCGTCGGCGCGAGCGCCGAGCACGTGCGGACGCTGCGCGGCAAGAAAATGGCGATGATCTTCCAGGATCCGCTGTCCTCGATGCACCCCTTCTACACGGTGGGCCAGCAGATCGTCGAGGCGTACCGCATCCACAACGACGTCAGCAAGAAGGTCGCGCGCAAGCACGCGATCGACCTGCTGGGCCGGGTGGGCATCCCGCAGCCGGACCGGCGGGTGGACAGCTACCCGCACGAGTTCTCCGGCGGGATGCGGCAGCGCGCGATGATCGCGATGGCGCTGAGCTGTGACCCCGAGCTGCTGATCGCGGACGAGCCGACCACGGCGCTCGACGTGACCGTGCAGGCGCAGATCCTCGACCTGATGCGCGACCTCCAGCGCGACTTCGACGCCGCGCTGATCATCATCACGCACGACCTCGGCGTCGTCGCGGAGCTGTCCGACGACATCCTGGTCATGTACGGCGGCAAGTGCATCGAGTACGGCACGACCGAGGACATCTTCGAACGGCCCGAGCACCCGTACACCTGGGGTTTGCTGGGGTCCATGCCACGCCTCGACCGTGAGCCGACCGAGCGGCTCCTGCCGATCAAGGGCTCGCCGCCCTCGCTGATCAACGTGCCGAGCGGCTGCGCCTTCCACCCGCGCTGCGCGTTCGAAGACCGCACCGAGGGCCGGGCGAAGACCGAGGTGCCCGAGCTGCTGGAGACCGAGGGCGGCCACCTCGTCCGCTGTCACATGCCGCGTGACCTGCGGCGGGCCATCTGGGAGAACGAGATCAAGCCGAACCTGGAGGCCGCGTCGTGAGTGAGCTCAGCGAGCGAACCGGTGAGCCGTTGCTGTCCGTTCAGGGGCTGGAGAAGCACTTTCCGGTCACCAAGGGCCTGCTCCAGCGGCAGGTCGGAGCGGTCAAGGCCGTCGACGGCGTCAGCTTCGACGTCCTCAAGGGCGAGACCCTCGGCCTGGTGGGGGAGTCGGGCTGCGGCAAGACGACGACCGGCCGCCTGATCACCCGCCTCATCGAGCCGACCGGCGGGAAGATCGTCTTCGAGGGTCACGACGTCACGCACCTGTCGCAGGGCAAGATGCGCCCGCTCCGCCGCGACGTCCAGATGATCTTCCAGGACCCCTACAGCTCGCTCAACCCCCGGCACACGGTCGGCGCCATCGTCGGCGCGCCGTTCCGGATCCAGGGGATCAAGACCGAGCACGGCACCAAGAAGGCCGTCCAGGAGATCCTGGAACTGGTGGGCCTCAGCCCGGAGCACTACAACCGCTACCCGCACGAGTTCTCCGGCGGCCAGCGGCAGCGCATCGGCATCGCCCGGACGCTGGCGCTCAAGCCCAAGCTCATCATCGCCGACGAGCCGGTCTCCGCGCTCGACGTGTCGATCCAGGCCCAGGTGGTCAACCTCCTGGAGGACCTGCAGAACGAGCTCGACCTCACCTACGTGGTGATCGCGCACGACCTGTCGGTGGTCCGGCACATCAGCGACCGGGTCGCGGTCATGTACCTCGGCAAGATCGTCGAGCTGGCCGACCGCAAGAAGCTGTACGAGTCGCCGATGCACCCGTACACGACCGCGCTGCTGTCGGCCGTCCCGATCCCGGACCCCAAGCGGCGCAAGGAGCGCGAGCGCATCCGCCTCCAGGGCGACGTGCCCTCTCCGCTCAACCCGCCGCCCGCCTGCCGGTTCCACACCCGCTGCTGGAAGGCGCAGGAGATCTGCAAGACGGTCGAGCCGCCGCTGGAGCTCCTCGCCCCAGGCCACCAGGTCGCCTGCCACTTCCCTGAGAACGCCCCCACTTCGGCGACCGCCGCCGCTCCCGTCACGTCGGCGGGCTGATCCCGAACTGACCCTGGAATCTCTGTCCGCCGGTACGGCTCCCGCCCTGTCCCCCCAGACCGTCCGCGGGAGCCGTACCGGCGGGTCTGTTGGTGGGTCTGTCACTGCGTGGCGATGGCCCGCAGCACGTCCATCCTGGCGGCCCGCCGGGCGGGCCAGATGGCGGCCAGGACGCCGACCAGCCCGGCCGCGACGAGGTATCCGGCGAGCCGCCCGCCCGGGATCGCCAGCACGTCGATCCCCTCGCCGGCCAGCGCCGCCTGGACCGCCCAGCCGACGCCGACGCCGACCGCGACGCCGAGCAGGGCCCCGAAGACCGAGATGACCACGGACTCGTACCGGATCATCGCGCGGAGCTGCCGCCTGCCCATCCCGATCGCGCGCAGCAGGCCGATCTCCCGCGTCCGCTCCACCACCGACAGCGCGAGCGTGTTGATGATGCCGAGGATCGCGATGACGATCGAGAGCACCAGCAGGGCGGTGATCATCGTGAGGAGCTGGTTCACGCTGCCGCGCGCCTGCTCCTTCATGTCCGACTGGTCCTGCAGGGTGAGGTTCGGATAGGCCGTGAGGAAGCCGTCGAGCGCCTTCTTCACCGTCGCCGCGTCCGCGGACGGCCTCTTGACGATCAGGACCGACGAAACCTGCGCGCTCGGGTAGTGAGCGGCGTAGGTGCCCTCTCCCAGCAGGTACGACCCCGCCATCGGGTTGTCCTTGTAGATCCCCGCGACCCTGATCGAGGCCGTCGCCCCGTCGGCGTACTGACCGGGCACGGCGGTCCCGGCCTTCCACGAGTTGGCCTTCGCCGTCTTGGCGTCCACCAGGATCTCGTCCGTGCCGGCGGCCAGAGCGCCGGACTCCAGCTCGATCTTGAACGGCTTGGCGAGCCTCGCCGGGTCGGCGACGGTGACGAGGGTCGTCTCGTCCTTCAGCTTGATCTGGGTGTACTTCATGGGGGTGGCGCTCTCGACTCCGGGCACCGCGGCCAGCCCGGCCGCCACCGACGGGTCGAACGACTGGGGAGGCCCGAAGCCCCCGCCCGACGAGACCTGGAAGTCGGCGCCCAGCCCGCTGTCGAGCGCCTTGTCGATGGAGGCCGTCATCGACGACGCGAGCACCGACACCGTGGCGATCAGCGCCATGCCGATCATCAGCGCGGCGGCCGTGGCGGAGGTCCGCCGCGGGTTGCGCTGCGCGTTCTGGCTGCTGAGCTTGCCGGCCGCGCCGGACAGCCGGGCGAACGGCGCGCCCAGCACCCTCGTCACCGGCCTGGCGAACAGCGGGCTCAGCATCGAGATGGCGAGGAAGACCAGCACCGCCCCCGCGCCGACCAGCGCGACCGGGTTGCCGCCGCCCGCCAGGCCGGCCGCGAGGACCGCCCCGCCGGCGAGCGCGAACAGGCCGCCCGTCACCGCGCGGTAGCGTAGCGACCGGACCGGCATCGCCACGTCGTCCCGCAGGGCCGCCACCGGAGGGATCTTCGCCGCGCGGCGGGCCGGGAGGTAGGCCGCGAACAGCGTGACCACCACGCCGACCGCGAACGTCCACACGACCGTGCCGGGCGCGATGACGAGACCGGTCGTGGGGAGGTCCGCGCCCATCGCCTTGAACAGGACGCGCAGCCCGATCGCCAGCCCAGCCCCCGCGAGAAGGCCGGCGAACGAGCCGAACAGCCCCACCCCGAGCGCCTCACCCATGACCGACCGGGTCACCTGGCGGCGCGACGCCCCGACGGCCCGCAGCAGCGCGAGCTCCCTGGTCCGCTGCGCGACCAGCATCGAGAACGTGTTGAAGATGATGAACGAGCCCACGAAGATCGAGATGATGCCGAACGTCAGCAGGAACGTGTTCAGGAAGCCCAGGAACTCCTTCACGTCGCTCGCCGCGTCGTCGGCCGCCTTCTGGGCCGTGATCGCCTCGTAGCCCGCCGGGACGACCGCGCCGACCCGCTTGGCCAGCTCGGCCTGCGAGACCCCGCCCGCGGCCTTCGCCACGATCCCCGAGAAGGCGCGAGGCTTGAGCAGCAGCCGCTGCGCGGTGGCCTGGTCGAACGCCGCGTAGGTCGCGCCCCCGGTGATCCCGCTCCTGCCGACCTTGAAGATCCCGACCACCGTGTACGGCTCGGCCGGCCCCTTCACCACGACCTTGACCCGGTCGCCGGCCCGGTATCCGGTTTTCCCGGCGGTAACCGAGTCGATCGCGACCTCGCCGGGAGCCGCCGGAGCCCGTCCGGTGGTGAGGGCGTACTCCGACAGCGAGCCGAACCAGTCGACGCCGAACTGGGGCGGCCCCTTCCCGCCGACGACCTTGCCGTCCCTGCCGACGATCGCCGCGAAGCCCATGACGTGGCCGCGGGCCTCGGCGACGCCCTCCACCTTCCGGACCTGGTCGAGCACCGAGGCCGGGATGGGCTTGGCGGAGGTGTCGGCGTCGTCGCCCGCGAACGCCTGCTTGGCCTGGACCATCACGTCGATGGTCCGCGCGCCTTCGGAGAAGAGCTCGTCGAAGGCCTTGTTCGTCGTGCTGGAGAAGATCAGCGTACCCGCCACGAAGGCGGTGCCGAGGATCACCGCGAGCGCGGTGAGCGCGAGGCGCAGCTTGTGCGCCCCGAGGTTCTTCAACGTCAGCCGGGCTATCACCGGTCCAGGCCCTTCATGCGCTCCAGGACGCCCTCGGCGGTCGGCTCGGGAAGCTGGTCGACGATCCGGCCGTCGGCGAGGAAGACCACCAGGTCGGCGTAGGACGCCGCGACCGGGTCGTGGGTCACCATCACGATGGTCTGGCCCATCTCCCGCACCGAGTTACGCAGAAAGGACAGCACCTCGGCGCCGGAGCGCGAGTCGAGGTTGCCCGTCGGCTCGTCGGCGAAGATGATCTCAGGCTTGCTCGCCAGGGCCCGCGCGCAGGCGACCCGCTGCTGCTGTCCGCCGGACAGCTCGGACGGCCGGTGCCTGAGCCGCGGCCGCAGGCCCACCGTGTCGATCACCGTGTCCAGCCACACCTGGTCCGGCTTCACGCCCGCGATGTCCATGGGCAGCGTGATGTTCTCCAGCGCCGTCAGCGTCGGGATCAGGTTGAACGACTGGAAGACAAAACCGATCTTGTCCCGGCGCAGCCGCGTCAGCCGCTTGTCGTCCAGCCGGTTCAGCTCCACCTCGCCCACGAACACCTGTCCGTCCGTGACGGTGTCGAGGCCCGCCAGGCAGTGCATCAGCGTGGATTTGCCGGAGCCCGAGGGACCCATGATGGCGGTGAAACGGCCGCCGGGAATGCCCAGCGTCACCCCGTCGAGGGCGCTCACCCGGGCGTCGCCCGTGCCGTACACCTTGGTCACGCCGACCGCTCGGGCGGCGAGCGGCCCGGCCGCGCGGATGGCGTCATCGGTCGTCGGCGCGAGCGCGCCGGAAAAGTCAGCAGTGCCGGTTGTCCCGGTGGTAATGGAGGCGACAGGAGAGGTCATGGCTCGACGCTATTGCCGCTCACGTCCCGGAAGATCGGCCTCCGGGACCGACTTCGCCTGCCCCCGCAGCAGGAGGACCCGGGGTCGCCCCTACTCCCGGAGGAGTAGGACCCTTACGGGAGAGCGCTGTGCTTCACGGCAGAGCGCTGTGCTTCACGGTAGAGCGCTGTGCTTCACGGTAGAGCTCCGGGGGTGATCAGGCCGGTCTCGTAGGCGAGGACGACCGCCTGCACCCGGTCGCGCAGCGCGAGCTTCGTCAGCACGTTGCCCACGTGGGTCTTGACCGTCGTCTCGCTCACCACCAGCTCCGCGGCGATCTCGGCGTTCGACATGCCCTTGGCGATCAGCCGCAGGACCTCCAGCTCACGCTCGGTGAGCCGGTCCAGCCGGGCCGGGGTCGCCTGCTGCTGGGCGGAGGGCAGCCGAGTGGCGAACCTGTCCAGCAGCCGCCGGGTCACGCTCGGCGCGACGATCGCGTCGCCCGCCGCCACCACCCGGATGGCCTGCACGAGGTCGTCCGGCGGCACGTCCTTCAACAGGAACCCGCTCGCCCCGGCCCGCAGGGCCTCCACGATGTACTCGTCCAGGTCGAACGTGGTCAGCACCAGCACCTTCGGCACGTGCGCGGTCGCCGGAGCCTCCCGCACGATGCGCCGGGTCGCCTCGATGCCGTCCATCCCGGGCATGCGGATGTCCATGAGCACCACGTCCGGCAGGAGCGCCCGCGACTGGTCCATCGCCATCGACCCGTCTCCGGCCTCACCGACGACCGTGACGTCGCGCTCGGCCTCCAGGATGAACCGGAATCCCGTGCGCAGCAGCGGCTGGTCGTCGACCAGCAGGACGCGGATCGTCATGGTCTGTCCGAGGAGCGTGATGCCCCGGCGTGGGTGGAAGGGATCGTGATCGTCATGGTCTGTCCTTGAGGGGGAACCGGGCCCGGACCTCGAACCCGCCCCCGTTCCGGGGGCCGATCCGCAGGACTCCACCATAGAGCGCGACACGCTCCCGGATGCCCACCAAGCCGTGCCCGGTGCCGGTGGCTCGCCCGAGCTCCGCCGCCGCGCCCCGCCCGTCGTCCTCGACGTGGACCGTCAGCTCGTTCTGCTCCTGCCGTACGGTCACCCAGGCGCGGGCGGCGGGACCGGCGTGCCGGAGGCTGTTGGTCAGCGCCTCCTGGACCAGGCGGTAGGCCGCCAGATCCACCCCCGGAGGCAGCCCCCGGTGCTCGCCCTCGATCCAGAGCTGGGTCCGCAGGCCCGCCTCCCGCATCTGCTCCACCAGCGTCGGAAGGTCGCTCATGCCCGGCTGCGGCCCCCGCTCGGCGGGGCCGTCGGTCCGGAGCACCCCGACGATGTTGCGCATCTCGGCCATGGCCGTGCGGCCCATCTCCTCGATCGCGGTCAGCGCGTCGCGCGCGACATCCGGGTTGCTGTCGAGCATCTTGCGCGCCGCCGAGGCCTGCACGGTCATCACGCTGACATGGTGGGCGACCACGTCGTGCAGCTCGCGGGCGATGCGGGAGCGCTCCTCGGCCCGGGCCGCCCGCGTGTCGGCCTCCCTCGCCCGCTCCAGCCGGTCGGCCCGATGGACCAGCTCCGCCATATACGCCCGGCGCAGCCGGACGCTCCGGCCGCTGACCCAGCAGAGCATGATCACCACGGCGACCACGAGGTGGTCGGTCCACGACAGCGGTCCGGCCCCGATGGCGACGCTGATGCCGTACTGGGCGGCGCAGATGGCGAGGCCGGCCAGGCTCAGCGCCAGCCCTCGATAGGCGGCCACCGTATAGAGCAGGACGAGCCCGGCGATCTCGCTGAAGCCGCTGTTGTAGCTGAGCGCGTCGAGCACCCACTGCGGGATGCCGGTCAGCACGAGCAGCACGAACGGCCAGGGCCGGCGCAACGCCACCGGCAGCGTGCACAGCGCCGACAACAGGACGTTGAAGGCGTCCGAAGGCCGGAGGTCCAGGTGTGGGACGTCCTGCCAGCGGGCCAGCATCTCGGGGCTCGTGAGCAGGATCAGCGCCGATGAGCCGGCCGTCAGCACCACCGCGAGGATCAGGTCACCGATGAAGGGATGAGCTCGGAGCCAGGACCGGTAGTCGCCGGGGGTGGTGCGCACGTATCAAATTTAGGACGTCACAGGATCACACCACCCTGCTCGCGACGGATATCCCGCTCATTCGATCGGATGAGACCGCGCCCCCAGCATGTCTTCACAGCTCACACGTCTTCACAGCTCGTCCGTGGCGGACCTTCTCGAGACGCGCGGCGACATGCCGGGCTCCCGGTCCGGGACGGGCGGGGGAGTGCCCCCGAACTCCGGGCACAGCGCCTGATGATCGCACCAGTCGCACAGGCGCGAGGGCCGGTGGCGCCACTCCTTGGTGCGGATCGCGCGCTCGATCGCCACCCACAGGGCCTCGACCTTCCGCTCGGTGGCCCGCAGGTCGGCCTCGTCCGGGACATACCGGACGATCTCCCCGTTGCCCAGGTACATGAGCTGGAGCATCCGCGGCACGGTCCCGTTCACCCGCCACAGGGCCAGCGCGTAGAACTTCATCTGGAACAGCGCCTTGGCCTCGAAGTCGCGCCGCGGCGCCGTGCCCGTCTTGTAGTCGACGACCCGGACCTCGCCGGTGGGGGCCACGTCGAGCCGGTCGATGTAGCCGCGCAGCAGCAGGCCGCTGTCGAGCACGGCCTCCACGTACATCTCCCGCTCGGCGGGCTCCAGCCGCTGTGGGTCCTCCAGCGTGAAGTAGCGCTCGACCATCCCCCGGGCCTGCCCGAGCCACGCGTCGCGCTCCTCGTCGGCCGTGAAGAGCCCGGCGTACTCCGGCTCCTCGGCCAGCAGACGCTCCCACTGGGGCTCCAGCAGGCCCTGCGCCGCCGCGACCGTCCGCGCCTCGGCGGGCAGGTCGTACAGCCGCTCCAGCACGGCGTGGACGAGCGTGCCGCGGACCGCCGCGGGGGAGGGCCGCTCGGGAAGCTGGTCGATCACCCTGAACCGGTAGAGCAGCGGGCAGGTCATGAAATCACCGGCACGAGAGGGGGAAAGGGCGCCGATGATCGCGCGCTCTTCGGCGAGGGTCATGCCCGCACTGTAGGACACCGGGGCGACAGAACGCGCCCGGCCGCGGCCCGGGCGGCGGCGGTTCGCCGGTCGCGCGCGAGATCCAAGAGACACGACCTAGGCTGATCTCACCTCGTCGCGCGTAGCATCGAGGTCAAGGAGGGAAGGCGGCCATCATGAGCACACCTGTCAACGGGTCCCCGGGGCTGCGGATGGGGCGCCCGTTCGGCATTCCGGTATACGTCTCGCCGACGTGGCTCATCGTGGCGGCCTTCATCACGATCAGCTTCCAGCCGTGGTTCGCGGGAAGACTGCCCGGCTACAACGAGATCGCCACCTACGCGGTCGCGCTCGCCTTCGCCGTCCTGCTCTATCTCTCGGTCCTCCTGCACGAGCTCGCCCACTGCGTGGTCGCCAAGCACTACGGCCTGCCGGTGCGCCGCATCACGCTCTACCTGCTCGGCGGGGTCTCGGAGATCGAGCGCGAGCCCGAGACGGCGGGGCGGGAGTTCAACGTGGCCTTCGCCGGGCCGCTGGTCTCGCTGGGGCTGGCGGGGATGGGCTACCTGGTGTCGCGGTACCTCCCGTCCGAGGGCATCGTCGCCGTGCTGATCTGGCAGCTCTACGTGTCGAACTTGATCGTCGGCATCTTCAACCTGCTGCCAGGGCTGCCGCTCGACGGCGGCCGGATGCTCAGAGCGGGAGTGTGGAAGATCACCCGGGACTCGACGACGGGCACCGTGGCCGCCGCCTGGGTGGGCCGCGGCGTGGCGGTCGCCGTGGTCGTCATCCCCCTGCTGCTGAACCTCATGGCCGGGCAGGAGCCCCGCACCTGGGACATCCTCTGGTCGGTCGTGCTCGCGTCGTTCATCTGGATGGGGGCGTCCCAGTCGCTCAGGGTGGCCCGGGTCCGGGCCCGGCTGCCGCAGCTCCGCGCGCGCCTGCTCGCCAGGAGGGCGCTCCCGGTCACCGCCGAGGTCCCGCTGTCGGAGGCGCTGCGGCGCGCGAAGGACGCGGGCGCGGGGGCCATGGTGGTGGTCGACCACGACGGCCGGCCCCTCGGCATCGTCAACGAGGCCGCCATCAACGCCACCCCCGAGCAGCGCAGGCCGTGGGTCAACGTCGGCTCCCTGGCCCGGACCCTGGAGCCCTCCCTGGTCCTCGGCGCCGATCTGGAGGGCGAGTCGCTGCTGGACGCCATGCGCGGCACACCATCGGGGGAGTACCTGCTGGTCGAGCGCGGCGGCGAGATCTACGGCGTGCTGGCCACGGCCGATGTCAACCGCATGTTCTCCGGTGTCTGAACGGCCCGCCCCCTGTTGTGCCGCACCCGTTTTGTCGCACTCGTCTTCCGGGTCGCCTGGAGCTAGGGTTCTGGTGAACTGATCAGGAGTGTGAAGTGGCGAGCCCGTCAGGTGCCGGTGACGTTGAACGCCACCCTGCGTTCCAGGCTGTTCGGCCGGGTGGCGTCGACTCCGGAACGCCGTCTACCGTTCTTTTTGCTACGTTCTGTGGTGATCAATGCGGTCGTCCGGTGGCGTTTCCGGGAGGGAGAGTTCTGTGACGGAACAGGGCGTGGGGGTGGTCCGCCCGCTGCCGGGTGAAGGCGTTGTCGCCCATCTGAACGGCTTGCTGCTGGTGTGCGCAGCCGGTCCGCTGGTCGAAGAGCTGCTGGGAGCGCTGCGGGAAACCGCGGCGACCGGCGGGGACGGCCGCGCGCTGGCGCGGCGGGCGGCCCAGGTCCTCGCGCGTGCCATGGACGGGCCGGGCGCGGGGGAGCCGGTGGCCTGCGCCATCGCCGGCCCGGCGGGAGGCGGTGTCGCGGTGCTGGTCAGCGGCGCCGCGACCGCGACTGTGTCCGGCGGCCCCGACGGCGATGTCCACCTCAGCGGGCGTGACGCCCTGACCTGGACCGACCGGCTCGTCAACGGGCCCGTGGCCAGGATCGAGCTGCGCCTCCCCGGGGCGGGGCCGTCGAGCCCGTATTCCCGGTTGGACGGCGGCGTCGTGGCCGGAGCGGGCGTCGAGTGCGACTTCGCCCAGGGCGGCGACGTGGCCTACCTGCCGCCGCCGCGCCCGTCGGCGCAGCACCAGGCGCCGCAGTTCCCTCCAGTGGGGCCGCCGGAGCCCATCGCCGCGCGCGGGCCCATCGTGCCGCCGCCCCCGATGCCGCCCCTGCCGCCGATGCCCCCGGCAGGCCCGCCACGAGACTCCGCGCCGGCGCACGTGCCCCAGCCCGCGCACGGTCCCGGGCCGCAGCCGCTCCCGCCGTCCGGCCCGCCGGGCCCGTCGGGTTCTCAGCCGCCGCAGTCGCAGCCGCCGGGGTCCCAAGGGCCCGGGTCGCCACCGCCTGGATCTCAGTCGTCGCAGCCGCTGCCGCCGGTGCCTCGGGTGTCGCCGCTGCCGCCCGTGCCCCCCCTGCCGTCAACCGGCCCGTCTTCTGGGTTGTCTTCTGGGCCCTCCTCCGACCCGTTCCCGGTCTCGCCGCCCGCGCCGCCTTCGGAGCAGGTGTCAGGCCCGATCTCTGGATCGTCGTCCCCGCCGCTGTCGGAGCCCCGCCCCGCGTCCGGTCCGGTCGAGGACGGCTCGCAGCGCCGGGACGGCGGGCGCGGCACGGGTGGCACAGGGGGTACGGGCGGCACGCCGTTCGAGCCGTTCCGGTCCGCCGGCGACGAGGACCCGGGGGAGGCCACCCAGTTCGACGCCACCCCCGACCTTGGGCCGCGGCCCATGGTGTACGGCGTGGACTGCAAGAACGACCACTTCAACGACCCGCGCGCGCCGTACTGCGCGGTCTGCGGCATCCCGATCGACCAGCGCTCGGTGGTGCCGTACAAGGGGCCCCGCCCGTCGCTCGGCGTGCTTTTACTGGACGACGGGATGACGCTGCCGCTGGAGACCGACTACGTGCTGGGGCGCGACCCCGAGCGGGCGCCGGAGGTGCAGTCCGGCGAGGCGCGCCCGGCCCGGGTGACCAGCCCCGACGGCTCGGTATCACGGCGGCACCTGCGGGTCGCCCTCGACAACTGGGACGTCACCCTCATCGATCTGGAGTCGGTGAACGGCACGCAGATCCAGCCGCCCGGCGACCCGAACTTCTACGACATCCCGCCGAACGAGCACGTGCCGATCCCTCCCGGGACGACGGTGCGCCTCGGGGTGTCCCGGACGATGCGGTACGAGTCCCACCGCGACGCGTAGTGCCCGAACCGGGCGCCTCCGCCCGGCCGGCGCTCACAGGTCCAAGTGATCGAGCTCGTGCGGGATGAGCCGTACGAGCCGACCGGCTGGAGCAGCGAGCTTGGGGTGACGGGTGCTCATGGGCTGAGGTGATCCAGCTCGCGCAGGATGAGCCGTTCGAGGCGGTCATCGGTCACCCTGCCCGGATAGAGCAGCCGGTGGACGCTGAGCCCGTCGACGAGCGCGAGCAGCCGCTCGGCGATGTCTTCGAGGTCTTCGTCCGTCCGGATCTCTCCCGCCTCGGCGGCCGACTGGAGCAGGCTGAGCACGAGGTAGCGCAGCTCGGCCGCCTCCCGCCGCTGGACCTCCAGGAGGTCGGGGCTGGTCAGGCTGCGGCCCCAGAACCCGATCTCGAGCCCGGTCTCCTGGACCCGGTCGTCGTCGAGCGGGACGTTGTCGAGCAGCACCTCCCGGAGCGCCGCGAGGCCGCCGAGGCCGGACAGCTTGTCCGCGAGCCGCTCGGCGATCCGGCGGTGTGACGCCTCCAGGGCCGAGACCAGGATGTCGTCCTTGTCGGCGAAGTAATGGGTGAGCACCCCGTTGGAGTATCCGGCCTCCTTCGCGATGGCCCGGGTGGTCGCGGCCTCGATGCCGTCGCGGAGGATGATCCGGCGGGCGGCCGCGACGACCTCGCCGCGCCGCTCCTCATGGTCAACGATCTTGGGCATTCCGGCGCCCCCTTCCCGTTGACATTTTAGTCGGGCGCCCGTCTATTATCCGCACATGACGGTTGTCACGGTTGGCGTCCACATCGTGGACGTCCTGGCGCGCCCGGTGGAGTCCCTTCCGGCGGGTCAGGACACGCATCTGCTGGAGCAGATCCGCATCACCGCGGCGGGCGCCGCCGCCGGCACCGCGGTAGACCTCGCCAAGATCGGCGTTCCCGTGGCGTCTCTGGGCGCGGTGGGCGACGACGAGCTCGGCGACTTCCTCATCATGATCATGGAACGGCATGGCGTCGACGTCGGCGGGATCGTCCGCAAGCCGGGGGAGCAGACCGCGGCCTCCATCCTCCCCATCAGGCCGGACGGAGGGCGGCCCTCCTTCCACGTCCCGGGAGCCAACCTCGGGTTCTCCGTGGCCGATCTCGACCAGGAACGGATCACCGGCGCGAAGATCGTGCACCTCGGCGGCATGGACGTCACCTGGGGGCTGCACGACCCCGCGTTCTTCGCGCTGCTGGACAAGGTCCGCGAGAACGGCGCCGTCGTGACCATGGACCTGCTGTCCAACATGCCCGATCTCATGCCGGGTGTCGTGGCGTTCCTGCCCCACGTCGACTACCTGCTGCCCAACGAGGAGCAGGCGCTCATGCTGACCGGGGCGGCTACCGCCGAGGAGGCCGCCGCCGCGCTGCTCCGCCAGGGGCTCCGGGGCGTGCTCGTCACGCTGGGCGCAGAGGGCAGCCTGGTCGCCACCGAGTCCGGGCACACGCGGATCCCCGCGCTCGACGTGCCGGTGGTGGACACGACCGGCTGCGGCGACGCCTACTGCGCGGGCTTCGCCGCCGGGCTGCTCGACGGGCGCGACGTCGTGGGAGCCGCCGAGCTCGGCACGGCCGTCGCGGCCCGGGTGGCCGGCGGCCTGGGCTCCGACGCCGGACTCGACGGCCCCGTCACCGGCTAGGCACGCCGTACCGGCCCCCCTTTCTCGCGGGCCGTACGGCGCGGACCGCGCGGGCCCGGCCCAGCGGGAGGCCCCGCCATCGACGACTTCGAACAGGAGAACCCATGCCCGAGATCCCCGGCGACGCCTCACTGCGGGAACGCGCCGCCAAGGTCATCCCCGGTGGCATGTACGGCCACCTCAACGCGGCCCTGCACGGTGACAAGTACCCGCAGTTCTTCGTCAGGGCGGAAGGCGCGCGGCAGTGGGACGCCGACGGCCGCGAGTACGTCGACCTCATGTGCAGCTGGGGGCCGATGATCGTGGGCCACCGCAACCCCCGGGTGGAGGAGGCCGCCGCGGCCCAGCAGGCGTCCGGCGACTGCCTCAACGGCCCCGGCCCGGTCATGGTGGAGCTCGCGGAGCTGCTGGTCGACCTCATCCCGTCGGCCGACTGGGCGATGTTCTCCAAGAACGGCACCGACGCCACCACGCAGGCCCTCATGGTGGCCAGGGCCGCGACCGGCCGGACCAAGGTCCTGGTCGCCCACGGCGCGTACCACGGCGCGGACCCGTGGTGCACTCCCGGTCTGTCCGGGGTGACCCCCAACCAGCGCGCCGACTCCATCGAGTTCACCTACAACGACCTCGCGTCCGCCGAGGCCGCCGCGGCCCAGGCGGAGGGAGACGTCGCCGCCATCCTGGTCACGCCGTTCAAGCACGACTCGTTCGAGGACCAGGAGCTGGCCGAGGCGGGCTTCGCCACCGGGGTCCGCGCCCTGGCCGACCGGCTCGGCGCGGCCCTCGTCATCGACGACGTGCGGGCCGGGTGGCGGCTGGACCTGCGGGGCTCCTGGGAGCCGCTCGGCGTCCGGCCCGACCTGACGGCCTGGAGCAAGGCCATGGCCAACGGCTTCCCCATCGCCGCCGTCACGGGCACCGACGCGCTGCGCGGCGCGGCCCAGTCGCTCTACTCGACCGGGTCGTTCTGGTTCTCCGCCACCGCGATGGCCGCCGCCAGGGCGACGATCGAGATCCTCCGCGAGACCGACGGCGTGGCGCTCATGCACCGCGCGGGCTCCCGCCTGCGGGAAGGGCTGGCGGCCCAGGCGGCCTCCCACGGGTTCGTGGTCAACCAGACCGGGCCGGTGCAGGTGCCGTGGCTGTCCTTCGAGGGCGACGCGACCCTGGAGAAGGCCATTCACTGGGCCGGAGCCTGCCTGGACGAGGGCGTCTACCTCCACCCGTGGCACAACTGGTTCCTGTCGGCCGCCCACACCGACGCGGAGATCGACCGCGCGCTGCGGGGCACCGACGCCGCCTTCGCCAAGCTCAGGGCCGCCTTCGGCGCCGATTGAGGCAAGAGCCCGCACGCACCGTCCTGCCTGGCGCTTTGTGTAGCGTGATCATGCGCGTGTTCCCGCGCGCACCGTCCTCCCTGACGCTTTGTGCGGCGTGATCATGCATGACGAGGGTGCGCCCGACGGACGGACATCGCATGATCACAAACGGTGCCGGCACTGATCAGACCGCGTACGGCGGAATCCATGCATGATCACGATCCGGGAAATCCCACGTCCCCGAGCTTCCCGGGAAATCCTGCATGATCACGGCGACGGCCTGGGCGACTCGCTGGATGTTCCACGGATGGGCGTTGGGGCTCTTGGTCAGCGCGTGCGGGCCCACTGGAGGTCGTCGACGCGGGTGCCGCCGGGGCCGGGCAGCAAGTCCTTGACGAGAACCTCGCGGGTGAACCCCGCCCGTTCGAGCACCCGGTGCGACGCGGTGTTGTCCGGGGCGGTGCCCGCGACGATCCGCCGCAGCGAGGTGTTGTCGAAGGCCCACTCGATGAGTAGGTTCACCGTGCGGGTCATGAAGCCCCGCCCGCGATAGCGCGGGTGCAGGCTGTAGCCGACCATGGCCTGGCGGAGGGGCGGGATGATGTTCGTGAGCTGGGCGTCTCCCGCGAACGCGCCGGTCTCGGCGTCCCGGATGGCGATCGAGGCCATCTGCCCGGCGAGCCACCGGTGGCCCGCGTGGCGGCAGCGCGCCACGGTCTCCGCGTAGTCCGGCGTCACAGGCGGGACGTGGTGCTCGACGACGTCCGGCACCGACGCCACCGCCTGGTAGTCGGCTGCGTCGCCCGTGGTGAGCGGCGTGAGCAGCACGACGCCGTCGGTGAGCGAACCGCCGGGGAAGCCCCCGGGGAAGAACGGCAGGAACGGCGGGACGGGGTCGCCGGGGTCGGTGGCCAGCCGGGCGAAGGCCACCACGTCGGCGCGGGAGCCGTCCCGCGACGTCTGCGCCCCGCGCAGCACCCCCTCGCGCTCGAACCCGGCCGCGTAGGCGACGCGCTGGCTGACGACGTTCTCGACCTCGGCGAGCAGCGCGAGACGCGGCAGGCCGTGGGCGAACGCCCACTCGGAGAGCGCCCGGACGGCGGCCGTCGCGACCCCCCGTCCCCGCGCCCATGGCGCCACCCAGTAGCCGATCTCGCCGTTGCCGAGCCGGTCGACCGGCTTCAGCCCGATCACGCCGAGGAACTCCCCGTCGCCGGGCCCGGCGATCACGAACTCGGCCCCGCCCGCCTCCCAGCCGCCGGGCGCCAGTTCGGTGATCCACATCAGCGCGTCGTCACGGGTGTACGGCGACGGGACAAGGGGAATGAACCGGGCGATATCCGGATCGGCGCACGCGCGCGTGATCGCGTCCACGTCGCTCTTCTCGGGAGTCCGCAGAACCACTGGACCGGCGGAAATGACCTCGTGGGGCAACATGTCCCATTGCTACCAGCCGCCCCGCTTCCGCGGCCATCCCATTTCCCCGTACGGCCCGTCTCGGTACGGCACGCCGCGCGGCAGCTCGCCGGCGACGGCGCCGATGTGATCTCTTCCTCAACGGCTACGGCCGCGATGCCGGGGACCTCGTCCAGGACCTGTTCGAGGCGTGCTGCGGTCGCAACCGGGATATCGGGATATTACGCAAAGGAAACCCGGCGACACAGTGTGTCGCGCTATGTTCGGGGCCTGTACGGCTCCCGCGGGCGACAGCCGTACACGGCAATCACCGATAGCCTTTTCACCATGGGTTTTCGCAGGCACGGCCCGTTCCAGGCCGGAGATCAGGTTCAGCTCACCGATCCGAAGAACAAGCGGCACACGGTGACGTTGAAAGAGGGCGGCGTCTTCCACACGCACAAGGGGTCGATCCCGCATGACGACCTGATCGGGCAGCCCGAGGGATCCGTGGTGCGCTCCTCCGGCGGCACCGCCTATCTGGCGTTCCGGCACCTGCTGCAGGACTACGCGGTCTCCATGCCGCGCGGCGCGGCGGTGATCTACCCCAAGGACGCGGCCCAGATCGTCGGCATGGCCGACATCTTCCCCGGCGCGCGCGTCGTGGAGGCCGGCGTCGGGTCGGGCGCGCTGACCTGCTTCCTGCTTCGCGCGGTCGGCTCGGAGGGCTCGGTCACCTCCTACGAGCGCCGCGAGGACTTCGCCGAGGTGGCGACCAAGAACGTGGAGAAGTTCTTCGGGGGCCCCATGGACCAGTGGCGGCTGGTCGTCGGGGACTTCGTCTCCGCCCTCGACGAGGTGGACGTCGATCGCGTGATCCTCGACATGCTCGCCCCCTGGGAATGCGTCGACGCCGCCGCGAAGGCGCTCACTCCGGGAGGCGTTATCTGCTGCTATGTTGCGACAACGACTCAAATGTCCAGAACCGTCGAGACCCTCAGGGAACACGGGAGTTTCACGGAGCCTCACGCGTGGGAGACCCTGGTTCGCGACTGGCATGTCGAGGGGCTCGCCGTACGGCCGGACCACCGCATGGTCGGCCACACGGGATTCCTCGTCAGCGCCCGTCGCATGGCGGACGGCGTGACGCCCCCGCCGCGACGCAGGCGCCCGGCCAAGGGAGCGTATGGAGAGGGGATCGAACCACTGTGACGATTCAGCCACAAACCGGCAAAGCCGCGTGACACGGGAACATAAGGGTGTGTTCCTTATGATTACCCGAATAAAAGGTTCATAAGGTATCAAACGCCGAACACCCAACGTAACTACACGAACACTGCCCGGCCAGGTTACGTACAGCGCCAAGATAGGTAGGGTCTTGAGTAGTCGTTCTCGACGGGGAAGGAGGTGACGGGGCGTGGCAGCTCGCGACGACGCTGAGGCTCGAGCCGCGCAGCGCGAACGGGAGGTCGCAGATCTCACAACACAGGTCTCCTTCCTGCAGGAGGAGATCACCGCGTTGCGCCGGAAGCTGGCCGAGTCTCCCCGGCAGGCCAGGGTCATCGAAGAACGTCTCCATGAGGCACAGGCCCAGGTGGCCGCCCTTACGAGCCAGAACGAGCGTGTGGTCTCCACCCTCAAGGAGGCCAGGGACCAGATCGTCGCCCTCAAGGAGGAGGTCGACCGGCTGGCACAGCCGCCGTCCGGCTTCGGCGTGTTCCTCGAGGCCAGGGATGACGGCACGATCGAGGTGTTCACCGGAGGCCGCAAGCTGAGGGTGAACGTCAGCCCCGCCGTGGACGTCGACTCGCTCAAGCGTGGCCAGGAGGTCATGCTCAACGAAGCGCTCAACGTGGTCGAGGCCCTCGGCTTCGAGGACGTCGGCGAGATCGTCATGCTCAAGGAGCTCCTCGAGGACGGCGAGCGCGCCCTGGTCATCTCGCACGCGGACGAGGAGCGCGTGGTCAAGCTGGCCGAGTCGCTCCTGGACCAGCCCATCCGTGCCGGTGACTCGCTCCTGCTGGAACCCCGCTCGAACTACGTGTACGAGCGGATCCCGAAGTCCGAGGTCGAAGAGCTCGTCCTCGAAGAGGTCCCCGACATCTCCTACGAGGAGATCGGCGGCCTCAGCCGGCAGATCGAGCAGATCAGGGACGCCATCGAGCTGCCCTATCTGCACGCCGACCTGTTCAGGGAGCACAAGCTCCGCCCGCCCAAGGGCGTGCTGCTGTACGGCCCGCCCGGCTGCGGCAAGACGCTCATCGCCAAGGCGGTCGCCAACTCCCTCGCCAAGCAGGTCGCGGAGAAGACCGGCCAGTCAGGCAAGAGCTTCTTCCTCAACATCAAGGGCCCCGAGCTCCTCAACAAGTACGTCGGCGAGACCGAGCGGCACATCCGCCTGGTCTTCCAGCGGGCCAGGGAGAAGGCCTCCGAGGGCACCCCGGTGATCGTGTTCTTCGACGAGATGGACTCGATCTTCCGCACCCGAGGCTCGGGCGTCTCCTCCGACGTGGAGAACACCATCGTCCCTCAGCTGTTGTCGGAGATCGACGGCGTCGAGGGCCTGGAGAACGTCATCGTCATCGGCGCCTCCAACCGCGAGGACATGATCGACCCGGCGATCCTGCGGCCCGGCCGCCTGGACGTCAAGATCAAGATCGAGCGGCCGGACGCCGAGGCGGCCAAGGACATCTTCTCGAAGTACATCATCAGCGAACTGCCGCTGCACGCCGACGACCTCGCCGAGCACGGCGACAGCCGCGAGGGCACCATCGCCGGCATGATCCAGCGGGTCGTCGAGCGGATGTACACCGAGAGCGAGGAGAACCGCTTCCTCGAGGTGACCTACGCCAACGGCGACAAGGAAGTCCTCTACTTCAAGGACTTCAACTCCGGCGCCATGATCCAGAACATCGTGGACCGGGGCAAGAAGATGGCCATCAAGCAGTTCCTCGAGACCGGGCAGAAGGGCCTGCGGATCGCGCATCTGCTGGCCGCCTGCGTGGACGAGTTCTCCGAGAACGAGGACCTGCCCAACACCACCAACCCGGACGACTGGGCCCGCATCTCCGGCAAGAAGGGCGAGCGGATCGTCTACATCCGCACCCTCGTGCAGGGCAAGCAGGGCACCGAGGCCGGCCGGTCGATCGACACGGTCGCCAACACCGGCCAGTACCTGTAGTCCCACCGGCTCGGAAGAGAGACGAGCGGCGCGGTCCCCCAGGGGCCGCGCCGTTCCGTTCGTCCCGGAACCGGCCATGGAAGGGGCGGCTGCGTGGAAACGCGGCTTTCCCCGGGAACCCGGACGGATCCGATCACGTCAAAGGTGCGTGATCTCCCTAGGCGTGCGCGGGTGACTCCTGTGGCTCCCCGTGGTCGCACGACCCCCCCGACGGCCAGAGGGCCGCGCCTCGTCGAGCTGGACGCTCTGCGGTTCGTGGCCGCGTTCGCCGTCATGTCCTTCCACTTCATGGCGGCCAGCAAGTCGCTCTGGGGCGAGTTCCCGGTGACCCTGTTCCCGGCCGTAAGCCGCTTCACGTCGCTCGGCATCCTCGGCGTCGAGCTGTTCTTCCTCATCAGCGGATTCGTCATCCTGATGAGCGTGTGGGGGCACACCATCGGCGAGTTCGCCGTCTCCCGCGTGTCCCGGCTCTACCCGGCGTACTGGTTCGCCGTCGTCGTGATCTTCATCATGTACCGGTTCAGCGGCGTCACCGCCTTCGACCCCAAGCTCACGACGGGGGAGTACGTCGTCAACCTGACGATGTCGCAGGGCGCGTTCGGCATCGGCCACGCCGGGGGCGTCTTCTGGTCGCTCTGGGCGGAGCTGCGGTTCTACGTCCTCGTCGCGGTGTTCTCCCTGTTCGGGATCACGGTACGGCGATGCCTGGTCTTCATGTCGGCCTGGGTCGTCCTCGTCATCGCCGCGGAGGTCACCCAGAACGCCGTGCTCGACTTCCTGTTCCTGCCGAAGCAGGCGCCGTACTTCATCGGGGGCATGGCCTTCTACCTGATCCACCGGTTCCGCTCCGGGCCGGCCTGGATCTTCGTCGCCGCGTCGTACGGCCTGTCCCTCCACACCGCCGTGAGGCGGGTCGGGGAGCGCGTCGACGCGATCGGCCTCGCGCACTACCCGGCCCCGCCGGAGGCAGTGATCGTCGCCATCACAGTGATCTTCCTGTTGATGGCCGCGGTCGCCCTCGGCTGGCTGCGGTGGCTCCGCTGGCGGCCCCTGGTCACCGTAGGCGCCCTGACGTACCCGCTTTACCTTCTCCACCAGACGGTCTCGGCCGTTCTCATCCCCTCCTACCGGGACGAGATCGACCCCTGGCTGCTCGTCGCCATCACCATGACGGTCTCGATCGCGCTCGCCTACCTCGTGTACCGGCTCGTCGACAGGCCTGGTCAGCGGTGGCTACGGGCCGGTCTGGGGGCCCTCCTGGGACACGCGCGGCCCCGGCGCGGACGCCGCCCGGGGCCCGATTCCCCGGACCGGCCGCCCGTCCCGGCGCAAAGTCACGAGGCATCCGTGCCGTAAGTGTCGGGTAGCAGGGCATAGAGAAGAGGCTAGGCTCGGGGATATAACGGCGGAACGACAGCCTGAAACAGGCGGGGTGCGCATGACGGTTCGGCGGGTGATGGGCATCGAGACCGAGTACGGCATCGCCGTACCCGGTCAGCCGGGAGCCAACGCGATGGTGACCTCCTCACAGGTCGTCAACGCGTACCTGGCGGCATCGGCCGCCCGGGCTCGCCGGGCTCGATGGGACTTCGAGGAGGAGAACCCGCTCCGCGACGCCCGAGGGTTCGACCTGGCCCGCGAGGTGGCGGACCAGAGCCAGCTGACCGACGAGGACCTCGGCCTGGCCAACGTGATCCTCACCAACGGCGCGCGGCTCTACGTCGACCACGCCCACCCGGAATACTCCACGCCGGAGTGCACCAACCCCCGGGCGGCGGTCATCTGGGACAAGGCCGGAGAGCGGGTCATGCACGACGCCGCCGTCCGCGCCTCGGCCATGCCGGGCAACGCCCCCATCCAGCTCTACAAGAACAACACCGACGCCAAGGGCGCCTCCTACGGCTGCCACGAGAACTACCTGATGCGCCGGGCGACGCCGTTCGCCGACATCGTCCGGCACCTCACGCCGTTCTTCGTGTCCCGCCAGATCGTCTGCGGCGCGGGCAAGGTCGGCATCGGGCAGGACTCTCGCGGAGAGGGCTTTCAAATCAGCCAGCGGGCCGACTTCTTCGAGGTCGAGGTGGGTCTGGAGACCACGCTCAAGCGGCCCATCATCAACACCCGCGACGAGCCGCACGCCGACCCGGAGAAGTACCGCCGGCTCCACGTGATCATCGGCGACGCAAATATGTCGGAAATTTCGACATATTTGAAGCTAGGGACGACGGCACTCGTCCTCGCCATGATCGAGGACGGGTTCCTCACCACCGACCTGTCGGTCGAGTCTCCGGTCGCCGCCCTGCGGGCGGTCTCCCATGACCCCACCTGCCGGTACGAGATCGCCCTGCGCAACGGCCGCAAGATGACGGCCATCCAGCTCCAGATGGAATACCTCGAGCAGGCCCGCAAGTACGTCGAGGACCGGTACGGCTCCAGCGTCGACGACATGACCAAGGACGTGCTCAACCGCTGGGAGTCCGTGCTCACCCGGCTCGCCGAGGACCCCATGCAGCTGTCCCGAGAGCTCGACTGGGTCGCCAAGCTGGAGCTCCTGGAGGGTTACCGGACCCGCGACAACCTGCCCTGGTCCCACCCCCGGCTCCAGCTCGTCGACCTGCAGTACACCGACATCCGGCCCGAGCGCGGCCTCTACAACCGCCTCGTCGCCCGCGGCCGCATGCAGCGGCTGGTGACGGACAATGACATCGAGCGCGCCATCGAGATGCCGCCCACCGACACCCGCGCCTACTTCCGCGGCCGCTGCCTGCGCCAGTACAGCGAGTCCGTGGCCGCCGCCTCCTGGGACTCGGTGATATTCGACATCCCCGGCCGGGAGTCCCTCCAGCGCGTCCCCACCTTGGAGCCCCTCCGCGGCACCAAGGCCCACGTCGGCGACCTCCTCGACCGCTGCCGCACCGCCGCCGACCTCGTCGCCGCCCTGACCGGCGAAGGCTGAGCCGGTCGGCCCGGACGCCCGCCCCGCCCGCGCCGGGTGGCCTCCGCGGCCTCGCCGGCGCGCGTAGGCGTCACGCGGTTCCAAGGGGGCCACGAAACAGCGCCGGGCCCGGATCTGGGCGCGATCCCGGGGTTCCGGATCTACATCGTAAAGGCGTCCGGCGGGAGCTCCTCGGCCCGCCGGCCGGGCGGAGCGGCCGCGATGCCCTCCCGCCGCAGCACGCCCACGAGGAGGCGCGTCGCCTCCTCCGCGGTCAGCCGCTCGGCCGGATCCCGCCGCAGCAGCCCTTCCAGCACCGGCCGCAGCGGCCCCGCCTCATCTGGAGGGTCCGGCTCGCACGGGTCGGCCGTTCCCCGCTCCGCCAGCGGTCCCGTGCCCGGGAAGGGCGCCCTGCCCTTCACCACCCAGTACAGCGTCGCCCCGAACGACCACAGATCGGCCTCCGGGGCGGCCGGCGCCCCCCGCATCCGCTCAGGCGCGACATATGCCGCCGACCGGGCAGGCGGCGGCGCGGAGCCGCCCGCGTCCCTCCCCATGGCGGCGATCCCGAAGTCGGTGAGCACGACCCGATCCCCGGTGAGCAGCACGGTGCCCGGCCTGATGTCGCCATGAACGACCCCCGTCGCGTGCGCGTGCCGCACGCCCGCCAGGAGCTGGAAACCCACCCACGCCGCCCAGCGGACCGGAAGCCGCCCCACATGCTCGACCGTCTCGTCGAGGGTCAGGCCGGACAGGAGCTCGGTGACGATCCACAGCCGGCCCCGGTCCTCCAGCAGGTCGTGCACCGTGATGATCGCCGGATGGCTCAGCCGGGCCGCCGCCCGGGCCTCGTGCAGCGCCTGCCGCCGCGCCGCCGGGAGGTCCGGCATGTCGACTTCGTACGGCGGCGACACCTCCTTGAGGGCGACGTCGCGCTTGAGCAGCAGATCGTGGCCGTGCCACAGGATTCCCCCGCCGTCGCGGCGGACGGGCGACAGCAGCCTGTAGCGATCCCCCAGCAGATGCCGCGCACGGCCCGTTGCCATCAGCCCCCGTCCACGTCCCCGCACCGGCATCTCGAACCCGGGATCACATTGTGGTCCGAGCCGCTCCGGGGCGACGGTGATTCCGGGCGACCGGCGGCTCCGCCGGGATAACGATCCGATGTACGGCAGGCCCCGGCGAGGATCATTCTGCCCGTGGGTTGCATTGACGCCGTGCAGAGGGTTGTCTGGCGAGACGCCCCGGCACCGGGCCGCGAAGATCGCGAGCCCTTTCGCGCGCAATGTCGCCCGGTTCGGGGAAGATATGGGGAAGAGGGTCCCCCGAGCAGCGGAGGTAGCGGAGATGGCGACCAAGGACACCGGCGGGCAGAAGCAGGCCGGCCGCCAGGAGAACGAGGTCGAGGAGACCGAGGCGCAGGCGTCCCCGGACGTGCAGGAGCGCCACGAGAAGCTCACCGACGACGTCGACGCGATTCTGGACGAAATCGACGAAGTTCTCGAAGAGAACGCAGAGGAGTTTGTGCGCTCTTACGTCCAAAAGGGCGGAGAGTAGAGCAAACCGGACACAGGGGGAGGTTAAATCGGGTGGGTTCGCAGGACGGCACGAAGACGTGCCCGGACTGTGGTGTCAGCAAGCAACTCTCCGAATTCGGACTGAACAAGCGCATGCCGGACGGCCGCGCCAGGTACCGCAAGGCCTGCTTCCGAATCCGGTCCACCGCCAGCTATCGAAAGAAGAAGGCGGAGCAGGGAAAGACCGTCCGGGAGCGTATTGACGTTCCCGAGGGTCACAAGTTCTGTCCACGGTGCAAGGAGATCAAGCAGCACGCCGATTTCGGCCAGAACCGCTCGCAGAAGGGCCGACGCCGATCGGACGATGGCCGAGCAGCAGGGGCTGTGCGCCGTGTGCTGGAAGCGGCCTCCCGAGCACGTCGACCACGACCATGACACCGGTGCGGTCCGGTATGCCCTGCAACTCGGGCCTGGGCAGTTCAGGGACCAGGGGGATCTAGCGTGGCCGCGAACCAGGCGGAGCGGACGCTCCGGCGGTTCTACCGGAAGGCCGAGTGGAAGTTCGCCTACACCCACGACAGCTGAACTGTCGCGATCTCGAAAGGCCGGAGCGGGAGCCGTACCGCGCCTGACGAGACCTCAAGCGGGGCGGCGGGGGAGCCGAGCGCGTCGGTGAGACGCGCGGCGGTGAAACCCCCGTGGAGGACGGCCTCGGTGGCTACCGGATGCTCGGCCACCAGGCGGATCTCCAGCCATCCGTCCCTTTCTCTCAGCGCGGCCATCATGACCCCGTCTCCGGAGATCACCGGCGCCATCGGCTCCCGCGCGGTGGCGGCCGCCGCCGGGGATCCCGTCCCGGGAAAGGCCGGCAGCTCATGGCGATACTCCTCGGCCAGGCGCGGCAGTCCGGCCTCGTGCCAGCTCCCGGAGTAGGGCAGCACGGCGAAGCGGGTGGACAGCGGGCCCTGGCACTGGGCGGCGGGCGTCGCGAGCTGCGGCCCGGCGGGCTCGTCCCGGTAGGGGTTCCGGTTCTTGGACAGGTGGCCCACCGATCTCACCAGCGTGAGCGCCAGCTCGCCGGCGAGGGGCGTGGCGTGGCGGACCAGCTCGTATTCGGTGACGTGGTCGAGGAGCACGGCGAGGCCGCCCGCGGCGACGAAGGACTCGGCGGGGAAGGTGGGGATCGGCTTCTCGCCGCATCCGCCTTCGGCGGTGAGGCCGCGCCGTACGACGGCGAGCCGGCCTTCGGCGAACGATTCGGCGGCCTGTGACGGCAGCGGGGCGTGCCAGCGGATGCGATGGTCGCGGCAGCGGACGTCCATGGTGAGCTCGAGCCGCGTGTACGGCTCGCCGGCGCGCAGCTCCACCCGCGTGGTGACGACGGTGTTCACGGTCGCGCCGGGGGCATCGGGCTCCAGCCCGGCCTGGTCTGGCCAGTCATACGTCCGGGTGACCTCGAGCACGGACACGAGCGGCCCGGAGCAGATCTCCTCGACCCGCACGTCCGAGGGGCTGTCCAGGATCACGTCCTCAGGCGGGGGCGCGTAGTTGTAGGTGTCGCCTATGTCCCCGCCATGCGCGATGCGCCCGATGCCGTGGACCTCGGTCCCGTCCCGGCCGCGGATGGACAGCGTCCCGTCGGCGGCGACGCGGACCCGCAGCAGGCCGTTGTCGAGTGTGCCCTCGGGCGCCTGCCGGTAGCCGTACAAGGCGCCGGGAGGGAGGGCCGGGGCGGGGGCGGAGCCGTCGAAGGGGCGGGCGGTCAGGACGGCGCGGCCGAGAGGCGGCACGGTGACGTGCGCCGCGACGGTCACGACCGGCTCGGCGAGCGTACGGACCCGCCAGGGGCCCGGCCCGGCAAGGAGGATCGCCTGGCGGAGATCGTCGTAGTCGTACGCGCCGGACGCGTGGCGGCTGACGGTGATGGTGAAGACGCCGTCGCCGGCGGCCCAGGAGACGATCTCGTGGCCGAACAGCTCGCGTTCGTGGACCCGGCCGAGGAGCTGCGGGAGGTCGTCCATGACGGTCTCGTCGAGCAGGGTGGGGGCGTGTTCGAGCCGCTGGACGGGTACGGCGTGGCCGGAGGCGGTGACCAGGCGGGCGCGGTGCTCGGGCAGGTCGGCGAGGACGAGGCCGCTCCGCTCGAACGGCGACGGGTTGACGACCACGACGGAGTCCTTGGAGACCGAGGCGGCGAGGGAGGCCCCGACGAGGCCGGTGACGGCCTGGCCGATCTGCTCGGCCTCGGCGATCCGGGCGGCGACCTGCTGGGCGGTCTCGTCGGCTCCGCAGCCGGTGATGGAGTCGTGGCCGCTGCAGGCGATGACGCGCCGCCACGCCAGGTCGAGGAGGCGGGCGGACGCCGTGCGGTCGGCCGGCCACAGCGTGGAGAGCGAAGGTGTCGCGGTCGACGTGCGCGGGGACGCCGCGCCACAGGCAGGCGTGGCGGAGCCCGGCGAGGGAGAGGATCTGCGGCATCTGGGCGCAGTGGCCGACTGGTCGGGGAGGTAGCCGACGGGCATGGCGCCGCCGAGCTCGGCGGCGCCGCGCATGCCGTACTCGAGGTTGCGGATCAGGGTCTCGCCGGAGCAGAGGAACTCGTCGGCGAGGATGAGCCAGGGGCCGATGGCGAACCGGCCTTCGGCGGCGAAGCGGGCGATGTCGGCGCGGCGGCCGGGCCGGATCTCCAGGTAGTCCTCGACGGCGGCGAGCTGGCCGTCCATGGTGAACCGGTAGAGAGGGTCCTCGTCCATGGCGGCCAGGACCTTGTCGAGCATGCCGACCAGGCCCATCCGGAACCGCTGGAACGGGAGATACCACTCGCGGTCCCAGTGGGTGTGCGGGACGACGACGATCTCCGGTTGGTCCCCGTCGGCTTCAGGGTTGCCGGTCTCAGGGTTCACGTGGGCTCTCCTCGACGCATTCGCCGCCTATGGGGATGCCCGCCCATTCCGCGTAGCGGCGGACGATCCGCTGGGCCGTGACGATATCCTTCAGCGCCCCGTCGAGTCCGGTGAGCGGAGGTTCGTCCTGGGTGACGAACCGGTGGAACGCGACGAGCTGCCGTTCGAACGACTCGGCGATGTCGCGGTAGACGGTCCTGCGCTCGGTGGTCCCGACCCGGGACAGGACGGTCAGCGTGGTGGGGGCGTTCAGGAGGTAGGGGGAGGGGAAGCTCAGCTCCAGCGAGCCGTGCTCGTGGTCGAGCCGGACCGTCTCGTTGTAGGTGGGGTAGCCCGGCAGGTAGTGCCAGCGCAGGCCGTACCTGCCGGATCCACCGGCGGATCCACTGCCGGGCAGGGTGCCGCTGACCTCGACGGACGGCGGGAAGGCGTCGACAGGCCAGACGGCCACGTGGTCGACGGTGTCGGGCGGCCCGGTGAACAGCCGCATCAGGGACATCTCGTGGCAGATGCTGCCGAGGATGACCTGGGCGTAGAGCCGACGCAGCCGCTCCGAGGACGTGCCGAGGGCGGTGGTGAGCGACTCCTCGTCGGCTTCGAGGTAGGGGGCGAGCCGCTCTGACGACGGCCGCGACGCGCGGGCCCTGGCGAACAGGAGCTGCGACTCCTCGGAGGGGTGCAGCACGGTCATGTCCAGGTGGCGTACGGCTCTCGCGCCGCCGGCCTCGTGGAGCGCCTCCAGCATGCGCTGCGTGGCGGGGTCGTACTGCTTCATGTAGGCGACCATCAGCCGGGCGTCGCCGGGGATGCCGCGCAGCTCCCGGCGGCTGTAGGCGAGGGGCTTCTCGCACAGCACCCAGTAGCCGTGGTCGAGGGCGGCCCTCACCAGCGGCCCGTGCGAGCCGGCGGTGAGCAGGAGCAGCGCGTCGAACCCGCCCTTGTCCAGCATGACCGCCGGGTCGTCGTAGGCCGGGACGCCGAGCTCGCGCCCGATCGTCTCGGCGTGGCCGCGGTCCAGGTCGCCGACGGCCGAGACCCGGAACAGGTCGCGGCGGCGGGCGAGCAGCGGCAGGTACACGACCTGCGCCACCACCCCGAGCCCCGCGACGCCCACCTTCACCACGTCCACACCCTCACCATCCCCCCAACCTTTTGGTGATCATGCACCCTCTCCGGCGTGATCATGCACAGGTTCCCGCCGAGCCCGCCGGCCAGCGTGGACCGGGAGCGTGATCATGCGACGCGCTCAGCCGCACAGAGCCATCACCTCGTTCGCCGGTGTCTCCAGCCGGTGGATCCCCGGACGGGCGGCCAGCCGAACGCGGTCGCCGCGGATCACCCGCCGCGTCTCCGGTCCCCACAGCACGAGCCCGTCCCCGTCCACCACCAGGAACTCCTCTCCGTGCCGGAGTAGCAGCGGCCCCTCGGGCGATGCCGACACCGCCGTCCGGCCCTCGGCCACCGCCTCCAGGACGGCGTCCGGCCCGGCGGCCCGGTCGTCAGCGGAGTGGCCGAGGACCCACGTCGTCGGCGCGCCGGGTGGATGGCCCTCCTCCGGCGCGTGGTAGTCGCCGCCGCCCACCACGACGAGGTCGTCCGCCCAGGTCTGGCCCCAGGCGAGCGGCGCGCCCCAGGTGCGGTCCCACCAGCTGGAGTGCCAGACCTCGGCCGTTCTGGGCCGGGTGCTCATCGGGTGCCGCCACGCGCAGTCGGCCGCCACCGGATGGTTGATCGACAGCACGCCGCCCCTTTCCTGTACGGCTTTCGCCCATTCGCCGGGCGGACGCCGGAAGTCGATCCAGCCGATGTCGCCGAAGGCGTTGGCGTGGCCGAGGTCTGTGGTGATCTCCTGCCCGGGGACGAGGACGATGCCCGCGAGCGCCGCCGCCGCCGGCAAGCCGGCGTGGTGGCTGACGGTGTTGTGGTCGGTGACGGCGAGGAAGTCGAGCCCGCGGTCGGCGGCGACGCAGGCGAGCTCGTAGACGCCGAGCGTGCCGTCGGAGTGGGTGGTGTGGGCGTGGAGGTCCCCGGCGAGCCAGCGGAGGCCGTCAAGGCCGGGGAGGCCGCGCCGCGCCGCCGCGGCCTCGCGGTGCGGGTCTCGCGGGGCGCGCGGGCACCGGCTCGGGTGGTCGCGCGGCACGGCGGGAGGCCGCCCGTGCCGGATGATCGTGATCTCGTACGGCAGGCCGCCGAGGGGGACGCGGTGGAGGCCGATGAGGACGTGCCAGAGGCCGGGTTCGACCTCGCCGGGGAGGTAGCCGGGGGTGGCCCAGGCGGGGGCGATGGTGTATTCGGAGCGGGCGCCGCCGGACCAGCCGCGGAAGCCGCCGGGGCCGGAGCAGCCGAGGTCGAGCACGCCCGCCGAGCGGTCGTAGGCGAGCCTGACCGTCAGGGCCGCCGTGCCGGGCGGCACCTCGAAGGTCACCTCCCTGACCGGCGCCGCGGGCCAGGTGGCGTCGGCCCGGTCGTCGAGGGTCCAGGTCCCCCTGATCGCGGTCCCCTTGCCGGCGGTCCCTTCGCCGGGGGTCCCTTTGATGGCGGTCATGGTCACGCGCTCGTGAGGAGCTCGTCGTCGCGGTACAGCAGGGCGCGGCCGGGGCGGGGCGTGACCCAGGCGGGCGTGCCGAGGCCGGGCTCGTCGCCCTCGGGCACGACGACCTGGATGAGGTGGTCCGCCTGGGCCTGGGGGCACTCCAGGGTGACGAGGTGGGCGGTGCCGAGATTCTCCACGACGGCTACCTTCCCCGTGAACGCGTCGTTCCTCCCCGGTGGCGGCGATTGGGTGAGATCCGCGTACTCGGGGCGCAGGCCGTACACGATGGGGCCTTCGCGGACGCCGGGCGGGAGGGGGAGGACGGCCCCGGCGACGTGCAGGGCGCCGTTCTCGGCGCGGCCGGCCAGCAGGTTCATGGGGGTGGAGCCGATGAAGGCGGCGACGAACGTGTTGGCGGGCCGCTGGAACACCTCGGACGGCGTGCCGACCTGCATGATCCGCCCGGCGGACATGACGGCGATCCGGTCGGCGAGCGCCAGCGCCTCGCCCTGGTCGTGCGTGACGAAGACCGTGGTTACGGCCAGCTCGCGCTGGAGGCGCTTGAGGAAGGTGCGGGCCTCCAGGCGCAGCCGCGCGTCGAGGTTGGACAGCGGCTCGTCGAAGAGGAAGACGGTGGGGTGGGACGCGATGGCCCTGGCGAGGGCGACCCGCTGCTGCTGGCCTCCGGAGAGCTGGCCGGGCCTGCGGCCGAGCAGCTCGGAGAGGCTGAGCCGGGAGGCGGTCTCCGCGGCCTTGGCGTCGCGCGCGGCCCGGGGGACCTTCTTGATCCGCAGGGGGTAGGCGATGTTGGCGGTGACGTCCATGTGGGGGAAGAGCGCGTAGTCCTGGAAGACCATCGCGACATCGCGCCGTCCGGGCGGGAGCCGGGTCACATCCACCGCCCCGATCCTGATATTTCCGGATGTGGGGGTTTCCAGGCCGGCGATCGTCCGCAGCAGGGTCGTCTTCCCGCACCCCGAAGGGCCGAGCAGCGCGAAGAACTCCCCGTCGGCGATCTCCAGGTCGAGGGAGTCGATGGCCCGGACCCCGCCGGGGAACTCCTTGGTCAGGCCGCTGAGCGAGATCACCGCTTGATCCCTCCGTGGAAGCGGAAGCCGTACCTGCGGCTGACGAACACGTACATCACGACGACGGGCAGCGAGTAGACCAGCGAGAACGCCGAGATCAGGTCGAGACGCGGCGCGCCGCCCTCGGTGTAGAGGGTGTAGAGGATCACCGCGCCCGGCGCCTTGCCGGGATCGCGCAGCAGGATGAACGGCTGCAGGAAGCTGCCCCACACGTTGGCGACCGCCCACACCGCGATCGTCGCGAGGCCGGGCCGCACCAGCGGGATCACGATGTGCCGCAGGATCTGCAGCGGCGACGCGCCGAAGACCCGCGCCGACTCCTCGTAGGAGGTCGGCGTGCCGTCCATGAAGTCCTTCAGGATGAAGATCGCGGCGGGGAGCAGTCCGCCGGACAGCGTCAGGATCACGCCGAGATGGGTGTCGACCAGGTTCAGCCGGGTGGCCAGCTCGAACAGCGGCACCATCGCCGCCGTCCCCGTGACCACCGACGACAGGAGGAGGAGCACGTACAGCAGGGCGTCGCGGCCGGGGACCCGGACGCGGGACAGCGCGTAGGCCGCCAGAGCGGCCAGCACCACGACGATCGCCGCGCTGCCGCCCGCCTGGATCAGCGAGTTGCGCAGCGAGTTCAGCGCGTACGGGTTCTCCAGCAGCGCCCGGAAGTTGCCCAGCGTGAACTCCGGCACCGACGTCGTGATCGACGGACTCGTGTCGAACGGCGCGGACGCCAGCCACAGCAGCGGCAGCGCGAAGAACGCCAGCAGCACGGCCAGCAGGGTCGCCCGTCCGATCGTCCCGAGCGCGTGCCGCGTGTAGTCCAGGCCGGGGGCGGGGCGGGTCCCCCGGTCTCCGCGGATCACGGGGTCTCCGTGGGTCACGGGGTCTCCGCGGATCATTGGGCCACCGCCTCGCGGCGCCGGCGCAGCAGCCGGAGATAGGCGAAGGCGAGGACGAGGTTGATCAGCAGCACGACGAACGAGATCGCCGCGCCGAAGCCGAGTTGCCCGTCGCGCAGCGCGACGTTGTAGATGTAGACCGGCAGGATCTCCGAGCGCCCCTCCGGGCCTCCTGCCGTGATCTGGAAGGTCGTGAAGTCGTTGAACGTCCACAGGCTGATCAGCAGCAGGTTGGTCAGCACGTGGCCCCTGATGCTGGGGAAGACCACGTCCCTGAGCTGCTGGAGCGTGGAGGCCCCGGCCAGCCGCGCCGTCTCCAGCTGGGACGGCGGCACGTTCTCCAGCGCCGCGCCGTACAGCATCATGGAGAAGGCCGTTCCCCGCCATATGTTGAACACGATGATGGACGGCATCGGATAGTCGAGCAGCCACGCGAACCCCGGCGTGCGCAGCAGCGCGTTGAGCGTCCCCTCGTCGCGGTCGAGCAGCGCGATCCACAGGAACGCCACGACCGACGACGGCAGGATCCACGCCAGCAGGACCAGCGCCTCGGTGACCCGCTTGACCGGTCCCGGCCGGTCGCGCAGCATCCACGCGATCGTGAACCCCAGCATCGCCTGTCCCAGCACGGCCGAGCCGAGGACGTACTGCATGGTCAGCCAGAGCGACCTGTGGAACCGCTCGTCACCCAGCGCCGCCGTGTAGTTGTCGGCGCCGACGACCCGCGGGTTCGCCGCCGCCAGCCCGGTCAGCCGGTAGTCGGTCAGCCCCAGATAGATCGTCCAGAGCGCCGGGAAGACCAGGAACACGCCGATCAGCACCATCGCCGGCAGCACGAACCCGGCGGCCCGCCCCCGCCCCAACCCCGCGGCGTCAGCGTTCATTGCGCTCGCTCCGCTCGCGCGGGCACCGCATCCCTTGGGATCGCTTCGCTGGGGCGCCTTTGAGGCGGTGGAGTCGTGCCGGAGGCGCGCGATGAGCACAGCCCTCGTCGCTCGGGGTCGCTCGTTCCTCGCTCCCCACTCGACTCCTCAGCCCAGACACCGCCGCGCCCCTCGCGAGTCAGCTGGTGACATGGGTGGGGCCGACGAGGGCTTGGAGTTTGCGCTGGTAGCCGGCGGCGGCCTCCTCCACGGTCCGGCCGGACACGACCTCGGCGGTGGCCTCCTGGAGGGCCGCAGACACCTGCGGGTAGACCGCCAGGGGTGGCCGGTACGCGGTGACCGGCAGCACCTTGTCCGCCACGAACTTCAGCATCGGGTCGACACCCAGCACCTTGTCGTTCACGTCCTTGCGGGAGGTGACCCTGGCCGCGCCGGCGAGCTGCGCCGTGGTGGCCTCCGCCGAGTGCATGAACGCCAGCAACTCCCAGGCCAGCTTGGGGTTCCGCGAGTTCGGGTTCAGCACCCGTGCGCCGCCGCCGGACATGCTGACGACGTCCTGCCCGCGGATGCCGGAGCCGGGCCGCTCGGCCGGGATCAGGGCGTAGCCGACCACGGCGTTCCGGTCCGGCATGGGCGCGACCCCCGCCTTGGGCTCTACGACGGCCCGCCAGAAGTAGTCGCTCTCGGCCAGGATGCCGACCTCGCCCCGGGCGAACTCGGCGAACGACTTGTCCCGGCCCTGCGCCTCCTCCTGCAGCCGGGGGTCGCCCAGCCCGGACGTGTAGATCTGCCGGTAGAAGCCCAGGACGTCCTTGAGCGCCCGCGACGCGCCCGTCCACCTGCCGCCGGCGTAGATCTCGGCGCCCGCGCCGGCGAGCAGCGGGAGCACGCCCTGCATGGTCGTGGCCTCGCCCATGGCCGTGCCCGCGTCCAGCTGGATCGGCACCGGCACGCCGGACCTCTTGAGCGCGGCGCCGGCGTCGATGATCTCCTGCCAGCTCCCCGGCTGCCAGTCCGCAGGGAGCCCGGCCCTGCGGAACAGGTCCTTGTTGTAGAACAGCACGCGGCCGTCGGTGCCCTGCGGCAGGCCGTACTTCTGGCCGTCGAAGATGCCGAGGCCCTGTACGGCCGGCGGGATCTGGCTCCACCCCTCCCAGGAGCCGACCTCCGCGCCGGCGACGCTGGAGAGCGGCTTGATGTACCCGGCCTGGGCGAACTCGCCGATCCAGATGCCGTCGAGGTCGATCACGTCGGCCCCGGCGTGGGACTTGAGGTCGAGGGCGATCTTCGTCTTGTACTGCTCGTCGTCGGCCGCGCTCGGCTGGAACAGCACGTGGACCTGGCGGCCCTTGGCCTTCTGCGCCGCCTCGAACCGGGGGATCACCCACCGCTCGGTCCAGTCGGCCGTCTCGGCGTTCTTGCCGCCGGAGATCGCGTTGGCGGTGATCGTGAGGGTGACGCCGCCGTCCCCGGACCCGTTCCCGGTGCCACACGCCGTCAGGACCAGTAGGGCTCCCGCCACCGCCGCGAGTGCAGGTCTCATGGACGTCCTTCCCGCCAAAGTCATGACGTGCAGACAAATCGACACTCGCACGTGATTACTCACACGTAAAGAACCGGTTCGGTGAACGAGTTAGGACGGTACGCCCTGGGATCCACGGGGATGGGGGATCACAGGTGTGGTTCGCGCTGAGCTGATCGGGAAGAGTGCAACCAGTGCTGAGACATGAGTAGGGTCGGGCGTAACAACGCACGCTTGGAGGGAGTCGCGTGGCATCTCAGCAGGCCTGGATGAACAACCTCTTCACCAACACGGGTTCTTCGTCGTTCACCGAGTTTCTCGGCGCGTACGCGCCGAATCTGCTGCCCACCCGAACGCAGGCGCTGGCCGCCCCTGTCGGAGAGCAGATCCCGCACGCGACCACGATCGTCGCGGCGACCTGCGTCGGCGGTGTGGTGATGGCCGGTGACAGGCGCGCCACGTCCGGGAACATCATCTCGCAGCGGGACATAGAGAAGGTCTTCCGCACCGACGACTACTCCTGCATGGGCATCGCGGGCACCGCGAGCACCGGCATCGAGATGGCCCGGCTGTACCGCGTGGAGCTGGAGCACTACGAGAAGACCGAGGGCCGCTCCCTCTCGACCGAGGGCAAGGCCAACCGCCTGGCGACGATGATCCGCGGCAACCTCCCCATGGCGATGCAGGGCCTGGTGGTCGTCCCGCTCTTCGCGGCCTACGACCCGGGCCGCGACGGCGGGCGCATCTTCGGGTACGACGTGGGCGGCGGGCCGTACGAGCAGCACAACTACCACTCGATCGGCTCGGGGTCGATCTTCGCGCGGGGCTCGCTGAAGAAGCTGTACCGGGAGAACGCCACGCCGGAGGACACCGTGGTGGCCTGTCTCCACGCGCTGTACGACGCGGCCGACGACGACTCGGCGACCGGCGGGCCGGACGTGACGCGGAGGATCTGGCCGGTGATCGCCGTGATCACGGCGGACGGCTTCCGCCGCCTGCCGGACGACGAGGTCGCGGTCCATGTCCAGACCATGCTGGACGCGCGGATGACCAACCCCGACGGCCCGACCGCCCCGCTGCGCTAACTCGAAGAGAGGATCACCCCCGGTGTCCATGCCCTTTGGATATGCCTCACCCGAGCAGATCATGCGGGACAGGGCGGAGTATGCGCGTAAGGGCATCGCGCGAGGCCGCAGCGTGGTCGTCATGCAGTATGCCGACGGCATCCTGTTCGTGGCGCCCAACCCGTCCAAGGCACTCCACAAGATCAGCGAGATCTACGACCGGATCGGCTTCGCCGCCGTCGGCCGCTACAACGAGTTCGAGTCGCTCCGGCTGGCCGGCATCCGCTACGCCGACATCAACGGCTACACCTTCAACCGGAGCGACGTCACCGGCCGCGGGCTCGCCAACCTGTACGCCCAGCAGCTCGGCATGATCTTCACCGAGTCGATCAAGTCGCTGGAGGTGGAGATCGTGGTCGCGGAGGTCGGCGAGGCCCCCGAGGACGACCAGATCTACCGTCTGACGTTCGACGGCTCCGTCTTCGACGAGCAGGGCATGGCCGTCATCGGCGGCCAGGCCGAGGCCGTCGCCGGGCGGCTCAAGGAGCGCTACCGCGAGGGCCTGCCCCTCCCCGAGGCCCTCGACGCCGCCCTGAGCGCGCTCACCGAGCCCGGAGGCGACCGGCCCCCGTCGGCCCAGCTCGAGGTGGCCGTCCTCGACCGGGGCCGGGAGCACCGCAAGTTCCTGCGCCTCACGGGCCCGCGGCTGGAGCGGCTGCTCACCGCCGCCGCCCCTCCGGAGCCCCCGGCCGGTACGGCTCCCGCCGAGGGTGGCGAGCAGCCGGCCGAGCCGTCTGCGGAGCCGTCTGCCGAGCCGCCCACAGCGCCTCCGATCGGGCCGGACGGCGACATCGACACGGGCTCGGACGAGGAGTAGACGCGCGGGCCGCCGGACCTCCGGCGGCCTGTTCGCCGCGCCCTTTGATGATGACGCATGGGCTTCCGGGCCCCGTGATGTGCATGATCACGAATCGATTCGTCGCGGGTGAGGGCCCGGCCGGGGAATTCGCGCATGATCACGGCAAGCTTTTGGGCGAGTCAACCGGGCCGCCTGGGATTATGTGCATGATCACGGCGAAGGGGGCGCGGCGGGGTGGGGAGATCAAGATTTCCCGGCCAAACCAAACCCGGGTTTCGGTAGTCTCATCCGGTTGTGACGACATTTGACCTCTTCCGGCGGGTCGGCGTTCCAGCTGCCACCGCTGTCGCCCTTCTTTCGCTGGCCGCCTGCTCCGGCGGGGCCGGCACGCCGCCCGCTCCCGCGGCGACCGTCACGGTGACGGCGTCGCCGTCCGCCGTGGAGAGCCCGGCGGCCACCCCCACCGACGGTTCCACGGGCCAGACCGCCACCCCGTCGCCGTCCGCGAGCTCCCGCCCGGTGGCCGACCCGGCCGAGGACGACAACTGGCCGCCGATCTCCGGCAAGACCCCGCCGGTCTTCGGGGAGATCTTCCAGTCGGACCCGGGACACGACTTCACCAAGGGCATCAGCCCCAGCCGTGACGGCGTGCTGCGCGGCCGGATCCGCACGATGCAGGACGCCAACGTCGCCGAATACGTCCCGATCAAGTGGGTGAAGGAGACCGGCGGCTCGACCAACGGCCACTTCGAGGGGCCGCCGGAGGGCGACGCGATGGCCTTCGCCGCGCCCATCGCGAAGAGCGTCGTCTTCCTCAGCGCCGTCGGCTGCGACGGGAACGACCAGACGATCAACAACAGCTACGTCGGCACCCAGCGCTGCCCCCGCGCCAAGCTCGTCACCCGCGCCGCGAAGGGGGACGTGCGGGCGCTCATCACGGTGAAGTCCGGGCAGATCGTCAAGGTAGTGGAGATCTACGCCCCCTGAGCGGCGCCCGCCGGGCTCGGAGCGGCAATAAGGACGTGATCCCTATCCGATTGTCGCTTTCGGGGAATAGGGTGAGGTGATGGATCGACGCATCTTCGGGCTGGAGAACGAGTACGGCGTCACCTGCACGTTCCGTGGGCAGCGGAGGCTGTCGCCGGACGAGGTGGCGCGGTACCTGTTCCGGCGAGTGGTGTCATGGGGCCGATCGAGCAACGTCTTCCTCCGCAACGGCGCGCGTCTCTACCTGGACGTGGGCAGCCATCCCGAGTACGCCACCCCTGAATGCGACAACGTCGTGGAGCTGGTGACCCACGACAAGGCGGGGGAGCGCATCCTCGAAGGTCTCCTCGTGGACGCCGAGAAGCGGCTCCGCGAGGAGGGCATCGCAGGAGACATCTATCTCTTCAAGAACAACACGGACTCGGCCGGCAACTCCTACGGCTGCCACGAGAACTACCTCGTCGGCCGGCACGGGGAGTTCGGCCGGCTGGCCGACGTCCTCATTCCCTACCTCGTCACGCGGCAGATCATCTGCGGGGCCGGCAAGGTCCTGCAGACGCCGCGCGGCGCGGTCTACTGCGTGTCGCAGCGGGCCGAGCACATCTGGGAGGGCGTCTCCTCGGCGACCACCCGGTCCCGGCCGATCATCAACACGCGCGACGAGCCGCACGCCGACGCGGAGCGGTTCCGGCGGCTGCACGTGATCGTGGGCGACTCCAACATGAGCGAGACCACGATGCTGCTCAAGGTCGGCGCGACCGACCTGGTGCTGCGGATGATCGAGGCGGGGGTCGTCATGCGCGACCTGTCGCTGGAGAACCCCATCCGGGCAATCCGCGAGGTCTCCCACGACATGACGGGCCGCCGCCGGGTCCGCCTGGCCAACGGCCGCGAGGCGTCGTCGCTGGAGATCCAGCAGGAGTACCTCACCAAGGCCAAGGACTTCGTGGACCGCCGGGGCGGCGACGAGACCAGCAAGCGGGTCCTGGAGCTCTGGGAGCGCACGCTCAGGGCGGTCGACACGGGCGACCTCGACCTCGTGGCGCGGGAGATCGACTGGGTCACCAAGTATCAGATGATCGAACGCTACCGGCAGAAGTACGACCTGCCGCTGTCGTCGCCGCGCGTCGCGCAGCTCGATCTCGCCTATCACGACGTACACAGAAAGCGCGGGCTTTTCTATTTGCTCCAGAAGCGCGGCGCGGTGGAGCGAGTGGCAAGCGACATCAAAATCTTCGAGGCGAAATCCGTACCGCCGCAGACGACCCGGGCGAGGCTCCGCGGGGAGTTCATCCGCAAGGCGCAGGAGAAGCGGCGCGATTTCACCGTCGACTGGGTGCATCTGAAGCTGAACGACCAGGCGCAGCGCACGGTGCTCTGTAAGGATCCGTTCCGCAGCGTCGATGAAAGAGTCGACAAGCTCATCGCCGGAATGTGATCTCCTTACGTCGTTCCGACAGCGGGTTCGGGTAGGGTTACCCGAACCTTGCTGTCTGTCTGAGGAATTTCACATGCGCCGCCGTACGGCAATAGTCGCCGCTGTTCCCTTGTTGCTCGCCGCGGCCTGCGGGACCGCGCAGAAGACCGCCACCAGCGCGAGCCCGGCCTCGGCCGCGTCCGCCGCGTCCGCCGCGTCCGCCTCCGGCATCAAGGTGACGGGGGACGCCGGCAAGAAGCCGACTGTGACGTTTCCGGCCGGCAAGCCGGCGCTGACGTCGTCGTCCCAGAAGGTCCTCGAGGGCCAGGGCGCCCCGGCCAAGGACGGTGACGTCCTCGCCGCCAAAGTGACCGTCTACAACTGGGACGGCAAGGAGAACAAGTCGCCCGGCTCCGACTACGACCAGGGCAAGTCCGAGTTCGTCACCGTGAACCCGCAGTTGCCGAAGGCCCTGCACGACGCCCTGGTGGGCGCCAAGCCGGGCGGCCGGGTCCTCGCGGTCATCGCCAAGGACAACCTGTCCCCCGACCAGGTGACGCAGGCCAAGCAGCAGGGCACCGACTTCACCACGTCGTCGCAGGTGCTGGTGGTCGACGTGGTGTCGGCCGCCGCGAAGGCCGCCCAGGGCGCGGCGACCGATCCCGGCGTCGCGGGCGTCAAGCTCGACAACCCGGGCGGCGACAAAGCCCCGACGCTCACCACCAAGACCGACGCCAAGGCGCCCAAGGGGCTCGTCGTCAAGACCGTGATCAAGGGCTCCGGTCCCGCGGTCAAGGCCGACCAGACGATCCTCGCCCACTACACCGGCAAGATCTGGGGCACGGACAAGCAGTTCGACTCGAGCTGGGAGCGGGGCGAGCCGGCCACGTTCGCGCTCAACCAGGTCGTTAAGGGCTGGTCGCAGGGGCTCACCGGCGTGCCGGTCGGCAGCCGCGTGCTGATCACCATCCCGCCGGACCTCGGGTACGGCAAGGAGGGCAACGCCCAGGGCGGCATCAAGGGCACCGACACCCTCGTCTTCGTCGTGGACGTCCTCGCCGCCGCCTGACGTTCTGAGGCGGCCGCGAAACAAAAAGATCTTTCCCGCTCCCCGTGTCATCCGGAGGAGCGGGAAAGATCTTTTCAGTGTCCGTCAACGGCGCTCAGCTGATGGGCTCAGCTGGTGGGCTCAGCTGATGTGGTAGCTGTCGCCGTAGACCTTCCAGTCGAGCGGCGGGTTCAGGTCGAAGTTGCCGTTCTTGAGGAACACCCGCTGCTCGGTGTCGACGCGGCTGGTGTCGCTGTGCGCCTCCTCGGTCTTCATGGCGGCCTTGCGGGCGTCCAGGAAGGCGTTGAGGTAGGTCGTCTCGTTGCCGCCCTGCGACGGGGGCTTGGCCTTCTTCAGCGCGCTCTTGCGGATCCCGCCGAAGCTGGTGCTGTCGGTGCCGGGGCCGTGCATGACGATGGCGTCGTAGTAGATGAACTGGCCGAGGGCGCGCAGGCCGTCCGCCTTCGCCTGCTGCACGGCCGGGTTGAAGTAGACCCGGTCGCGCTCGTCGTTCTGGGCCTGCTGGAAGGCGGAGTCGGCGGCCGCGGTCTTCCATGCGTTGGTGAAGCTCGAGCCCAGGCCGCTGTGCGAGGAGGTGCCGTTGACCTTGCGGAGCGCGGGCAGGAACTTGGCCAGCACGTTCCCGGGCTTGCGGTTCGTGTAGAGCTCGACGAGGTCGAGCATGTCGCCGGTGCCCGAGCAGAACCCGATGATGCCCGCGGTGTAGCCGCGGCCGTCGCCGATGTCCTCGATGTACTTGTACTGGGCCTTCCAGTTGAGGGAGGAGTTCTCCGCGCTGGAGACGAGCTCCATCGCGATCTCCTTCTTCTTGGAGTCCGTGAGGTCGACGGACGCGGCCTTGGTCTTGCCCGTCGCGGCCGCCGCGAGGCCCGTCTGGGCGGGCAGCACGGCCACGGAAGCGGCCAGGACCAGCAGAGCGGTCCGGCGGGAGGTCTGCTTGTTCAGCAGGTTTTTCACAGTGCTCTCTCCGTTCTCCGCCGTTCTCGCCGACGGGCGGCCCGCGCGGGTCACGCGGTTGGGGGTGCGCCGTCGAGGAGGGGGGTTGGCGGAACAGCCGGGAAGCGTGGCTCCCCGGCGTTAGTTAGGAAGGTTTCCTAATGAGAGCAGCAACGGCAAGCCACTGTCAACGCCTTGTTTACTCGGGTTTGACCGTGTATGTTCTGCCGGTGTCAAGCCGCTGGTTGGGGGCTGACGCGTCTGTCGAGGCCGGTACGGCTCGGCAGTGCAAGATCCACGGCGCAGGATCCAGGGCGCGAGGTCCCACGGCGCAAGGTCTGTGGGGCGCGGCCTACACTCCGTGCTGTGGGCAGCGACGACCTCGAGTCCGTGACCGTGCTGAGCGACCCCGTGCGGCGTGAGCTGTACCGCTTCGTGGTCGCGCAGGGACGTGAGGTGGGGCGGAACGAGGCCGCGGAGGCGGCCGGGATCCAGCGCACGCTCGCCGCCTTCCACCTCGACAAGCTCGTCGATGCGGGCCTCCTGGAGGCCGGTTTCAAGCGGCTCACCGAACGGGCGGGCCCCGGAGGCGGCCGCCCCGCGAAGGTCTACCGGCGGGCGGCGGCCGATCGGGTCGTGAGCCTGCCGCCGCGCGACTACCGCACCCTGGCGCTGGTGCTCGCCGAGGTCGTGGACCTCCTCGGGGGTGACGAGCAGGCCGAGGCCGCCGCCCGCCGCGCCGGGGAGCGCCTGGCCCGGTCCGCCGAGCCGCCGGCCGATCTTGCGGCGGTCCTGGCCGACCGTGGCTACGAGCCGTACGAGGAGGGCGGCGCGCTCAGGCTGCGCAACTGCCCGTTTCACGTGCTGGCCGAGGAGCACCCGCTGCTGGTGTGCTCGATGAACCTCGCGCTCTGCCAGGGCCTCCTGGACGGCCTCGGCGAGGAGCGGACCGCCGTCCGGCTCGATCCCCGGCCCGGCGAATGCTGCGTCGCCTTCTCGGCCGAGCCTTCTAAAAACAATGGAGATTGACTTAGAATCCGGTCATGCATCTCGCCCAGCTGAACGTCGCCCATCTCGTCGCGCCCATCGACGCCCCCGAGTTGGCGGACTTCGTCGCCGCGCTGGAGCCGGTCAACGCCGTCTCCGACGTCGCGCCCGGATTCGTCTGGCGTCTCAAGGGCGGCGACGCGCCGACCGACACCGTCCAGCACGACTACGGGGACGACCTGCTGATCAACCTGTCGGTGTGGGAGTCGCGCGAGGCCCTCTGGAACTTCGTCTACCGCAGCCCGCATCTCGGTGTGCTCCAGCGCCGCAGGGAGTGGTTCCACCGGGTGGCCGTGCCGTACTCGGTGATGTGGTGGGTCCCGGTCGGGCACACGCCGCCCCTCGGCGAGGCCATGGCCCGCCTGGACCTGCTGCGCGGCGAGGGGCCGGGCCCGGAGGCGTTCACGTTCAAGGACTTCTACGAGCCCTCCGACGCCGGAGCCCAGGGCCCCGCCGCGATCGGCGTCTAGTGCGGTGACCACGCACGTTCGCCAAGGTTGGCGGATGGCTGGGCGATCGCCGGCACCGGGGTCCCGCTCGCGGAGGCCATGATGATCAATGCCCGGCCGACCTGATCGAGCCGTGCTTTCCCCGCCGTACCAGCCGCTGCGGCGTCTGACCCTCGCCCGGGACCCGGACCATGAACTGTGGTTCGCCGGCTAGAAGCAGACGTTCAACCCAGGACGTTACTTAAGCCGTAACATCAAATCAACGCCTCCAGTAAACCGTCGCAGCATCGAAGGGATCGGATCTTTAGGAAGCCTTGACCTTGATTTAGACCGGAAATACCGTCGTGGGTGCCTAACACATCCGATCTCTCCATGATGAGGGGCACCTTATGGATCGGCGAGAACTGCTCAAGGCCGGAGGCGTCCTAGCCGGTGGCGTGCTGCTGACCGGCTTCCGTGACCCGGCCAGGATCCTGGCCACGGGAGCGTCGAGCGCGCGCGAGGTCACCGTGGCCGACGGCGACGTCTACGTGGCGGGCCTGGTATGAGCGAGCTGTCCAGGCGCGCACTGCTCGGCGCCGCGCTGGCCGCCCCCGCGCTCAGCCGCCTGGGCGGGGGTCCCCTGCTCCACGACGAGATCGACTGGGAGCGCTTCCTCTCCGACGCCGACCCGGTGTGGAATCGGGTGCCACAGACCTGGTACGAGGGGCCGTTCCTGGGCAACGGCTTCCTCGGCTCCGGCATCTACGCGCAGCAGGACGCCAACGCCGTGCGCTTCAACGTGCAGCACAGCGAGGTTCAGGACCACCGTCCCGAGTACGGCGCGCTGTTCGGCCTCGCCCGCCTGCCCATCGGCCACCTCACGCTGGAACCCGTAGGCGCGATCACCGGCGTCGACTGGCGGCTCGACCTGTGGAACGCCGAGCTGACCGGCGCCATCACCACCTCCTCCGGCAGCCTGGAGATCAGGGCGTTGATCCACAACGACCGCTCCGTGCTGGCCGTCGAGGTCGTTCCCAGCGACGGCGAGCGGGACTTCCGCTGGACCTTCCACCCCGAGGAGGCCATCAGCCCCCGCGCCAACCCGATCTTCAACAAGCAACCTCCGCCCGGCTACACCACCAACCCCGCTCCGGCCGTGACCCGCCACGACGACCTGGAGCTGATCACCCAGCCGCTGGTGGCCGGCGGCGGGCACGCGACGGCCTGGCAAGAGGTGCGGCGCGGCCCACGCCGCACCATCTACGCCGCGGTCGCCTGGTCGTTCCCGGGCGACACAGCAGGCGACGAGGCGGTCACATCGGTACGCTCGGCCGCACGGCTGCCCATCGAGGCGCTTGCCACCGATCATCGGCACTGGTGGCACCGCTACTACCGCAAGAGCTTCCTGTCGCTGCCCGACCAGCGGATGCAGAGCTTCTACTGGATCCAGCTCTACAAGGTCGCAGCCGCCGCGCGCCGGGACGCGCCGCCGATGGCGACCACCGGGCCGTGGCTGGAACCGACGCCGTGGCCGGCGACCTGGTGGAACCTCAATGTGCAGCTCGAATACTGGCTGATCCACGGGTCGAACCACCTGGAGCTGGACGCGGTCACCAGGAGCCTGTCGCAGTACCGGCGGAACCTCATCGACCAGGTGAAGTTTCCCGAGGACTCCGCGGGTATCCCGCGCACCACGGACATGACGCTCGACAACGGCGCCGGAATCGGCAACAGCGGGTACCCGGTGGGCATACCCGGCCAGGCCACCCCCGTCCCCGAGGTCGGCAACCTCACCTGGGCGCTCCACAACGTCTGGCTGTCCTACCGGCACACGATGGACGCCCGAATCGTGCGGGACGTGCTGTTCCCGCTGCTGCGCCGGGCGATCAACTACTACCTGCACTTCCTGACGCCGGGCTCCGACGGGAAGCTGCACCTGCCCGCCACGTTCTCCCCCGAGTACGGGGTCAACGCGCCGGACACGAACTACGACCTGGCGCTGATCCGCTGGGGCTGCCGGACGCTGGTCGAGTCGGCGCGCCTGCTGGGCGTGCGGGACCCGCTGCTGCCGAAGTGGCAGGAGGTGCCGGCGAACCTGGCCGGCTACCCGGTCGACCAGAACGGTTTCATGATCGGAGCGGGTGCGCCGTTCGCCAAGTCGCACCGGCACTACTCCCACCTCCTGATGATCTATCCCCTGTACCTGGTCACGTGGGAGCAGGAAAATCAGCGCGAGCTGATCGAGAAGTCGCTCAAGCACTGGATCAGTTTCGAGGGCGCACTGCAGGGCTACAGCTTCACCGGCGCGGCCTCGATCTCCGCGCAGATGCTGCGCGGCGACGACGCGCGCTTCTACCTCGACGAGCTGCTGCGCCGCTTTGTCCAGCCCAACACCATGTACAAGGAGAGCGGCCCCGTCATCGAGACGCCGCTGTCCGCCGCCCAGTCCATGCACGACATGATCTGCCAGAGCTGGGACGGCGTCATCAGGGTCCTGCCCGCCATGCCGGCCGCCTGGCCCGACGTCACCGTGCACAACTTCCTCACCCAGGGCGCGTTCCTGGTCTCGGCCGCCCGCCGCGGCGGTCGCACCGACTTCGTACGGCTGGTCTCGCTGGCGGGGGCGCCGTGCCGCGTCCGCACCGGCATCGACGGCCCGTTCACCGTACGCTCCAACGGCAGGAAGGTGTCCTGGCGGACGTTGCCCGGCGGGGACATCGAGCTCGACCTGCGCCGCGGCGAGGAGGTCCTGATCCAGGCCCGAGGCGATGCGGTGATCCGCCCGGTGACTCCAACGAGCGAGGCCCGCTGGGGCCTGCCGGCCTAGCCGGCTCGCAGGGCGGCGGCGTGCCTTCCCGCCGCGGCGGAGGCCAGGAAGTAGGCGAGGTCCTCGTCCAGGCCGCGGCCCATGGTGGACAGCCGCACAGGCGACTCGCGGAGCGCCTCCGCCAGCCCGTCCACAGGCACGTCGACGAGCTCGTGCCGTACGGCCAGGGCCCGGGCCTGCTCGCGGACCAGCGCGCCGAACGCGCCGGGAAGCTCGGGCACCACGACCTGCGCCGGGGCGAGCGCGACCCGGCCGTAGGCCGTGAGCGAGTGGTGCGAGACCCCGACGTGCCGCTCTCGCCTGTCGCCCTCGCTCACCCGGAGCGCGGCGACCGGCCGCCCGGACAGCACGGCCGCGGCGTTCACCGCCTCCCCGGCGGACACGCCCGAGAAGCCCCAGCGGGTGCCGGTGCCGAGATTGCCGGGCCCCTGGGTGACGATCGCGACGTCGGCCCGCAGCACGTGCCTGGCGGCCAGTAGGCCCGTGTGGAGGGTGACCGCCTCGACGTCGCCGCCGAAGGCCTGGCCGACGGTCACGACGCCGCACAGCCAGTCGCGCGCCCGCAGTTCGGCGCAGGACATCGAGAACCACGCCGGCAGCGCCCCGCCGTCGAGCATCACGTACGCCACGCGGGGCCGCTCGGCGGGAGCCGAGGCGTAGGCGTAGAGGCCGCAGAGGATCGCGGGCAGCGCGGAGTGCAGGTCGGCGATGACGACGGGCATGCCGTCGACCGAGTCGGCGTCCTTGAGCAGCGCGTGGTACGGAGAGTCCTGCTCGTCCGCGCCCAGCACGGTGGCCTGCAGCGGCGTGTAGCGGGCTTTCACCAGATGCCCCGGGCCGGACGGATCTTCCGGCAAACGGTCCGGAACGGCCACCACCATGGCGTACCCTCCCGTACCGAGGCCCATGGCGAGCGCGGTCGTGTTGAGCAGCACGGTGTCGCCCGGCTCCGGGCGTCCCACCAGCGAGGGGTAGGCCAGCGCTCGGCACTCGCCCTCCGCGAGGGTGACGTCCAGCTCCATCGCGCCCGGCCATTCGCGCCGGACCCGCGCCACCTCGCCCTTGCGCCATCTGATCACGCCGAAAAGGGTAGCGTTCTCGATTGGAGGGGAGGCCCGATGTCGCGGCGGAAGACCGAGCGGCTGCTCAATCTGGTGATCTGCCTGCTCGCGACCCACAGGCCGCTGAGCGCCGAGCAGATCCGGCAGGCCGTCCCCGGGTACGACCCGGACAACGACGAGGCCTTCCAGCGCATGTTCGAGCGGGACAAGAACGAGCTGCGCGAGATCGGCATCCCCATCGAGGTGCACAAGGACCCGTGGGAGGACGACCCCGGCTACCGGATCGTACGGCAGGCCTACGAGCTGCCCGAGATCACCCTGGAGCCCGACGAGGCGGCCGTCATCGGCCTCGCCGCGCAGGTGTGGCAGCGGGCCAGCCTCGCCGAGGCGGCCAGCGGCGCCCTGCTCAAGCTCCAGGCCGGGGGAGTGCGGACCGACCTCGCCGAGAGCCCCCTGGAGCTGCGGGTGGACACCCGCGACCCGGCCTTCCCGGCGCTGTGGGAGGCCGTCCGCGACCGGCGGCCGGTCACGTTCGCCTACCGGTCGGCGGGCAGCGAGTCGGTCCTGACGCGTGCCGTCGAGCCGTGGGGCGTGGTGAGCCGCCGCGGCCGGTGGTACGTCGTGGGGCACGACCGCGACCGCGACGACGTCCGGGTCTTCCGGCTGAGCAGGATCACCGGCCCCGTCACCACCATCGGACGACCCGGCACGGTCACCGTGCCGGAGGGCGTGGACCTGCGGTCCATGGTCGGTTTCCAGGAGCTGCCCAGCGAGAGGACCGCCCTCATCAGGATCCGCCAGGGCTCCTGCCAGGGTCTGCGGCACGCCGCGCAGGCCGTGCGGACCGGGACCGACGGGTGGGACGAGGCGGAGGTCGCGTTCGCCGACCCGGAGCGGCTCGCGGGGTGGATCGCCAGCCTCGGGCCCGACGCCAAGGTCATCGACCCGCCGGACGCCCGTGAGGCCGTCATCCGCCGGCTGAAGGGCGCGCTGCAGTGAGCACACCGCCCCGCGCGAGAGGGGACCGCCCGATGAGATCCGACCGGCTGCCGAGGCTCCTCGCGCTCGTGCCGTACCTGATGTCCCACCCGGGGGCGGAGGTGCCGGAGGTGGCGCGGCTGTTCGGCCTGTCCGAGAAGCAGCTCATCGACGACCTCCAGCTCGTGTGGATGTGCGGCCTTCCCGGGCACACCCCGGGCGATCTGATCGACGTGTCGTGGGACGGCGGCGAGATCGTGATCGACAACGCCGACGCGATCGCCCGGCCGCTGAAGCTCGGGGTGGACGAGGCGAGCGCGCTGCTCGTGGCGCTGCGCATGCTCGACGAGCTGCCCGAGTTCAAGGGCAGGGACGTGCTGGCGAGGGTGATCGCCAAGCTGGAGCAGGCAGCGGGCGACGGGGCGGCGACGGTCAGCAGCCAGGTCCAGGTGGAGATCGGCGCGGCGCCGGACGCCCACGCCGTGATCACCGACGCCACCCGCCGGGCGAGGCGGCTCTCGCTGCGCTACTACGTGCCCGGCCGCGACGAGGTCACCCCGCGCGAGGTCGACCCGCTGCGCGTGGTGCTCGTGGACGGGCGGCACTACCTGGAGGGCTGGTGCTACCGGGCCGAGGCGATGCGGATGTTCCGCCTCGACCGGATCCTGGACGTCGAGGTCCTCGACGTGCCCGCCGACCCCCCGGCCGAGGCCGAGCCGATGGACGTCACCGAGGGCGTGTTCCGGCCGTCGGACGGCGACGAGCTCGTCGAGCTGGAGCTCAGCCCGGCGGGCCGCTGGGTCGCCGAGTACTACCCCTGTGAGGAGGTCGCCGAGCTCGGCGAGGGCCGCCTGCGGGTGTCCCTCCGCGCCCGCGACCAGTCCTGGCTCGTACGGCTCGCGCTCCGGCTGGGCGACGGCGGCCGGGTCCTCACCCCGGCCTCGCTGGCCGACCGGGTGGCGGCCACCGCCAAGGACGCCCTGGCGAATTACGATTCGGTTACCTGATCCGGTCGCCTGATCGATGGCCTCCTTCGGGAGGGCTCCGCCGGATCCAGCACGGTGATCGACCATCTCACCGTCCTTGCGGCGGCGATCGAGCAGATTCCCGCGAGCAGGCGGGCCAAGCTGCTGATCCGGATGGATGGCGCGGGCGCCACTCACGACTTGCTGGAGCGCTTGGCGAGGCTGAACACCGCGCGGCGGACGGTCCGGTTCACGGTCGGCTGGAAGGTCGCCGACGTGAATGAGGCTGCGATCGGTGTGTTACCCGAGACGGTCTGGGAGGCGGCGCTGTGCCAGGCCGGCAGCGTGCATGAGCACGCGCGGGTGGCCGAGTTGACCGGCGTTAACGCCCGCGCGGGCAACGGGGGCGTGCGGCTGGTCGTGCGCCGGGTCAAGCCGTCGGGACGGCAGAAGGCCACGCTGACGGCGTTCGAGAAGAAGACCGGGTGGAAGTACTCAGTCTCGCGGGTAACTTCGGCCCGCGTGGGACGCGCGGTGTGCCGGGCAGTCATCAGGCGCAGTTCATCGACGTGCTGCACCGCAGCCACACTGGGGTGGAGGACCGGGTGCGCGCCGACAAGGCCATGGGCTGCGACGCCGACCTCGCCAGGGCTAAACCCCAGACCCTGCGCTACTGGCTGTGGCACCTGCCCGCCCGCCTGGTCGAGCACGCTCGCCAACGCATCGTGAAGATCAGCGCCAACCATGGAGACCGCGTTCCGCACCTGCCGGCAGCGCTTGTGCGCCCTACCAGCGCCCGGCTGACCAGCCCCAACACATCCCGGCGGAGACAGGAAGGAGTCACCGCGACCCCCAGCGGCCCCGTGGAAGCCGCCGCCCACTGAGCGCCTCGGACGGCACCACGCGTCGCACGAACTGAACGAATGCGACGATCAGGCGGAAGCCGCATCAAGACCGATCAGATTAATCCACTCAGCTCACCGGTGAGTCATCGAGGCTGATCGAGGTAGACCGGCGGCATGCCGCACCGGACGAGTTGGGCTCGCTCAGAGAGGCGTTACCAGGCGGGATGAGGGGCTCCCGCGAGCGTAAATCGTGGTCGGATCGCACCATTCCGTAAGGCCAGGACTTGTTCCCAGTTTCGGTGACGGGTAGCCAGACCGTCCCCGCCGCCAATCGTTCCAGACAGGGAATTCCCAATTGGTGCCGCTAAGTGTCAGTGGTCATGCGGAGGGCTACTGTTTGTGACCGACCGCAGTCGACTAAATCCTTAAGGTCACCGTGCAGGGGATTTGAGCTTGTGTAAAGACAAGTGGGGCCATAAGTCATAACATGACTCATGGCCCTAGTAAAGAAACTAATCTTTAGCTGACTAACGCATTTTTCTGAACTATATCAAGGGTTGACTTGTCATGTAGTGCTTGATCTACTTGTCAATGTCAGCTCAAAGTGCGGAGAGGGGAGTCGCAATGCATTCGGATAGTTGGGTGCTGGCCTTTGACGCTTCGTGCGGACAGTGCCGGCAAATCTCGGGCGTGGTGGCGGAGGCCAGTAAAGGTCGGCTGGAGGTTCTGCCGTTGGCTGACCCGCAAGTGACGCAGTGGCGCGAACAGGCCCTCGGCGAAGGTGCGCGCTGGGCTCCGACCCTCATCAACGTGCAGGGCTCGAGAGTCCGTGCGTGGACCGGCATCTCCATGGGGCTCCGCTTGGCCCGTCGACTCGGAATCCGCCCGACTATACGGGTGGTTCAAGCTCTGGGTGACCAGCGCGAAGCCGTGAAGCGTCAGGCCGGCGGCATGGGCAGGGCGCGCTTCTTACGTCTTATGGGAGGTGTAGGAGTCGCCGCCGGCCTGGTGCTGGCCGGGAAGTCGCCCGCGCTCGCGGCGTCAGCCCGAGAGGTTGCCGATGAGTGGGTGAAGGCGAATGCGGGGAGGCTTCCCGAGCGCTATGCTGAATTCTCCAGATATTCCTTGGCGTATCGGCAATCCATCTTCGCGGCAGTCTCTTCAAAAGTGAAGGGCTCGCTGTGGGTCGAACACCTCAGGCAATATCGGCGGGACCACCCCGGTCTTACCCCGGAGCAGTCGGACGTCATTAATAGAGCCATTGCCCTTTTGGGTGCGGAATCCACGTTCGCGCCCACCTTGGGTGACCACACCGAGCGCCAAATTAAAGAGCTCGGAGAGATCGCGGTAGCCGCCTTCGGCCGCGTGGAAGCGCGTGCGCTGATCGCGACTCTAGGACCTGTCGAAACTCCGGACTCAGCTGAGTACACTTGCGAGTGCTGCTCCTATGACGACTGGTGTGTGTTCGGTGACTGCGTGTACAGGTTGGGCAACTGTACTGGGTGGCCCACTGGATGTGGAATTGGTTTGATACACGCCTGCAACGGAAAGTGCAGCTGACGGCCTTCAGCCGTTCGCGGGCAGGCGTCCAGCGTGAGTGCGGGTCGGGCGATTCGTACTTTGGAAGGCGCTGCCACTCGCACGCCAGCAGATCGGTGGTTCAGTCAGGCGCCGTGCGCCTGGCTGAACCGTTGCGCCACCCTGCTCATTCGGTCCCGTCGAATCTCCGGCTGGTCCCACATGACGGGCTAGCATGTTGGGCATGATGTGGATCTTCGCGGCCGTGGGGCTGGCCGTCGCCGGGCTCGCGGTGCTGGGCGTTCTGGCGGCCAGGGTCCTTGCGGCCGTCCGGAATCTCGGTACGGAGATCGACCGCGTCCGGCGGCGTCTGAACATCACTGCAGTCGAACCGCAGCCGAATGTTCATGCGATTCGTCCCCCTCGGGGTTAAGAGCACGGCGTGGGCGGCGTACGATCGTGCGTGAGTAGCTCGTCATCTGGTTTAAGGACGCGACATGGCCAACCTCGGACCCATGGAATGGATCCTCATCCTTCTGGTCCTGATCCTTCTGTTCGGCGCGAAGAAGCTCCCTGACACCGCTAGGGCGCTGGGGCAGTCGCTGCGTATGTTCAAGAAGGAAACCAGCAAGATGAACGACGACGAGGAGTCAAGCGTGGTCAAGGCGGAAGCTGAGACTCCGGCTCCGCCGGCGCCGCAGCTTCCGCCGGCCGGCCCCTCCATGGAGGAGCGACTGCGCGCGCTGGAGGAGGAGAACCGGCGGCTCAAGGCCGCGTCCGAGCCCACCGTCAACGGTGTGCCGCTGTCGCAGGCCCAGAGCGAGCAGAGGCCGAGCTGACCCGTCAGGGCTCACACGGCCCCTACTTCCCGGAGCAGGATCACTTAGATGGCGCTGCTGAAGCGGTCGAGCCCGAAGGACCCCGCCGACGGCGACGGTCGCATGTCGCTCATGGAGCACATCCGTGAGCTGCGTAATCGTCTGATCAAGGCGATTCTCGCGGTGGTCGGCGGAACCGTCCTGGGGTTCGTCTTCTTTGAGCCGATCTGGAACTTCCTCAAGCAGCCCTACTGCCGGCTCCCGCAGGCTCACCAGTTCAACAAGAACGAATGCATCCTGGTCGTCAATGGGGTCTTCGACTCCTTCTTCGTGAACCTCAAGGTCGCGCTGATCTTCGGCCTGGTAGTTTCGTCGATCTTCTGGCTCTACCAGCTCTGGGCGTTCGTCACCCCGGGCCTATACCAAAACGAGCGGCGTTACACCGTGGCCTTCCTCGGCCTGGCCGTCCCGCTGTTCACGGCCGGTGCCGCCCTGGCCTACCTGACGATGGACAAGGGCCTGTCGCTGCTCCTCGGCTTCGCCCCCGAGGGCACGCTGACCCTGGTCACCATCAACGAGTACCTGAGCTTCGCCATCGCGATGCTGCTCATCTTCGGCGTCTCGTTCCTGATGCCATTGCTGATGGTCTTCCTGAATCTCATCGGCGTCCTCCGGTTCTCCTTGGTGGCCAAGCACCAGCGCATGGTCGTCTTCCTGTTGTTCGTCTTCGCCGCCGTGGCGACCCCGAGCCAGGACCCGATCACGATGCTGGCGCTCGCCCTGCCCTTGGTGGGCCTCTTCTTCGTCGCTGAGGCGTTCATGTACTTCCATGACAAGAGGCGGGCGGCTGCGGACGCGGCGCATGCGCGGGCGATCGAGGAGGAGCTCGACGGGCCCACGGCCTCCGGGACGCTCGATTCCTTCGACACCAGGGACTGAACCGTCTAGTCGCGGGTGATATGTGCCGGTAGGTTCCGGGTGTGCCCGATGAGCTCGTCGTCTTGGTGAATCCCGCCGCCCGTGGTGGCCGTGCCCTGCGGCTGCTCGACCCCGTCATCCGGCGGTTGAAGCAGGGCGGGCGGCCCGTGTCGGTGATCGTCGGCACCTCGGCGCAGGACGCGCTCGAACGGGCCTGTACGGCTGTCGCGGAGGGGCCCGGCGCGCTGGTCGCCTTCGGCGGCGACGGGCTGGTCCACCTGGCCGTCCAGGCCGTCGCCGGGACCGACGTGCCGCTGGGGATCATCCCCGCGGGCACGGGCAACGACATCGCCGACGCCCTGGGCATTCCCCGCAGAGATCCCCTCGCCGCTGCGGCCATCGTGGCCCGGGGAAGGTCCCGTGTGATCGACGCGGCCCGGGCCGGGGCCCACGAATGGTTCGCCGGAGTCCTCGCATGCGGCTTCGACTCCAGGGTCAACGAGCGGGCCAACGGGATGACCCGCCCTCCGGGCATGGCGAAATACGTCGTCGCGCTGGTGGAGGAGCTGCGCTCGTACGCGCCGATAGGCTTCCGGATCACCCTCGACGGCGAGGTGATCGAGCAAGAGGCGATGCTGGTTGCCGTGGCCAACACCCGGTCCTACGGCGCCGGCATGCGGGTCTGTCCCGACGCCAGCCCCGACGACGGCCTGCTCGACGTGCTCGTCCTCGGCGCCATGTCCAAGGGGGAGTTTCTCCGTACGTTCCCGCGCGTCTATCGCGGCAGCCATGTCAACCATCCCGCCGCGACGGTCCGGCGGGCCAGGAGCGTGACTCTGGAGGCCGACGGCGTCATCGCGTACGCCGACGGGGAGCGCGTCGGTCCGGCCCCGGTGACCTGTGTCGTCGAGCCGGGCGCGCTGCGCGTCCTCACCCCATAAATCTACGTTGTAAAGGCGCTCAGCCGGAGGCCACCAGCTCCACCGCCCCTTCCGTGGGCTGCTCCCGATCGGCCTTCAACAGCGTGGCGAGGACCAGCGACACGAGCATGACGCCGGCGGCGGCGAGGAACACCGTGTCGATTCCGGACACGAGGGCGTCGACGGCGCGGCGCCTGACGCCCTCGGGAAGGGACCTGAGCGCCCTCACGCCGATGGAGTCGCCGCCCAGTTTGGCGGACACCACCCGGGTGAGGACGACTCCGAACACCGCCGTGCCGAACGCGGACCCGAGCGTCTGGGCGAAGCGGATCGAGGTCGTGGCAACCCCGAGCTGGGAGACCGGCACCGCGTTCTGCGCCAGCATGATCACGATGCCCAGCACCAGGCCGAAGCCGGCGCCCAGCAGGAACAGATCCAGGCCGAGGAGCAGGCGGGAGGTGTCCACGGCGAGCATGGCGAGCAGCGTCATGGCGAGCGTCGCGAGGGTCAGGCCGATGACCAGGAAGGTCTTCGGGGCCTGCCCTCGAGCGATGAGCCTGCCGGAGACCAGCCCGGAGACCGTCATCCCGGCGGCCATCGGCAGGAGGTACAGGCCCGAGTCGGTGGCCGGGACGCCGCGCACGAGCTGCAGGTAGACCACGGTGTAGACGATCGAGCCGATCATGCCGAAACCGGACAGGAGCTGGAGCGGCAGCGCGATGCGCAGCGTGGCGTTCCGGAACAGCCCCAGCGGCAGGATCGGCTCGGCGGCGGTGAGCTGCCGCCAGACGAAGGCGGCCACGAGCACGGCGCCCGCGGCGGCGAGGGTGAGGATGGTCGCCGAGTCCCACGCGTACTTCGTTCCGCCCCACTCCGTGAGGAGCAGCAGGACGCTCGCGGCGGCCGCGACGAGGGCCGCCCCCGGGTAGTCGATGCGGTGCCGCAGGCCCCCGTCGGCCAGACGCAGCGCGGTCGCCCCGGTGAAGATGACGAACAGGCCGATGGGCAGGTTGACATAGAAGATCCAGCGCCAGCTCAGGTGGTCGGTGAACAGGCCGCCGATGAGCGGTCCCACGACCATGCCGAGCCCGGCCATCAGGCCGCCGACGCCCCCGGCGCTCGCCCGCTTCTCCGTGGGGGTGAGGTGGGCGAAGACGACGAGGGTGACGCTCATCAGCCCGCCGCCGCCCATCCCCTGCACGGCGCGGAACGCGATGAGCTCGGCCATGTTCTGGGCCAGGCCGCACAGCGCGGAGCCGAACAGGAACAGAGTCACCGCGCCCAGGTAGACGCGCTTGGCGCCGTAGACGTCGCACAGCTTGCCGTACAGGGGGAGGGCGGCGGTCGCGGCCAGCGCGTACACGCTGATCAGCCAGGGCAGCCGCGCCAGCCCGGTGGCGGGGTCGAGGTCCCTGACGATGGCGACCGAGGCCGTGGAGACGATGTTCTGGTCGAGGATGGCCAGGACCAGCGTGAGGAGGCAGCCGAGCGCGGCGAGCCTCTTCTGATAGTCGGTCATGCGACATAGGCTGGGTCAAAATTTTTATCCGGTCAAGTCTTTGCCTCGGTATAAATATCGACCTGGTATCGTCCTGGTGTGGGTGAGGCACCGGGGCTGCGGGAGCGCAAGAAGCTGCAGACGCGCCAGGCGATCTTCGGCGTGGCCATGGCGCTCTTCCGGGAGCGCGGGTTCGCCGACGTGTCGGTCGCGGAGATCGCCGCACGGGCCGGGATCTCGAAGATGACGGTGTTCAACTACTTCCCCACCAAGGAGGACATCGTGATGGGCCCCATGGAGGAGCATCTCGGCGACCCCGCCCGGATCGTGTCCTCCCGGCGCCCGGGGGAGCCGGTCGTGGCGGCCTTCCGGCGGGCCTTCCTCGAACGGCTCGCGGCGCGCGCCGCCGAGACGGGGCTCAACGACAACCCGGAGCTGCTCCAGGTGATCAACCTGGTGAAGGAGACCCCGTCGCTGGTGGCCCGGATGTTCATGATCCAGCTTCGCGGCGAGCAGCTGCTGATGGCGGCCCTGATGGGACTGGACGCGGGGGGGCACGACATCCGCACGCCGGTCTCCGAGGGCGACCTGGCGGCGCTCCGGGACCGGCCCGGGCCGCGAGACCTGCGGGCCCGCGTCGCCGCCGCCCAGCTGATGGGCCTGTGGCGGGTGCTGCAGGCCGAGAACAGCCTCCGGATCATCCTCGGGGAGACCGCGGACGAGGTCTACCCCGACGCGGTCGCCGCCGCGAACCTCGGCTTCGACCTGCTGGAGAAGGGGCTCGGCGACTGGTCATCCCACTGAGTGGGATCGCATTGATGGGCGGCCCGGAATCCGGTTATCGGTAGGGTTGGCGTTATGAGTACGCCAGCGGAACGCTACGCCGCATTCCGTGAGGAGCAAGTCGGGAACGGGCCGGCGCTCGCCTCGTTCCGCGGTCTGTACGACTTCGAGCTCGACGAGTTCCAGCTCGACGCCTGCCAGGCGCTGGAGGCGGGTGACGGCGTGCTGGTGGCCGCGCCGACCGGGTCGGGCAAGACCGTGGTGGGGGAGTTCGCCGTCCATCTCGCCCTGGAGCAGGGCCGCAAGTGCTTCTACACGACACCGATCAAGGCCCTGTCGAACCAGAAGTACAACGACCTGGTCAGGAGGTACGGCCCGGCCAAGGTCGGCCTGCTGACGGGAGACAACAGCGTCAACGGCGAGGCCCCGATCGTCGTCATGACGACCGAGGTCCTCCGCAACATGCTCTACGCCGGGTCGGGCACGCTCTCCGGGCTGGGCTATGTCGTCATGGACGAGGTGCACTACCTCGCCGACCGGTTCCGTGGCGCGGTCTGGGAAGAGGTGATCATTCACCTGCCCGAGTCGGTCCGGGTGGTGGCGCTCTCCGCGACGGTCAGCAACGCCGAGGAGTTCGGCGAGTGGCTCGGCGAGGTCAGGGGCGACACCACGGTGATCGTGGACGAACACCGCCCGGTCCCGCTGTGGCAGCACATGCTCGTCGGGCACCGGCTGTACGACCTGTTCGTCAACGAGGGCGACAACGAGGGTGGGGACGCCCTGCGGATCAACCCGTCGCTGATGCGCATCTCCCGCGACGAGGCGCGGCTGGCGCAGACCCGCGGCAAGCGCGGCTACTCCCGGCCGGGCCGCGTCAACGGCCCCGCCCGGGCCGACGTGATCGCGAAGCTCGACGCCGAGGGGCTGCTCCCCGCGATCACCTTCATCTTCTCGCGGGCGGGCTGTGACGCCGCGGTCATGCAGTGCCTGTACGCCGGATTGCGGCTCACCAACGAGAACGAGCGGCACGAGATCCGCCAGATCGTCGACGAGCGGACCGCGCACCTCCCCGACGAGGACCTGGCCGTCCTCGGCTACCTGGAGTGGCGCGACTGCCTGGAGCGCGGCCTCGCCGCCCACCACGCCGGCATGCTCCCCGCCTTCAAGGAGGTCGTCGAGGAGCTGTTCACCAAGGGCCTGGTCAAGGCGGTGTTCGCGACCGAGACGCTCGCGCTCGGGATCAACATGCCCGCCCGGTCCGTCGTGATCGAGAAGCTCGACAAGTGGAACGGCGAGACCCACGCCGACCTCACGCCGGGGGAGTACACCCAGCTCACCGGCCGGGCCGGGCGGCGCGGCATCGACGTCGAGGGCCACGCGGTCGTCGTCTGGCAGCCCGGCATGGACCCGCTGAGCGTCGCCGGGCTCGCCAGCACCCGGACCTACCCCCTGCGCTCCAGCTTCCAGCCGTCGTACAACATGGCGGTCAACCTCGTCGGGCAGGTCGGCCGCGAACGGGCGAGGACCCTCCTGGAGGACTCCTTCGCCCAGTTCCAGGCCGACCGGGCGGTCGTGGGGCTGGCACGGCAGCTCCGCAAGGCCGAGCACGCCCTGGAGGGCTACGCCGAGGCGATGACCTGCCACCTCGGCGACTTCCAGGAGTACGCCGCGATGCGCAGGCGGCTGTCCGACCGCGAGGCCGAGCTGTCCCGCCAGCGCGGGGCGGCCCGCCGGGCGCAGGCCGTACAGTCCCTGGAGGTTCTGAAGCCCGGCGACGTCATCCGGGTGCCCGGCGGGCGGCGGGCGGGCCTCGCCGTCGTGCTCGACCCGGGGATGAACGTGCGCGGCGAGGGGCCCTCCCCGCTCGTGCTGACCGTGGGCAAGCAGGTCAAGCGGTTATCGCCCGCGGACTTCCCGGTGCCCGTCGAGCCGGTCGACCAGATCCGGATCCCGAAGAACTTCAACGCCCGGTCGCCGAAGGAGCGGGCCAACCTCGTCGCCACGATGCACGCCAAGCTGGGCGACCGCGACCTCGGCAAGCCCGCGAGGGCCCGCGACCACGCGACCGAGGACGAGGAGATCAACCACCTGCGGCGGGAGCTGCGCAGGCACCCCTGCCACGGCTGCGACGAGCGCGAGGACCACGCCCGCTGGGCCGAGCGCTACCACAAGCTGCTCAGGGAGACCGAGTCGCTGCGCCGCCGGGTCGAGGGCCGCTCGCACGTGATCGCCCGCACCTTCGACAAGGTGTGCGGCGTGCTCGACCAGCTCGGCTACCTGGAGGACGAGACCGTCACCGAGGAGGGCCGCCGGCTCGCCCAGCTCTACACCGAGCTCGACCTGCTCACCGCGGAGTGCCTGCGCGCCGGAATATGGGAGAGGCTCGATCCCGCCGAGCTGGCCGCCTGCGTGTCGTCGCTGGTGTACGAGTCGCGCCAGTCGGACGACGCGCGAAGCCCGAAGATCCCGGCCGGCGCGGCCAAGGAGGCGCTCGCCTCGATGGTCCGCCTGTGGGGCGAGCTGGAGGGCATCGAGCAGGACCACGGCCTGTCGTTCATCAGGGAGCCCGACCTCGGCTTCGCGTGGGCGGCCTTCCGGTGGGCCAAGGGGCACAGCCTCGACGCGGTCCTCACGGACGGCGACCTGGCGGCGGGTGACTTCGTCCGCTGGGTCAAGCAGCTGCTCGACCTGCTCGGCCAGCTCAAGGACGCCGCGCCCAAGGGAAGCAAGGTCCGCGAGACCGCGACGAAGGCTGTCGACGCCATGCGCCGGGGCGTCGTCGCGTACTCCTCGGTGGCCTAGGGAGCGAGCGGATCTTTACACCGACTGGGACTGCTGCCGGTCATCGGCCCACCGCGTGCTCCAGTCGATGTCCCTGCCGTCCAGCCGTACGGTGGGCGTGCCTTCGACCCCGTGGGAACGGGCCGACCTCGACACCTGGTCGGCCCGTTCCGAGGTCTCCGGTGACTTCAGGCAAGCGCTGAAGTCGTCCTCCGGGAGCCCGACCTTCCGGGCGTATCCCACCAGGTCCTCGATGGGGAACCCGCCCTCCGCCAACTCGTCGGGCTGGTGGGCGTACAGCTCGTCGTGGTAGGCCAGCCACTTCCTCGGGTCGGTCACGCACAGGGAGGCCATCAGCGCGCGACGTGAATTGGCGCGGGTGACGGGTTTGTCGTCGCCGAAAATCGTCAAAGGGTAGATGATCACGGCGATTTCTCCGCGCATCGCCGCGTCCCTGACCGTGCGGCCGTTGATCCGTTCGAACTCCTGGCAGTACGGGCACTGGTAATCCTCGAACACCTCCAGAAGAGGTTTCGTCAGGCCCGCCTGCGCCATCACGACGGCGCCGTCCGGCCGCAAGGTGATCAGGTCTGACGGCGTGGCGGGAAGGGGCTGCCGATATTGCGGGGAGATCGCCCCCACGCCGATGACGGCGAGTGCCACTCCCGCCATGGCGACCTGGACCAATCGCCTCCGAGTCGCGGTCACATCGGCCTCCCCATCGAGTTGGCGGTTCTCCGCAGTACGGCGGTGACCATGATGATCAGGTTCGGGCAGGCCACCTTACGGGATTCGCCCGGCAGCCGACCAATCGGGCTCCTCGGGCGGACGATGGGGGCGGACGATGGACTCATGGGCCGGGTGCTGGGGATCGACGCGTGCAAGGCGGGATGGATCGGCATCGCGCTCGGGGACGGAGATCTGAGCGCCTACTTCGCGACCCGGATCGGCGAGCTGGTCGCCGACGCGGACGACGACGGCGCGGTAGGCGTCGTGGCCGTCGACATGCCGATCGGCCTGCCCGACCGGGGACGGCGGCGGGCCGACGTGCTCGCCCGGCAGGCCGTGGGCCGGCGGTGGCCCTCGGTGTTCATGACCCCGGTCCGCGCGGCGCTGGAGGCGGACGACCACCCGTCGGCGGCCGAGGCCAACCGGCGGCTCGCCGGGGAAGGGATCTCCCGCCAGGCGTTCGCGCTCAAGGAGAAGCTGCTACAGGTCGATCACTGGGTCCGGGGGACGCCGCACCGCGTCGTGGAGGTCCATCCCGAGGTCTGCTTCGCGGAGTTGGCGGGCGCGCCGCTAACGTCCCGCAAGTCCACGTGGGCCGGCGCGCGCAGACGGGGCGGCCTGCTCGCCGGCGCGGGGATCGTGCTGCCCGCCGACCTGGGGCCGGCCGGGGAGAGGGCCGCCGTCGACGACGTCCTCGACGCGGCCGTCGCCGCCTGGACCGCCCTGCGCGTCGCCGACGGCCGGGCACGCCCCCTGCCGGACCCGCCCGAGACGTTCAGCGACGGCGTCGAGTGCGCCATCTGGGTGTGACACCGGGCGTACCTGGTTCTCCGTCAGGTCAGGGCGAACCGGACGTCGCGGGTCCCGGGATCGGCGCGGGTGAGCCGCACCTGGACCCGCTCGCCGAGCGGCAGACGCTCGCCGTCGCAGCGGGCGATCACCGCGGGCTCGGTGACCTGGACCTGCCCGCCCGGCTTGCCCTCGTCGACGTCGATGACGACGGCGTCGAACAGGTCACCCACCCGGTGCCGCAGGAGGGCCGCCTCGACCAGGTCCACGCAGGCCCGTTCGACGCCGGCCGCCCTCCTGCCGGAGACCGCCATCTGCTCGGGCAGCACGACGAGGGCCTCCTCGACCCGCTCGGGAACCGGCTCGCCCGCCGCGACCGCCAGGCACACCTCGGTGGCGTACCGGTCGACCAGCCGCCGCAGCGGCGCCGTCACGTGCGCGTACGGCGCGGCCACGGCGGCGTGTACGGCATGCGCCGGCGGAGAGCCGTTGAACGAGGCGTAGGCCGCGCCCCGCAGCAGGATCGTGGACTCGTGCAGAAAGGCCGCGTGGCCGGGGATCTTGGGGTCGAGCCCGTGGACGACGTCGCCGTAGGACGCCCCGTCGGGCCATGGCACGCCCAGTGCGGCGGCGACCCTGCGGACCTTCGCGAGATCCTGCGGCCCGGCCTCCGGCAGGATCCGCAGCACCCCCACGCCCGCGTCGAGCATGAGCTGCGCCGCGGACATGCCGGTGAGCAGCGAGATCTGCGCGTTCCATGCCTCGCACGGCAGCGACGCGCGGAACTCCACCACGTAGCCGTCGCCGTCGGGGACCACCTCCTGCTCGGGTGTCGGCAGGGTCACTCCGCCCCGGGCCCGCTCCAGCGCCAGCAGCAGCGGCCCGACCTCGGCGAGCAGCTTCAGCGTCCCCTCGGCGGTGCCGGTGTCCACGGCGGCCTGCACGGTCTCATAGTCGAGCCGGTCGCGGCTGCGGACCATCGCCCTGCGCAGGTCGACCCCCACGGTCTCGCCGTCGGAGTCGAGATCGACGCACCACAGCGCCGCCGGGCGGGTCTGCCCCGGCAGGAGGCTGGCCGCCCCCTCCGAGAGCACCGTCGGGTGCAGCGGGACCCGGGAGTCCGGCAGGTACACGGTCTCCCCCCGAGTCCTGGCCTCCAGATCGACCGCTCCGCCCGGCCGTACGAACGCGGCGACGTCGGCGATGGCATACCAGACGCGGTAGCCGTCCGGCCGCTTCTCGATGCAGAGCGCCTGGTCCAGGTCCATGGAGCCGGGCGGGTCGATCGTGACGAACGGCAGGTGGGTGCGGTCCTCGCCCGGGGTGAGCGGAGCGCCCGCCGCCTGGCCGGCCTCCTCCAGCACGGCGGCCGGGAACCCGCCCGGCAGGTCGAAGTCGCGGCGGATGCGGGCGAAGCCGTCAAGAAGCCCGTCCCCGCGGCTGCCCGTGGTCCCGGTTCCGTTCCCGTCCCCGGGCTGCTCGCCAGGCTCGTTCGCGGGCCCGTTCGTGAGCGTGTTCCTGCGCTGGCCCGCGAGGCGGATCGTTGTGTGCGGCACGCGCTCAAACTACTCCCGCGCGGACGATCCGCTCGCATCCGGCGCACTCGCGTCGCCGGTTCCAGCCGGGACTGGCCTGGCGCATGGTCACTGAGGTGTGGTCATTGGGGCATGGTCACTGGGGGCATGATCACCGGTCGGCGAGCACGGCGAGCAGGCGGTTCAGCGGGCTGTCCAGGCCGTACCGGTCGGCGAGGGCGACCAGGCGCTCGGGATCGCGCGGCTTGGCCGGGCACGTGAGGTCGATCTCCGGAATCGGCGCGTCGTGGGCCACCTTGACCACCGCCGGCGCCACCGCCAGGTAGTCGCGGGCCGCCGCCAGCTTGGTGCGCGCCCCGGCGGGGAAGCCGTCGGCCGTGCCGCTGTCGAGCGCGGCCAGCAGCGCGGGAAGCGAGCCGAACCGGGTGATCAGCGCGGCGGCCGTCTTCTCGCCGATGCCGGGGACGCCGGGCAGGCCGTCGCTCGGGTCGCCGCGGAGGGTGGCGAAGTCGGCGTACGCCCGGCCGGGAATGCCGTACTTGGCCGTGACGAAAGCCTCATCGACCAGCTGAAGGTTGCGAATGCCCCTTACTGTGTAAAGGGCTCGGCACGGTTTCGCGTCATCGACGAGCTGGAACAGGTCCCGGTCACCGGTGACGATGTCCACCGCGCCGGTCGCCTGGGTCGCCAGCGTGCCGATGACGTCGTCCGCCTCGTAGCCCGGGACCCCGAAGCTGGCGATGCCGAGGGCGTCGAGGACCTCCTCGATGACGGGGACCTGCGGCGCCAGCGTGTCGGGCACCTCCTCCTCGTTGCCGGTCGCCACCCGGTGCGTCTTGTACGTCGGGATGGCGGCGACGCGGAAGGCCGGCCGCCAGTCGGCGTCCATGCAGGCCACGAGCTCAGTGGGGGAGTACTCCCGGACCAGCGTGGCGATCATGTCGATGAGCCCGCGGACGGCGTTGACCGGCGTGCCGTCCGGCGCGGTGATCGACTCCGGGATCCCGTAGAACGCGCGGAAGTAGAGCGACGGTGTGTCGAGAAGCAGCAGCACCCGTCCATTGTCGCGCCTGTCGCCCCGCCCCGCGCGCCGGTTCGTGCTCCTCTTACCTATCGGCTCCAGGATTCCGGTCGCCTCCGAGGACGCTGACGGCCAGGAGGCAGGTGTCGTCCTCCGGGTTGGGGCCGCCGATCGCCTCGATCAGCCGGTCGAGGCCGGCGTCGAGGCTGGTGTCGAGGCTGGTGTCGAGGCTGGTGGGGTCTGTGGCCGGGTCGTCGTGGTGCGCGGCGGCTCCGGCGGCCTGCAGGGTGAGGGCCAGCCCGTCGCCGATGTCCCGTGACCGCCGCTCGATCAGGCCGTCGCTGAACATCAGCAGCAGGTCGCCCGGCTCCAGCCGGGTCTCCGTCACCGTGTACGGCACGCCGGAGGTGGCGCCGAGCACGACGCCGTGGGGCGCGGCGAGCTGGCCGGCGATCCCTCGCCGCACCAGGACGGGCGGCAGGTGGCCCGCCTGCGCCCAGGTGAACAGCCGCGTGGGCGGGTCGAAGTAGCCGCAGACCACGGTGGCGGTGGTGTCGTCGAGCCGGTTGAGGACGAGGGTGTTGAGCCAGGCCAGCAGCAGGTCGGGGGAGGCTCCGGTCATGGTCAGCCCCACGAGCGCGTGCCGGAGCTGCGCCATCTCCGCGATGGCGGGCAGCCCGTGACCTGACACGTCCCCGACGGCGAGGAACATCCGGCCGTCGGGGAGCCGGGCCGTTTCGTACCAGTCGCCGCCCAGGCTGGCCGCCTTCTCGGCGGGGACGTAGCGGACCGCGATCCGCGCGTACGGGAGGGTCAAAGAGGCGCCAGGCTCGGGCAGGATCGCGTCGCGGAGCGCCAGCGTGATGTGGCGCTCCTCCGCGGCCTGCTCGCGCACCTCGAGCAGTTGCCGCCTGGATTCTGACATGATCTGCTCGGCCTGGCGCCGTCCCGTGATGTCCTGGATGATCCCGTGGACCCCCGAGGCCGCGGGTTCCAGGACGGCCCGCAGGTTCCGGATGCCCCCGCCTTTGCGTATCCGGAACTCCGCGTGGACCGGCTGCTCGCCCCTGGTCACCCTTGAGACGAGGCTGTCGAGCACGGGCCGGTCCGAGGGCTCGGCGTGCTTGGGGAGGTCGTGCAGCCGGATGGGGCCCTGTTCGGCGTCTCTGCCGAAGATCACGTACATGTGGTCGGACCAGGCGGTCTCGCCGGTGTTCAGGTTCCACTCGCTCCAGCCCATGTTGCCCAGCCGCTGTGCGTGGGCGAGAAGCCGGGAGCCGTGGTTGTGCGCGCGCTGGGCCCGGAGGTGTCGCAGGCTTTCCGCGCGCGGGGCCGAGCCGCCACCGGACGTGCCGTCCAGGACCTCGGCGAACGGTGTCGCGGAGCCGTCCTGGGGCCGGTCGCGAAGTGCGCCGGCCGACATGACGCCGGACACGGCGCCCGATGTGGCGCCTGACATGACGCCGGGCGAGGCGCCCGGTTCGCGGTCGTCCGCGGGGGGAAGGGGCGGCTGTGGGCCGCCCGCTACGCCGACCATGTAACTCGCTCTCAAAAGACCGTGAATCGGGACATATGCGCAACGCATAGTAAGCGTCTTAATGCGGAGCGTAGCAGCAGCGGATGTCACTCGGGTTGGCTTTTCTTCTATCCGGGTGGAGAAAGACCCATGCCCTTGCTCGGACGGACACTCGCGGCCGGGTGGCCCCGGGGGCCGTGACCTGGGTGTGGTCCTGGGGCGGTGTCTCGCTAGATTGGGTCCCGTGACACCGACGTCCTCTGACCTTTATCCCGTGACCCGTCTGGCCGACGTCCGCGAGGCCACCGCCGGCTCCGGTCTCGACGCCCTGCTGCTGACTCCCGGACCCGATCTGCGCTACGTCACCGGCTACGACGCCATGCCGCTGGAGCGTCTGACCTGCCTGGCCGTACCAGCCTCGGGGGAGCCGTTCCTGGTCGTGCCGCGCTTGGAGCTCGCGGCCGCCGAGCATTCGCCCGCCTCGCGGCTGGGCATCGAGTTCGTCGCCTGGAACGAGACGGACGATCCGTACGCCGAGGTGGCGCGCCGGTTGGGCCCGATCGCGAAGGTCGGCCTGGCGGACCGGATGTGGGCGATGCAGTCGCTGCGGTTCCGCGCCGCGATGCCGGGCGCCGAGCAGGTGCTGGCCGGGAGCGTGCTGGGCGGGCTGCGCATGCGCAAGTCGGCCGCGGAGGCCGCGGCGCTGGCCGAGGCGGGGGCCGCGATCGACGCCGTCCACAGTCAGGTGCCGGCGTTCCTGAAGGCGGGGCGGACGGAGCGGGAGGTCGGTAAGGACATCGCCGAGGCGATCGTCGCCGCCGGGCACGCCACCGTCGACTTCGTGATCGTCGGGTCGGGGCCGAACGGCGCGAGCCCCCACCACGAGCTGTCCGACCGGGTGATCCAGCGGGGAGAGCCCGTCGTCGTCGACATCGGCGGGACGATGCCGAGCGGCTACTGCTCCGACTCCACCAGGGTCTACTGCGTCGGGGAGGCCCCGGCGGAGTTCGTCGCCTACTACGAGGTGCTCAAGCGCGCCCAGGAGGCCGCCTGCGCCCACGTACGCCCGGGTGTGACCTGCGAGTCCGTCGACGCCGCCGCCCGCGAGGTGATCACGGAGGCGGGCTTCGGCGACTACTTCATCCACCGGACCGGCCACGGCATCGGCCTGGAGACCCACGAGGAGCCGTACATCGTCTCCGGGAACACCGAGCCGCTGCGGCCGGGCTACGCCTTCTCGGTCGAACCGGGCATCTACCTGGCGGGCCGGCACGGCGCGCGGATCGAGGACATCGTCATCTGCGGCGAGACGGCCGGCGAGCGGCTGAACAACACGACGCGCGACCTGGTGATCGTGTAGCGCCGCAGTGTGACGGACCTGTCCGGAACATGTGGCGAGATGTCACAATCGGGGCGGCTGGTGATCCCCGGCCGCCCTGATCTGTGAAAGCCGTACCCCACCGGGTAGGAGTGCATCGCCATGAGCGTCGACCGAGTTCTGCCCACGCCCGAGGCCCATGAGCTGCTGGACCTGGTCCGCGAGCTGGCCGCCAAGGAGATCGTGCCGCGCGCCGCGGCCGACGAGGCGGCGAGCCGGTTCCCGCGTGATCTGTTCTCGCTGCTCGGCGCGTCGGGTCTGCTCGGGCTGCCCTATCCCGAGGAGTACGGCGGGGCCGCCCAGCCGTACGAGGTCTATCTGCAGGTGATCGAGGAGCTGGCCGCGGCGTGGCTGGCGGTCGGGCTCGGCGTCTCGGTTCACACGCTGTCGTGCTTCCCCGTCGCGGCGTACGGCGGTGACGCGCAACGCGCCGACCTGCTGCCCGCGATGACGGGAGGGGAGCTGCTTGGCGCCTACTGCCTGTCGGAGCCTCACTCCGGTTCGGACGCGGCGGCGCTGACGACCCGCGCGGTGCCCGGCGCGGACGGTTACGTCGTCGACGGGGTCAAGGCCTGGATCACGCACGGCGGGGTCGCCGACTTCTACACGCTCATGGCCAGGACCTCCGGCGACGGCGCCCGCGGCATCTCATGCTTCCACGTCGCGGCGGGGGTGGACGGGCTGTCCTCCGGCGCGCCCGAGCGGAAGATGGGCATGCGGTCCTCCCCGACCGCGCAGGTCCGCTTCGACGGTGTACGGCTCCCGCCCGACGCGCTCATCGGCTCTCCGGGCGAGGGCTTCCGGATCGCGATGGCCGCGCTCGACGGCGGCCGGCTCGGCATCGCCGCTTGCGCCGTCGGCGTCGCCCAGGCCGCGTTCGACGCGGCGTCCGCCTATGCCCGCGAGCGGCGGCAGTTCGGCTCACCGCTGACGGACTTCCAGGGGCTCGCCTTCATGCTGGCGGACATGGCGACCTCGATCGCCGCCGCGCGGGCGCTCTACCTGGAGACCGCCAGGCTGCGCGACGCCGGCCGGCCGTACGGCACGCGGGCGGCGATGGCCAAGCTCTTCGCCACCGACATGTGCATGAAGGTGACCACCGACGCGGTGCAGGTGCTCGGCGGCTACGGCTACGTCGAGGACTTCCCGGTCGAGCGCTACATGCGGGAGGCCAAGGTGCTCCAGATCGTCGAAGGCACCAACCAGATCCAGCGCCTCGTCATCAGCCGGGCCATCGCCAAGGACTCCACCGGGTGACGCGCACCGGCCGCTGATCGGCGTTCCGGCCAGCGGATCAGCTCATCCGCGGGGGACGCGCATCCGGTCCCCGAACGAGCCAGCGCAACAGGTGGGCGGTCTTCGGGCCCAGCTCGGGCTCTCCTCGCGCGATGAGGTCCTGAAGCTCTGCGCGGAGCCACTCCGGAGGGCTGACGTACATGGTCGCCGCGTGACGGGACGTCCACGTGGCGATGTCCGCGCGGGCGCGTCCGCGCACCTCCTCATCGGGATCGGTGATGAACGCCAGGTCGGCTTTGAGCCGAGTCCAGGGATCGTGGCCGATCAGGAGCCGATGCGCGGCGAGCCGGACATGCCGTGGACGCTCACCGCCGAGGAGCCGCCACAGCCGGTCGGCGGGCACGACGGTGCCGGTCCTGCGCAAAGCCTTGACCGCGCGGCGTACGACGACCGGGGCCGGGTCATCGAGGAGGGTGGCGAAGTCGAAGGACGCGCCGATGCGGCACAGAGCATGGACGGCTTCGGCGCGAATTCGAGGACGGGGGTCGGCCAGATAGGGAAGAGCAAGGCCGGCGTCGGCCGGGATCCCGCAGTCGCCGAGCCCGGCCAGGAGGACGCGGGCCTCACGTCGCGGACGGGCCGCCAGCTGACCGCGATACAGCACGGCGGGATCGCCACCCGACCGCCGGACCGCCCACTGCGCGGTCAACCGGACCATCGACTCCTTGTCGGCCAGGAACCGCGGTCCCGCTTCGGTGTGCCCCAGCTGGACCATTGCGGTCAGGGCCTCGACCCGGACCCGTCCCGACGAGCCGCGGAGCAGCTCCTCCAGCATCTGGGGCTCCTGCCGGGCGACCGCCTGGGCGGCCAGGGCCCGGGCGGATCGAGTCCGAGAGATGAGGTCGCGTTCGTGGAGCGCGGCGTGCGCGAGCTGCCGCTCGTCCATTCTTCCGCCCTCGATCGACACCTGAAACGCGAACCGCCGACCTCGGAGATCGCCGAGGCCCCGCACGGAGGCGAGCACGGCGTCGTCCACGCGCAGCAGAGCGTCGCGGACGAGGCCGACGATGTGCCCGCCACGCCTGCGATCGCCGAGCCGTACGGCGACCGGAAGGATCGCGAGCAGCGTCCGGGTGTCGGGCGTCGCGAGAACCTCGCGCAACACCCGCTCGGCCTGGACCCGCACGGCCTCGACCCAGTCGGTCGTACGGATCACCAGCACCGGATACAGCCGGATGTCGGCACGCGTCGCCGGTAGCGTGAGTGCCTTCTCCCTGACGTGGCCGTCATGCCAGCAGGCGGCCAGCGCCACCCCGAGAGGGCGCGCCCGGCCATGAATCGCCTGTTTCGCTTGGCGGCGCCTCCTGCGGAAGTCCTGCGGCTCATACCAGGAAGGTCGCAGCGACGCGTCGAGGTCGATCCAGACCTGCGGACCCGACTCGGCGAGCACCGTCAAAGCGTGATCGGCGAGCGAGGCATCGGACGACACCACGCTGAACAAGGCCTGTGCGAGCTCGCCGAGAGCCGCACTGCGCCCTCGCGCCGCATTCGCCGTCAAACGGTCGAGTACCTGTAGCAGGACATTGGCCTGGTCACCTGACATGTGATCAGCCTGGCAGGCCGTCTATGCCACTTCGACCGGTTATTCTCGCGGTGGGCCACGCCGCGTCAGATGTGCCGGGTCATGAGCGGAACCGGGTTGGCCTCGGCAGGGGCGGACCGGCTTACGCGTGTCCGCGACGGATGCCACCTGGCATGAAACCCGGTCGCGGAACCGGCGCCCGGGCGGGAGACTCAGCGGATGCACCAGCCCATTACGCGGATCAACCCGGAGCAGTTGCACGTCACCCCGGGATACAGCCATGTCACCGTGGTCAAGGCCGGCCGCATGGCCTTTCTCGCCGGGCAGTGCCCGCTGGACCAGGCCGGAGCACTGGTCGGCGACGGCGACATCGACGCGCAGGTCGATCAGGTCGTCGCCAACGCCCTGATCGCGCTGGACGCTGCCGGCGCGCGGCCCGACCAGGTCGTCCGATCGGTGATCTATGTGGTGAGCGGGGAGACGGCGGTCCTCGCCTCCGTCTGGCAACGCCTGACCACCTCGGCGCTGGCGGCCGCGTTCACCACCGCCAGCACGCTGCTGGGCGTGGCCCGGCTCGGGTTCACCGGCCAGCTCGTCGAGCTCGACCTCACCGCCGCTCTCGACGGATGACCACGCCGCCTCGGCGTCTTGTCGCCGAGGCGATGGCAACACGGGGACAGCGCCGCGGGAACGGCGCCGGGAAACCTCTTGGCCGGTGGGGAAAGGCGTAGGACCATCGGGTCATGCCGTCCCTCGGGGGTGGGGGGACGGCCGGAGAGCGGCGGGGAGGACCGGATGGCGATGGCGCCCCTGGCTCCGGGGGACCCGCGGAGGATCGGTGATTACTGGCTCGCCGGGAGGCTCGGCGAGGGCGGTCAGGGTGTGGTCTACGAGGCGTACGACGACGCCGGGCGGCGCGTGGCCCTCAAAGCGCTACGAGTGGACTCCTACGGCGGGTTCGGCGGCGCGCAGAACGGCGGTGCCGGGGGCGGTGCCCACCGCGGGGGTCCCGGAGACGCGGAGCTGAGGGCCAGGTTCGCCAGGGAGGCCGCCGCCGCCCGGAGGGTGTCGTCCTTCTGCACGGCCAGGATCATCGCGGCGGATCTCGAGGGAGCCCAGCCGTACATCGTCAGCGAGTTCGTCGGCGGGCCCAGCCTGCGGCGGGCGGTCGAGCGGAACGGGCCGTACGGGCCGGACGACCTGTACCGGCTGGCCACGGGGATCGCGACGGCGCTGACCGCCATCCACGAGGCGTCGGTCATCCATCGTGATCTTAAGCCGGACAACGTCCTGATCGGACCGGACGGCCCCCGGGTGATCGACTTCGGGATCGCCAGGACGGCTGAGATGTCGCTGACGACCACGGGTCATGTCGCCGGCACGCCCGCTTTCATGGCGCCCGAGAGCGTCCTCGGTCAGCGGGCCGGGCCGGCCGTGGACATCTGGGCGTGGGGCGCGGTGACGCTGTACGCCGCGACGGGCCGCGAGCCGTTCGCGCTGGCCCCCGGAGGAGAGGCGGCCGGTGACGTCGGGGGGAACTTCGGGGGGAACTTCGGGGAGAACAGCGTCGCCGCGTTCCTGCATCGCATCCTGGCGGTGGACCCTGATGTGTCCATGCTCCAGGAGCCCTTATGCGGCCTGGTGGTGGCCGCGATGGCCAAAGACCCGGCGGCCCGCCCCAGCTCCCCCGAACTGCTCATGAGCTTGCTCAGAGGCCAGGACGTGAACGACCGTGAGACGGGCGGTCCTGGAACGGGCGGGGGAGGAACAGGCGAAGGTGTGACCCGTACGGCCGGTGGCCGGCCGGCGGGCGGGGGAGCGCAGGACGGGGAGGCGACGCGCGGCTGGCGAGAAGAGGAACTGGCGGGGAGAGGCGAGACCGCGCTGCTGCTCGCGGAGGGCAGGCGCGCCGCGGGGGCGATGCGGCCGCCCGCCGACGTGGCGCCGCCGTCGCTGGCCGCGCTGGCGGAGGACATCTACACGAGCCTGGGCGCGGCCGACCAGGCGGTGGTGCCGCAGATTCTGCTTCGCATGGTCATGCCGGGTGAGGGGGCCGACGACCTGCCGAGGAAGGTGCGCGCTGACGAACTGCTCGACGGTGTGGTGGATCTCCCGACGGCCGACCGCGTCCTGTCCGGGTTCGCGCGGGCGGAGTTGCTGGTCCGCGAGGGCGACACGATGTCGCTCGCCAGTGCCGCGCTGCTGCGGGCCTGGCCGAGGCTGCGCGAGTGGATCGAGGCCGACCGTGCGGGCCTGCGCGTACACCGGCAGCTCAGCGAGGCCGCCCGGCTGTGGGACGAGAACGGGCGGCGGCCCGGCGATCTCTACCACGGCACATCCCTGGACAACGCCCTGGGCTGGGCCGCGACCGGCCGCCAGCACGTCACCCTCAACCTGCTGGAGAGCGCGTTCCTCGACGCGTCCGCCGCTCTCGGGCGGCTGCGGGCGCGCCGCCGCCGCCAGGTCACCGGTGTGCTGGCCGTACTGCTCGCCGCGGCGCTCGCCTCGGCGGGGGTGGCGGTGGACCAGAAGGCCTTCGCGGACAGGCAGAGGGCGTCCGCCGAGAGGCAGCGGGACACCGCGGTGGCGCGCAGGACGGCCGCTCTCGCCGACTCCCTGCGGTCCGCCGACCCGGTCACCGCGATGGCGTTGAGCGTCGCCGCGTGGCGGCTCGCGGGAGTGCCGGAGGCGCGGGCCGCCCTCTACAGCTCGCTGGCGCAGCGGGAGCGGGACATCTCCCCGCCTCCGCCGGTGACTGCGGCGGCGCGGTTCGACCTCGGCGCCGACGGACGGACGCTCGCCGTCGCCGACCAGGGCCGGGCGATCTTGTGGGACGTGGTGGCGCGCCGCCGGGTCGGCTCCGTGGAGGGCGTCGGGGCCGACGCGGCCGCCGTCGCCATCAGCCCGGACGCCCGGCTGGTCGCCGTGGCGGGCGCGGATTCGTTACAGGTGTGGGACGTGGCGTCCGGGAGGCCGCTCGGTCCCCGGTTCGGGACCGGGGCGCTGGAAATGACGTTCGGACCGGGCGGGCGGCTGCTCGCCGTCGTCTCGCCCGGCCACCACGGCCAGGTGTGGGACCCCCGCACGGGCAGGCAGGTCCTTGAGGTCGCCCGCGACGGCCGTATCGAGGACGTCGTCGTCTCGGACAGGTTCTTCGCGGCGACGTTCCGCGACGGGCGCGTCCGGCTCTGGGATCTGGCCCGGCGCCGGAAGGTGCCCACTCCCGGAGGCGGCGGCGGTGAGGCCGTCGCCTTCAGCCCGGACGGTGCGACGCTGGCGGTGAGCCGGGCCGGGGACGTCCGCTTCTGGGACCTCGCCTCCGGCCGTCGCCGTGACGCCGTTCTGGAGGGCGCCGGCGCGGCGTGGCTGTCGTACAGCGACGACGGCCGCTATGTCATGACCTACGACCATGAGGGCATCGGGCTCTGGAACGCGGCCGGCGGGCGGCCGATCGTCTACCACTCGTTGAGCGACACATCCGGCATGCCGGTCATCAGGATGGGGCAGGACCGCCGGGCGCTGCGCTACCTCCTGGGCGGGGGCGGCGTCGCCACGGTCGACGTGCGGCTCGGCACCCGGCCGGTGGCCGTGGCAGCCGGCGCCGTGTCAGCGGCCTTCGCCCCGGGGGCGCGGACGCTGGCCGTACAGACCGGCGACGGCCTCGAACTGTGGGACGCGGGTCGGGGGCGGCGGCTCGGCTCCCTGCCGTCCTCTGCCGAGGCGCTCGCCTTCAGCCCCGACGGACGCACCCTCGCAACAGGTACGGCCGAGCCCGCCGAGATGACACCGGACCCACCGGCCGGTACGGCCACGCCTGCTGACGGGGCGGGGCCGGGTGATCTGGGGGTGGCCGCCGACGCCGATCGGACCGCCGGGTCCGGGGCCGTGATGTTGTGGGACGTGGCGGGAATGCGGCGCACGAAGGCCGTGGCCGTTCCGGGCGCGGCCTCGGTGGGCGGGCTGGCGTTCGGGCCCGGCGTGCTCGCGGTCGCGCCGTTCTCGGGCGACTGGCGGCGGGTGCGGCTGTGGGACGCCTCCCGCCACGCCTGGACGGGCGTTCTCCCGCGCGCCGGCATGGACGTGATGGCGCTCCGCCCGGACGGGCGCGTGCTCGCCATCGGCGGCCAGAACAGCGCTCTCGTAAATCTCGCCACCGGAGCGGTGACCGACCAGCCCTTCGGGCCGAGCCTCGACGGAGTGCGGTCGATCGCGTTCAGCCCCGACGGCTCGACCGTCGCCGTGGGGTTCCACCAGCTCGGGGTGGGCCTGTGGGACACGAGAACCCTGCGGCCCACGGGCAGGCTGGCGCCGGACCCCGGAGACCTCGACGACGTGGTGGCGATCGCGTTCTCGCCCGACGGCCGCCTGGTGGCCACGGGCGGCACCAGCGGCGAGGTCCGGCTGTGGGACGCCGCCACCCACGTGCCGCTGGGCCGGCCGTACACCACGCACACGGGCGTGGTGCTCGCGCTGTCCTTCGCGGGCGACGGGCGCTATCTCTACAGCGCGGGCGAGGACGGGACGCTCCAGCGCTACACCGTCGACCCGGGGCGGGCGGCCGCCGAGGTGTGCGCCCGCGCGGGCGCCTCGCTGTCCGTGAACGACTGGCGCCGCCTCATCCCCGAGGCGCCCTACCGGAAGGTGTGCTGAACCATCGTGCGACTTCTCCTCCCTCTCCTGAGACTGTTACGCCGCGCTGACTTCGCGGTCATCGATTTCGTCGAGGTCACCCCCGATCCGGTGATCCGGGGGCGGCGGGAGCCCCTCCGCGTCGAGGTCGTCACGGGCGGCGCGGGCGAGGCCGGTGACGCCCGCGACCTTGTGCGCGGCGAGCTGGCCGGCCCGGACGGGCCCAGGATCGAGCTTGATTTCGTCAAGGTGGACGGCTCGCCGTTCGAGGAGTCCTGGGTCGCCGAGCACGTCCTCGACCCGGAGGTCCCGCGCGGGGAGTGGCGGGTCGTCGTGCGGGCCGGGGAGTCGATCGAGCAGCGGGCGTTCCGGGTCGTCGCCGGGGAGGAGGCCACGGAGACGAGGATCACCGAGTTCGTCCTGTCGCCGGACCCCGTCGAGGAGGGAGCCCCCCTGTCCTTCCGGGGGCTGCTGGAGGCCGGCAGGGACGAGGACTGGGTGCGGCTCGGCGGGCAGCGGGTCGTGCTGACCTTCCGGGCGGACGGCATGTTCTCCCGCCGCGACATGGCGGAAGCCGAGACCGACGAATCGGGCGTCTTCTCCACGACTGTGACGGCCACCGAGTCGGGCTTCTGGCGGGCGGAGTTCCGCGCCGCGCCCCGGCGGCTCGCCCGCGCCGAGGCGGCGGCCGTCGCCTCCACCCGTAGCGCCGAGGTCCATTCGACCGTCCAGGGGTCGGGGGCCCAGACGAGGATCGCCTACTCGGTCATCCCGATGAGCGGCAAGCGCGGCAGGACGGCCACGCACAAGGGCACGCTGGTCGTGTGGGTCGCGGAGGGGCCCGGCCGCTGGGACCCGCTGCCCCAGAAGGCGGTGCGGCTCCGTTTCGATCCGGCCGGGGCCGCCGCCTCGTCTGCCCAGGGGACGACGACCACGGGGTCGCGGGGCCAGTTCGCCTTCAAGAAGAAAGTGCCGTCCACGGGCGACTGGCAGGTGAGATTCGACTCCGACGTTCCGGCCAAACGCAAGTCGGCCGAGTCGCCGGTTCGCCGGGTGACGGCCACCTGATCCGGATTTCGGATGGAATCATGCCGTGACCACTTCGCCGCACGGTGTGGTCCCCGGCGGCGCTACCGTTCAGGGGTGGAGGAGATCGATCGCCGAATCGTGACGCTGCTGGCCAGAGACGGCCGGATGAGCTTCACCGATCTGGCCAAGGAGACCGGGCTGTCGGTCTCGGCCGTGCACCAGCGGGTGCGGAGGCTGGAGAAACGCGGCGTGATCCGCGGTTACGCGGCGCTTGTCAACTACGACGAGATCGGTCTGCCCCTGACGGCGTTCGTGTCCATCAAGCCGAACGACCCCGGCGCGCCTGACGACGCCCCCGAACGGCTCAGGCATCTGTCCGCCATCGAGGCGTGCCACAGCGTGGCGGGCGACGAGAGCTACATCCTCAAGGTGCGCGTCGCCTCGCCGCTCGGCCTGGAGGAGTTACTGCAGCAGATCAGGGCCTCGGCCAACGTCAGCACGCGGACGACGGTCGTCCTCAGCACGCCGTACGACCATCGCGCGCCGGAGATCCACGCCGAGGTCGGCAAGAACGCGGACAAGGGCCTCGACGGCGAGCAGAAGGCCGGCCAGTGACGCCCCCACCCCGGCCGGTTCCCCTCCACCCCGGCCCGGGACGCGGTGACGCCGGGCGCTGACGGCGACATGCGTCAGCGCCCGGCGTCCACGTCTCCCTGGGCGGCCCCCCTAAGGGGCTCCGCGGGCGACCGCGATGACGTCCGGGCTGCCGGTCCGGCTGCCGGGTCTGGGGCCTCAGCCCACCGGGGCGGGCGCCGGGACGGCGTCCTCCCCCGAATCGGGTTCCTCCTGTGCCTCCTGCTCGGACGGGCTGAGGAAGTACTCCCGCACCCGGTCGTACGCCTCGGCGGGGGCGCCGAGACGGTCGAGCCCCAGCAGCGCGGCCCCCACGATGGGCGGCACGTCCGCGACGATGAGCCGGGCGTGCGGCGCCTGCTCCGCGAACCGCTGCTCGATCAGCGGCATGAGCAGCGGGTCGCCCGCGGTCATCACGCCGCCGCCGAGCACGACCTCGCACGGCCCGCCGAGAAGGTCGATGCGGCGCATCGAGACCGTGCCCATCGCGGTGACCTCGTCGGCCAGCCGCTCGATGAGCGACCGGGCGATGGCGTCGCTCCGCGCCGCCACGAGCAGGGGCGGCACCAGGTCGTGCAGCCTGTCGATGGACATGTCCCCGAAGTGGATCGCGAGGACCACGTCCTCGACCGTCGCCGTGCCGAAACAGGTGCGGACGACGTCCACCAGGGCGGTGTCCGGTCCCCGGCCGTCCTCGGCCCGGATGGCGTGAAAGAGGGTCTGCTCGCCGAGGCCGTAGCCGCCGCCCCAGTCGCCGCTGAGGGTGCCCAGTGCGGGAAACCGGGAGACCTTGCCTGAGGGTGCGACCCCCACCGCGTTGATGCCGGCCCCGCAGACCACGGCGACGCCCCAGGGCGTGGTGGCCCCGGCGCGAAGCAGCGCGAACGTGTCGTTGGCGACCACGACACTGCGGCCGTAGCCGCGGGCGAGCAGCTCGTCGCGGAGCCGCTCCTCCTCGATCGGCAGGTCCGCGCCCGCGACGTAGGCCGCGATGTGGTCCACGTACGGCACGGCGACCCGCTCGCGGAGGTCGCCGAGGTGCCCGTCCACGTGACCATCCGGCGAATGGCCGTCCAGTGCGCCGTCCGCCAGATGGGCCGTGAGATCGGCACGGAGGCCCGGCCGGCTGCCCAGGGCCCGCCGTACGGTCTCGCCGACCACGTCGATGGCGGCGGGCACGCCGGCGCTCTGCGGGACGAACCCCGCGCCGCGGGCGCGGGGGGGGGGGGGGGGGGGGGCGGGCGCCCCCGCCGCCGGGGGGGGGGGGGTGGGGCCCCGCCCCCCCGCGGGGGGGGGGCGGGCGCCGGGGGGGGCGGCCCGGGGCCCGCGTTCGGCGCCCCCCCCCCCGGGGGGGGGGGGGGGCCCCGGGGGGGGGGGGGGGGCCCCCCCCCGGGGGGGGGGGGGGGGGGCGGCGGGGCCCCCCCCCCCCCACGACCGCGACGTCGGTCTTGCTGTTCCCCCCGTCGACCGCGAGAAGGGTGCGCAGGGGGCGATCGGTCCCGCCGCGCGCTCCGATCACAGGGACACCGCCCACGGCAGATACGCGCGGTTGGCCTCGATCAGCCGCTGGGCGAGGTCGCCCGACAGAGACGCCTGCCCGATGAGCGGGTGGGCGAGCAGCGCGTCCTTGACCCGGTCCTCGCCGCCGCGCAGGGCCGCGTCGAGCGCCAACGTCTCATATGCGGAGACGTGAGCGATCAGGCCGCGGTAAAGCGGCTCGACCGGGTCCACGGGCAACGGAGTCGCCCCGCCCGTCCCGACGGTCGCGGGCACCTCGATGACCGCGTCGTCGTCGAGGAACGGCAGCGTCCCGTTGTTGCGGGCGTTGACGATCTGGACGTCGCCCCTGTCGTTCACCAGGGAGGCGATCAGCGCGACCGCCGCCTCGGAGTAGAACGCGCCGCCGCGCTGCTCCAGCAGCTCGGGCTTGGTGTCCACCGACGGGTCGGCGTACATCTCCAGCAGCTTCGACTCCATGGCCGCGACCTCGGCCGCGCGGGACGGGGAGACCTTCTGCTCCTCGACCACGAGGTCGTGCTCGTAGTAGTACCGCAGGTAGTACGACGGGATCACGCCCAGGTGGCGGAGAAGCCCGACCGGCAGGCCGACGCTCTCGGCGATCTCCTCGCCGTGGTCGGCCAGGATGCGGGGCAGGATGTCCTCGCCGTCGAGATAGACGGCGCGCTCCCAGGTGAGGTGGTTGAGCCCGACGTGGCCGAGCGAGATCCGGTCCGGGGAGACGCCCAGACCGGCGGCGAAGCGGCGCTGGAACCCGATGGCCACGTTGCACAGGCCGATGGCGCGGTGGCCCTCGTCCAGCAGCGCCTTGGTGACGATGCCGACCGGGTTGGTGAAGTCGACGATCCAGGCGCCCGGGGCGTGGGTGCGCACCTTCTCGGCGATGTCGAGCACCACCGGGACGGTCCGCAGCGCCTTGGCCAGGCCGCCGGCCCCCGTCGTCTCCTGCCCGACGCATCCGCATTCGAGCGGGAGCGTCTCGTCGACGTTCCGGGCCGCCTGGCCGCCGACGCGGAGCTGCAGCAGCACGGCTCCCGCTCCGGCGACGCCCTCCTCGACCTTGGTGGTCGTGGTGAGCTTGGCCGGGTGGCCGGCGCGGGCGAGCATCCGCGTGGCCATACCGCCGACGAGGCCGAGGCGGTTCTCGTCCGGGTCGACCAGTGTGATCTCGGACAGGTCGAGTTCGTCGCGCAGGCGGGCGAAGCCGTCGATCAGCTCCGGCGTGTAGGTGGAACCGCCCCCGACAACGGCGAGTTTCATATGGTGTATGGCGCTCTTGCCCGGCCTTCCATCACGGCGAGGCCGATGCCGGAGCGCCATCCTCCCTTCGTCATTCCGTGCTAACGATGCATGGCTGTGAGCTACTTCACGGCTATTTCACTCCAGTCAGCTTGACCCCTTCAATGAAGACTTTCTGGGCGAAGAAGAACACGATGATCACCGGCGCCATGGCGAGCATGGTGGCGGCCATCGTGAGGTTCCACTGGACGCGGTGCACCGACCGGAACGCGGCCAGGCCGAGGGACAGGGTCCAGTTGTCCAGGTCGGTCCCCGCGTAGAGGAGGGGGCCGTAGTAGTCGTTCCAGCAGTAGAAGAACTGGAAGAGGGCGACTGCGGCGATGGCCGGCTTGGCCATCGGCAGGATCACCCGCACGAGCGTCCGGAACTCGCCGGCCCCGTCCACCCGTGCGGCGTCCGAGTAGTCCCGTGGAATCGTGACCAGGAACTGCCGCAGCAGGAAGATCGAGAACGCGTCTCCGAGCAGCATCGGGATGATCAGCGGCCACAGGGTCCCGGTCAGGTGGAAGCGGGCCCAGATCAGGTAGACGGGCACGGCCACGACCTGGGGCGGCAGCATCATCGTGGTGATGACCAGAAGGAACGCGAGCTTCCTGCCGGGGAAGCGGAACCGTGCCAGCGCGTACGCCACGGGGACCGACGACAGGAGCATGAACACCGTCGCGAGCACCGAGTAGATCAGCGTGTTGCGGATCCAGGTGAGCAGCGGCGCCTTCTCGAAGATGTCGGCGAAGTTGCCCCATTCCCAGGTCTCCGGCCACAGCTGCGAGGTCAGCGCCTGGTGGTCGCTCATCACGGCCGTGAGGGCGATGAAGACCAGCGGCCCCAGGAACATGATCGACAAAGCGATGGCGACCGCGTGCTTGGCGACCCAGTAGAGCGTCAACCGTGTCTTCGAGGCGCTGGCGGCCGGCGCCGGGCGGCGGGCGACCTGCTGCGGAGCGAGGGTCGTCGTCATGCTTCCTCCTCCGCGAAGCCGCGGAACTGCCGCAGCAGGATCAGGGTGAACACCATCGAGACGGCGAACAGGACGAGCGCGAGCACGCAGGCGTAGCCCATGGCGAAGTCGCGGAAGCCCTGCTGGAACAGCCACTCGGGGAACGTCAGGGTGGACTGGTCGGGGTAGCCGGGGGTGAAGACCGAGCCGGCCGAGTCGGTGGCGCCGGAGGCGACCCGCGCCGCCACCATCGCCTGGGTGAAGTACTGCAGGGTCTGGATGACGCCCGTCACGGCGGCGAACATCAGCACCGGCCGGATGACCGGCAGCGTGATCCTGGTGAACTGCTGCCAGGCGCTCGCGCCGTCCAGCGCGGCGGCCTCGTACAGCTGCTTGGGCACGTCGAGCAGGGCGGCCAGGAAGATGACCATGAGGTCGCCGACCGACCAGAGCGACAGCAGCGTGAGGCCCCACTTGGACCACGCCGGGTCTCCGAACCAGTCGGGCGAGTGGATCCCGACCGACCCCAGGATGGCCTGCACCGGCCCGGTGCCCGGGTTGAGCAGGAACACGAACCCGAGCGTCCCGGCGACCAGGGGCACGAGCGAGGGCAGGTAGAAGATCGTGCGGAAGACCCCCTGGCCGGACTTCAGCTTCGTGATCAGCTGGGCCACGCCGAGGCCGAACAGCACCCGCAGCGGCACCATGACGACGACCAGCCACAGGGTGTTCCTGATCGAGGTCCAGGCGGCCTCGTCCTGCATGAAGTACTTGTAGTTCAGCCAGCCGACCGGCTCCAGTGTGAACAGGTCGTAGCGCTGGAAGGTGAAGTACACCGTGGAGAGCAGCGGGTAGAGGAAGAAGACCGAGAACCCGATGAGCCACGGGGAGAGGTAGAGGACCGCGCGGAGGTTGGCGCGGCGCCGATCCCTTTTGCTATGGGACGGCACCGCGTGCCTCCGACGTCCCAGCGTCGTGGTTGCCATGGATCAGCCGCCCGCTGTCAGCTTCAGCTTCTCGTTGATCGTCTTGTCGACCTCGGCGAGTAGCGCGTTCAGATCGGTCGCCCGGCCGGACTCCCACTTGGTCCCGGCGTCCTGCAGCGTCTGCTGGTTGAACACCGAGTTGATGTGGGCCGGCATCGTGGTGCTGTTGGGGTTGGCGAAGATGTCGAGGAAGGTCTGGAAGTTCGGATCCTTCTTCAGGTTCGGCGACTGCAGCGCGGGCAGCGTGCTCGGGACGTTGCGGATGGCGTTGGACAACGTCACCAGGGCGTCGGTGTCGGTGGTCAGGTACTTGACCAGCTCCCAGGCCGCCTCAGGGTGCTTGGCGCCACGCGGGATGCCGATGATCGTGCCGGTGATGAAGCCCGCGCCGTACCGCTCGGGCTGGTCGTCGGCGACCGGCATCGGAGCGGTGCCGTAGTCGACGTCCGGCGCGTCCGAGGCGAGCATGGCGTTGCGCCACTCGCCGTCGATGGCCATCGCGACCTTGCCCTTGTTGAACGGGTTGTCGGCCGACCACTCGTCACCGAAGCTCTTGCGGAGCTTCTCGAGCTTTTCGTAGCCGAAGGCGTCGACGAGCTCCTTCTGCCAGGTCATCAGCCTCTTCCACTGCGGGTCGGAGCCGATCGCGGAGGTGCCGTCGGGGTTGGTCCACTTGGCGCCGACCATGACGCCCATGTGCAGCGGCGCGTTCTCGTACATCAGGCCGGTCGGCACGAAGCCGGCGACCTTGATGTTGCCCTGGGCGTCCTTGACCGTCAGCTTCTTGGCGAGATCGGCGAGCTCGCTCATCGTCTTTGGCGGCTCGTTGCCCTTCATGAGCTTCTTGTTGTAGTAGAGGCCGTAGGCGTCGGCCAGCATCGGCATCACGCAGCGCTTGCCCTGGTACTGGGTGTACTGGGCGATGACCTTGGGGAAGAGCTTGTCGGCGTCGATCTTGCTGGCCGCCAGGTACGGGTTGAGGTCCTGGAAGATGTTGGCCTTGCAGAACTGGGCCACGCTGTCCGTCGTAAAGGACAGGGCCACGTCCGGCGGGTTGCCGCCGCGGACCGACTGCAGGATCTGGTCGTCCTGGATGGCCTTGGTGGCGTTCACCGTGATCCAGGGGTACTTCTGCTTGAAGCCGGCCAGCGTGTCGGTGAACGCCTTGAGCTCGTTGTCGGCGCTGAAGCCGTGCCAGAACTCGATGGTGACCGGGTCGTGGCTGGTCGGGCTCGCCTCGATCTTCGGAGGGCCGGCCTCGGTGCCCGCCGTACAGGCGGTGAGCAGGGCCAGGCCGGCCGCGGCGGTTATGGCCAGCAGTCGTTTCACGGAGATGCCTCCTACGTGCGTGAGGGATTTCAGGAGGGAGTGGGACTTCAAGAGGGAACGGATGTGTGCCTGCGGTCGCGCTCGCCGCGGGAGGCGTCGTGCGCTTCGCGCCTGGAGGGTCCCTCGCGGCGGTTCACCGCTCCGAAGACCTCGTCACGGGTGGTGTCGAGGGCGAGGTCGAGGGCACCGGCGAGGACGGGATTGCCCTCCACGGTGGACAGCCGCAGCGGGGGCCGCGGGATGGTCAGCGCGTGCAACTCCTGTTCGGTGAGCTCGCGCAGGATTTCGCCGCCGGCGAGCAGCACTCCGCCGGACAGCACCACGATCTCTGGATCGATCACCGCGGTGATCGCTGCGAGCCCGAGCGCGAGACGGCCGGCGACCTGGCGCAGCGCCTCGCGCGCCGGTTCCGCCTGCCCGCCACCGCGTTCGACGGCTTTCACCGCGTTGTGCATGGCCGCCGCCGGGGTCGATCCGCGCAGGCCGTGCGCCCGCAGGACCTTGAGGACGGAGGGGCCGCCCGCGAGGGCCTGGAACCCGTGCTCGGCCCGCTTGCCGATGTCACGGGGCGTCGGCGCCCCTATCGCCGGCATGTACCCGACCTCGCCCGCGCCTCCGGTCGCCCCCCTGTGCAACCTGCCGCCCAGCACCAGCGCCGAGCCGAGGCCCTCGTCGGCCCAGAGCAGCACGTAGTCCTGGTGGCCCTGGGCGATGCCCCGGGACTGCTCGGCCTGGGCGACCAGATTCACGTCGTTCTCGACGTCGACCGGCACGCCGATGCCGTCGCGCAGCGTCCCGACGAGGTCGGGGATGTGCCAGCCCGGGATGTGGGTGGCGTAGCCCAGCCTGCCGGTCGACGGGTCGATCGCGCCTCCGATGCCGATGACCACCCGGCTCAGCGCCGCGGGATCCCCCTGGGCGTGCGCGCAGGCCCCCGCAAGCGCGGCGCGCACTCTCTCCACGACGTCGCCCGCGGCGCGACCGGGTGTCGGCAGCCGGTGCTCGCCCACCACCGTTCCGGTGATGTCGGAGACGGCCACCTCGATCCGGGCCGGCGTGACGTCCAGCGCTGCCACATACGCCGAGCCGGGGTTGATCCGGTACAGCTCCGCCGTACGGCCGGGCAGCCCCTCGCGGATGCCGTCCAGGACGACGAGCCCGGCGTCCTGGAGGCGGGCGAGGAGCTGGGAGGCCGTCGGCTTGGACAGGCCGGTCAGCGCCCCCAACTCCGGGCGGGTGAGCGGTCCCCGCTCCAGGAGGACCATCAGGGCGGCGCGGTCGTTGATGGCGCGCAGGAGGCTCGGCGTGCCGGGGATCGGCTGGCTCACTTCGCGCCCTCTCGCGCCGCCTGGCGGCCATGCCGCAGCCGGCTGCCGGGTGATTGCGGGCGCGGCGCGTCAGGGCCGGCGTGCGGGGCGGATCGCCCGCTCATGTGGCATGTTCGCTCGCTCACGGCTCGTCCTCCAGGACAGCGAGTTAGGAAAGTTTCCTAACTTGCAAAGGAAGGTATGGACACTCTTCGTGCACGTCAAGGGGTGGACACGCCTCGAAACCGACTCGTGACCGTAATCACGTCTCATCCGTTGCCCCCGTCCCCACCCCCGCCGTGATCATGCAAACCTTCACGGGAATGCCGGCGGCCTGCGACGGTCTCGGCCGTGATCATGCGCGGCTTCCCGGTGGAGTCGCCTGAGGTGCGATGATCCGATTCCTGATCATGCGCTGGTCGCCTTGTGTCAGATCGCGAACCGAATATCCGCAGGTCCGATCCAGGTGAGGGACTCCGTGCATGATCACGAGGTAAGGGGCGGGGGGAGGACGTAGAATCCGTCGGTCTATGTCTGAGTCATCTGCGGGCGAGCTGGCCCGGGAACAGAAGTACGTCGCCGCGCTCTACGAGCGGCTCGACGTGCTGCGGGAGCGCACCCGCAAGCAGTTGGACGGCGTGCTCGCGCAGGGGGCCTCCGGCACCCATCAGAACCGCTCGGAGCGTGACTCGTTCGCCGGCATGTACGCGCAGCGGCTGGCCCGGCTCTGGGCCGTGGAGAACGGCCTGTGCTTCGGCCGGCTCGATCACGCCGACGAGACCCGGCTCTACATCGGCCGCCTCGGGCTGTCCGACGACGACCAGCGCCGGCTGCTCATCGACTGGCGGGCGCCGGTGGCCCAGCCGTTCTACCGGGCCACCCCGGCCGCTCCGATGGGCGTCACCCGGCGGCGTCACCTGCACGCCAAGGGCCGGACGGTCACGGCCGTCGACGACGACCTGCTCGACCTCGACCGCCTCACCGACGCCGACCGGGCCTCGCTGAACGGCGAGGCCGCCCTGCTGGCCGCGCTCGACGAGAAGCGCACCGGCCGCATGCGCGACATCGTGGCGACCATCCAGTCCGAGCAGGACAAGATCATCCGAAGCGACCTGAACGGCGTGCTGGTCGTCCAGGGCGGCCCCGGTACCGGCAAGACCGTGGTCGCCCTGCACCGGGCGGCCTACCTCCTCTACACCTACCGCGAGCGCCTGGAGAGGAGGGGCGTCCTCATCATCGGGCCGAACCCGACGTTCCTGCGCTACATCGAGCAGGTCCTCCCCTCGCTGGGCGAGACGGACGTGCTGCTGTCCACCGTCGGAGAGCTCTATCCCGGCGTGACCGGCACGCGCCACGAGACGCCGGAGGCCGCCGCCGTCAAGGGGGCCGCGGCGATGGCCGAGGTGGTGGCGAGAGCCGTACGGGACCGGCAGCGGGTGCCGGGGAAGCCGGTCGAGATCCGGCTCGACAAGTTCACGCTGAGGCTCGACCGGCAGACGTTCGAGGCGGCGAGGTCGCGGGCGCTGCGCTCGCGCAAGCCGCACAACCAGGCGCGGGCGGTCTTCGTCCGCCACCTGCTGAACGCCCTGACCAAGCAGGCGGCGCGGCACCTCGGCCGGGGCATGCTCGACGACGACGACTTCGCCGACCTGCGGGAGGACCTGCGGACCGAGGATCCGGTGCGGGCGGCGCTCAACAAGCTCTGGCCGTACCTGACGCCACAGCAGCTCCTGATCGGCCTGTTCACCTCCAAGGAGCGGATGACGCAGGCCGGGCTGACGCCCCAGGAGGGGGACCTGCTGCTGAGGGAGCCGCCGCGGCCGGGCGAGCGATGGTGGAGCGAGGCCGACGTGCCGCTGCTCGACGAGGCCGCCGAGCTGCTGGGCGACATCGACGAAGGGGTGCTGCGGGCGGCGCGCCGGGCCGAGCAGGAGCGCGAGGAGCGGATCGCCTACGCCCGTGAGGTCCTGCAGCTCACCGGCCTGGCGGACGTCATGGACGCCGAGCGGTTCGCCGCCCGGCAGCAGGCCGACGACGTCTACCTGACCACGGCGGAACGGGCCGCGAAGGACCGCACCTGGGCGTTCGGCCACGTGATCGTCGACGAGGCGCAGGAGCTGTCCGAGATGGCCTGGCGGACGGTGATGCGCCGCTGTCCGAGCCGGTCGATGACCATCGTGGGCGACATCGCCCAGACCGGATCGGCGGCGGGCGCCGCGAGCTGGAGCCGGATGCTCGGCCCCTACGTCCAGGACCGCTGGCGGGAGGCCGGCCTGACCGTCAACTACCGCACGCCCGCGGAGCTGATGGCGGTCGCCGCCAGGGTGCTGGAGCTGGTCGGCCCCGGCCTGCGCGCGCCGGAGTCGGTGCGCGAGACCGGCGAGCGGCCGTGGGCGCTCCAGGCGGCCGACCTGGCCGCCGAGCTCCCGCCGGTCGTCCAGGAGGAGATCGTCGAGGGCGGGCGGCTGGTCGTGATCGTCCCGGCGTCCGAGGAGAGCGAGCTGGGGGCGCTGATCACGGCGCGGGTCCCCGGCGCGGTCGCCGGTCCCGGCCCGGCGACTCTCGACGCTCCCGTGTCGGTGCTGTCGGTGGCCGACGCCAAGGGGCTGGAGTTCGACTCCGTCATCGTGGTCGAGCCGGACCGGATCCTGCGGGAGTCGCCGCGCGGGCCAAGCGACCTTTATGTGGCGCTGACCCGGGCCACGCGCCACCTTGGCGTGATGCACACCGGCGGACTGCCCCCCGTTTTGACGGGCCTTGATCAACGCTCTCCGGCATAGCTAACTGGTGCCTAAATAGCGCGAGATTTCCGACTATGAGGGATATCACTTGCAGGTCCCACATCGACGCCGGTCACGTAGCCTGTCCTAGCTGCGAAAACTTGGTATTTCCGCTGATCGGGACACGGTTGATATCTGCGCTGAGGTCGGTAGTTTGCTGCGCAGTCCAGCACGGGACTGACCGGTTGGCCGTCTAAGACATCTCCGGATTCTGCGTCCGTGACGGAGCGTGACTCCGTCTGCACAGCCAGGCGCAGGCCGGCGTTCCGTCGAGTCGGGGCACCCCAACCGGCCGGGGGGTTGGACCCGGGGAGGGGTCCGGACACCCAGTAGACAACGGAGCTCCGCGCCCGCCGCCGACGGGACGGAACCGGTCCGAAGGGCCGTCCGGGCCCCCTTCCGCCCCCGTGCGTGGAGACCCTGCGTGGAAACGAGCGTGGGGAGACACGCAGGTGATCCTTGGGTCCTCCGCGAGGGGCTCAAGGATCGTCGCCTCCGTGCGCGACGCCGCCGCCCCGTGGAGCGGGCGGCCACAGCAGCCCATGCCCGCGCCGCCCGCCGTGAGCGGTCTCCGCGCCCCGCCGGCCGTACGGTGGCCCGGTTTGGCGAGGGGCGGCGCCATCTGCGAAGCTGACCCAATCGGCTGACCGATCGGCTGACCCGCCCGGCCGGTCCGAGGGCGTGCCGCCGCGCATACCGGCGCCGAGAGGCCACACTCACAGGCGAGGAGAGACCGCCCCCGTGGCACTGGAAGTCGCAGACGAGACGGCGTCGCCCACTCCGGCGGCCCGCGCTTCGCTGCCGCGGCGTGCCCCGGTCCGCCTCGCCGCCTCCGTAGCGGGCGGCCTGCTCCTCTTCCTCGCCTTCCCGCCCGCCGGCCTGTGGTTCTGCGCGCCGGTGGGCGTCGCCCTGCTCACGCTGGCCCTGTACGGCACGCGCCCGCGCCGGGCGGCGTGGCTCGGCTACGCCGGGGGCGCCGCGTTCCTCCTCCCGGCGCTGTCGTGGGTGCGGCCCATCGGCGACGACGCCTGGCTGGCCCTGTCCGGCGTCGAGAGCCTCTTCTGGGCGGTCCTGGCGGTCGCGGCCGTCCTCGTGATGCGGCTGCGCCTCTGGCCCCTCTGGGTGGCCTGCCTGTGGGTCGCCCAGGAATGGGCCCGCGGCGTGTTCCCCGTCGGCGGCTTCCCCTGGGCGCGGGTCGCCTTCAGCCAGGGCCGGTCGCCCTACACCGACTACGCCGCGCTGGGCGGCGCTCCCCTTGTGACCTTCGCAGTGGTCCTGTCCGGCACGCTGCTGGCGTCCGTCGCCGTGCGGCTGCGGCCCGAGTTCAGGTGGACCCGCCCCGTGGCCGTGACGGTCGCCGCCGCGCTCGCCGGCGCGGCTGCCCTGCCCGTGCTGGGCCTCGTCGTGCCCCGGCCGGGTGACGAGGGCAGGACGGTGCGGATCGGCATCATCCAGGGCAACGTGCCCGGCCGGGGGATGGACTTCCTCGGTGACGAGCCGTCCGTCGTCCTGCGCAACCACGCGGACGAGACCCACCGGATGGCCGAGGCCGTACGGGCCGGGAAGCTGCCCAGGCCGGACATCGTGGTATGGCCGGAGAACTCGACCGACATCGACCCCTACCGCAGCGAGTTCGCCCGGGAGACGATCGGCTCCGCGGCGAAGGACGTCGGCGTGCCGATCCTCGTAGGCGCCGTGGTCGCCATCGGGGACGACCACCGGGCGACCCGCGGACTGGTGTGGGACCCGGTCACCGGCCCCGGCGCCTACTACGACAAGCGGCAGCTCGTGCCGTTCGGGGAGTACACCCCGTTCAAGGACCTGGTGCTCGCGCTGTCGTCCCGGGCGAACCTCGTGGGCCGCCAGTCGGTCCCCGGGAACGTCCCCGGGGCGCTGCGGATGGGCCCGGTCACCGTCGGGACCGTCGAGTGCTACGAGGTGGCCTTCGACGGCATCGTCCGCGACACCGTGAACGCGGGCGGCACGCCGCTGGTCGTCCAGACCAACAACGCGACGTACGCGCTGACCAACCTCCCGCCGCAGCAGCTCGCCATGTCGCAGCTGCGCGCCGTCGAGCACAACCGCGCCGTCGTGACGGCGGCCACGACCGGCATCTCGGCCTATGTCACCCCAGATGGGGAAGTGGACTGGCGGACCGGTGAGCTCGTCCCCGGGATGAACGTGGTGACCGTCCCGATCAGGACGCGGAACACGCTGGCCGGCCAGATAGGTGCGCTACCCGAGTGGACTTTGATACTGATGGGTGCCGGAGCGACGGTGGCGGCGGTCTCATGGGCACGGAGGAAGAGCTGATGGAGCGGACTCCCGAACGGGTGCTCGTTATCGTTCCCACGTACAACGAGCGCGAGAACCTGCCATTGATCACGCGGCGGCTGCGCGAGGCGCTCCCGGACGTCCACCTTCTCGTCGCGGACGACAACAGTCCCGACGGGACCGGCCGGATAGCCGACGAACTGGCGGAGAGGGACGACCACGTCCACGTGCTCCACCGGCCCCGGAAGCAGGGCCTTGGGGCCGCCTACATCGCCGGGTTCCAGTGGGGCCTCCGCGAGGGCTACGACGTCATCGTCGAGATGGACGCCGACGGCTCGCACCAGCCCGAGGAGCTGCACAAGCTGCTCGACGCGGTGGCCGGCGGCGCCGACCTGGCGATCGGCTCCCGCTGGGTGCCGGGCGGCAAGGTCGTCAACTGGCCCGCTCACCGGGAGCTGCTGTCCCGGGGCGCCAACACCTACGTGCGGGTGATGCTCGGCATCCCCGTGCGCGACGCGACCGCCGGGTTCCGCGCCTACCGCGCGGCCACGCTGGAGAAGATCGGCCTGGACGCCGTCGAATCCCAGGGGTACTGCTTCCAGGTCGACCTCACCCTCAGGACGGTACGGCACGGCCTGCGGGTCGCCGAGGTGCCGATCACGTTCGTCGAGCGCACGATCGGGGCCAGCAAGATGAGCTTCGACGTCATCCTCGAGGCCTACTGGCGGGTCGCCGCTTGGGGCATCACCGGGCTGCCGGACCGGCTGCGCCGGAGGGGATAGCCGCTCCGGGCCTCACGAGGAACGACCAGGGCTCCCGGAGCGTTGTCCGACTAGGGAGTGTCCCTCAGATCTTGCCGCGGCGAGGCGTCGCCTGAGCCGCGCGCGGGGCCGGCGGGGATCGCGACCTCGTACGGCTGCCGCGGGAGTGAGGCAAGAAATGCTGCGTGTCGGGTTGTTCCTGGCGTTCCTCGTCGTGCCGGTCCTGGAGATCTGGCTGCTGATCCGGATCGGCTCGGTCATCGGAGGCTGGCAGACGGTCGCCCTGCTGATCGCCGACAGCCTCCTCGGGGCCTGGCTGGTGCGCCGGGAGGGCAGGCGGGCGTGGGCGGCGCTGCAGGGCGCCATCCGGTCCGGGCGGATGCCCGACCGCGAGCTCGCCGACGGGGCGATGATCGTGGCGGGTGGCGCGCTGCTGCTGACCCCGGGCTTCCTCACCGACATTCTGGGGTTCTTCCTCATCCTGCCGTTCACCAGGCCGGTCGCGCGGCGCTGGTTGTCGTGGTTCTTCGGCCGCCGGGTGCGGGTGATGGCCGCCCGGTCACCGTACGGCGCCCTGTTCGACCGAGGCGACGGCTTCGGCGGTGGGGACGGCTTCGGCGGTGGGCGGCGCGGCCCGGTGGTGCACGGCGAGGTGATCGACGGCATCGACGGCGTGGTCGCCGACGGCGACGCGCTGGACCGGCGGCGCCGCGACGCCTGACCTCTGCCGCCACTCCTGCTCCTGCCTCGCCGCGCGTTCCTGTCGGCGGTGGCGACGACCGACCTCGGCGGCGGCGCTCACGCGGTTCTCGCGGAGCACGAGAGAACTCGCGGGCACAAAGGGAAACGCCCCCGGTAGTGGTCTACCGGGGGCGTTTCCCTTACCTGCCGTCTACGCGCTCTTGCGCCGCTGGGCCCGGAGGATGGCGAGACGCTCGTTGAGGACCTCCTCGAGGTCCTCGATGGAGCGCCGCTCCAGCAGCATGTCCCAATGGGTCCGGGGTGGCTTGGCCTTCTTCTGCTGGGGCTGCTCGGCATCCATCCGGAGAGCCGGGGAGCCGCAGCTGCGGCACTCCCAGGTCGCGGGGATCTCCGCCTCGGCGGCAAGCGGTACGGTGGTGTGATGGCCCTTAGGGCAGGTGTAGGACACCTCCTGGCGCGGAGCCAGATCGGTGTTGCGGTCGTTCTCGTAGCTGGTAGCGCCGAGCCGGGTACCGCGAAGTGCACGCTCGCCCATGTTCTAAGCCTCCTGAGGTCCCCGCCTTAGAGGGGTTTGTCTCCACCGCGTACAACGCTTGATACCGTGTGTGGATTCCCACCAGAGACCTGATCCAATCGCGCTTTTTCCGGCGCGCACGGCTCAGATGTGCTCTGGCACCTCATTGCCCGCTTCGCGGATGGCCTTGGGCAGGTTGACGGCCATGAGCATCACGAAGCCGATGATGAAGAACACGACGAGTGAGACGATCGCCACGCGGTAGCTGTTGGAGAACTGCAGCGCCAGCGTGACGGTCAGCGCGCCGATGAAGGCCGACCCCTTGTCGCTGATCTGCAGGAGGCTGAAATACTCCGCCTCCCGGCCGCGGGGGATCACGTGGGAGTAGAGCGACCGGGACAGCGCCTGCGTGCCGCCCAGGACGAGCGCGATGGCGAAGCCCATGGCGTAGAACTGCGTCGCGGCGCCCTCCCGGAGGAAGACGGCCACGATGACGATGGCCGTCCACACCACCAGGCTGCCCAGCACGGTGCGCTTGGTGCCGTACCGCCGGGCGAGCGCGCCCAGGAGGAGCGCGCCGAGGAACGCGACGAGCTGGACCATCAGGATGGCGGTGATCTGCACGGTCTTGCTCAGCTTGAGCGCCTCCGAGGCGTAGGCGGCCGAGTTGCCGATCACCGTCTGGACGCCGTCGTTGTAGATCAGGTAGGCCAGGAGGAAGAGCAGCGTACCGGGGTAGCGGCGCAGCTCGGCGAGGGTCCGGCCGAGCTGGCGGAAGCTCCCGCCGACCGAGCGCAGCGCCGTGGTCTCGTGCGGGGGCACAGGCCGGTTGTGCAGGGCCAGCAGCGGGATGATCGTGAAGATCGCCCACCACAGACCGGCCGACATCATGCAGATCCGTACGGCCATGCCCTCGGACAGCCCCAGCGCGTCGTGCTTCAGGAACAGCACGAGGTTGAGCGCGAGCAGCAGGAAGCCGCCGAGGTAGCCGAACGCCCAGCCGCGTGAGGAGACCGCGTCGCGCTCGCCGGCGGTGGAGATCTGCGGCAGGAAGGAGTCGTAGACGACCACCGACGCGCCGTAGGAGACGTTCGCCAGGATGAACAGCACCCCGCCGAGCAGGTAGCGGTCCCCGGCCACGAAGAACAGCCCCAAGGTCGCCAGCGCGCCGGCGTAGGCGAACCCGCCGAGGAGCTCCTTCTTGCGCCCGGTGTGGTCGGCCAGCGCGCCGACGACGGGCAGCAGGACGATCTGCAGCAGCACGGACGCCGTGAGGACCAGCCCGAAGAACGCCGCCGGCCGGATGTCGGCCCCGAGCACGTCCACGAAGCCGAGGCGGTCGGTGACGAGCTTGTCGAAGTCCCTGACGCACGCGTCCACGGGCATGGACGGGAAGTCCTGCCGGCAGGAGGCGGTCTTCGCGACCGGGATGAGATAGGGCCCGAGGAAGACCGAGATGATCGTGGTGTAGAAGGCCGAGTTGGCCCAGTCGTACCAGTACCAGCCGCGTTGCTCGCGCCTGCGCGCCTGGGGCGTCTCGGCTTCGATGACCAGGGGGGCGGTCATGGTTCTCCTTGCCTAAGTGGACCTAAGTGGGCCTACGCCCGGCCTGAGCCGGCCTAGGTCGGCCTAAGTCGGCCTAAGTCGGCCTGATGGCGCCGCGGGGGTGCCACTGCCCTCGGCGGTCGAGCACGTCGCGCAGGCCGGTGATGTTGTCGGTCATGATCCCGTCGACGCCGAGGTCGAGCAGGCGTCCCATCGTCACTGGGTCGTCGATCGTCCAGACGTGGACCTGCATGCCGATGGCGTGAGCCGTACGGACGAGGGAGCGGCTGGTGACCCGCAGGCCGCGGAAGCCGATCGGGATCTGGGCGCACGGCACCCCGGCGCTGGCGAGGCCGGTCAGGAGCCGGCCGTAGCCGCCTCCCAGGGCGGCGGTACGGAGCGCGGCGACCCCTCGGGGGCCGAGCGACGAGCAGACCTCGCGGCCGACCGCCTTGCGGGCCTGGGCGAGCCGCAGGTCGGAGAACGACGTGAGGCAGACCCGGTCGTAGGCGCCGGTGCGGCGGATGGCGCGGGCCAGCGGCAGGATCGCCGGGGTCTCCTTGACGTCGATGTTGAACCGGACGTCGGGCCACGTCCCGAGCAGGTCCTCGATCAGCGGGATCTCCTCGGTGCCGCCGATGCGGGCCTGCCTGACCTCGCGGTAGGGGAGCTGGGAGATGCGGCCGGCGCGGTCGGTCACGCGGTCGAGGGTGTGGTCGTGGAAGGCGAGCAGCACGCCGTCCGCCGTGGCGTGGGCGTCGGTCTCCAGGTAGGTGTAGCCGAGGTCGACGGCCCTGGAGAAGGCGGACAGGGTGTTCTCCCGGCCCTCCGCCGCCCCGCCCCGGTGCGCGAAGGCGAGCGGCCCCGGGTGGTCGAGAAACGGGTAGCGGCGCTGCACGAGCAGAGTATGCCGGTTGTCAGGCGGTGCCGTCAGCGAGCGCCGGTGAAGATTTGGGTCACGAGCTCCCCATTGAGACCCATTCCTGCCGCCTGACCTCGGCGATCACGATGGCGGCCGCGACCGCCACGTTGAACGAGCCGACCCTGCCGACCTGCGGAATGTAGACGACGCCGTCGGCCGCCTCGAGCGAGGCGGGGGAGCAGCCGTGGTCCTCGCTGCCGAGCACCAGGCACACGTCGCCGCCCAGCTTGGCCTCCGGCAGCGGTACGGCGTCGCCGGTGAGCTCGACGGCGACGACGGTGAACCCGTCCTCCTTGGCCGCCCGGACGGCCTCGGCGACCGGGACGGGCTCGTGCCACTCGACGAGCCGGTCGGTGCCGAGCGCGGTCTTCTGCGCCTTGGGGTTGGTGGGCGGCGTGGCGTTTCCGGCGAGCCAGATCGTGTCCACGCCGAAGGCGGCGGCCGTGCGGAAGATCGACCCGACGTTGAAGGGGCCCGTCACCGACTCCACGATCAGCGCGAGCCGCCCCTGGGTGTTGCGGCGCCACGTGCGGTTGAGCCGCTTCACGTCGGTCGGCCGCAGTTGCCTGCGCGGGTTCGGGGTGCTCATCGGGCGGTCACTTTCAGGATTCGGTAGGCGGCGCGCGAGGCCAGCCGGGTGGTGGGCCAGCCCTGGTCGGTCAGCCAGCGTTGCAGGGAGTCGGAGCCGAGGTGCTTTTGGACCACGAGGTGGGCCGCGCCGTCGGGGGTGAGCCGGTCCAGCCACCGGGTGAGCATCTCGTGGAGAGCGGCCTTGCCGATGCGGATCGCGGGGTTGGACCAGATGGCTCGGAACCGCACATCGTCCGGCATGTCGTCCACATGAACCGGCCTTACTTTGTCAAGGCCGGCGCTTTTGGCGTTCCGCTCGCACAGCTCGACCGAGCGGCGGTTGACGTCGACGGCCCAGACCGTCGCGCCCGGCGCCCTTGACGCCATCGTCAGTGCGATCGGGCCGTAGCCGCAGCCCAGGTCGAGCAGGTCGCCCTCGGCGGGCGGCGGCGGCACGGTCTCCAGCAGCACGCGGGTGCCGGCGTCGACCCGGTCGGGGGAGAAGACGCCCCGGTCGGTCTCCAGTCGCAGGTGCAGATCGGGGAGGACCAGGGTGACCTGGCCGGGACGGCTGGCCGCCTGGGGGCGCTCCTCGAAGTAATGTGCCACGTGCCCAAACGTACCAATGCCCGGGAGCCGGTGATCCCGACCAGGCGGTTGTCCACAGGGCCGCCCACAGGCCGGCGGGTCCTGTGGACGTGCGAGGGCGACCAGGACGCTCGCGGCGCCACACGAGCTCGATGGTTCAGGGCAGCCGGGCGCCCAGGAGCATGGCCGCCCCCGCGACCAGGAGCCCGGCGACGATCGCGGCGATGAGGAACCGCTGGGTGACCTCCTGGTGGACGACCTTGTAGCCGAGTGACGTGCCGATCTGCCCGTACACGTCGCGCAGCTCGCTGCCCGACTCGGCGGTGTAGGCCCGGCCGCCCGTGCCGTCCGACAGCGACTTCAGCGTGGCCTTGTTGACCGGCACCTGGATGGGCCTGTTGTCGATGGTCACCGTGCCCTCGGGCGTGCCGTACGCGATGGTGGAGACGGGCACCTTCGCGCCGGTGGACGCCTCGATGGCCTCGTTGACCGACCGGCCGGAGGTGTTGTCCCCGTCGGACAGCAGTACGATCGCGGAGGGCGGCGGGTCGGTGACCGCCCGCTGGTCGAACGACCTGATCGAGTCGAGCGAGTTGAACACGGCCTCGCCGATCGCGGTGCCGGGCCGGGTGGTCAGATTGGAGATCGCCGTGTTGACGGCCGCGTGGTCGGTCGTGGGGGAGATCACCACGGCCGCCGAGCGGGCGAAGGCCACCACGCCGACGTTGAAGCGTTCGGGCAGGTCGTTGACGAACTGCTGGGCGGCCTGCTTGGCGGCGACCAGCCGGGTCGGCGGGACGTCCCCGGCCTCCATCGACAGCGAGATGTCCACGGCGATCATGATGGTGGCCCGGTCGCGGGGCACCCGGACGGCGTCCGCCGGCCGGGCCGCGCCGAGGATCAGCAGGCTCATCATGATCAGGAACAGCGCCGCCGGGACGTGCCGCCGCCAGGCCGGGCGCTCAGGGGCGACCAGCGACAGCAGCGCCAGGTTGGTGAAGCGCACCGTGTAGCGGCGGCGGGCGAACTGCAGCGCGACGTACGCCGCGGCCAGCGCGACGACCAGGACGAACAGCCAGAGCCAGCCGGGCGAAAGGAAGATCACTTTCCTGCCCCCCTTGTGGCCGTGCGGCGCATCAGGTGGGAGGTGCGCCGCTGCCGCAGGACGAACTGGGCGATGTCGAACACCCAGTCACGGTCGGTGCGCAGGACCAGGTGCCCGGCCCCGGCGCGGCGCAGCGCGATCCCGGTCGACTCCCGCTGCTCGGCCGCCGCCTCCGCGTAGCGCTCCCTGATCTGCCTCGACAGGAAGATGTCGCGGGTGCGGCCGGACTCCGGGTCGGCCAGCGTCACCAGGCCGACGTCGGGCAGCTCCAGCTCGCGCGGGTCGATGACCTCCACCGCCAGCACCTGATGGCGGGCGGCCAGCCGGCGGATGGGCCGTTCCCAGCCGCCGGGGTCGTCCAGGAAGTCGGACACGATCACCCGCAGGCCGCGCCTGCCGTGGGCGGCGGACATCATCTCGACCGCCTGCCCGAGGTCGGTGGCCCCCCGCGCGGGCGGGGCGCTCAGGAGGGAGTGGAGCAGCCCGTACAGCGGCGGCCGGCCGGGCCGCGCCGGGTAGCGGTGGACGTCCTCCCCGTGCAGGATGTAGGCCCCGAACCGGTCGCCGATCCGGCTCGCCAGGAACCCGATCGCGCCCACGGCCGAGATGACCAGGTCGCGCTTGGAGACGTCGGCGGTCCCGAACTCCATGCTGGCCGACAGGTCGACGAGGGCCCAGGTCTCGAGCTCCCTGTCGGCGATGAGGTCGCGCACGTGGGGTGTGGTGGTGCGGGCGGTGACGGCCCAGTCCATCCGCCGCACGTCGTCCTCGCCGGGCACGTAGACGCGGGTGTCGCCCAGCTCGCTGCCCGGCCCCGGGATCAGCCCCTGGTGGCCGCCGTGCAGCAGCCCGTCGAGCCGCCGCACCACTGTCAGCTCCAGCCGCCGCAGCGCCTGCTCGGGCGTGGTGCTCACCGGACGCTCACCGCGTCGGGTTCCGTTCGTGCTCACTGCCGCTCACCGGTCCTCCCGCCGCGGGCCCTGGTTGTTCCACACGACGAGCGGCGGTGGTACGGCCTGCAGGATGCGGCGCACGACGTCCTCGGCGTCGACGTCGTCGGCCAGCGCGTCGAAGGTCAGCATCAGCCGGTGGGACATGACGTCGACGGCGACGTCCTGGATGTCGTCGGGCAGCAGGTAGTCACGCCCCCGGAGCAGGGCGAGCGCCCGGCCTGCGGCGATGAGGCCCAGCGTCGCCCGGGGGCTCACGCCGATCTCGATCGTCTCCTCCAGGTCGCGCAGGCCGTACTCGGAGGGCGCGCGCGTGGCCATGACCAGCCGTACGACGTAGTCGGCGACGAGCTGGTGGACCGAGACCTCCTCGGCCAGGTCCTGCAGCTTCAGCAGCCGCGCCGGGTCGAGCACCGGGCGGGGCACCGGCGGGCGGACACTCATCCGGTGCAGGATCTCCAGCTCCTCGTGGGCGCTCGGATGGGCCACCCGCACCTTGAACAGGAACCGGTCGCGCTGCACTTCCGGCAGCGGGTAGACGCCCTCGGACTCGATCGGGTTCTGCGTGGCCAGCACGATGAACGGCCTGGGCAGCGGATGGGTGCGCCCGGCCAGCGTGACCTGCCGCTCGGCCATGACCTCCAGCAGCGCCGACTGCACCTTCGCCGGCGCCCGGTTGATCTCGTCGGCCAGCAGGAAGTTGACGAACACCGGACCCAGCTCGACGTCGAACCGCTCGGAGCTCGGGTGGTAGACGCGGGTGCCGATGATGTCGCTCGGCACCAGGTCGGGGGTGAACTGGATCCGGGCGAACGTGCCGCCCACCACGGTCGCCAGCGTCGAGGCGGCCAGCGTCTTGGCGACCCCGGGCACGCCCTCCAGGAGGCAGTGCCCCCGTGCGAGCAGGGCGACCAGCAGCCGCTCCACCATGTGGTCCTGGCCGACGATGACCCGTCGGACCTGGGCCATGGCGTCGTGCAGCACCTCGAGGTCCGCCTCCGCCTCCTGGGTCGCCACGGCCTTTCCGGGGTCCGGGTCACTGCGTTCATCGGCAACGGTCATGCACGTTATTCAATCGTGACTCGGCGGGAGAATCCATTTCTCGCCTATTTGCCCGTGCGGCCGCTTGGACACACGCCTCGCGGGGGCGTGTGTTTTCATGAGGTGATGGTCACTCCGCTGCAGTACGGCGACCCGCCCCACCTGGGGCCGTTCGTGTTGCAGGCGCGTCTGCGGACCGCGCCCGCCGGGCTGGTCTACCTTGGCCAGGCGCCCGACGGGCGGGTGGTTTCCGTGGCCGTCCTCACCAGCGGGGCGGCGCTGGACGCGGCCGCGAGGGACCGGTTCGTGACCGCGATCAAGGAGGCCGAGCAGCGCCGCGCAGGCGTCCGGGGCTGGGGCGCCTCGCTGGTCGACCGGGTCCGCGGGCGGGTGGCGGCCGACTCGCCCGCGGTCGTGGCGATGCAGGACGGCCACGCCCCCTGGGTGGCCGTGCCGTACGTGCCGGGAGGGCCGGGCGCGGAGCGGTTCCTCGACCCGGTGATGGTCTCGGGGACGCTGATCGGCGAACGGCACGGGCCCGAGTTCGTGCCCCACTGGCTGGGCGACCGCGACCCCGCGCTGCCCGCTCCGCCGGCGCCCGCGCCGCCGCCGGTCTCGACACGCCGGTCTGTGGTGCTGGCCTCCGCGCTGCTGGCCACGCTGGTCCTGGTGCTGATGGTCGTCCTGTGGATGCTGGTGTTCCGGGGCGAGGACGATCCGGCGCCGTCCCGGCCCCTCCCGGCCACGAACTTCGTCCCCACGCCGCCGCCCGTGCCGACGTCGCCGGAGCCGCGGCAGCCGACACCGAGCCCGTCCGGGGGCGGCACGGGCAGCCGTACGCCGATGCCTCCCGGCAACGACGATCAGGGCCAGGACATCTGAGCGTGGGGCGAGCCCCGCACTCCGATTAGAAGATCGCGGAAAAGCCTCCCAAGGCGGCGGTGCCGACACTGAGCCCGACCAGCAGCGCGGCCGGCATCGACTTACCCGAGCGCAACGCGAGCGCTACCGAGATCGTCCCCAAAACGACCGAGAGGGTGACGACAGCAATCAATTTGAGCATCCAGGCGGACAGGGACATTTCATCCTCCGTAGCAATAAAGCCCCCAAGCCCCGGCTACCGGGGGTGGTCTGGGAGCTCGCGGTTTCCCTTTCCTGCCTATCAGCGGCTCACCGTCAATCAGCTCATCAAGATCACCACGGAACGACCTGCCGCGATTCGAAACGGAACGGACCGCCGGAACGACTCCGGCACTGATCTCTGCAGCTCAGACTCCACACGTTCCTCACCGTTCCGAATCGTTCTGACTGGTAGGCCCGACTTCCGGAACGATTCGGACCGATCTGGCCTATGCCCGTACGCGGTCCGTCTTGTTCCGGAACGGCCGGGGAGCCGGTCGATCCGTCGAAGGTGCGTCAGGGCCGCGAGACAATTGCAGACATCTAAGTGGCGAGGATGTTGGCGGTGAGTCAAAGCTCATGAGCGGCTCCGCTCCCGAGACCGCGCGAGAGAAATTTCGGTCATCTCTGGAAGAAATGCATATAAAGGCGGGAAGGCCGTCATATGGCACCATTGTCATGCTGACCAAGGGGGCGGTGTGGCCTCTCAAAAGACGACGGTGCATGCCCTGTTGACACTGTCACTTTTGCGCGTCCGCAAGAGCCGAGCCGTTGCCTCCGCCACCACGAAGCTGGCGCACAGCACCAGCGGCGCCTCCTTGGCCGCAAGGGCGCCGACTGTCCCTGCCGTGGTTTTCTGCACAACGGTCCGTCCGCCAAGGTCGATAGACCGCAGCAGGCCCGGCGAGTTGACGGTGTCGAACCCGGGCGCGGGCGGACCGTCTTTGAGCGCCACCCAATCCGGGTGGCGAGCCTTGAGCGTCAGGGCTTTGTCCAGCGACTCAGCAAGAACGATCTTTTCCGCCCCCTGGGCAAAGGCCCAGGCAGCCACGGTGAAACCACGCATGACGTCGACTACGACCGCCACGGACGGGGCTTCGACCAGATCAGCGATACCAAGGAAACGAGCGTGCATTCCGGTCATGATCGCACCTACCCGACCCGAGGCACCCGCTCACCCCCGAGGAGATCGCACTCCACGCACGCCTCCAGGCCCAGCCCCACCCGAACGCGGAGATTCGCAGCTAGACCCCAAGATCATCTCAGCGCGTGCCGTACGGCACGCGCCCCTCGTCTGTGGTCCTGCGGTTCACCTCGTTTGCCGCATCCGCAGTCGATCTCCTCGCACCGGGCGTCGGCCTCATACAGCTTGTCCTTGAGCTCCGGGGCGAGCTCCTTCCAACTCGGGGCTGTCCAGGAACGCGGCCTGCACGTCCGGCCGCATGGCTCGCAGCATCCGGGCCGCCAGCATGTCCCAGTCGATCTCCGCCGCCATGTCCGCTCCCTTCATCCGCGATGATCCCGACCGGCGCGGCCTGGTCATTGTCGAGCACGGGAAAGTCGCTGCCGGGCTGCTCGGCGATAACGTCGAGTCGGTCATGACGGTGCCCACAAGACCACTACTCTGCGCTGCCTCTTAGGCCGTAGTGGCCCCTGGGGAGTATCAGAACGGGAATTAGCGGTAGGCGCGCGGTGCGACTGTGAGAACCTCGTCGTGAGTTGCCGCCCCGCTCGGCTGGAAAGCCGGAGGCCGGGGCCTTCAGTCGTCGACCGTGATCGAGGGGCGCCGGGCGGCCAGCTCATCACTGGCCCGCTCCACCCTGTCCAGGCGGCTTTGCAACTCGGTCACCTGAGTGTGTATCAGCGCGACTGCGGTCTCACTAGTTGCGGGCGGGGCGGATACGTGGATCACCGTGCGGGGGCGTCGGCCGACGCCGGCGAACACCGGCAGCGACAGCGCCGCCCACGCCAGCACGGTCAGCCCGCCGGCCAGGGCCTGCCCGGTGGGCGGGCTGGCGGCGTAGACCATGCCCGCGGTGGCCGCCCCGTACAACGTCCAGGCCAGGCGCGCACCCCAGCCGCGGAACAGCCCGAGCAGCCAAAGGCACGGCCCGCTCAACGCCCAGACCTGCCACAGCGCTTGCGGGGAGGCGGGCAGCCCGGCCGCGTGCGCGGTCAGGTAGGCGCGCACCGGACGGCTGATGACCGCCATGACCTGAGAGCCGGCCACCGCGTCCACGCCGTGGGCGGCGGTCTGGAACACCGCCCCGATCAGCGTGAGCGCCAGCCACAGCACCATGGCCACGACCGTCACGGCGGACACGACCACGACGGCCACCACCCCGATCAGCAGCACGCGGCCGCGGGTGTCGTCCAGACCGTAGCGGTCCTCGATCTGCTCCCGGAGGCGGTCGTAGGCGCCCAACAGCTGCAGCAGCGGGTGCTCTTTCGGTTCCTGGCTCATCGGCATCGCGTCCAGCAGAGCCTAAGCGTGTGTCCCTCGCTCATGCCGTCATCGTCGCGGTGCCGGGTGACTGGTGGAAGTCACCGCAAGGCGTTGGCTGGCTGTCTGCCCGGGGACGTGAGAACCCGCCGAAGAAGTAAGTACCAGGACACCTTCCTGCATAACCACGACGACGGCCGCAGGAGCGAAGCATCTCCACCCACCCCCAAGACCACGCCTCGCAGATGGAGGCCCTGGCGGCCGCCGACTGCCGCGAGGTCGTGGAGGAGACCGCCAAGATGGGATCGACCCCGCGGCAGGTGATTCCGGCCAGACTCTGACGCGCCATAGGCGGCGGCTAGTCTCGGCATGGTCAAAAGGATCTGGGGTCGCGACCTGGACTCGACCAAAAGGGGGGCCGCGCCGCATGCAGGCCGGGCAGATCGTGCTCCTGCTTCTGGCGGCGCTCGCCGCGGGCTGGGTGGACGCCGTCGTCGGCGGGGGAGGGCTGCTGCAGCTTCCGGCGCTGATCCTGGCCGGCCTTTCGCCCGTTCAGGCGCTGGCCACCAACAAGTCCGCCGCGATCTTCGGTACGGCTTCCGCCGCGGTGACCTACGCCCGCAGGACGAAGTTCGACCGGGCGGTGGCCGTGCCGTCCGGGCTGCTGGCCGTGGCCTTCGCGGGGCTCGGCGCCGCGTCCGCGGCCCTGCTGGACGCGGCGGTGCTCAAGCCGCTGGTCATTGTCGTGCTGCTCGGGGTGGCGGCGTTCGTGACGCTGCGGCCGGCGTTCGGGCGGCTGCCGCACCCGCATCTGCGGACGCGGGGCCGGGTCGTGGCCGCCGTCGCGGTCGCCGGGATGGCGATCGCCTTCTACGACGGCATCCTGGGGCCGGGGACCGGTACGTTCCTCCTCATCGCGTTCACCTCGATCCTCGGCATGGACTTCGTGCACGCCTCCGCCACCGCGAAGGTCATCAACACGGGCACCAACCTCGGTGCCCTGATCGTCTTCGGTCTCCAGGGCCACGTGCTGTGGGCGCTCGGGCTCGGCATGGCGGCCTGCAACATCGCGGGGGCCCAGATCGGCGCCCGCATGGCGTTGAAGCGCGGCGCCGGGTTCGTGCGGGTCGTCCTGCTCTGCGTGGTGACCGCTCTCGTTCTGAAGCTCGGCTACCAGGAACTCGCCCCTCGCCTGTGAAGATTGACGAACCGGTCAAACGAGCATAAACACCAGTAATATGGCGTGATGCGCTGAATCGGGACTTAGGTCCCAAAATGACATATGGTGCGAGATGGGGGATCGCGTGCCATGCAGGTGCCGAACAGATCTTTGGGGACGGCGCTTAAGCACGCCGGGAAGCGCGGGGGACGGCGCCGGTTCACGGACCGGTGGGCCGCTCTTTCGTCGTTGGCCGTCACGGGTCTGCCCCTGCCTCATGGGGAATTGTCGCCGGAGACCGAGACTCTCCAGCTGACGGTTCCCGTCCACGTGTGCGTGGTGGAGGGGATCGCCGTCATCGTGCTGGCGGCGCTCGTGTGGAAGGTGACCAGGCGGACCCGCCGGCTCGTTAAGGGGATCTACACGCAGCTCTCGGAGATCAACGACAGCGACCGGCACGATCACGTGTCTTTACCCCCCGGACAGGATGAGATCGTCCAGCTCACCCACAGTGTGAACAAGACCCTGGACCAGTGTGAGCGTGAACGCCAGTTCTCCTCGGACGTCTGCCACGAGCTCCGCACCCCGCTCGCCGGGCTGCGCCTTGAGGTCGAGGAGGCGCGGCTCCATCCCGACCACACGGATTACGACCTACTGCTCAGCCGGGTGCTCGGCAACCTCGACCGCGTGGAGGCGATCATCGCCGACATGCTGGTGCTCGCCAGGACCCGATCGGGCCAGGACGCCGATCCCGAGCTGTTCGACCTGGCCGAGGTGGTCAAGGAGGTGGTCAGCGGGCGCGTGGACCGGCTGCCGGTCAGCGTCAGGCTCGTCTCCGGAGTGGTGGTCTGCGGCGTGCGGGAGCACCTGTGCCGCGTGCTCACCAACCTGCTCGACAACGCCCAGCGGCACGCCGGGAGCGCCGTGGAGGTCGAGATCATTCGCGGCCGGGACGGCTTCGCGGAGCTGCTCGTGTCCGACGACGGGAACGGCATCCCGGAGCGGGACCGGGAGCGGGTCTTCGAGCGTTTCACTCGCCTGGAGGAGGGCCGCCGCCGCGACGGGAAGGGCACCGGCCTCGGCTTGGCGCTCGTCATGGACGTCGCACGCGCGCACTCCGGGTCCATCCACGTGGAGGACGCTCACCTCGGCGGCGCGCGATTCGTCTTCCGCCTGCCCCTCGCGGTTCCTCCCCGGACCGACAGCCTCGGGGGAGACTTCGCGGACGAATGACGGGCACCCGGCAGGCGGCGAGTTTCGGTTGTGCCGGCTCAATCCTCGTCTTCGGGTGCGCCGGCGAGAGCGCGCGCGGCTACCAGCTCGTCGCCGTCCCACCCCAGGTGGCCCACGCCCTCCTGCTGCTTGGCCTGCTCGTCGATCCACCGGTTGTGCGACTCCCAGGCCGCCTGCTTGGAGGTTCCCAGGGCGGCGCCGATCTGTGACCACGAGGCGCCGGCCCGCCGGGCGGATCGAACGGTGAGCTGGCGTCCGTAGCCCGACTTCCGCGCGATCACCTCACCCAGCGCGAGGAGTTCCAGCGCCTCCTGCCGCGTCAGGGGCTCCGCATCGTTCGGTTCGGGCTCGTCTTCGTCGGCCGGTGACGCCAGGGCTTCGCGGGTGCGTAGCTCGTCGTAGCGCGCGGCCGCGGTCAGCAGCGTGAACTGACGCTCAAGATCATCAGGTGTGGACATGCTCCCAGTATTTCGTCAGGCCACCCTGACATCAAGGTGGCCTGACGGTCGGGTGGGGTCTCACGCGTGGGCGCGAGACGGGGGAGTCGCGGCGGAAGCCTGGCCCGCGGCCTCCGCCCGAGGTGACCGTACGGCCGGAGCCGCGAGGGCGACGAACAGCGCCAGGACGGCCGGGACGAGCAGCGCGTAGGGAAGGGTGAGCAGCTCCGCGATCCCTCCGATGAGCACCGGCCCCGCCAGGAAGCCGGTGTAGCCGAGGCTCGCCACGGTGGCCAGAGCGCGCCCCGCCTGGGCCGGATCGCGATGTCCCGCGGCCGAGAAGACCTGCGGGATGATGCACGACAGCCCCGCGCCGAAGAGGCCGAAGCCGATCACACCCGCCACCGGCCGGCCGATCAGCAGGGCGATCATCAGCCCGGCGGCGGCCAGCGTGCCGCAGCACCGGACGAGCGTCACGGGCCCGAGGCGGGCGGCGAGCCGGTCGCCGGCGAAGCGTCCCGCCGTCATCATGATCGAGAACGCCGCGTATCCGGCGGCCGCGAAGCCGGGGGAGGACCCGAGGTCGTCCCGCAGGTAGACAGAGCTCCAGTCGGCGGAGGCTCCCTCGCCGACGAGGCAGCAGAACGCCAGCACGCCGAGGAACAGGGCGTCGCCCGCCGTCCGGCGGCGCCGTACCGTCGCGGGGCCCAGCGAGCGCGCCGCCGGGCCGGCCGGTGTGGGCGAGGCCTCGGCGGCCGTGGGGCCGGCGGACGTCGCGGCGGTCGTCGTGGCAGGGGCTGTGGTGGGCGTGGGCGAGGTGGCTGTGTCAGTGGGCGGCGGTGTGTGGCGGCGGGGATCGTCTCGTATGGCCCAGCGCGATGACAGCAGGGCGATGGTGAGGACGACGGCTCCGACGACCGCGAAGGTGACGCCGGGGCTCACGCCCGCGTGGGCGAACAGGCCGCCGGCCGCCGCCCCGGCGAACCCGCCGATGCTGAACACCGCGTGGAACGAGGACATGATCGGCTTGCCGTACGCGCGTTCGACGACGACGGCGTTGGCGTTCATCGCGACGTCGAGCGTGCCGTGGACCGCGCCGAACAGGAACAGGGCCAGCGCCAGCGTGACCAGGCCGGGCACGTAGGCGGGGATGACCAGGACGACGCCCTGGGCGAGGGCCATCGGGATCATCACCCGGTCGCTGCCGTACCTGTCGACGAGACGGCCGACGACCTGCATACCGGTGATCGCTCCCGCCGCGATGCCGATGAGCCCGAGGCTCAACTGGCCGTCACTCAGATGGAGGCCGCTCTTGATGGCGGGGATGCGGGCCGTCCAGGTGCCGATGGCCATCCCGGCGAGCAGGAACAGGCCGTAGACGGCCACGCGGGCGCGGAGCGGGGACGGCCGGGCGGGGGCGAGGAGTGCCATGTCGTGATGCTCCAATTACACATCGCATGATCACGTGAAGAGTGTTGGCGGGTGGGAGGCGCCGTTCGGGAACCTGTGCATGATCAGGACGGAGTCGGGCCAGGTGGGAGCCGCGCGCGGGAATCCATGCATGATCACGGCGCGGGGGTGGTGGTGCGGACGGTCACTCCGGCGGCGGCCAGGGCGTCGTGCTGGTCCTGGGGGATGCCGTCGTCGGTCACCACCACGTCGAGCCTGTCGAGCGGGCAGACGGCGCCGAAGGCGGTGCGGGTGAACTTGCCCGAGTCGCAGGCCACCACGACGCGGCGGGCGGACGTGATCGCGGCCTGCTTGATGGCCACTTCGGGCAGGTCGTGGGCGGTCAGGCCGTGCTCCGCCGACAGGCCGCAGCAGCCGATCACCGCGGTGTCGAACCGCAGGGCCTTGATGGAGGTCTCGGTGAGCGGGCCGACGAAGTTCATCTCGCCGTGCCTCACCTCGCCTCCCGGCAGGACGAGGCGGACGCGGGGCGCGGTGGCGAGTTCCTGAGCGGCCTGGAGCGCCAGCGGCAGCACGGTCAGGCGGCGCTCGCGGATCGCCCGCGCGACCTCCAGCACGGTGGTGCCGCCGTCGAGCAGCACGGCCTCGCCTTCGGCGAGCAGCCCCGCGACCTCGGCCGCGATCCGCCGCTTGGCGTCGATCGCCTCTCGTTCCCGCACTCCGAAGGGCGGTTCCTCACCGCGCAGGAGCAGGCTGAGGGCACCTCCGCGGACGCGCCTGACCACGCCCTGCTGGGCCAGCTCGTCCAGGTCCCGCCGGATGGTCATCTCGGAGACCTGATAGAGGGCGGCCAGCTCGGTCACCGAGACGCTGTCGGACGTGCGCAGCGCGCCCATGATGGCGCGTATGCGATCGGCACTCTCCATGTGTGCAATTGAACATGCCGCATGTTCGTAGAGCAAATAAATCTACGTTGTAAAGGTGGCAGACTGGGTGCATGCGCGCGAGCCGATTGCTGTCCCTCCTGCTGCTGTTACAAACCCGCGGCGGCATGAACGCCTCCGAGCTGGCCGCCGAGCTTGAGGTGTCGGTCCGTACGGTCTACCGCGACGTGGAGGCTCTTTCTGCGGCCGGCGTGCCGGTCTACGCCGACAGGGGGCCGCTCGGGGGATATCGGCTGCTCGACGGGTATCGCACCCGGCTGAACGGGCTGACCCCCGAGGAGGCGTCGTCCCTGTTCCTGGCCGGTCTTCCCGGTCCGGCCGCGGAGCTGGGGCTGGCGGACGTCGCGGCGGCGGCCGAGCTGAAGCTCCTCGCCGCGCTGCCGCCGGAGCCGCGGTCCCATGCCGCCAGGATGCGGGAGCGGTTCCACCTCGACGTGCCCGGCTGGTACCGGGGCAGCGACGACGCGCCGTTCCTGATGCGGGTCGCGGAGGCCGTCTGGGAGGACCGCGTGGTCCGGCTCCGCTACCGCCGATGGGGGCCCGCCGAGGTCGAGCGCCTGGTCCACCCCTACGGTCTCGTCCTGAAGGGCGGGTCGTGGTATCTGGCGGCCGCCTGCTCGGGGAGTGTCCGGACTTATCGAGTCAGCCGGATCATCGGGGTCGATGTCCTGGACGAGCGATTCGAGCGGCCGCCGGATTTCGACCTGGCCGCCTTCTGGCGGGACTTCGCCGCCGACTTCGCCTCGCGCATGTTCACCGCCCACGCCGTCGTACGGCTCGCGCCGGGGATCGAGGACCTCCTGCGGTACACGATCGGCAACGACGTCGTCGACAAGGCCCTGGCCGACGGTGTCGCCGAGGGCGACGGCTGGACCCGCGTGACGCTCCCCGTCGAGTCGATCCGGCACGCCCGGTGGCAGTTCCTCCGCCTCGGGGCCTCCGTCGAGGTCCTGGAGCCACCCGAGCTACGCGATCTCATGGTGCAGACCGTGTCGGAGCTTTCCGGCATGTACGGCATCGGCGGCTCAGACGGGGTCGCCGTAGGACTGGCCGAAAAGCGAGCGGGTATGGCTGAATAGGCTTCCCAGCTGGGGATCTGCGAGGGCTGGCTGGAGGTGATCGGTCTCGGGTGGCGGCCTGGCCGACCCAGGCGTCGGCCGCACCGGGAAGTCGGTACCGGCGATCGCCTACTGGCAGGTCTTCGTCTCGACCGGGCAGTGCTTGACCTCGGGAGAGCGAGTCGACGGCTTGTCCAGCAGGGCTGGCGCCTGCTTGCGCAGGTGCAGGTCGAAGTACGCCGCGACGTACCTGCGGGTGATGTCGGAGGAGCGGGCCCCGGGCAGGCCGGCGGCATCAGATCGTGCCGCGTGGTGGATTGGAGGCGCGCCGCCCCCGGGTCTGGTCACGCTATCGGGGGGTCAACACACAGAACTCATTGCCATCGGGATCGGCCATCACCACCTGACTGACGCCGCGCTGGCCGATGTCGATTCGAGTCGCTCCGAGGGAGACGAGACGGTCGACCTCCGCTTGCTGATCACCGTGCGCAGGTGGAGCGAGGTCGAAGTGCAGCCTGTTCTTCCCTGTCTTCGGCAGGACTGGCGGACCGCCCCACGTGATCTTCGGGCCGCCGTGCGGCGAGCGGATGGCGGTCTCTTGGTCCTGGTCCCAGACCAACGGCCAGCCCAGCGCTTCGCTCCAGAAGTACCCGACCGCCTGCGAACCGTCGCACGCGAGCGCTCCGATGAATCCGCAGTCAGCGAGGAATTTGTTGTCCGGCTCGATGACGCAGAACTCGTTGCCTTCGGGGTCGGCGAGCACCACATGACCCTCCTCCGGTAGTTGCCCGACGTCGATGTGCCGCGCACCGAGTTCGAGCGACCTGGCCACCGTCTGCTGCTGGTCCTCGAGGGACGTGCTCGTCAGATCGAAGTGCATCCGGTTCGGGCCGGTCTTCTTCTCCTGGGTTGGAAGACATCGGATCCGGAACCCGGTGTCATCGCTCGGCAGGAGCGTGATGCCATCGTGGGGGTCGTTGGCCATCTCCCAGCCCAGGACTCCGGCCCAGAAGCGCGCGAGACGGAGTGGGTCGTTCGCATCGAAGCAGAGCGCGACGAGCTGAACAGTCATCCCGCATCTCCAATCTATTGACTCACAGGCGCAGGCAGGGGCACGTCCTCCTGCGCATGAGGAAGTAACGCTAGCCCGCTCGAGGACTGCGACGCCAACGCATATGAGTCAGAAGGCGACGCTTCCGGCGCATGACCCGCGATCAGGACAGTGGACGATTGACTTATCGCCGCCGTTACCGAGCACCTCGCTCCACCCCGCCGACGCCACTAGCCAGCAGGAACACCCGGCCCCAGCGAGGGGCCGTTGTGGTCATCACCGAGCAAGGCCGCACCCTCATCGAGGCAGCCGCCGCTACGTGTCCGTTGTTAGGGCGACCAACCGGCCTTAGTTTACTATGTAAAGGTCGGGCGTAGGTGAAGGAATAATTCACCTACGCCAAAAATCAAACAGCGAAGCCACCGGTCGATGAAATCGGCGCCAAGCTCAGCGCTCTTCGGCGCGGCCCTGCCCGTCCTCGCCCCGGTCAGGGCGGAGTGCTCATCTGCACGGCCTGAGTGAGCTCGCCGGCCGGGCGGGGCCGTACCGGACCTTGGATCGGGTGTCAGCGGTTGAGGCTGGCCATGCCCGTCTCGTCGTACCGCTGGCCGGACACGCCGGATGCGAGCGAGTTCAGCACGTCGAGGTCGCCGGAGCCGAGCTGGATCTCCGTGGCCGCCGCGTTCTCCTCCAGTCGGCTGACGCGCTTGGTGCCCGGGATCGGCACGACATCGTCGCCCTGGGCGATCACCCAGGCGAGCGCCACCTGGGCCGGCGTGGCGCCGGCGTTCGCGGCGACCTCGCCGACCTTGGCGGCGAGCGCCTGGTTGGTGGCGAAGTTGTCGCCCTGCCAGCGCGGGTTGTGGCGCCGGAAGTCGTTGCCGGCGAGATCATCGGGGTTGTTGTAGGCGCCGGTCAGGATGCCGCGTCCCAGGGGGCTGTAGGCGACCACGCCGATGCCGAGCTCCCGGAGCGTGGGCAGCAGCGCCTCCTCGAGATCACGGGTGAAAACGGAGTACTCGTACTGTCCCGCGGTGATCGGGTGTACGGCGTGCGCCCGCCGTACCGTCTCGGGGGCGGCCTCGGAGATCCCGAGATGGCGGACCTTGCCGGCCTCGACGAGCTCCTTCAGCGCTCCCCAGGTGTCCTCAACAGGGACGGCCGGGTCGACACGGTGCTGGTAGTAGAGGTCGATGTGGTCGACTCCGAGGCGGGCGAGGGAGGCGTCGCAGGCCCGCCGCACATATTCGGGGCGGCCGTTGACACCGACGCGGGTGCCGTCGGGCCGCCGCTCGATACCGAACTTGGTGGCCAGCACGACCTCGTCACGGCGGCTGGTGATCGCCTTGCCGACCAGTTGTTCGTTGGTGAAAGGGCCATAGACATCCGAGGTGTCCAGGAAAGTGATCCCAAGGTCGAGCGCCCGGTGGATCGTGGCGATCGACTCGGCGTCGTCGCCGGGGCCGTAGAACTCGCTCATCCCCATGCATCCGAGGCCGAGCGCGGGAGTGCGCAGGCCCTGGCCGAGCGTGTGCTGCTTCATCGTTCCCCCATCAGTTTGTCGTAGATTTCGACCTTGTAGTCCACGTGGGCGAGGTCGTCCTGGAGTTGCTCGATCTTGGCGACGACGTCGGCCCGGTGGGCTTCCAGCAACTCCTTGCGGGCCGCGTAGGTGTCCTCCCCGCGGCGGGCGAGGTCGGCGTATCGGCGCAGCCCCGCGATGGACATGCCGGTCCCGCGCAGGCGGCTGAGCAGGCGGATCCAGTCGGCGTCCCGGTCGGTGTAGCGGCGGTGGCCGTTGCCGCCGCGCGGGGGCGGTTCGAGCAGGAGGCCCGTGCGCTCGTAGTAGCGGAGCGTATGAGCGGTCAGCCCGGTGCGCTCCGCGACCTGCGCGATCGTCATGCCCTCGTCCATGGGGACCAGTCTGCGAGTTCGAGCGCGCTCTAAGTCAAGCGGGGGGGCTCGGTGAGGGCCCATCGGGTCCGGGAAATGTCGGTGGAGGGCAGCAGGATGTCGGCATGACGTCATGGCAGAAGATCGAGCAGGAGGTCCCCGAGCTGGCCGCGAAGGTCCGGTCGATCATGGGGAAGCACAAGCACAAGACGATGGCCACGCTCCGCAAGGACGGCTCGCCCAGGATCAGCGGGACAGAGGTGGAGTTCAAGGACGGCGAGGTCTGGGTGGGGTCCATGCTGGGGGCGGTCAAGGCGCTCGACCTGCGCCGGGATCCGCGGCTGGCGTTGCACAGCGGGTCGGACGATCCGGACGAGGCGGATCCCGGCGCATGGAGCGGTGACGCGAAGCTGGCGGGCAGAGCCGTCGAGGTCACCGACCCGGAGGTCCACGCCCGCTACGGCGGCCCGCCCGGGCAGGAGTTCCACCTGTTCAGAATCGACGTCACCGAGGCCGTGGTCACTCGCGTCGACGAGGCGGGGGAGCACCTCGTGGTCGAAATGTGGCACGAGGGGACCGGCCACCGGGTGATCCGCCGCAAATGACCCGCCGCCTGCCGCGCCCGACCGCTGGCGATGTCGGCACGGTCGGCACGGTCGGGCGAGTCTGGGTGTGCCGTCAGTGGACGCTGAAACCGCCGTCGACGCAGATGGCCTGACCGGTGACATACGCGGAGGCGTCACCGGCCAGGAAGACCGCGGCGCCGGCGAAGTCGGCGGGGATCCCGTTTCGGCCGATCATGGAACGGGCTGCGAGGGCCTCGACGCGGCCTGCCACGGCCTGGGCCGGCTCGGTCAGCGGGGTGAGCACGAATCCCGGAATGATCGTGTTGCTGGTGACGCCGGCCTTCGACCAGGCCTCGGCCTGCGAGCGGGACAGTCCGCAGATGGCCGCCTTGGCCGCTCCGTAGACGCCGCTGTCGCCGAACGCGCTGATCGACTGCTGGGAGCCGATGTTGATGATCCGGCCCCAGCCGCGCTCGGCCATGCGCGGCCCGAAGTGCTGGCCGAGCAGGAAGGGGGCGGTGAGGTTGACAGCGATGGTCTGCTCGTAGTCGTCGGGGGTGAGCTCGGCCATGGGGTGCCGGATGTTGTTGGCGGCGTCGTTGACGAGGATGTCGATGTCGCCGAAGAACCGGGCCGCTTCGGCGCACACGCGGGCGACGGCCGTACGGTCGCCGAGGTCGGCGCTGATCGCGGCGGCGCGCACGCCGTGCTCTTCCAGGCGGTGTACGGCTTTCGCCAGTTCCGGCTCGCGGCGGGCGACCAGGACGACCGCGGCCCCGGCGCGGCCGATCGCCTCGGCCATGCCGTACCCGATGCCGGAGCTGCCCCCGGTGACCAGGGCGACGCGGCCCGCGAGCGAGAACAGCGCCTCGATGTATGACGACATAACCGGGGAAGGTAGCAGCCGCCATGTCGAGGCATCGGGTGAGGCCCTGTCGGGCCTGAGGGACGCGTCCTTCCTGCCCGGTCGCGGCGGTCCTTCGCGGGCTTGTGGAGACGGGCTTGTGGTGATGGGAGTCCGAGTGGATGCCGCGCCTGGGGCGTCGTCCGCGCACCGCGTCTCGCGCAGTTACGCGTGGCGGGCTCTCGTAGGCCGTGTCTGGGGCGGCGCCGGGTCAGGGAGCTTGGTGGTCGCCCGCGTGGTCTTCGGCCTCCATCTGGCGCATGGCCTCGTGGATCTTGCCCATGACGGTTTCCATGGTGCGCAGGGTGTCGGTGTCGAGGCGTTGCAGGAGGCGGCGATATCCGGCGGTTCCGGCGTCGAGCATCTCGGTGGTGAGCCGGCGGCCGGCCTCGGTGAGCTCGACGCGGCGGATCCGCCGGTCGTTGGGGTCCTCCCTGCGGGTGGCCAGGCCTTGGGCGACGACCCGGTCCACGATGCCGGTGACGGTGCCGAGGCCGACGCCGAGGTGGCGGGCCAGTTCCTGACCCGAGGTGGAGCCCTGGTAGGACAGGAAGACCACGACCTTGAGCTGTTGCATGGTGAGGTTGGAGGCCATGATCGGCATGGACCGGTCGCGGGCGAAGAAGCGGCCGAGGCCCCGCTGCAGTTCGGCGAGCCTGGCGATGATCTCCGGTCTGTCGGTGCTCCGATCGTCACCGGAGCTCTGCGGGGGGTCGGAGATCGGGCCTCGCGTGGGCTCCAGCGTGGGGCCTGGGCCTCGTGAGGGGTGCTGCGGGGACTGCCGTGTGGATTCCTGCGTGGGCTGCCGTGCGGGTTCCGGTGTGGGGCCCTGTGTGGTGGGCTCCTGCTGCGCGGGCCCGGTTGTGGGCCGTTCTACCGGCTCGTCGCCTGTCCGGCTGGGCCGCCCTGCTCGACAGTCGCTCACGTTCACCTCTCGCGAGAGGTTACCAGGACTTAATGGGCAAAGCTAAATGTTCGTGCCAAGCGAAGTGTTATGGTGGCCGAACGTTCGCCGGTGTCGTGTGAAGGAGCTCGTCGAATGACCTCCCTGGCCAGGCTCAGCCTCGCCAACCGCAGTCTCGTCATCATGATTGCGCTTGTGCTGGGCGTGTTCGGCGCCTTCGCGATCCCCTCGCTGAAGCAGCAGTTGTTCCCGTCGCTGGAGTTCCCCGCGGCGTTCGCGGTGGCGAGCTATCCGGGCGCGTCCCCCGAGATCGTCGAGGAGCAGGTCACCAAGCCGATCGAGAGCGCCTTCCAGGGCATCACCGGGGTCACCGGCATCACCTCGACCTCGAGGGAGGGCGTGGCCCAGATCCAGGTGGCCTACGACTACGGCACCGACATCGACGGCATGGTCAGCAAGATGCAGCAGGCCGTGAGCCGGGTAAAGCCGCAGCTCCCGGCGAACGTGGACCCGCAGGTGGTCGCGGGCGGCACCGACGACATCCCCGTGATGGTCATCGCGGTGAGCGCCGGCGACGACCCGCACGGCATGCTGGACAAGCTTGAGCGGGTCATGGCGCCGCAGCTGCGGTCGATCGAGGGCGTGCGCGACGTGACCGTGAGCGGCGCCCGGGAGAAGCAGGTCGTGATCACGCCGGACCAGGGCAAGCTCGTGCTGCTCGGTCTGTCGGCCGCCGCCATTCCGGACCTGCTGCGGTCGAACGGCGTGGCGATCCCGGCGGGCAGTCTCACCGAAGACGGCAAGTCGCTCACCGTGCAGACCGGCGACCGCGTCCAGACCGTCGACGACCTGAAGAACCTCTACCTCTCTCCCGCCGCGCCCACCGCTTTCACGGCCGGCCAGTCGCGGACACCCGGCATCCCGGGTTTCCCGGGCAAGACTCCGGCTAAGGCGCCGGTGAAGACGCTGCCGAAGCCGAAGCCGGTCAAGCTGGGTGACGTGGCGACCGTCGAGGTGCAGGACGCCGCCGCCACCACGCTGACGCGGACGAACGGCAGGCCGAGCCTGGGAGTGTCGATCACCATGTTGCCCGACGGCAACGCGGTGCAGATCTCCCACGACGTGAACGCCGCGCTGCCGGGGCTGACCCGCGAACTGGGCGACGCCTCGGAGCTCACCGTGGTGTTCGACCAGGCGCCGTACGTCGAACGCTCGATCGAGGACCTCACCACCGAGGGCCTGCTGGGCCTGGCCTTCGCCGTCCTGATCATCCTGGTGTTCCTGTTGTCGGTCCGGTCGACGCTCGTGACGGCGGTGTCGATCCCGCTGTCGGTGGTGATCGCGCTGATCGCGCTGTGGGTGGGTGACTATTCGCTCAACCTGCTGACGCTGGGCGCTCTGACCATCGCCGTGGGCCGGGTGGTGGACGACTCCATCGTGGTGCTGGAGAACATCAAGCGGCACCTGACGTACGGCGAGCCGAAACGGCAGGCGATCATCGCGGCGGTGCGTGAGGTGTCGGGGGCGGTGACGGCCTCGACGCTGACCACTGTGGCGGTGTTCCTGCCGATCGCGTTCGTCGGCGGGCTGGTCGGCCAGCTGTTCGGCCCGTTCGCGGTCACGGTGACGGTCGCGCTGCTGGCGTCGCTGCTGGTCGCGCTGACCGTGGTCCCCGTCCTGGCGTACTGGTTCCTCAAGGCTCCGAAGCTCACGCCGCAGGAGGCGGAAGCCGTACGGGAGGACGCGGAACGCAAGGAACTGCGCAGCCCGCTGCAGCGGGCTTATGTGCCGGTCCTGCGGTTCGCGACGCGGCGGCGGGTGGTCACCTTGCTGATCGGCCTGTTGATCTTCGTGGGGACGATGGCGCTCGCGCCGAACCTGCGGACGAACTTCCTCGACTCCTCCGGTAACGACACGACGCAGGTCAGCCAGCGGATGCCGGTCGGGACCGACCTGGCGACGACGGACGCGGCGGCCAAGAAGGTGGAGTCCGTCCTGGCCTCGCTCCCGGAGGTCAGGTCCTACCAGGTCACGGTCGGCGGGGGTAACCGGTTCCTCGGCGGCCTGGGCGGCGGGGCGGACCGCGCGTCGTTCTCGGTCTCGATCGCCGAGGGGGCGGAGACTCCTGTGGTGGAGCAGACCCTGCGGGACCGGTTGAAGGCCCTGCCGGGCGTCGGCGACATCACCGTCGGCGGGCAGGGGGGCGGGTTCAACTCCGACCAGCTGCAGGTCATCCTGCAGGGCTCCGGCACGGCCGAACTGCGGACGGCCGCCATGACCGTCCGCGACGCCATGAGCGGGATCGCCGGCCTGCGGGACGTGACGTCGAACCTGGAGGACAGCGCGCCGCGCGTCGAGGTCCACGTGGACCGGGAGAAGGCCGCCGCGAAGGGGCTGACCGAGGCCGGGATCGGCCAGATGGTCGCGCAGGCGTTCCGCGGCGCGCCTGTCGGCTCGCTCGACCTGGACGGGCGGTCGAGCGACATCGTCCTGCGGGGTGGTGACGCGCCCGGCGACCTGGCCGCGGTCGAGAAGATCAAGCTCCCCACGGCGGGTGGCCTGATCGAGCTGAGCGATGTCGCGAAGGTGATCAAGGCCGGGGGCCCCACGCAGGTCACCCGGAAAGACGGCGAGCGGACGGCGACCGTGTCGGGTGCGGCCGACGCCTCCAACCTGGGCGCGATCACGGCCAAGGTGACCGAGAAGCTCAAGACGCTGTCGCTGCCGGTGGGAGTGAAGTACGAGATCGGCGGCGCGAGCTCCGACCAGCAGAAGGCGTTCTCCGACCTCGGCATGGCGATGCTGCTGGCGATCGCGATCGTCTTCATGATCATGGTGGCGACGTTCCGCAGCCTGGTGCAGCCGCTGATCCTGCTGGTGTCGATTCCGTTCGCGGCGACCGGCGCGATCGGGCTGCTGCTGGCGACCGACACCGCGCTGGGCGTCCCGGCGCTGATCGGCATGCTCATGCTGATCGGCATCGTGGTCACCAACGCGATCGTCCTGATCGACCTGATCAACCAGTACCGCGCACAGGGCCTGGGCATCGTGGAGGCGGTCATGGAGGGCGGCAGGCGGCGGCTGCGGCCCATCCTGATGACCGCGATCGCGACGATCTGCGCGCTGACCCCGATGGCCCTCGGCGTGACGGGCTCGGGCGGGTTCATCTCCCGTCCGCTGGCGATCGTCGTGATCGGCGGGCTGATCTCCTCCACGCTGCTCACGCTGGTGCTGGTGCCGACGCTCTACACGATGGTGGAGCGGACCAAGGAGCGGCTGCGCCGTACGCCCAAGGCTCCCTCGAGCGAGCCCGAGGTCACGGTCTACGACGAGGAGGCCCTGGCCCCGGCCAAGTAAGGCGGCGCGACCGGGAACGCGGGCGACGCCTCCTCTCCTCACCGGGGCCCGCCCGACCGGGTGACCGCGGTGGTGACCGGCGTGACGTCAATGAACATCGGGCCCTCGCATCACCTTGATGCGAGGGCCCGATGTTGTGGTCCGGCTGCTGATGAAGGCGCCGGAGAAGAAACGCGTCTCGGAAGCGGCTTCGGCGGGGCTGGCCGGCCCGCTGCCGGGACCCCGATCCCCCGGGGTCCCGACCTCCACATGTGTGTGAGCTGCCGGGCTACGACGGAAGCTGGTCGATGATCCAGGAGCAGAGCTCCTCGGTGATCGTGGTGTGCCCCTCGTTCTTGGACGCGAGCTTGAAGTCGTCCAGTTCGCTGTCATCGGGAGAGAGGCTGTCGATGTCGACGTACAGATCGTCGTGGGTGGCGATGTCGCGGACGGCGACGGCGCTGACCGCGGGGACGAAGCAGTGCGAGCGGATCGGGTTGTCGACGGCCAGGCCGAGGTGGGTGAGCTTGTTGAGCTCGTCGGCGAGGATGCCGAAGCCCTCCAGCGCGCCGCCGGGGGCGCCGTCGATGTCGGGCAGGCCCGGAGCGTGGATCTCCGGCCGCTGCAGGGTCACGACACGCAGGGTGGCGACCAGGGAGTCGTTGCCCGTCGGCTGGGTGCGCAGGTCGGTGCCGGTGATGGCCAGGCCCGTACCGCGCACGGCGGTCTGGCCGGGCTTGATGCCGTTGCCCTCGCCCGAGCCGACGCCGTTGGCGACGCCGATCAGCCGGGGGATGCGCGGCCAGCCGCCGACGCGCTCCAGCGCTGCGAGGAACTCGACCCGCTCCCTGGCGGTGGCGGGCGCGTCCTTCCACTCCGCGATGTGCTGCCACAGCAGCTGGCGCGAGGCCGGGCTGTTGATCTGGTCGGAGAACCGGCTGTCGAGCCTGCGGATGTAGTGCGCGAACGCCTGCAGGGCGATGGGAATCCACGCGCCGCGGTGTGGGCTGTCGTAGGAGAAGTACAGCCGCGTCTGGTGGTCCATCCTCTGGGTCTCCAGCTTGGCCAGGGCGTACCGGGTGACCAGGCCGCCCATGCTGAAGCCGCCGACCGTGAGCGGGTGGTCGCCCATCCGCCGCGCGATCGCTTCGTGGATCGCCGCGATGGCGGTCTCCGCGTTGTCCAGAATCGATGCGCTGCGTTCGGTGAAACCGAGCAGGATGACGTCCTTGCGGCGCTGGCGCAGTTCGCCGATGAATGGGTGTCCGCTGAACTGCAGGACGTTCCAGGAGAACTCCGGGGTGCTGGGCCCGGTGTTGAAGCCGTCCGCCATGATCACGGGCTCGGTCAGGCCGTGGTTGCCCTCCCCGTAGTACACCCAGGCGGTGCCGCCGGGGAGAGCCCACACATCGTTGGGTGGTGGTGGGATCTGGGTGGGGGGCTCCTTGGGGCCGGGAGCCAGGATGATGGGTGGCGCGGCCCGGAGCGCTTCCGCGATCTGCTTGTCGTTCTGTCCGCTCATGATGGTCCCCCCTAGATGGCGATTGCTCAGTGTATTTCCACAACTACTATGAGTAATCACGGAAAGGGGTGACGCGCGCTCAGGATGGCGGGGGCTCAACGAGTGGCAGGGCTCAATAGGATGAGGCAACGTGAGTGCGAAGCCGCGTATCCCGAATGTCCTGGCCACCCGCTACGCGTCGGCGGAGCTGGCCCGCCTGTGGTCTCCCGAGCACAAGGTCGTGCTGGAGCGCCGACTTTGGCTGGCGGTGCTGAAGGCCCAGGCCGACCTCGGGATCGACGTGCCGGAGCAGGTGGTCGCCGACTACGAGAAGGCCGTCGATCAGGTCGACCTCGCCTCGATCGCCGAGCGTGAGCGGGTCACCCGGCACGACGTGAAGGCCCGGATCGAGGAGTTCAACGCCCTGGCCGGGCACGAGCACGTCCACAAGGGCATGACCTCGCGCGACCTCACCGAGAACGTCGAGCAGCTGCAGATCCGCGACAGCCTCCTGCTGGTCCGCGGCCGGGTCGTGGCGCTGCTGGCCCGGCTTGGGCGGCTGGCGGCCGAGCACTCCTCGACGGTGATGGCGGGGCGGTCGCACAACGTCGCCGCCCAGGCCACCACGCTGGGCAAGCGCTTCGCGACCGCCGCCGACGAGCTGCTGGTTGCGTTCGGACGGCTCGAGGACCTGCTGGAGCGCTACCCGCTGCGCGGCGTCAAGGGACCGGTCGGCACCGCGCAGGACATGCTCGACCTGCTGGGGTCCGCCGAGCGGCTGGCGGACCTGGAGGACCGGGTCGCGGCGCATCTCGGCTTCACGCGGCGTTTCACCAGCGTGGGGCAGGTCTACCCGCGTTCGCTCGACTACGACGTGCTCACCGCTTTGGTGCAGCTCGCCGCGGCGCCGTCGTCGCTGGCCAAGACCATCCGCCTGATGGCCGGGCACGAGCTCGTCACCGAGGGCTTCAAGGAGGGCCAGGTCGGCTCGTCGGCGATGCCGCACAAGATGAACACCCGCTCCTGCGAGCGCGTCAACGGGCTGACCGTCGTCCTGCGCGGGTACGCGTCGATGGCCGGGGAGCTGGCCGGTGACCAGTGGAACGAGGGCGACGTGTCGTGCTCGGTCGTCCGCCGGGTGGCGCTGCCCGACGCGTTCTTCGCCTTCGACGGCCTCGCCGAGACCATGCTGACCGTGCTCGACGAGTTCGGCGCGTTCCCGGCCGTCATCGAGGCCGAGCTCAACCGGTATCTGCCGTTCCTCGCCACTACCAAGATGCTCATGGCGGCCGTCCGGGCCGGGGTGGGCCGGGAGACCGCGCACGAGCTGATCAAGGAGCACGCCGTCGCGTCGGCGCTGGCGATGCGCTCGCGCGGGGCGGCGAACGAGCTGCTGGACCGGCTGGCCGCCGACACGCGCTTCCCCCTCGGCCGGACCGAGCTCGACGCGCTGCTCGCCGACCGCATTTCCTTCACCGGCGCCGCGGCCGGCCAGGTGGCCGAGCTGGTGGAGCGGATCGGCCAGGTCTCCGCCCGATTCCCGGACGCCGCGGCCTACGCCCCGGGCGCGATCCTGTGACGGCTCGCCGTACGGCCCGCGCGTCGTGGCGGTGAGGGAGCTGAGGCGCGTCGCCGAGGTGGTGGACGCCTCGGGCGACGACGATCTGTCGGGACGAAAACCAGGTGCCTCGGGGGCCGTGCCCAGGCACAGTGGCTGGGTGATGTCCCATTTCGTCCCAGGCCTGGAGTTATCGCGCTCCTACTACCACGAGGTCGTGCGACCGCTGCTCGATGGAGTGCCGCACGATGCGGCGCTGATCGGGCAGGGCTCGGACGTGCTCGGATTCGACACCGAACGGTCGGCCGATCACGACTGGGGGCCACGGGCGCTGATCTTCGTGCCGCCTGAGCTGGTCGGCGACCTGACGACCCGGGTGTCGTCGCGGCTGCCGGCGGTGTTCCGGGGCTACCCGACCGCCTTCGGCTCCGACCGCGATCCCGTGAGGTGCGGCGTCGTCGTCGCCGATTTCGGCCGCTGGGCGCACGAGCAGCTCGGATTCGACCCGCGCGGCGCGATCACCGTCGGTGACTGGCTCGGCGTCCCCTGGCAGCGGCTGGGGGAGGTGACCGGTGGCGAGGTCTTCCACGACGGCCTCCGTGAGCTGGAGACGGCGCGGGAAAGGCTGCGCTGGTATCCGGACGACCTGTGGAGGTACGTCCTGGCCTGCCAGTGGGTTCGCATCGCACAGGAGGAGAGCTTCCCCGGCCGTGCCGGGGAGGTGGGGGACGATCTCGGGTCGCTGCTGGCCACCGGCCGTCTGGTGCGTGACCTCATGCGGCTGTCGCTTCTCATGCGGCGGCGCTACCCGCCGTACACCAAGTGGCTGGGCAGCGCGTTCCGCCGGCTGGGCGGCTCGGCCGAGCTGGGAGTGGCCCTGGGTCAGGCCATGCGGGGCCACGACTGGCGGGAACGCGAGCTGCACTTGTCCACGGCCTACAAGCTGGTCGCCGGGACGCACAACCGGCTCCGGCTGACCGGCCCGCTGGACCCGTCGGTCCGGCCGTACTTCGACCGGCCGTTCAAGGTCATCGGGGGGCGCCGCTTCGCCGACGCGCTGATCGCCTCCATCGGCGACGCGGCGATTGGGGACTTGCCGGTCACCGGCGCCGTGGACCAGTTCGCCGACAGCGCCGACGTCCTCACCGACGTCGGCCGGTCCCGTTCCCTGGCGCGGGCCATACGCTGACGAGCTGTTCGAGCTGTTCGAACGGCCCGCGCTTCCGGGCGGGCCGGCAGGGAGGATTACGCGGCTTCGGACGGGCGGTTCGCCGGCTGCCGCTGGAGCGCGCTCAGCAGGTCCGGCAGCTCGCACAGCGTGGTGATCTTGATGACGGATTCGGGCGCGGGCTCGCTCCGGTAGCGGTCCAGCCATACGCCGTGCATCCCGACCTTGGTGGGGCCGACCGCGTCGAGCATGAGGTTGTCGCCGACCAGCAGCACCTCGTCCGGCCGCAGGCCCAGCTTGGCCGCCGCCGCGAGGTAGCACTCCGGGGCCGGCTTGAAGTTCCCGCCCAGCGAGTCGGGCGTCAGGACCGGCTCCAGGCGGTCCATCAGCCCGATCCGGCGGAGCTTGGCCTCCTGCTGGACCGGCACGCCGTTGGTGAGCACGCCCAAAATCAGGCCGGTACCGCCCAGGACGTCGATGACCTCCGCGGCGTCGGGGAACGCCGCCCAGGCGTCCTCGTAGTGCACGAGGAAGCCGGCGTAGGCCGCGTCGAGATCGCCGGGGCTCGGCAGGCCGAGCCGCCCGCAGAACTCCCGCAGCCGCCTGCGCCGCTGCTCGGCGAACGAGCACTCACCGGCGTGCCAGGCGGGCAGGTGCTTGTGCTCCAGGTCGAGCCAGAGCGCCGGGGTCTCCATCAGCAGCTGATGGCCCGGGGAGACCGACTCGGTCCAGCAGGTCGCGGCGTACGCCACCGCCCTGCGATGATCGAAAAGGGTCTCGTCGAGGTCGAACAGAATGGCCCTGATCACGAACCCATCGTGGCTACTGGGTGTTTCAGCCACGTTTCACGCGCATAAAAGGCCCAGCCATTTGACTCCACAGCCTTACTCCGGCCGCCCGCACCATGACTGCGGGCACGCGCTCGCCACCCAACCCCGCGTGCGGCCGGACGCGCGGAGATCGCGGCGCCGACCGACTTTCGCCGGATCCGCCGGCGAGCGCTTCCTCAGAAGGGCTCAGGCGCGGCGGTCCGCGTTGGCGTGGATGGCGTCACGGACATACGCCGCCAGCCCCTCGGCGACCGTCTCATAGTTGGCCGCGAACCGGGGGTCGGCCACGTACATGTCGCCCAGCCCCTTGTGGATCTCGTAGGAGCAGTCATAGAACCACCGGCTGATGTGCTCCCGGTGCCGCTCGGCCGCTTCCACCGCCCGCTCGCTCCCCACGGGGAGCCCCGCCTCGAACGCCTCGGTGAACCCCCGCATCACCTCCGCCCCTTCGTCCTTGATCCGCAGCCAGTCGTCCTTCGTGTACGCGGCCGTACGACGGCGGCTCTGTTCGAACGCGTCGCTGCCGCCCCACCGCTCCTCCGCCTCCTGCGCGTGCTCATCCGGATCGAAGTCGCCGAACACCTCGAACCGCTCCTCCGGTGTCAGGGAAATCCCCATCGTCTGTGCCTCCATCGCCAGTTCGACCGCCGCCACCATCGACTGGAGCCTGGCGATCCGCTGCCGCAGCAACTCGTGCTGGCGGCGCAGATGCGTCAACGGGCCCGCGCCGGGCTCGTCCAGGATGGCGGCGATCTCTTCCAGGGAGAACCCGAGCTCACGGTAGAACAGCACCTGCTGCAGCCGGTCGAGGTCAGGCTCCGTATAACGCCGGTATCCCGCGACTGTCCGCTCGCTGGGCGTCAGCAGGCCGATCTCGTCGTAGTGGTGCAGCGTCCGCACCGTCACCCCGGCGAAAGCGGCCACCTGCCCGACCGAGTAGCCCATGGTCTCCCTCCCTTCCGCGACTCAGCCTGCCGCCTCCCGCTACGTGAGGGTCAAGCCGGATTGAGACCGTCAAGCGTCGAGCACCACCAGTTCCAGCCGCCCAAGGTGCTGGGGGGTCCGCGAGCAGGGCAAACTCGGCGATCTTCCCGTCCCTGATCGTGAAGCCGAAGACGCGGCAATCAGGCCGGCTGAAGCCGCGCGGCCAACCGGGGGAGCGCCTCACTGATCGGCTCGTGGATCACCTCGTCCGCCAGGCCGTCGTACGGCGTCGGCTCGCCGTTCACGATGATCAGCCGGGCGCCGCCCTCGACCGCGATCCGCACGAGCGACGCGGCGGGCTGCACCTGGAGCGACGTGCCGACCACGACGAACAGCTCGCAGTCCCCGGCCGCCTCGGCGGCCCCGCCCAGCACGCCGGGATCGAGAGCCTGACCGAACATCACCGTGGCGGTCTTCAGGATGCCGCCGCACGCCAGGCACGCCGGGTCACCATCTCCCGCCAGGACCCGGTCGATCGCCTCCCGCGTCGCCGACCGCGCCCCGCACGCCGTGCACACCGCGCCGAACATGTTCCCGTGCAACTCCAGCACCCGATCCGGCGGCGACCCCGCCCGCTGGTGCAGGCCGTCCACGTTCTGCGTGACGATCCACACATCCACGCCCGCGGCGGCCAGCTCCGCGAGGGCGCGATGACCCGCGTTCGGCTCGGCCTTCCACGCCGGATTGTCCCGGCGGAACAGCCACGAGCGCCGCCTGATCTCCGGGTCGCTCATGTAGTAGTCGTACGTCACGAGTTTCTCGTGGTCGGGGTCCTTGCGCCACAGCCCGCTCGGCCCCCGATAGTCAGGAATGCCGGACTCGGTGGAGATCCCCGCGCCCGTCAGCACGGTCACCTTCATTCCAGGATCGTACGCACTCCGAGTGGATCAAACGTGGATCAACGCCCGGATGGACTCTCCCACCGGGGGAGAACCCATCTTCCGTCGGCCGGTCCGCGCAACCTGAACGCGGAACCCTTTGCTACGGTCCGGGCTGTGGTGGTCATCGCGAACGCACGCGTCGTCACTCCCCGGCGGGTGCTGGATCCGGGCTGGATCGTCATCGAGGCAGACACGATCATCGGTGTGGGGCGCGGCGATCCGCCTCCCACAGCCGACGGCCCCGTCCATGACCTCGGCGGCAGGTTCGTCCTGCCCGGATTCATCGACCTGCACATGCACGGCGGGGGTGGGGCGCAGATCACCACCGACGACCCGGAGGAGATCCTCACCGCGGTCGCCTTCCACCGCCGGCACGGCACCACGAGCACCCTCGCGAGCCTGGTCACCGACCAGATCGACCGGATGGCGGCGTCGGTCGCGACCATCGCGCGGATCATCCGCTCCGGTGACCACCGCCGCGGAAGAATCGTGGGCGTGCACCTGGAGGGCCCATTCCTCAACGCCGCGAAGAAGGGGTCACACCACAGCGAATACCTCCTCGATCCGGACCCGGCGGCGCTGAGGCACCTGATCGAGGCCGGAGACGGCACCGTACGCGTGGTTACACTCGCCCCCGAGCTGCCCGGCGGCATGGACCTGCTGCGCCAGGTCACCGCGGCGGGGGCGATCGCGGCGGTTGGGCACACCGAGGCCGGCTACGGCCAGGCGCGCGACGCCTTCGCGGCCGGAGCGCGGCTGGCCACCCACCTGTTCAACGCCATGCGGCACTTCCACCACCGTGACCCGGGACCGGCGGGCGCCGCGCTGGCGGACGACAACGTCATCTGCGAGCTCATCAACGACGGTGTCCACGTGCACGAGGAGGCGGTCAGGCTCGCCGTCGGCGCTGCCGGACCGGATCGGATCGCGTTCGTAACCGACGCGACCCCCGCCGCGGGAATGACCAGTGGCGCCTACCAGCTGGGCCCCGTGCCCGTTTTCGCCGCCGACGGAACCGTGAAGCTCTCCGACGGCACCCTCGCCGGCTCCACCCTCACCATGGACGCCGCCGTACGGCACGCAGTGCGGCGCATCGGCATTCCCATCGTGGACGCGGCGGTCGCGGCCTCCACCACACCCGCCCACCTGCTCGGCATCTCCGGCCGGACGGGTGCGGTCCAGCCCGGTAAAGACGCCGACCTGGTCGTCCTCAGCGAGACGCTGCACGTGGAGGCGCTGATCGCGAGCGGAGAGGTGGTCCACGGCGGCCTGCCCACGCCGTGACACAGCCACGGGAACGTCCGGCATCACTCCTGCGGCGGACCGCCTTCCGCCGGCCGGCCGCCCGTGGCCCGGCGCTCCTCCTTGCCGCGCAGCAGGGGATGCCACCGCATCGCCACCTCGAGCTCCCCGGGAAGCTCGTCGCGGTAACGGCCCAGGGTGGACAGATCGCTGTGCCCGAGGACCCTGCGCACCGCGTCCATGTCCGTGCCGTCCGCCAGCAGATGCGTGGCGGTCGTGTGCCGCAGCCCATGGGGAGTGACGCCGCGCCGCCGCCCGGGCTCGACCCGCTGCTGCACCCGGTCGATCACACCCTGGACGTCGCCGCGGGCGAGCCTGCGGCCACGCCACGACAGCAGCAGCGCCTTCTCCTGGCTCGCCGCCCGCACCGTGAGATAGGCGTCGAGCACCTCGGCCACATCATGGGGGAGCGGGACGTCCCTCGTCTTCCCGCCCTTGCCGAAGATCCGCCAGTAGCGGACCCCGTCGTTGGTGTAGAAGTCCTCCACGTTGGCCCTGACCAGCTCCGACACCCTCGGCCCGAGCGTGGCGAGCAACAACACGATCAGCGCGTCGCGAACGTCGGTCCGCTGGTCCCGCCTGCGGGGAGGCTCGGCGGCGGGGGAGCGGGCGGCCCCGATCAGGCCCTCGGCCTGCTCCTTCGTGAGCGCGCGGCGCTCGGCCCGCAGGCCGCCGCGTTCCTTGGCGGTCACCGACGCGGCCGCCATCGGGTTCAGCTGCACCCAGCCGGCCGACGCCGCATGCTTGAACAGCGCCGACACCGACCGGCGGAACCGGGCCTGCGACGCGGCGCTCTGCGGCCTGCCGCCGGGCTCCTTGCGGCGCTCGTCAGGCTTACGGGCGAACGCCAGCAGCACCACGTCGACGTCCTCCCCGGTCAGATCGTCCAGCACCCTGCCCGGACCGGCCAGCCGTACGAACGTGGCGACGTCGCGGGCGTACACCTCGGCGGTCGCGGGGGAGAGGGCCCCCGTCACCGTCTTCGCCCGGACCAGGTCCACGTAACGATCGGCGGCCTCCTCCACGGTGAGGCGGTTCAACTGTGCAGGCAGCATGATCAACACCGTATCGGGAGCCACCGACATTCACACCCCCGCCGCATCCCCGTCCCCGAGCGCGAAGCCCAGGGGAGCGGCCACTTGAAAACGATGGCGGGGCCGGGGCGAGTCGGTAGCAATCCGTGACCGGCTCTTCGCATCGGCGAACACGGCGAAGTCATTCGGTCGATCAAGGCCAAAGGTACGCTTGTGGAATGCCCCCGATTTCACCATCACGGTGTCGTCGCGCCACCGTCCTCCGCCGTGCAACGGTCAAGGGAGGATTGGCGGCCACGCCTATCCTCGACTGGAGGCACCCTCGGGTGCTGGCGCTGGTGGCCGCAGTCGAGGACATGAGTGCAGGGGAGGGCCGGGATCGCCTGATCACGGCTCATCGGCTCATCGCCGCAAGGGTGCGCCCGGCGTACGCCATGAACGAAACGCAGCCTATCTCCAGGACGCTAATCCTGGAGCGTGGGTCGTGCAGCCAGCGGTTGGCGCTTTTGGAAGCCGTGTCACGGGCGAGTGGGATCTCCAGCCGGGTCAGGGGATTACTGGTGGACGGCCGTTTCTGGTATCCACGCTTTCCTCGGCTGCGGGTGCTGATCCCGCGACGGGTGATACTCGCCTGGCCGGAGTTTCTGCTTGACGATCAGTGGGTGGCCGTCTCGGAGCTTTACGGCGGCCTGGACACTTTGCGGGCGGGAGGTGTGTTCACCAACACTGGCAGCGAGACGCTCTTCGACGCGGTTGCCCGAACCGCTGTGGACTGGGACGGCGTCACATGCTCGTCATGCGATCTGTCGAGTCATGTGCTGGCTGACCTGGGTTATTTCGACTCCCGTGATGCCCTGTTCAAGGCGCATGGTCAGACCTTGTGCCTGCCGGTCCGCATGACCGCCGACTTCGTCATGAGCCGTCGCGCAGCCTGAAGTTCTGAGGATCACGGGACCCGACCTAGGTGTTAGAGGTCCAATGCCTCGGCGGCGAGCGCGGTGCCCTCCAAGCGGGCCGCGATCTTGGCGAACGCGATCTCGCGCGAAGTGGAGGTGTCGTCGGCGAAAGGGGAGAACCCGCAGTCGTCACAGGTGCCCAACTGCTCGGCGGGGAGATGGCGGGCGGCCTGGAGCACCCGGTCACGTACCTGCTCGGGCGTCTCGATCCGCGGGTCGATCGGATCGGTGACGCCGATGAAGACCCGCGCCTCCGGGGGCAGGTTCTCACCGATGATGTCCAGCACTCGAGCAGGGTCGGGCTCGCTGGCGAGCTGGATGTAGAAGTTACCCGCCCGCAGGCCGAAGAGCCTGGGCAGCAGATCAGCGTAGTCGACGTCCAGGCTGTGGGTGGAGTCGCGGTCGCCGCCCGGGCAGGTGTGCACGCCGATCCGTGCACGCTCCGCCGCGCTGAACTGCTCGAGCACCTGGTTGTTGAGGGCGATGAACTCTTCCAGCAGCCCGCCGCTGGGATCGAGCTTCAGCGACAGCCGTCCTTCGGTGAAGTCGAGCTGGACCACGTGCGCGCCCGCGTCCAGGCAGCCGCGGATGTCCGCCGCGGCCTCGGCGATCAGGTCCTCGATGAACGCCTTGCGCGGATAGTCCTCGATGCCACCGGCCGGATACAACAGGCTCAGCGCCGACGGGGCGATGACCGCCTGCTTGAGCGGCAGGCGGGTGTGGCGCCGGGCGGCCCGCACGTAGGTTTCCGCGTGCACCCCGTAGCGGAACGGACCGGCCACCAGTCGCGGCAGCTGCCGGGTGTGGCCGTCCGCGAAGGGGATGACGGCACCATCGGGGGCCAGACCGTCCAGCCCGGCGATCGGGTAGGTGGCGAAGCTCGGTTTGGACTGCTCGCCGTCAACGAGTACGGGGCACCCGATCCGCTCGAGCCGCGCAATCGTGTCAGCGACCGCCTCGACCTGGGCCGCGGCCAGCTCGTCGTCTCCGATGCGGCCTGCAGCGTGGTCGGCCAGCGCAGCGAGCAGAGCAGGAGGTCGGGGGATGCTGCCGATAGGTTCGGTAGGAATGCCCATACCGCGAGCGTAGATAACGATCCGCCGGTGATCAATGCCCGGCGGACGCCTGCGGGAGCCGGCCATGCCGACGTCGCCGCCGGTCTGTCCGGGATCCCCGCCGGGCACCCGGCACGACGGAGCCGCCGTTCCTCGCCTGCCTGCGTCACGGAGCTCTGGCCAAGTTTCCTGTCGCGTCTCAGTGAATCAGCCGAACAATAATTCGATACCGGACAGAATTCACCTTCTGTCCGGTATCGCGCTTATAAGGCGTCTATGAATGCTTCAGCTTCGGATTGTCCCATTCCGGTTTCGCCGCGGACGAGGAACACCGCCTGTTCGGTACGGCCCGCGGCCTTGAGTTCACGGGCGCGGGAGGCGAGGTCGGGACGGGCGGGGTCGCCGGTCGGGGCGGTCGGGATGACCCGTCCGGACGCGAGGGCTTCGGCCAGGCTTTTCGCCTCCTTGAGCCCCAGGCCTGTTTCCTCCCGGATGACCTTGATCGCCTCTATCTTCCTGCCGGCCACGTAGAGATGCCGTACATGGTTCTGCAGATCGGCGGAGACGGGCGGCGGGAGCGTCGCGCTGCGCCAGGCGAGCCGCGTGCTGGGACGCGCGCCGGCGCGGGCGGCCAAGAACACCACCAAGACCAGGCCCAGGAAGATCAGGCCGACCAATCCAACGATGAGAAGCTCTGTCACGCCGAGGCCACCGAACATGCCGTGATCGTACGGCCTGTGGCCCCACAATGGTGATCACTTGCGGCTTGCGTCCGTCTTCCATGCCTCCGGACGTCCGGGACGCACCTTCGGAACGACCGTCGTCCGCGTGCGTGATACGGCGTCTTTCCTGGCGATCCGAACCCAGTTCGCGGTGTCACCTGAATGCTTGATAAGGAACATTATGTCAAGTAATCGTGAGAGGGGCTCCGTCCGATCGGCGCTTCGTCAACGATAGACGCGAGTGGCCCAGTCCTTGAAGACAGGCTGGCTGTCGCGCAATACAAGGAGACGCGGCAGGCAGTCATAGCGGCGCTTTTGACGAGAACCGGCCGGCTCGGTTGGTTCGGATCGGCCGCGAGTACGGCATGGGCTTCAACAAGCTGGATCGTCGAACGCCGTTCATCGAGACCGAGGAACGCGAGGAACTCTATGTCGCCCTCAACGTCATCGTGTGCGACGCCGAAGCCACCCTCGGCCTGGACCTAGACCCGGCGAGAGAAAGCCTGGCCGCAGGCATGGACGCCGTCGCGACTGGTAGCCGGCGAGGTCCCGTCGTCGGTACTCCCCCGGCATTTCGGGTGTCACCGCTTCCCCTCCCCCCTCGGCCCGTGCCGACTCCCCCGCCCCAGGCGGCCGTCATCCCTGGTCGGCGGGGTTGTCCGGCAGGCAGAGGGTGATGCCGCGCGGCACGACCTTGATCTTGACGCGCTTGACCTCTCCGCGCGCCCCGCCGTCCAGCTCGTACGCCATGGGGGTGCCGAGCTTGACGGAGATCTTGCGGGCCCGGGTGACGCGGACGAACGGGGAGTCCTCGGCGCGCCCGGCGCTCATGCGTCCGAGGGCGCGCGCCCACTGGATGGGGCCTTCGGCGGTGGAGACCCCGACCTCCAGCCAGCCGTCGTCGGGGCGGGCCTCGTCGAAGACCTCGACACCGCCGGTGATGGTGCCGACGTTGCCGACGAGCACGCAGCTGGCGTCCCCTTCGAACCAGTCTGTATCGTCGATCTTGATTTTCATGGGCGTGACGGCGCCGCCGACGTGGCGAAGGCCGGTCCAGACGTAGGCGAGACGCCCGAGGCGGTCCTTCAGGCCCCGGTCGGCGTCGGCGATCATCTCGGCGTCGAATCCCACGCCGGCCATGACGGCGAAATGCTCACCGTTGATTTTGCCGAGGTCGAGCTTGGCGCGGCGGCCCTGGAAGCCGATCCGTACGGCCTCGGGCAGGTCCTCCGGGATGCCGAGGTTGCGGGCGAGGAGGTTGGCCGTTCCCGCGGGGATGATGGCGACCGTGGCGTCGGTGCCGGCGAGCGCGTCGACGCAGCGCTGGACGGAGCCGTCGCCGCCCCACACGAAGATCAGGTCCGCGCCCTTCTTGAGGGCTTCGCGGGCCTTCTTCGGGGCTTTCTTGCTCTTCGGCACCTCGTACCACAGCAGGTCGCCGACCTCGTGGTCCGCGATCACCTTGCGCAGCTCGTCGAGCCCGCCGCCGAGCGACTTCTTGCGGTGGGCGATGACCGCGACGCGTGGAGCCTTGCCGTGGCCGGCCCGCGCGCGGGGCGCGGTCTCGGCGTGGCGCCCGGCGGCCGGGTCACCCACCGACTGTGCGGTGGCCGGTCGCCCGTCGGCCGGACCCTTGGCCGGTCCGGCGTCCGGATCTGGAGTGGTCGTGTGCTCGGTGGCCGGGTCGTCGGCGGCCTGTCGATCAGCGGGAGACAGCATGCGGCACAGCTACCCACCGTTAGGCGAGTTAGGCGTGCCGCCAGATCATCCCCGGGCCGCGGCCGTCGGGCCGATCACTCGGGCGAGTCCTGCAGTTCGTAGTCCAGGATGAAGACGTGGCTGCCGTCTTCGTGGCGCTCGATCCTGCCTTCGCCCCGCAGCCCGGACAACTCCCCCGTCCCGGATGTGGGAACGATCTGCCACCGCATCCACTGGGCGCCGTCGCCGCCGCCCGCACTGTGCTGCAAGACGAAGGTGCCCTTTCGGCCGCCGAGGGCGCCGTCGACGTGCTCGATGCCGACGTACGCCACAGGGCCGGCCGCCGTGGCGACGGTCAGGATCTGGGTGGTGCTGGTGCCTTCAAGGTCGCCGTGGAACGCCTTGGTGATCAGGACCCGGCCCACCGTCGCGCCTTCCCGCTCCTCCGTGGCGAGCTCGTTCCAGCCGGTGATGTCAAAGGTGCCTGTCGCGTGGTTCGTCATGTCCCCACCTTGGCGTGCGTTCCTGCCATCCTCTGTCAGGTAGTGGCGGGTCAGGGCTTCCCTTCGAGGAGCACGGCCATGCCGTCGAGGAGGCGTTTCAGCCCGAACTCGACCAGATCGTCCGCTTAGAGATCGCCCACGTGGGGCTCCTCCGCTGAACGGTCCCCCGTGTGGTCGCCAGCCGGTTCCTTGGCTTGTTCCTTGGGTTCGCCGGCTCGCTGAGAAGGCCGCAGCGGGCCGGGGCCGTACGCGCGGACATCGGCGAGGCGGAGCTGATCGCACTGCTGATCGGCGCGTCGCGGGCCGCCGAGCACGCGGAACCGGAAGTCCGGAGCCGGATGCTCGACATCGTGTTCGATGGGCTGCGGTCGCGTAGGTGACGTGCGGGTAATTCCGGAAAGAAACTTATCTGAATGCTGCGAACCGCCTTACTTTGCCGCGAGTCATGACGGATGATCGGAGGTATGCGCTTTCCCCGACCAGCCGTTCGCGTCGTGTACGGCCGAGCCGTCCGGGTGGTCCGGGCTGTTCGAGGACTGCCTCGGGGATGCTGACTTCTCCTTTCCCCTCCCATGAGGACCGGAGGGCCGCTGACAAGGTGTTCGGCTCCGCCGCGACCGCTCCCAGGCGGGCCAGGGCCTTCGTCAGATGCCAGCTCGGCAGATGGGAGCTGCCGCAGCTCGTCGACACGGCCGAACTGCTGGCGTCGGAGCTGGTGACGAACGCGGTGCAGGCCACGAACGCCGTGTCCAGCGTTCCGATCGCCTCGTCGATGTTCCCCGTGACGCTGCACATGGTGGCGCTGCGGCTGAGCCTGTCGTCGGGGCCGCGCAGGTTGTTCATTGAGGTGTGGGACGGTAGCGACCGCGAACCGGTTCCCGCCGAGAGCGGGGAATGGGACGAAGGCGGCCGCGGGCTCACACTGGTGGGCAGCCTGGCGACGAAGTGGGGACACTACACGGCTCCTGACCGGGGGAAGATCGTGTGGTGCGAGCTCGCCGTCCCACTCCCCCGCACGCCGCACTCCGTTACGGGACCGCCGCCCAGCTTTGGCGCCAAGGGCCTCGGCGCCCTCGATTCGCTCGAGTTCTTGGAGTCGCCGGATTTCTTGGAGCCGCTCGGGTCGTTGGAGTCGTTGGGGCGCCCCGGCGTACTTGGGGCCGCCGCCGGTGGGCCGCATGCGTCGCTGCCGAGGCGGATGCGGCGCAATCCTCCGGGCAGGCGGTCCGACGGCCCTGACGAGACCACACTGCTCCGCGTCCTGGAGGGGCTGCGCAATCTCGACTTCTCCGGCAGTGCGCAGCGATCCGACAGTGCGCAGCGATCCGGCACTTTGCGGCAAGAGGACCGCGACTGAACCGGCGCCGGGAACAGCCCGATGCCGCCCGCGACGCCGCTCCTGATTCCCAGTCGCGGATCAGCGTGCCGGCGGGGCAGGCTGTGCGGGCAGGCTGCTGTTGCGGAGCCCGGCCGCCGCGATGACGAGGCCGATGAAGACGACGGCTCCGACGCCGCCGACGACGTTCAGGCCGCTGGTGAAGGCGGCCCGTGCGCCGTCGAGCAGGGCGGTGCCGAGCTGGCCGGGCAGCTGCGCTGCCGCGGTCACCGCCGCGGTGATGCTCTCGCGGGCGATGTCGGCCACGTGGGCGGGCACGCCCGCGGGGACGGTGTCGGCGAGCTGGCTGCGGTAGATGACGGTGCCGAGGGTGCCGAGGGAGGCCACGCCGAGGGCGACGCCGAATTCCCCGCCGGTCTCCATGATGGACGCCGCCGATCCGGCCTTCTCCGGAGGCGCGGACCCGATGATGAGGTTGACCACCAGTGCCATCGGGAGCGCGATGCCTCCGGCGGCGAGGACGAGCCCGGTGACCAGCACGCCGATGCCGCCGACGCTGTGGACCTGGGTGAGCAGGAGGAGTCCGGTGCCGCCGATGGCCAGGCCGATCGCCATGATGTACGCCGGGTTGAGGCGGCGGGCGAAGACCGGGGACAGCAGGGATCCGAGGACCATGGCGACGTTCTGCGGGATCAGCCAGAGCCCGGCCTTCAGCGGGGAGAGTCCGACGACCATCTGCAGGTAGAGGGCCGACAGCAGCGAGGCGCCGGCCATGACGATCCCGCTGAGCAGCATGATGGCCAGGGAGGTGCTGAAACCGCGGTTGGTGAAAAGGCGCAGGTCGAGCAGCGGGCTGGACAGCCCGCGCTGCCGCCGGGCGAACAGCAGTCCGAAGACGACGCCGGCGACGATGGCCGTGACGGGTATGACCTGCCAGCCGTGCCTGGCGGCCTCCTTCAGGCCGTAGATGATCGGCAGGATCGCGGCGAGCGACAGGGCCACGCTGGTCAGGTCGAGCCTGCCGGCGCTGGAGTCGCGGTACTCCGGCAGCATCGCCGGGCCGATCACGAGGAGCAGCACCATGAACGGCACGCCGAGCAGGAACGCCGAGCCCCACCAGAAGTGCTCCAGGAGCAGTCCGCCGACCAGAGGGCCGAGGGTCATGCCGCCCATGAAGCAGCTGAACCACACGGCGAAGCCGATGGCCATCTGCTGCGGGTTCTTGAACATGTTTCTGATGAGGGCCATGGTCGAGGGGCCAAGCATGGCTCCGGCGATGCCGAGCAGCGCGCGCGTGGCGATGAGCATCCCGGGGCTGGTGGAGGAGGCGGCCGCCACCGAGGCGGCGCCGAACAGGACCGCGCCGATCAGCAGGAGCTTGCGGCGGCCGATGCGGTCCCCCAGCGTGCCCATCGTCACGAGGAATCCCGCGAGCATGAACGAGTAGATGTCCATGATCCACAGCTGCTGGGTGGAGTCGGCTCCGAGGCCTGCGCTGAGGTGGGGCAGGGCCAGGTACAGCACGCTGACGTCCAGGGACAGCAGCAGGGTCGGCAGGGCCAGCACGGCCAGCCCGATCCACTCCCGTCGTCCGGCCCGTGGGCCGGCGGCGAGAGTCGTCGCAGTCATTTGGAACTCCCTATGGTGGGCTACGGATGATGGTTGATTCCTGGTGGTGAGCCGCGCGCGGGCGATGTGTGAGTGCGCACGGCCGGGCGGCCGGGCCGTACGGAACCTCTGCGGTGGCTTTTTCGCCGATCTCTCGCCGATCTTTCGCGGGTTTGCTGCTTCGGCGTTTTCGCGGGTTGCGCGGGGTTTCGCTGGTTTTCGGCGGGGTCCGACGGGACCGATCCGGTTCGCCGGGGTGTGGTGGCGGCTCTCGGAGCCGTAAGGCGGCGTCGCGAGCTCTGCGGACTGTCACCCGGTCGCCGGGCCCGGCTCGGGTGATGCGCGGGTTGTCGCGTAGCCGTGGCGGGGCTTTGCCGGGAGTGGCTCGTTGGCGGGGCCTGGTGGGGGGGTCCTGATAGCCCCGCCAACGAGGTTTGTGGGCGGCCGCACCGCGTGTCGGGACACGGGCGGACATCGTCCGGTGTGACCGGCCTGGCCGGCTGTGGCGGCCTGGTCTGGTCTGGTCGGACGTGTCCGGGTCCGGCGCGGTGGGGCCGCGTGCGATGGCCGCTCGACGGTTGGTTGTTGCGCGGTGTTGCGCGGTGTTGTTGTGCGGCGGTTAGGCGAGGGAGCGGGCGAACCAGGTCTGCCAGGCCTGCTCGATCTCCTTCTCGTCCGCGTCGGCGGAGAAGGTGTGCTGCTCCACGAAGACCATGTCCTGGTATCCGTGGCCGAGGGTGAGCAGGGCGTCGGTCGTGCGGGCGATGAGGAACTCGCGGGAGTCGGTGAACTCCACGACCCCGGTCGACACCGGCAGCCCCTCGACCGTGAGCCGCACCTTGTCCCCTGGGACGACCGTGCCGGTCAGCCCGAGCGCGTCCCCGAACGCCGCCCAGACGCGCTCCTTGTCGGTGAGCTGGGGGCCGGGGAGGAACAGGTTGAACGCCGAGGTCCGGCCGGGGAAGTGCTTGAGGTACGTGGCGAGCTTCTTGAGGTAGATGGCGTCGCCCTTGGACAGCGCGTCGTACTCCGCTTCCCAGTTGTCGCCGAGGAAGCCGTTGTGGACGAACCGGAGCACGGTGCTGCCCCCGTCGCGGGCCTCGATCAGATATTCGAACGCCATGAACGTCCCGTCGGGGTTCTCGACTCCCCGGTAGGCCAGGTGCTTGGACGGCTCCCAGGCGGTGACGGTGGACTCGCTGGTGACGCCCATGAGGGTCATCCGGACCGCGCCGCCCTCGACGGGATCGACCTCGTTGCGTCCCATGAACCAGGAGTCGATTCCCGGTCCCTTGGCGATCGCGTCCCACACCTGCTCGGGCGTGGCCTCCAAGACGATCTCCTCGTGGACTTCGAACTCGTGCGGCATATCAGAACTCCTTGGTTTCGTTCTGGGGCGTGTCGTGGGTGATGCTCGGGTGGACGGCGACGATCACGCGGTGGTCGCGCCCGCCTTCGGCGGTCTCGTCGTGATATTTGCTGACCAGCGTGGCGACCGCGTTGGCCAGTTCCTCGGCGAAGGCGGCGCGATCGGCGGCCGAGGCGAAGCGGACCTCGCCGTCCAGGGCGAACGTCGCGACTCTCTTCTTGGCCTTGGACGCGCCGGTGATGAGGGCGCCCACATCGCGGACGAGCTGGGAGGCCACGGCGAGCAGCCAGCGCGCCGACAGATGGTCCGGTGAGTGGCCGGGGTCGGGGGCCACGGCGGCGAGCGCGGTCGGCGAGATCACGTAGGACGCCGCCGTGGCGCGCATCACCCGCTCGGTGACGTTGCCCTTGCGGCGCTCCTCCACCAGCTCGACGAGCCCGTGCTGCTCTAGGGTCTTGAGGTGGTAGTTGACCTTCTGCCGCGCCAGGCCGACCTTAGCGGCCAGCATCGTGGCCGACGCCGGCTCGGCCAGCTCGGCCAGCAGCCGGGCCCGCACCGGGTCCAGCGAGACCTCGGCCGCGGCCGGGTCCTCGATCACCGCCACTTCGAACATGTCTTCAACCCTTTCACCGACAAGAGTTATTGTCAAGACTTTAGAAGTCGTCGGCGGGATCGGTTCGAGCGGCTCAGGGCGCGCGGAGCCCGCCAGCCGTCCGTAGGGAACGGGGGGCTGGGAACGGGGGGTGGTGCCGTACGACGGGGAGCGGGCAGCTTGGTGGGGCCGGTTCGGTGCGACCGGCGCGGCCGTACGGCTTAGGGGACGACGGTGACGGGCCAGCGGCCGGCGCGGACGAGGCGGACCGCGACCGAGCCGATCAGGCGGTGCCCCGCTTGTGCGGAGGCGCCCACGACCACGGCGTCGGCTCTGACCTCGTCGGCCACCCGGCCCAGGGCGGCCGACGCGTCGCCGTGCTCGGTCCGGAAGGTGTACCGGACCGGGCTTGCGCTGGACTTCGCGAACTGGGCGATCCGTTCGCGCAGCTCGGTCGCCACCTGCTCCCCCGCCGCGATGGCGGACGCCGACGCGTCGGGCAGCAGGGCGCTGAGCGTTCCGGGGTCGGTGACGTGGACGAGGATCACCTCGGAGCCCTGGCGGCGGGCGAGCCCCCAGGCGTAGGCGGCGGCGCGGAGCGAGTTGTCGGAGCCGTCGACGCCGACGACGATGACCTTGGGACCATCCGTGCCCAGCTCAAAGGCGCTCATGTTCGCGAGCCTATGGCCGCCCCGCTCGCGGCCCGATCTCAGGGGGTGCCGGCCGTACAGGCTGAATAATCGCTTGCGGAAATGTCGGGGCCGTTCGTTAGTGTCTCGACACGTGGCTGACCAACCTTTGATTTTCGCTCGTGGCCTGGTCAAACGCTTCGGAGACTTCACCGCCGTCGACGGGATCGACCTGGAGGTGGCGCCCGGGGAGGCGTTCGGCTTCCTGGGGCCCAACGGGGCGGGGAAGTCCTCGACCATGCGGATGATCGGATGCGTGTCGGCGCCCACCTCTGGCGAGTTGCGGATCCTCGGGATGGATCCGGTGCGTGACGGCGCCGCGATCCGGGCCCGGCTGGGGGTGTGCCCGCAGCTCGACAACCTCGATCCCGACCTGACTGTCCGGGAGAACCTCACGACCTACGCGCGCTACTTCGGGCTGTCGAGGGCGGAGGGCCGCGAGCGGGCCGACGAGCTGCTGGAGTTCGTGCAGCTGTCCGATCGCGCCAACGGGAAGGTCGAGCCGCTGTCGGGCGGCATGAAGCGGCGCCTGACCATCGCGCGCGCGATGGTGAACGAGCCCGACCTGGTGCTGCTCGACGAGCCGACCACGGGCCTCGACCCGCAGGCCCGCCACCTGCTGTGGGAGCGGCTGTTCAGGCTGAAGCAGCGCGGGACGACGCTGGTGCTGACGACGCATTACATGGACGAGGCCGAGCAGCTGTGCGACCGGCTCGTCGTCATGGACGGCGGGAAGATCGTCGCCGAGGGGTCGCCGCGCTCGCTCATCCAGACCTACTCCACGGCCGAGGTGGTCGAGCTGCGCTTCCCGGACGGGCTGGACGGCAACGCCGGTTACGCGGCCAAGCTCGACGGGGTGGGTGAGCGGGTCGACCCGCTGCCCGACCGGGTGCTCGTCTACGCCGACGACGGGGATTCGGCCGTGGCCGAGGTGCACCGGCGAGGCCTCGTGCCCGCGAGCGTGCTCGTGCGCCGCTCTACGTTGGAGGACGTGTTCCTCCACCTGACCGGCCGGACGCTGGTGGACTGACATGACCGCTGGAGCTGTGCATCCCACGGTCGCCGTGCTGGAGCGTCACCTGACCCTCTACCGGCGGTTGTGGCAGGCGTCGGTGTTCTCGTCGTTCATCCTTCCGGTGCTGTTCCTCGTCAGCATCGGCATCGGTGTGGGGCGATATGTCGGATCCATTCAAGATGCCGATTACCTGTCGTGGATCGTGCCGGGCGTGCTCGCCTCGACCGCCTTTCAGATCGCCGTCGGCGAGTCGACCTTCTCGGTGCTGGGCGACTTCAAGTGGGTGCGGGGCTACCACGCGATGCGCGCGACGCCGGTACGGCCGGCCGACATGGTCGGCGGGCACCTGCTGTACCTGGTGTTCCGGGTCGAGGGGACCGTTCTCGCGTTCCTGCTGGTCGTGGTGTTTTTCGGTGGGCTCCACTCGCCGTGGGCGCTCGTCACCCCGCTCGTGTGCGCTCTGCTGACGGTGGCGGCGGCCGCGCCGGTGACCGCGTTCGCCGCCAGCATCGACCATGACAGCTACTTCGCGCTGCTGTTCCGGTTCGTGGTGATCCCCTCGACGCTGTTCGCGGGCGTGTTCTTCCCCGTGGATCAGCTCCCGGCGGTGGTGCGGCCCTTGGCGTACGCGTCGCCACTGTGGCACGCGGTCGAGCTGTGCCGGGCGGCCACGCTCGGGCGGGTGCCGGCCTGGCCGGTCGCCGCGCATGTCGGATATCTGCTCGCCTGCTCGGCCGTGGGTGTTCTCCTGGCCACCAGGGCGTTCCACCGGAGGTTGGAAGACTGATGATGACCACGCTGGTGGCGTCCCGGGTCTCGCCCGGCCGGGTGAGCGCCGTGATCAGCCGCAATGTGGGTGCGCTGCGCTCCGGACCGTCCTACTGGATCGTCCTGGTGTCCGGGTTCTTCGAGCCCCTGCTGTACCTGCTGTCGATCGGCGTCGGAGTCGGCGCGCTGGTCGGTAACCTGACGGTCGGCGAGCGGACCATGTCGTATGCGTCGTTCGTGGCCCCCGCGATGCTGGCGGTGTCCGCGATGTCGGGCGCGCTGGCCGAGACGACGTTCAACTTCTTCTTCAAGTTGAAGTATATGAAGACGTTCGAGGCGGTGCTGGCCACTCCGGTGCGGCCGATCGAGGTCGCGATCGGCGAGCTCACCTGGGCGATGATCCGCGGCTCGCTCTACACCGGGATCTTCCTGTGCGTCATGGTGGCGCTGCGGCTGACGACGCCCGGCTGGGCGCTCGCGGCCTTCCCCGCCACCGCGCTCGTCGGGCTGGCCTTCGGGGCGGTCGGCATGTGGGTCAGCACGCTCATGCGCGGCTGGCAGGACTTCGACCTGATGACCACGGGCCAGTTCGCGCTGTTCCTGTTCTCCGGCACCTTCTCCCCCGTGCAGAACTATCCGCTGGGGGTGGAGATCCTGATCCAGCTGACGCCGCTCTACCACGCGGTCGAGCTGGTACGCGGCCTGTCCACCGGTGTCCTTGGGGTGGGTCTGCTCGGCCATGCCGCCTATCTGGCCGTCATGGCCGTGGGCGGGCTGTGGCTGGCCGCCCGGCGAATGGAGAAGAGGCTGTGCGTCTGAGTCCCGTTCCGCGCAGGCCGGCGCGTGGCGGGCTGAGGTTGAAATGGTTACGGCTCCCGTGGATGCGGGAGCCGTAACCATTTGGGTAACGGCTTCGCGAGGACATGGCAGGCGAAGTGGGGGATCGCTCCCGAGCGGCCGTCGACGATCGTAACGGTCCGATACGGATGCGTAACTGTCGGTGGCAGGCCGTACCGTTGCGTCTGACGCCGGTCGGTGGTGGCCGGCGCCCTGTCGCCCGACCGGCGTCAGACGGCGGCGCTGTCGGGTCCGCATGGAAGGGATGGCCTGGATGACCGAGATCCCCAAGATCCCCGAGCGCAAGCTCGAACTGGTGCGCAAGCTGCTGGCGGTGGCCGAGCATCCCAACACCAGTGAGACCGAGGCGGCCATCTACCTGGAGAGAGCCTGCGGCATCATGGCCGCCTACGGCATCGAGCAGGCCATGCTGGCGGATGCTGGGAAGGTGGCCGACGAGGTCGGGTGCGTCACAATCCGGGTCGGCAACCCCTACCAGCCGGACCGGCGGACCCTGCTCGCCGGTGTGGCGGCCGCGCTGCGTTGCCAGTCGATCTACCGCAAGATCGGCCAGGTGTCGGAGGTGCAGGTCGTCGGCTATGAGTCCGACCTGGCCCTCGTTGAGATGCTGTTCACCTCGCTGTGCCTCCAGATGGCGTCGGGAGTGCTGCGGGTCGCCGCGCCGCCCGGGCACACGACGATCAGCTATCGCAAGAGCTGGATGGCCGGATACGTGAACCGGGTCTGCGAACGGCTGCGCGCCGCCGAGCGTAGAGCGGCCCAAGAGGCGGAGCCGGTCACCGGCCGGTCGACCGATCTGGTGCTGCTCGACCGCAGGGCCGAGGTGAGCCGCGTGTACCAGCAGATGTTCCCCCAGGTTCGCAGGGCGGGGCGGCGGGCGCTCTCGGACTGGTCCGGCTGGTCCAGCGGCCGGGCCGCCGGAGACCGCGCCGACCTCGGAGGCACCCGCCTCGGCGCCCGCTCCCGATCCGCTCTCGGCTCCTGACCGCACCGGCATGCCATCGCAGAGCGTGAGTGGGCTCACCCTCGTCCACGTGTGATTGTCTGCGCCGAGCACACGAGCCCCGGCCACGCGACCCGGCGGCCGGGGCACTGGCCGGAGGCGGCGCTCAGGTGGTGGGCAATGCCGCGAAGAGCTCGACGCTGTTGCCGTCCGGGTCGTGCACGATCGCGTACCGCTGACCCCAGAACGCGTCCCAGGGTTGCCGGTGCCCCTCATAACCCGCGCCGACGAGGTCGGCGTAGACGCGGTCCACCTCGGCGGGGTCGTCACAGCGGAAGGCGAGCCCGATCCGGGGACTCCCGCTGGGTGGCGTCCAGCCGGGGTCGAAGGAACGGACGGTCTCAGCGGTGTCCCAAGCGAGCCGCAGCCCGCCGGGCAGAGCCACCTCGACATGCGGCTCGGTGTCGGCGCTCGCCGGGATGTTCAGGCCCAGGCGGCGGTAGAACGCCAGTGACTTGCTCAGGTCGGCCACCACGAGGCCGATCAGATCGAAGGAAGGTGCCATGGATCCCACGCTAGGGGCTTCGCCGTACCGTCGTCTTGAACGAATCGGACACCTCACGAACCTGAGGGGACCGCCCCGACAGAACCGCGAGGCACCGGACAATCAGACAGGAACGGTGAACGGGGTGACGGCGACGACGGCTGTCACGGGGACGGGGCCGTAGATATGCGGGAACGCCTCGCTCGTCCCCTCGGGAACCTCATACTTCACCGGGCATCCCAGCCGGGCCTCGTCGATCGTCAGGAGCACCAGTCGCTCGGTGACGTGGCGGTAGAAACGCCGCGCGACGCCCTCGGCCTGCTCCAGGTCGGCGGAGGCGTGGATGAACCCTTCCTCCTCCAGCGTCCGGCCCAGGGTGGACACCCGGTATTCGCCCGTATTCTCCGCCTCGGCCCAGTCGTCGGCCAGCGCGAGGTGCACAATCATGGCTCGACCTTACGGCTCAGCTGATCGCCTTGAGCGCGCGGGCCACCACATCCCTGGCCCGCTCCCGCCCTTCCGGGCGCGCTTCCACGACATCCTCCAGCCAGAGGCCCGACAGCAGGGTGGTGACGAAGCGGACCTCGGAGCGCCCGCAGGCGTAGCCCGCCCGCCCGAGCACGGACGCGACGATCTCCTCACAGCCGTCCGTCCACTTGCGGGCGATGCCCTGCAGAGCGGGGTCGCGGCCCGCCTGCAGATAGAGCTCCCACAGGCCGAGCTGTCTCGGCCGGTCGTGCGCGTAGGCGTCGGCCAGCACCTGGGCGAGCCGCTCTGGCGAGCGGTCTCGCATGGCGTTGAGGGAGGCGCGCATCTGGGTGAGCTCCCGGTCCACCAGCAGGCCGAACGCCTGGGCGACCAGTTCGTCGCGGGAGGAGAAGTAGTACGTCGTCGCCGCGAGCGGGATCCCGGCCCGCTGGGCGACCGCCCGGTGTGTCACCGCCGCGAAGCCGCCTTCGGCGAGTAGCGCGACCGCCGCGTCCAGCAACGCCCCCCGGCGGCGCAGCGCCCGTTCCTGCCGACGCCGTCCGGGAGCCGCCGGATCCCCGCCGACCGCCTCACGCGCTGTCGCGCCGTCCGGCCCATTGCCTGCCTCGGGACCCGCCGTACGGACAGGCTCCGTGGCCCGCCCCCTGCCCGGGTCACGGACCGGCGTGCCGGGCGGTACGGGCGGCGAGTTGGCCTGTTCGGGCACGGCCCGGTTCCTTCGCTGTGCATCCATATCGCGACGCCGTATCAGTGTGACCCCGCCAGGTTGAGCACCACGACACCACAGATGATCAGCACGATACCGGCGACTTTGGTGAGGTTCATCCCCTCGCCGAGGAACAGCGTGCCGATGAGGGCGATCGCCGCGGTGCCGATGCCCGCCCACACCGCGTAGGCGATGCCGACCGGCATCTGCAGCTTCAGAGCCCAGGCCAGCAGGATGAACGAGGCGACGTATCCGGCGACGACCACCACGGTCCAGGCGACATGAGACAACCCGTCGCTCAGCTTCAGGGCGGAGGTGGCCAGGACCTCCGAGGCGATCGCGGCGGCGAGCAAGAGCCAGGCCATGGGGATCCTCCATAAAACGGTACGCTTGTCCCAGATTAGAGGTGCGGCTTCGCCGGCGATAGAGCGGGCGCCAACGGGCGCCCCAACATGCCCAGGCGGCCCGCCGGTGTCTCCCGGCCGCCTTCGCGATGGACAGGCCGGGGGCCCGCCGTACGGCGTGGGCACTTGGCGCGGGGGTCGAATGCGTGTTCTACTGATCTCCATGCGTCGCGACGCCTCTTCCGGCTCCGGGGCCGTCCCCGGGGTCCAGCAGTTGCTCCTCGACGGAGGACCCGCGCGGCCCCGGATCGAACGGCAGGCCGTCACCCGCGTCTTCGGCGACATCACGTGCTACGAGGTGCCGGCGCGGACCGCGATCGACCGCGTGCCGGAGGCCGCCGAGCTGCCCTACCAGTGGGCGGTGAGCCCCTACCGAGGCTGCGAGGCCGGATGCCGCTACTGCGCGGCCCGGCGTGGTCACCGCTACCTCGGGCTCGATCCGGGAGACGACTTCGCCTCCCGGATCGTCGTCAAGACCAACCTGGCCGACCGGTTACGCCGGGAGCTGGCCGCCCCGCGCTGGGGCGGCGATCCGGTCGCGCTCGGCCTGACCGGCGACTGCTACCAGCCCGCCGAGGAGACCTACCAGCTCATGCCCGGCATCGTCCGGGCCCTGGCCGACGCCGGGAACCCGTTCACCGTGCTGACCAAGAGCCCTCTCGTCCTGCGCGACCTCGACCTGCTTCGCGACGCCGCCAAGGTGACGCAGGTCGGCGCCGCCGTGTCGGTCGGGTTCGTCGACGACCGCATCCGCCGGGCCGTCGAGCCGGGCGCGGCCACCCCGCAGCGGCGGCTGGAGGTCTGCGCCGCGCTGAACGATGCGGGCATCCCGTGCGGTGTGCTGATGGCGCCGATCCTGCCTCTGATCACCGACTCGGCCGATCACCTGCAGGCCACCGTACGGCGGGCCGCCGAGGCGGGCGCGGTCAGCGTGACGCCCGTCGTGCTTCGCCTGCCGTCCGGCGCCCGTGAGTCCTACCTGGGCTGGCTCGAACGCGAGCACCCCGGGCTCGTGCCCCGCTATCAGGCGCTGTACGGCAAAGGCCCCACGGCGGACCCCGGCTACCGGAGCCGGATCGCCGAGCAGGTCCGGGGCCTGGCGGCGGCCTACGGCGTCGGACAGGCCGCCCGCCGCTGGCGCCGCCGCCGCTCCCCGGCACGGCAGCTCGCCCTCGTGTGATCGCCGGTCCGGCCTGCTGTTTCAATGCGGCGTTCGCCGGCTTGCGCAGCTGCCCGCAGCTAACTTATAAACGTGGTAGCAGGTTTCCTCCAACGACTCTCGCATCGAGGAGTCCTCTCGCGGGGCGCCGGCCCCCCGCCATATCGGAGGTGATGATGCTCCCCATCGACGACGAGCACGCGCCGCTGTACAGCGTCGGCCAGGTCGCCGACATGCTGGAGGTGCAGCAGGCGTTCCTGCGGCGGCTGGACGAGTTCGAGGTCGTCCGCCCGTACCGGTCCGCGGGTGGCCAGCGGCGCTACTCCCGCCATGACATCGGCCAGGTGCGGTACGTCGCCGAGCTCGCCGGCGAGGGGATGACGCTCACGGCCATCCGCCGCATCCTGGAGCTCGAACACGAGGTCAGAAGGCTCAACGCCGAGCTGGACGCGACGCGCCGCCGCCTCGCCGAGTCGGGCGACTGACCGGGGTCTCCCCCGCCATCGCTTCGCCGACGGCCGGTGACCCCGTTCGCCAGCCTCCGGGCGGCGGTGAAAACCAGTCGACCGGGACGACGGGAGATCGCTAGCGTCGGCGGCATGGCGCTCTTCAGCGACGCGGATCTCGACCGCTTCGTCACAGACGGATTCGTCAAGATCGAGGAGGCGTTCCCCCGGGAGGCCGGCGATCGCGCCCGCGCTCTCATGTGGGACATGATCGGGCTGTCACCGGACAGGCCGTCGGAGTGGACCAAGCCCGTGATCTGGGCCACCGACCACACCGGTGGGGGCCCGTTCGGCGAGGCGATCCGCAGCCCCCGGCTCGCGGCCGCGCTGGACCAGCTCACCGGGCGGGGTGGCTGGGCGCCGCGCGGCAGCGTGGGCAACGCGCCGATCCGCTTCCCGCACCCGTCGGACGCCGGGGACACCGGCTGGCACATCGACCAGAACGACCCCGGCCCGAAAGGCGCCTGGGGAGTGGTCACCAGCAGGCCGCGCACCATGCTGGCGTTGCTGTTGTTCTCCGAGGTCGGCCAGGACGACGCGCCGACGCGGATCCGGGTCGGGTCGCATTTCGACGCCGCGCGGGTGCTGGAGCCGTACGGTGAGGAGGGGCTGCCGTTCTTCACCTCGGGGCCGATCCTGGACGAGGCGAGCGCAGACCGGCCCCTGGCGTACGCCACCGGGCTTCCCGGCGACGTGTACCTGTGCCACCCGTTCCTCGTCCACGCCGCGCAGCCGCACCGGGGCGCCCGGCCGCGGTTCATGTCCCAGGTGCCGTTCTTCCTGGCCGAGCCGCTGCGCCCGGACGCTCCCACGCCGCTCGGCCGGGCCGTACGGCTGGCCCTGGGCTGACGCTCACATCATCGGGCGTCCGGCCACGCGGTCCGGTCCGGGGCGCCTACGACTCCAGGGCGCTGCCCTTCTTCCACTGCTTGAACGGCATCTGCCAGAAGCCCCAGCCGTTGTTCCACTCCAGGATGCGGGTCGTGCCGACGATCTTGACGACGTCGCCGCGGTGGAAGTTGTCGTAGAACCACTTGGCCTGGTCGGGCCGGGCGTTCACGCAGCCGTGGCTGACGTTGGCGCGGCCCTGCGAGCCGACCGACCACGGGGCGCTGTGGACGTACTCGCCGCTGTTGGAGATGCGCACGGCGTAGTTGACGATCTCCTTGTAGTACCCGGGGTCGCCCTCCTTCTTACCGGGGGAGATCATCGTCACGGGGTTGCCGCGTTCCATCGTGAGATGAACGCCGCTGGTCGTGGTGTACTCACGGGTCGTCGCCTTGCCCGCACTGATCTTCATGGTCCGCACGGTCTTGCCGTCGCGCTTGACGACCATCATGTGGGTCTTGGTGTTGACCGTGCTGATCCACGCCGCGCCGATCTTCATCGTCGTGGTGTGGTCCTCGGTGCCGTACATGTCCTTGCCACCGTGGACGCCGGCGAGGTGCGCGGTGAAGGTGACCTTCTGGTGCGCCGGCCAGTACTTGGCGGTCCGGTACATGACCAGCCGGTCGTTGATCCACCGCCATGCGCCGGTGACGGGCTTTTCGGCCTCGATCTCGAGGGCCTGCTCGACCGCTGCCTTGTCGGTGACCGCCTGGTTGAACGTCACCATGATCGGCATGCCGACGCCGACGGTCTCCCCCTTGACGCCGGGGGTCACATCGGCGACGGCCAGCTCGTATTTGGGCTTGAGCGTGCTGAACTGGCTGGTCGCCGTGGTGGGGCCGCCCGCGCCGCTGGCCTTGGCCGACACCGTGTAGGTGGTCGACGGCTTTAGCGGCTGCTTGGAGGTCCACTTGGAGTGGGCGGAGTCGAACTCGCCCTCGACCGGCTCGCCCCCGGCCTGCACGGTCACCTCTTCCAGCGAACCGTTGGCCGCCGTGACCACCACGGACTTGTCCGGGCGGACCTTGGCGCTGCCCTTGACGGGGCTGATCTTTATGGACGGCCCGGCCGGGGTCGGGGCCGCGGTGTCACCCGAGCCGCCCCCCGGCGACCCTGGCGTGGTGGACCCGCCGGAACATGCCGTCAGAACCGCGGCCATGGCCACGGCGACTCCGGCGATCGGCAACCTCGAACCAGCGTGAGTGCTCAGCACAACCTCTCCCCCATGGGCGCAAAGGGCACCCCAAGACCTTATTAGGGGATGCCTGTTATATGCGCTATTTCCTCATGAGTTAGATCACAGTTCAGTTGCGAACAGGTGTGATCCCGTTTAGACACGGTAAGGTCCGCGTCAAAAAGGATCAATCGCCGCAGTCAGCCATTTATTCCGCGCCGTCAGGACGCGGGAAGCCGGTTCGTCAGGGCATGTGAGCCCGGCGGCCTCAGACACGTGAGCACACGGCCGCCTCAGGACACGTGGAGCCGGTGCGTGAGGCCCGTGTGGCGGCGGCCCGCACCCCTGGTGCGTACGGCCTGCGCGAGCGCGCGCCGGGACCCGACGATCACCACGAGTTTCTTGGCCCGGGTGATGGCGGTGTAGAGCAGGTTGCGCTGCAGCATCATCCACGCGCTGGTGGCCAGGGGGATGACGACGGCGGGATATTCGCTGCCCTGGGAGCGGTGGATGCTCACCGCGTAGGCGTGGGCCAGCTCGTCGAGCTCGTCGAAGGAGTAGTCGACGTTCTCGTCCTCGTCGGTGAGCACGGTCAGTTTGCTCTCCTCCAGGGACAGGCCGGTGACCACGCCGACCGTGCCGTTGAAGACCCCCGCCGCGCCCTTGTCGTAGTTGTTGCGGAGCTGGGTGACCTTGTCGCCCACGCGGAAGACCCGCCCGCCGTAGCGGCGCTCGGGCATGCCCTCCCGGGACGGCGTCAGAGCCTCCTGCAGGGCGATGTTGAGCGCGCCCGCCCCGGCGGCCCCGCGGTGCATCGGGGCCAGCACCTGCACGTCGCGCCGGGGGTTGAGCCCGAACTTGGCCGGGATCCGCCGGGCCACCACGTCGACCGTGAGCGCGGCGATCTCCTCCGGCTCCTCGCACGGGAACAGGAAGAAGTCGGGGAAGTCCCGCACCAGGGGCTGCTGCCCGGTGTTGACGCGGTGGGCGTTGACCACCACCCCGGACTCCTGGGCCTGGCGGAAGATCTGCGTCAGCCGTACGCGCGGGATCTCGGGGGCGGCGAGCAGGTCGCGCAGGACCTCGCCGGCGCCGACCGAGGGAAGCTGGTCGACGTCGCCCACGAACAGCAGATGAGCGCCGGGGGCGACGGCCTTGGCCAGCTTGTTGGCCAGCAGCAGGTCGAGCATCGACGCCTCGTCGACCACGACCAGGTCGGCGTCGAGGGGGTTGTCCCGGTCGAAGGTCGCGTCGCCGCCGGGCCGCAGTTGCAGCAACCGGTGCACGGTCGTCGCCTCGTGGCCGGTCAGCTCCGCGAGCCGCTTGGCGGCCCGGCCGGTCGGCGCGGCCAGGATGACCTTGGCCCGCTTCGCCCTGGCCAGCGTCACGACGGAGCGGACGGTGAAGCTCTTGCCGCAGCCCGGCCCGCCGGTGAGGACGGCGACCTTCTCGGTCAGCGCGAGCCGTACGGCCTGGGCCTGCTCGGGCGCGAGGTCGGCGCCGGTCCGGCCGCGCAGCCAGTCGAGGGCGGTGGGCCAGTCGACGTCGGTGAAGACCTTGAGCCGGTCGTGCCCGGAGCCCAGCAGCCCGAGCAGGGTGCCCGCCAGGGACCGCTCGGCTCGGTGGAACGGCACGAGATAGATGGCCGGGACCGTGCTCTCCCCCGCCGGAACCTCCTCCCGGACCACCCCTTCCTCGGCGACGAGCTCCTCCAGGCAGGCGGCGGTCAGCTCGGCGGACACCTCCAGGATCTTGACCGCGTCGGCGACGAGGTTGGGCGCCGGGAGGTAGCAGTGGCCGTCGTCGGCCGCCTGCGACAGGGTGTAGCGCAGGCCGGCCTTCACCCGCTCGGGGCTGTCGTGCGGGATGCCGACCGCCTGGGCGATGGTGTCGGCGGTCTTGAAGCCGATGCCCCAGACGTCGTCGGCCAGCCGGTAGGGCTCCTTGCGGACGACGTCGATCGACTCCTCGCCGTACTGCTTGAAGATCCGCACGGCGATCGACGTGGACACCCCGACGCCCTGCAGGAAGATCATCACCTCTTTGATGATCTTCTGTTCCTCCCAGGCCGCCGCGATCATCTTCGTGCGCTTGGGGCCGAGGCCCGGCACCTCCACCAGCCGGGCGGGCTCCTCCTCGATCACCCGCAGCGTGTCGACGCCGAAGTGGTCCACGATCCGCTCGGCCATCTTCGGGCCGATGCCCTTGATGAGCCCCGAGCCGAGGTAGCGCTGGATGCCCTGGATGGTGGCCGGGAGAACGGTGGTGTAGGACCACACCTCGAACTGCCTGCCGTACCGGGGATGAGACCCCCACCGGCCGGTGAGCCGCAGCGACTCGCCCACCTGCGCCCCGAGCAGCGGCCCGACGACGGTCAGCAGCTCGTTGCCGCCGCGCTCGGTCGCCACCCGCGCGATCGTGTAGCCGGTCTCCTCGTTGGCGTACGTGATCCGTTCGAGCACGCAGTCGAGGAGGGCACCGGGCGGCCTGCCCGCGGGATCGCCTGAAGGGCCGCCGGGAGGGGTGGTCATGGGTGGCATTCTGCCCCAGCCCATGCGGCGCCGCGCCATCCCCGGCATCAGCGAACTCACCCATGATCGGGCGCTAGCCTGGTGCGATCGCGACGCGGAGGGACGCGGCAATGGTTCTGGAGGGGTAATGGTGCTGGAAGGGACGGCCCGCGCGCTGCTGCGCAGGCTGGCGATCGAGCAGGCGGACGCGAGGGTGCCCTCGCTCGTCGCGGCGCTGGTCCGGGGCGGCGAGATCACCTGGTTCGGCGCCCGCGGGCGGGTCGGCGCCAAGCCGCCGGAGGAGACCACCCAGTACCGCATCGGGTCCCTCACCAAGACCATGGTGGCGACCATGGTGATGCGGCTGCGTGACGAGGGCCAGCTCGACCTGCTCGACCCCCTCGACAAGCACGTGCCCGGCACCCCGGTCGGCGATGTGACGATCGCGCAGGTCCTCTCCCACACCGGCGGGCTGACCGCCGAGTCGCCCGGCGACTGGTGGGAGCGCACGCCCGGCGTCTCCGTGCCCGCGCTGCTGGCCGCCCTCGGGCCGGAGTCGGCCAGGCACCGCCCGGGCCGCCGCTACCACTACTCTAACGTCGGCTTCGCCCTGCTCGGCGAGCTCGTCGCGCGCAAGCGGTCGGCGCCCTGGGAGGAGGCCGTGCGGGAGGAGATCCTCCAGCCGCTCGGCATGCGGGACACCACGCCGCGCCCGCGAGCGCCGCACGCGACCGGCTACGCCGTGCATCCCTGGGCCGACGTGCTGCTCCCCGAGCCGGAGAACGACCACGGGGCGATGGCCCCGGCCGGGCAGCTGTGGTCGACCGCCGCCGATCTCGCCCGCTGGGCGGCCTTCGTCGCCGGGGAGACCCGCGGTGTCCTGCGGCCCGAGACCGTCGCCGAGATGCGTGAGCCCGCCGTCGTCGAGGACGGCGACGCCTGGACGCGCGGCTACGGCCTCGGCCTCCAGCTCGTACGGCACAGCGGCCCGGCCGGCGCCCGCCGGCTGGCCGGGCACACCGGGTCGATGCCCGGCTTCCTGGCCACGTTCTGGGCCGACCCGGCCGACGGCGTCGCCGTGCTGTGGCTGGCCAACGCGACGTCCGGGATCCGCGGCCGGCTCGACACCGACCTGCTCGACATCCTCGCCCAGCACGAGCCGCCGCTGCCCGCCGAGTGGGCGCCCTCCTCCGTCGACGAGGACCTGCTGGCGCTGACCGGGCCGTGGTACTGGGGGCCCACCGCGTACGTGCTGCGGGTCCTGCCGAGGCGGGGGCTGTCGCTCACCCCCGTCAACGGCCACGGCCGGGCCTCCCGCTTCGCCGCCCAGGCCGACGGCACCTGGCTCGGCCTCGACGGCTACTACGCCGGCGAGACCTTCCAGGTCGTCCGCTCCCCGGCGGGCGTGCACCTCGACGTCAACACGTTCGTCTTCACGCGGGAGCCGTACGGCACGGCGGCCGCCGTGCCGGGCGGCGTCGACTCGGAGGGATGGCGGTAGCCCCGCTCGTCAGCTGGGGTTGCCGGCGTGGGTGAGGGTCTCCCAGGCCAGGAAGTAGTTCGCCCCGGCGGGCCGGTGCTTCTGCACGACCTGCAGGGTGCGCGGCATGCTGTAGCCGAGCCGGCCCGCCAGGGCGTTGTAGCCCACCTCGAACACCGGGCCGATGCCCGTGTTCAGCTTCCCTCCGCACAGCCACGAGGGGACGGCCGCGCCCAGCTCGTACTGCGAGTGGAAGCCCATGGCCAGCCTGAGCCGCTCCTTGCCCTCGGCGTACAGGTCGAGGCCCTGGATGCGGGCCGTCTCGGCGACGTGGATGGCCGCCTCGATGCCCCAGCCGGTGTGGCCGAAGTCGCGGCAGGTCTCCTGCGCCAGACCGTCGACGAAGGTCGTCTGACCCTCCCAGTAGTCGATGATCTCCGCTGACGTGTCGTACTTGCTGCCCGGCGCCTGCTTGGGCAGCGGCCCGTCCGACTTGAGGTAGATGTAGGCGGGCAGGCGGCCCCGCCACGTGGCGACCGCCTTGTCGAAGGCCGTCTTGTCGTCGAGGAACACGGCGATGCCGATCGCCGCGTCCGTCATGATGAGCTCCCAGTTGCCGTTCTTGTTCCGCGCGGCCGTGCCGCCGACCACTGGCAGGTAGACCGTGCGCAGCTTCGTCGCGAACCTCGCGGCGTTGGGCCAGCTCGAATACGTGTGCTTGATCAGCTCCGCGGCCCGGGAGAACGACGCCCCCGCCCAGCCGGTCTGCAGCGGCGCGTTCGAGTTCGTGTGGCTGGTGATCACGGCCGACCACGCGTCCATGATCTCGATCGCCTTCTTGGCGTATGCCGCGTTCCTGGTCAGGTACCACAGCAGGGCGTCGGTGTAGGCGGCCAGGGCGTCGCCCCGCTCGTCGGAGCAGCCGTAGTTGGGGTTGGAGCTCGGCCCGCACTCGACGACGGCCCGCGGCTTGGCCTTGTAGGACAGCGAGGCCAGCGGGCTGGCCTTGACCTGCGCGAACGCCGTCTTCCACGGCTCGGCCGTCAGCTTGGTGCGGACGAAGTCGAGTTGCGCCCTGCTGACCAGCACGCCCGGATGCGTGAACGCGGCCGGCGCCCTGAGGGCGTGTGCTCTAGGGGCGTGCGCCCTGGGGGCGGCCTGGGTGCCGGAGGCCGACGCGATGCCGGGCAGCAGAGTGAGGCCGGTGAGGACGGTCAAGGCCACGGCGGTCAAGGATCCACGTACCGATCGGGGCACGAGAGACAACTCCTTTTGGGGGAACCGTAAATGTCCCAATCCAAGCGATCTCTCGAAATGCCCGTCAACGGGGTGAGGAAGGTTTCCTTACCTTTAACGCGGACCTCAGGGCGCCTTAAGGCAGAGCCTCGCCGGAGGGGTGGTGTTCGCCGCCCCTCCAGGGGGGTCGCGCTGGCCTCTGGGGCCCATGTGAGGCCGATCGGAGTTCGCTGTCAGCGAAACGAGGCCCCTGGCCCGACGCCCCGGACGCGTCCCGATCCGGACCTTCCGGCGCTCGCTCGCGGCCGGTGATGTCGCCGTACGGCTCCCACTCGGCGCGGTGACCTGCGAGATCGCGCTCCGGTGATCGGCGGTGGGACGTCACCGCCGCCGAGCCACGCTGAATCGCCGCTCCGCGCGGGGATTGGAGGCGGCGCGGCCGTGTCTCGGGGTCCACGACCTGAGGCGCTTCCGCACGGCCTGCCGGGGCCGCCGGGCCGGGCGTCACCGGCGGGCGACGCCGTACGGCCCGGGCCCGCGAAAGGGGCCTCCCCACCCTCGATCACCAGCAGGTACACCGAGGACGTGACAAGTAAAACCTGACTTGTCCTTACTTGACCGGTTTCGGTCGGTCTATTACCTTTTAGGCAACTCGGGCATACCTGTCCAAATCTCTGGTCAAGGGTGCCAAGCCTCAGACCGACGCGGTCATCCAGCCGGATGGCCGCCCGGCCGCCGAGTCCGCGTCCGCGCGGAGCCGGGGACCCACCTCTCCTGGGGTGAATCGGCACGTAGTGCCGTAGGGCGTCTTCCAGCCCGAACCCGTCAGCTAACCCGGTAGGCGGCATGGAAGCAAGGGAGTAGACCCCACCATGCGAGCCCTCAACACCTGTATTCGTGCTGCCCTTGTCAGCGGCGCACTCGCTTCGGCGGTGCTGGCAGGAACCACGGCGGCCCACGCGGACGTCGCCGACACACCGCAAGTCACCGAAGTCGGCTACTCGAACGTCACCCCCCTCGCCCAGGCCGCCGCCGGACTGCCCAAGGTCAGCCCGTCCCAGCTGTTGAGCCTCGCTCAGAGCCAGGTCGGCATCAGGGAGAACAGCCTCGGCGGGGGCACCAAGTTCCAGGCCTGGTACATGTCCACCCCGCGTGCCCGGCAGACCCTCGCCCGCGACGGCGGCACCCTCGCCGGCTACGCCAACGCCGCCTGGTGCGACATGTTCGTCTCCTGGGTCGGCGACAGGCTCGGCATCACGCCCGTCCTGGGCTCCGACTCCTACACCGTGCAGCACGCCCGGTGGTTCGCCGCCAACAACCGGTGGGGCACCGCTCCCACGCCCGGCGCCGTGGTCTTCTTCGGCTGGAGCGGCGGCAAGTCCTTCGACGACATCGACCATGTCGGCTTCGTCGTCCGCGACAACGGTGACGGCACCATCCAGACCGTCGAGGGCAACACCGGCAACGGCGCCGTCGAGGTCCGGACCCGGTCCGCCGGCTCCGTCGTCGGATACGGCTACCCGTACTACACCGCGACCGACAAGGCCTGACCTCGCCTCATCTCCGCGGTACGGCCGGCGCCTGACGCATGGCCCCGCGGTACGGCCGGACCGTGACACACGCCTCTGCCCTCCCACCGAACCGCGCCCGGACGAACGGTTCCGGGCGCGCTTCGTTGGCGGTACGTGTCCCAGCCGGTCTTTATGGCCTCGTACTCGGTCTCCCAGTCGTCGCCGAGGACGCCGCTCTGCACCATCCGCAGCACGGTGCCGCCGCCTTCGCGTCCCTCGAGGAGATACTCGAACGCCATGAAATTCCCGTCGTCGGGCTCGGCGCCGCGGTGCGCGAGTCGTTTCCCGGGTTCCCAGGCGGTCACGGTGTTCTCCTGGCTCTGGCCGCCCAGGGTCAGCCGTACGATGCCGCCCTCGCCGGGCTCGACCACATTGCGTCCCATGAACCAGGAGTCGACTCCCGGGCCGGTGGCGGTCGCCTCCCACACCTGCCCAGGGGTGGCCTCCAGCTCGACTTCCTTGCGCAGTTCGAACGCGCGGCCCATCTCAAAACTCCTTCGTTCCGGTGGTGGCTGCGGCCTCAGGGCCACCATCATGCCCCGTTGAGGGCGCCGGACTCGCCTTCTCCGGCGCAGCGGGGGTGGCCTTCTCCGGCGCGGCCGCCGGGGTCGCGCGGGCGTAGCGAGCCGCCAGCGCGCGGATGTGCTCCACGAGCTCCGGGGGTTCGGTCACCTCGAAGTCGAGGTCGAGCAGGCCGAGATGGACGGCGAGCGTGTGCACGCTGTCCGCGCCCGTGACCAGGACGCAGGTCTGCCCGCCCAGCGCCTCGACGACGCCGACCGCGGGGTTGACGCGCCCGGACACGACCTCGGCGGGCGCGTGCACGACGACCCGCGCGTGATGACGCCAGGCCGCCGCCGAGACCCCGCGCGCGACGTACGCGGCGGTGCCGCCCTCCGGTGGTTCGCGGGGCGGGAAGCGCGGGCCGGTGGGCGTGCGCGGCTCCACGCGGTCCACCCGGAAGGTTCGCCAGTCCTGACGGTCGACGTCCCAGGCCACGAGATACCACCGGCGGCCCCAGGAGACGAGACGGTGCGGCTCTACCGTGCGGAGGCCGGCCGACCCGTCGTGGCCCCGGTAGTCGAACCGCAGCCGCTCCGAGTCCCGGCAGGCGGCCGCGAGCGCGGTGAGCACGGCCGCGTCCACTTTCGGGCCCGGACGGTCCGCCGGCACGGGCTCGGTGTAGGTCTGCAACGCGTTGACCCGATGCCGCAGCCGGGACGGCAGGACCTGTTCGAGCTTGGCGAGCGCCCGCACGGATGTCTCCTCGATGCCGGCGACGGTCCCCCCGGCGGCGGTCCGCAGCCCGACCGCCACGGCCACCGCCTCCTCGTCGTCGAGCAGGAGCGGCGGCATCGCGGCGCCCGCGCCCAGGCGGTAGCCGCCGTCGGTTCCCCTCGTCGCGTGCACCGGATATCCGAGGTCGCGAAGCCGTTCGACGTCGCGGCGGACGGTCCGCTCGCTCACCTCCAGCCGCTCCGCGAGGGCCGCGCCCGGCCAGTCCCTCCTGGCCTGCAACAGCGACAGCAGACGCAGCAACCGCGCCGAGGTCTCCAACATGGCTTCAAGTCTGCCCGGACTTCAGGACAGGACCTGACCGGAAGGCTCCGTAACGTTGTGGTCATGAGCGAGAACACCGAAATCACCCCCTTCCGCATCGCCGTTCCGCAGGCCGACCTCGACGACCTCCGCGACCGGCTGGGCCGTACCCGCTGGCCGGACGAGATCCCCGGCGCGGGCTGGGACTACGGGGTTCCCGTGGAGTACGTGAAGAGGCTCGCCGAGTATTGGCGTGACGGGTACGACTGGCGGTCCAAGGAGGCGGAGCTCAACCGATACCCGCAGTACACCACGGAGATCGACGGGCAGAACATCCACTTCCTGCACGTCCGGTCGCCGCATGAGGACGCGCTCCCGCTGATCCTCACCCACGGGTGGCCCGGCTCGATCGTGGAGTACCTCAAGGTCATCGAGACGTTGACCGACCCCGAGGACCCGGCGCAGGCGTTCCACCTCGTGATCCCGTCGCTTCCCGGCTTCGGCTTCTCCGGCCCGACCAGGGACAAGGGCTGGAACCGGTACCGCACCGCCAGGGCGTGGGCCGAGCTCATGCGGCGGCTCGGCTACGACCGCTACGGCGCGGCCGGCAACGACGGCGGCTCGTTCGTCTCGCCGGAAGTGGGCCGGGTCGATCCCGAGCACGTCGTGGGCGTGCACGTCACGCAAATCTTCTCCTTCCCCTCGGGAGACCCCGCCGAGTTCGAGAAGATCACCGAGGAGGAGAAGAAGGGCCTGGAAGTGCTGCAGTGGTTCTACGACAACAAGATGTCGTTCAACATCCTGCACTCACAGCAGCCGCAGACCCTGTCGTACGCGATCTACGACTCGCCCGCCGGGCTGCTGGGGTGGAACTCCCAGCTGTTCGGCGACACCGTCGACATCGACGACGACTTCATCCTGACCAACACGATGCTCTACTGGCTGACCGGCACCGCGACGTCGGCCACCCGGTTCTACTACGAGGACGCGCACGCCGAGCACCCCACGGAGCCCACGACCGTCCCGATCGGCCTGGCGATGTTCGGCGGCGACTTCGTCTCCATGCGGACGTTCGCCGAGCGCGACCACAAGAACATCGTGCACTGGAAGTCGTACGAACGGGGCGGGCACTACGCCGCCCACATCGTCCCCGAGGTCCTCGCCGACGACCTGCGCGCCTTCTACGGCGCACTGCGCTGACTCCTGACTCGCCGGCCCTCATGGGCGGTGGGGTGGTGGTTTCTACCCGGCGGTCATCGGCGCGAAGGAGGCCGGTGACGGCCGGGTGGCTCTGCGCCTGCGTGACGGACGCCGCCTGGACGCCCTTCCCGCCGCCTGCCCCGCCGGGCGGCCGTCACCCGGTGAAACAAGAGACGCGCTAGATCGCCATGGCCACGCTGCCTGTTTCGTAGGTGGCCACCTACGAAACAGGCGATCGCGAATTAGTCGAACCATCATTGCGTTATGCAGGCAAATGCCTGCATAATTTGAGTGTGAGGTTCGAAGCGAGAGAGATGGACTCGGTCTTCAAGGCACTGGCCGACTCCACCCGACGACTCCTGCTTGACCGTCTGCGCGAGCACAACGGTCAGACTCTGCGCGAACTGTGCGAACACCTGGACATGGCGCGCCAGTCGGCGACACAGCATCTCGACATCCTCGAGCGGGCCAACCTCGTCACCGTCGTACGGCGCGGACGTGAACGGCTTCATTACCTCAACCCGGCGCCGATCCATGAGATCGAGGAGCGCTGGATCTCGGGGTTCGACAAACCCCGTCTGCAAGCGATCAGTGCCATCAAGAACCAGGCGGAGGAGTACGCCATGACCAACGGATCCACGTCCGTGCCGACCTACGTCTATGTGACCTACATCCGCGCAAGCGCCGAGCAGGTGTGGCAAGCCCTGACGGACGCGGACCTGACGGCGCGCTACTGGGCACACGCCAACGTCTCGGACTGGCAGCCGGGCTCGCCCTGGGAGCACCGACGTGTCGACGGATCAGGCGTCGTCGATGGCGTCGGTCGAGTGATCGAGGCCGCCCCCCCGACACGCCTGGTCATCACCTTCGACGACGCCCCTGGAGCCGAATCGCCAAGAGAACCGTCGGTTGTCACGTTTCTCGTCGAACCACACCAGGACATCGTCCGCCTCACCGTGACCCACGAGAACCTGCCCAACCAGGAGATGCTCAACGGCATCTCGCACGGATGGCCGGCCGTGTTGGCGAACCTCAAGTCGCTGCTTGAGACCGGCGAGGTCCTTCCGCAGGTGCCATGGGAGATGTCCCGCGCGCACGCCTGAGACGGCATGGCCACGTCATAGTCCTTCGACTCGCTCATATCTACACGAAGGGGATTCGATCGCCAGGACGCCGAGGGCTTCCCTCTCGAGCCCGTAGATGCGGCGGATGTCGGCGGCCTAAACACGGTCGTTCAGGCGCAACTCGGCGGTGACGGCGCGCTCGCGAAGCTGGGCCGCCTCGCCTCTGGCCACATCGAGCTGGGCCCGCAGGTCGGCGAGGCGAGCGCGCTCCAGGGCCAGCTCCGCCTGGATCCGCTCCCGGTCCGTGGCAGCCGTACGGGCCTCGCCTGCCGCGCGCTCCGCCTCATCGGCGGCGGCCTGTTCCCGGGACACGGCCTGAGCCGCCTCGGCCGTGGCCCGGGCCGCGTCCGCGACTGCCACCGCGCGGCCCGCCTCAGCCGCCTCCGCGCGGGCGAGCGCCCGATCCCGCTCGGCCTCGGCGAGCGCGACGGCGCGGTCCCGTTCGGCCTCCGCGCGTGACACCGAGCGGTCGCGTTCCGCCTCGGCCGCCTGGGCGCGGGCGACGGCGGCGGCGCTCGCCTGCTCCGCCTCGCGGTGCGCCCGCCGGGCCAGTTCGGCCTGCTCCCGGGCGCTCGCGGCCTCCGCCTGTGCCTGGTCCCGCTCCTGACCTGCCTGTACGGCTTGCGCCGTCGCCTCGCCGACCTCGGCTGCGGCCTTCTCCATCCGCTCGGCGAGCTCACGTGTGGCCTGGTCTCGGGCCGCCTCGGCCGAAGCGGCCCTCCGGTGGGCGTCCTCGGCCTCCTGCCGGGCCCGCCGTTCGGTGGTGGCCGCCTCCCGCAGCGCGGCGAGCGCCTGCTCGCGCGCCGTCTCGGCGTCGGCGAATGCCGTGTCCCGCTCGGCGTTGGCCTCCTCGACCAGGCGCCGCATGTCCTCGGCCTCCCGTCTGGCCTCCTCCGTCGCCGCGCGGGCCAGCCGTACCTGCTCCAGGGCCTGCTCCCGCTCCGTGCGGGCGATGGCGACGCGGGTGTGCGTCTCGGCCTGGATCGCGCTCAGCTTCGCCTCCACGCCGGCCGGGCTCAGCTCCTCCGACAGCACCTGCGCCAGCGGCGCGATGGCCGCCGAGAGGCCCTTCTCCATGCGCTCGTAGAGGTCCTCGACCCGGGCCAGCGCGCCCTCGAGGCCGGGGGTGGCTCGGCGCATCTCGCGCTCCCGCTTCGCCGCCGCCTGGCAGTCGCCCTCGGGGCAGTACTCCTTAGGTCTCCCCCGCCCGGTCCGCTGCTCGATCGCCCCGCCGCAGTGCTTACACGCCGTCGTCCCCACAGACATCGTCACACCATGATCGTAGCCATTTTCTGGATTTCTGGAAATCGGAATCCGGAAACAGAGATCTGTTGCGCTTCTGAGATGACGAATAACTTGGGAGATTGCTAATTCTCGCAAGTAATCCTGCCGCCAGAAGATCCCGCTCGGCACGAACAGCTCACCGACGAAGACCGGCGTGCCTTGCCGCCGCTGTTCTGGGCGCACGCCCACCCGTACGGACGGTTCCGCTTGGATATGGAAAGCCGTCTCGATCTCGGGATCGTCGCCCGTAGAACGCGCCGTACCGCAGGACTGCGCCGCCGGCCTTGAGGACCACGTCCTCGACGTGGCGCATCGCCTCCATCCCCGCGTGTGCCGCCGTCCCCTCCATCAGGTCCAGCGGGTCCTCCTCGGTCTTGACCCATCCGCCCTCGCGGATGCCGTTCCAACTGGCGTAGCCCTGCGCGACGAAATGGGATACGCCGGTCGCCTCGGCCGCGGCCAGCAGGTGGTCCGTCCCCTCGGTGCGCAGCCGGTTGGTGGTGGCGAACCACCGGTCCGGGTGTTTGATATCGGGCTTGCCGGCGTGCGCCATGGAGATCGCGGTCATCTGGTGCACGATCGCGTCCGGCCGGGCGGCCGCCACGGCCTCACCGACCGACACCGCGTCCAGCCCGTCCAGCCCGTCCATCACGACCGCCTCGGCGCCCAGCCGCGCCAGCAAGTCCAGCTTGGCCGCGCTCGTCGTCGTAGCCGTCACCTGGTGGCCCCGGGCCACGAGCTGCGGCACCAGCCGCCGCCCCAGGACCCCGCTCCCACCTGCCACGAACACCCGCATGACCATCACCCTCCTGATTCCAGAACCTGTCTCTGAGACCCGAGACGAGACAGCCCGGCCATCTGTGACATGGGAGGGAAGACAGTCGGGAGAAGATCGTTGGCGGCGCCGCCTGGGACGAACCCGAGACAGGTCCGGCTGCCCGCCGGCACAAGACCAGGCCGCTCATGGGCCGTCCCGGAATACGCCTGATCGCAATGATCAGCTTGGGGTGAGGCGAGCGGCGAGTTCGTCCGCGCCAGGGGTCCCGGAGGGAACGCCGCTAACGCCGGCGGCGGCGTAGCGATGGGTCGAGCAGGGCGGGCGGAGTATCAAACTTTTCCTGTGCGGCAAGGTCGATGCCGGGTGCGACGATCGCGTCGATGGCGTCAAGGATGTCGGCGGAGAGCACCGTGTCTGCGGCGGCGAGCTGCGAGTGCAGGTGGTCCAGCGTGCGGGGGCCGATGATCGCGCTGGTCACGGCCGGGTGCGCAGTCACGAAACCGAGCGCGAGCTGGATCATCGTCAGACCGGCCTCGTCGGCGACCTTCGCCAGCTGCTCGACTGCGTCGAGCCTGGCGCGGTTGGACGGAATGGAGGTGTCGAAGCGCTGCGGCATGAACGTCGAGCGGTTGGTGGCGATTTCCTGGCCCTCGCGGATCGCGCCCGACAGCCAGCCCGAGGCCAACGGGCTCCACACCAGCACACCGAGCCCGTACTGCTCGGTCACGGGCAGTACGTGGGTCTCGATCCCGCGCTGCAGGATCGAGTAGCTGGGCTGCTCGGTGACGTAACGACTCAGATGGTTGTCTCGGGCGGCCCATTGGGCTTGCACGAGACGGTACGCCGGGAAGGTCGAGGAGCCGAAGTAGCGAATCTTTCCCGCGCGCTGTAGGTCGGTCAGAGCCGACAGCGTCTCCTCGTCGCTGGTTGTCGGGTCCCACCTGTGGATCTGGTAGAGATCGACGTGGTCGACGCCGAGGCGGCGCAGGCTGTTGTCCAACTCGGTGACCAACCAGCGGCGCGAACTGCCCTGATGGTTGCGCTCGTCGCCCATCGGCATGCTCGCCTTCGTGGCCAGCACGATGTCTTCGCGGCGGCCGGCGATGGCCTTGCCGACCATCTCTTCCGACTCGCCGTCGCTGTACCTGTCGGCGGTGTCGATGAGGTTGATCCCGGCCTCAAGGGCGGCGTCGACGATAGCGGTGGCCTCGTCCTGGGTGGTGCGTCCGATTTTGCCGAAGTTCATCGCGCCGAGCACGAGGGAGCTGACCTGCACACCGGTGCGGCCCAAGGTGCGGTACTGCATGACCGTGTGTCCTCCACTGCGGGTGAAGCGTGGTAGCGATGCGTGGCTTGGTTGTCGGCCCCTGCTCTGGCATCATGAGCAAACGGAACCTTGTTCCGATAACGATAGGGAACGTTGTTCCGTTTGGCAATGCTCAGTAACGGAGGGAGCGGCGCGGTGAACGACAGCTACGGGGGCGCAGGGCATGCAGCCCCGCGCAAGCGGGCCGACGCCCGGCGCAACGAGAGGACGCTGCTCGACGCCGCCGCCGCGGTCTTCGTGATCTCAGGCGTCGAAGCGCCGGTGCGCGACATCGCGGCCAGGGCGGGAGTCGGGGTGGCCACGATCTACCGCCATTTCCCGACGCGAGCGGATCTCATCCTTGCCGTCTACCGGCACCAGGTCGAGGCCTGCGCCGAGGCCGGTCCAGCCCTGCTGGCGAGCAGCGCGACTCCTCACGCCGCACTAGGGCGATGGATCAACCTGTTCGTTGATTTCCTGGTCACCAAGCACGGACTCGCTGCCGTGCTGCAGTCGGACGACGCCGGCTTCGACACGCTGCACGCCTACTTCATCGACCGGCTCGTGCCCGTGTGCGCCCAGCTACTCGAAGCCGCAGCCGTCGCCGGCGAGATCCGCTCCGACATGGATGCCTACGAACTCATGCGCGGCGTCGGGAACCTCTGCATCGGCGCGGACAACAATCCCCGCTACGACGCACGTCGACTGGTTGAACTCCTCATCGCAGGACTGCGCCTACCGCGCTAGCCGCCGCACGTATCGGAACACCGGTCAGGGCGCTCATTTTACACATCCGGAACTGCGTTCCTGATGCTGGACAGGCCCACTGACACCGTCACGTTTACCGAGCTACAGATGCCATAGTCGTCCCCGGATCATCCACGCGTGCTCGTAGGGGGTGCCGGTAAGAAAACGTGTCATGAGCCCCAAACGGCGTTGAGGTACGGCTGGACGTCGCCAAGCGGCTGGCGCTGGGCGGAGGTGGAGCGCAGCCTGGCGGACCGGAGTAGTTCACGATCGTGTCGTTATCCGATGCGCGGCCCCGGCAGGCCGTTGAGCAGTAGCGATGGCGGCCGCCGATGAGTCGATCACCATTGAGTTCGGTGGGCTAGCGGAGGTTGGTAATGCCGTCGAGGATGAGGGCGATGCTGGCGAGGAACTGCTCGCGATCATCGTGCTCGCGCATCTGGCCGCTGATGGCGTGCATGAACGGGTAGTCGGCGGGGTCGAGTTCCTGCCACGCCATCGACGCTGCCTCGAGGAACTTCTCGCGGTCCGCGTCGGTCTCGACGCCTGAGGTGTCCCCGTCGATGCGGGTCTGGCTGACGGCGCCGAGGATGTAGTGCACGAGCGTTGAGGCCGCGACGAACCAGATGGCTTGTGGCACGCCCAAGGCGCGCACCTGCCGGCCGATCTTCTCGAAGATCCCCACGGTCACCGGACCCCACGGGTTCCGGGTGAGCTGGACGGCCAGCCGCGTGGCGAGCCACTGGTGTTCGGCGATCGCGTCGAACAGGCCCAGTGCGACGACGCGGATCTCGTCCTCGGGCGTGGCCGGAGCCCGGGCAGGCTTGGTGGCCAGGGCGGCGGCGATGACGGTTTCAGTCGCGGTATCCAGCAGTTCGTCCCGGGTGTCGGCGTCGCCGGCCTTGGCACGAAGGAGCCATCATGAACCCCGTCACGATCATCGGCGCCGGGCTCGGCGGACTCACTCTGGCCCGCGTCCTGCACGTCCATGGCATCCCGGCCGAGGTCTACGAGGCGGAGGCCTCCCCGGAGGCACGGACGCAGGGTGGGCTGCTCGACATCCACGACTACAACGGGCAACTTGCCCTTGAGGCGGCCGATGTGATGGAGGAGTTCCGCGCCATCGTTCTGGAGGGCCGCCAGGCGATACGTGCTCTGGGCCCGGACGGCGCCGTCCTGTTCGAGAAAGCCGACAACGGCATGGGCGGCCGTCCGGAGGCGCAGCGCGCGGACCTGCGACGGATGCTGCTGGAAGCGCTCCCGGAGGGCGCCGTCCGGTGGGGCCGCAAGGTCACCGGCGCCCGGAGCCTCGGCAGCGGCCGCCACGAGGTGATCTTCGCCGACGGCAGCAGCGTAACTACGAGCCTGCTGGTCGGTGCGGACGGCGCCTGGTCGCGGGTCCGCCCGCTGCTGTCGGATGCGGTGCCCGAGTACGTCGGGACGTCATTCGTCGAGACCTACCTGTTCGACGCCGACACGCGGCACCCAGCCGTCGCGAAGACGGTCGGCGGCGGTTCGATGTTCGTCGAGATCGGACAGATCGCCGTAGGCCGACTCCTGCTCGGCGCGCGAATGCGGAGTCAGCGCGCACACGCGGGCCAGCTCGGTAGGGCGCTCGCGCAGAACCTTCCAGAAGGTCATCAGGTCGCGGTCCAGGTCGTTGACCGTCTCCAGCCGAGACGGCTTCCTCGCCAGGAGCACGGCCAAGGACCCAGCGAACGGTTCCACGTAGTGCGTGTGCTCGGGCAGCATGAGGGCGATCTCGTCGGCCAACTTGGCCTTGCCGCCGTAGTAGCTGCCGTTGATGGTGTCTCCCAGCCCGCCCATCAGGGCCGCCACCTTGGCGCCGACCGGGAACTCCCCGCCGGGGCAGGCTTTGACCAGCCCGACGCATTTATTACGCTGCGCCGATCAGCGTCCACCCTCCGAGCAGCGGTTATGAATCGCTGACGCGCCTTACCGGCGTGTCGAGCCTGCCTTCCCTCCACTGTTGCGACATCGTCAGAAAGGGAGCCGAGCCATGTCGAGACGGGGCCAGAACGGCGGCCCGTGCTGGCAGACATCTTCAGGGGTAGGTCATGGTGGCGGTCCATCATCGTTACGTCGGTGTGCAGGGCCGGCAGCTGTTCTACCGCGAGGCCGGGCCGGCCGGCGCGCCGGCTCTGGTGCTCCTGCACGGCTTTCCGACCAGCTCGTTCATGTTCCGCGGTCTCGTCCCGGCGCTGGCCGACCGTTACCACGTCATCGCCCCCGACCACCTGGGCTTCGGGCTGTCCGACGCCCCATCCACCAACGAGTTCGACTACACCTTCGACGCGCTCGCCGACCTGACCGCCGCCCTGCTCGACCACCTCGGCCTCTCCCGCTACGCCATCTACGTGCAGGATTACGGCGCTCCGATCGGATGGCGGCTGGCCCTGAACAATCCCGGTGTGATCACCGCGATCATCACCCAGAACGGCAACGCCTACGAGGCCGGCTTCGTCGACGCCTTCTGGCAGACCGTCTGGGACTACCAGCGCGAGCAGACCCCGGAGACCGAGACGGCCATCCGCCAGGCCCTCACCCTGGATGCGATCAAGTGGCAGTATCTCACCGGCGTGCCCGACCCGACCCTCGTCAGCCCCGACACCTGGCACCACGACTTCGCCCTGGTCTCCCGCCCCGGCAACGACCGCATCCAGCTCGACCTGTTCCTGGACTACGCCACCAACCTGCCGCTCTACCCGCGCCTGCACGAATACCTGCGCGCCCACCGGCCGCCCCTGCTGGCCGTGTGGGGCACGGGTGATCAGATCTTCGCGCCCGCGGGTGCCCGCGCCTTCGCCGACGACCTGCCCAGCGCGCGCATCCACCTCCTCGACGGCGGTCACTTCCTCCTGGAAAGCGCGCTCGACGAGGTCACCGCACTCATCCGGGACTTCCTTGGCCAAGCCGAACTCCGCCCATGACCGCGTGTCATACGGGAGGCGAGCGGCGTACGCCGACTCAAGCACCGTGCGCCCCTCCGGTGGTTCTCCCGCAGGCGGGCGCCGAACTGGCGCCGGTACTCGCGGCTGAACTGTGATGGGCCGCTGAGGCCGACGCGGGAGGGCTGTCCGGTCAGGAGCGCGAAGAACTCAAGCGGCTACGCAAGCGGGTGGCCGACGACCTCGGTCCGTAGCCCGCATGACCTCGTCGAGGGCCGCGCTCAGCCATGCTTTGGCGGTGTGCTCATCAAGCTCGCTCACGGCGCCCGGAGTGCTCCCCTTTCTCGGGTGCGGAGATGCCCCGATCCGATCACCGGGTTCTCCGCTGGGGAGGTCTGCCGTTCGATCCGGCTTACCCCAGGAGATCTGAGCTCAGTAGCGCCACAGTCCGATCCGATTCTCCCCAAGGCCTGTTCCCGCCGTTCGGGCGAGCGCGTCTCGATCATGGCCCGAAGCGAACCCCGCTGACCACCGAGAATCGACCGGGGGGCGTCAGGGGCGGACGCCGTTGATGAGCAGACCCACCAGTCGCAGGGCGAGGTCGCGCTGGCCGGGGTCTTCGGCGACAAGGGTGATCCCGCCGAGACCCATGAGCACGTCGTAGGGATCGAGGCCCCGCCGGATCACACCGTCGGCGACGCCGGCGTCGAGCAGGGTCGCGAGCGCGTCACGGAGCAGTGCGCGGGTGTGCATGCGCTCGTCCTCAGAGGTGAGGACCACCCGCAGGGCGTCGGCCATGCCGTGTTTGGCGGCCATGAAGTCGACGAACTGCTCCATCCAGGTGCGCAGCGCATCCACGGGGGTCAGTTGTGCCAGCAGGGCCGGCGCGGCGGCGCACAACCGGGTGACCTCGTTGCGGTACACCGCCTCCACGAGCGTCTCGCGGGTCGGAAAGCGGCGGTAGAGCGTGCCGATGCCGACTCCCGCTTCCTGGGCGATGGCCTTGAGCGAGGCTCCCGCCCCTTCGCGGGCGAACGCTCGCGCGGCCACCGCCAGGAGCCGCTCGTAGTTCTGCTGGGCGTCGGCCCGCAGCGGCCTGGCCTGCTGGGATGGCACCGTTCCTCCTCGGGTTCCGTACGCGACTTGCCAAGCGGAGCTGGGTCCGCTTATTGTCAGCACTAGCGGAGCTGTCTCCGGTTAACAGGATACTTGTGGCGACCAGCGCCGCGTGCAGCGTTTCGCGCTCGTCGCCAGGGAGGATGATCATGAACGACCTTGTGACCACACCGTTCGGGGCCCAGTCGACCGCCGCCGAGGTGATCCACGGAGTGGACCTCAACGGCAAGAGAGCCGTTGTCACGGGCGGCGCCTCCGGGATCGGTGTCGAGACCGCCCGTGCCCTCGCCGGCGCGGGCGCCGAGGTGACCCTGGCCGTCCGCGACACCGAGGCCGGGGGCCGGACCGCCAAGGACATCATCGCCACCACCGGTAACGACCGGGTGCTGGCCGCCCGGCTCGACCTCGCCGACCAGTCGTCGGTCGCCGAGTTCGTCGCCGCCTGGACCGGACCGCTGCACATCCTCGTGAACAACGCCGGGATCATGGCCCCGCCCGAGACCCGTACCCCGGAGGGCTGGGAACTGCAGTTCGCGACCAACCACCTCGGCCACTTCGCCCTCGCCACCGGCCTGCGCGACGCGCTCGCCGCGGCCGGCGGCGCCCGCGTCGTGGCGGTCAGCTCGGTCGGGCACGTGAACAGCGACGTCGACTTTGACGACATCCACTTCGACCACCGCCCCTACGACCCGTGGCTCGCCTACGGCCAGTCCAAGACCGCGAACGTCCTGTTCGCGGTCGAGGCCGCCAAGCGCTGGGCCCCCGACCGGATCGCGGTGAACGCGCTCAACCCCGGCCGGATCACCACCACCAACCTGTCCCGCTACATCGGCGACATCTCCGCCGCGCCGACGTCGTTCGACCCGACGAGCACGGACGTGTCCTGGAAGACCGTCGAGCAGGGCGCGGCCACCTCGGTGCTGCTGGCCGCCTCCCCCCTGGTCGAGGGCGTCTCCGGCCGCTACTTCGAAGACTGCAACGAGGCGGAGCCGCACCGGCCCGGCGTCCGCCGGGGCGTCGCCGCCTACGCGCTCGACCCCGACCACGCCGCCCGGCTGTGGCAGCTCTCACTCGACATGATCGCGCAGGCGGGGGAAGTCCGTTGAGCCCGGAGTTCGATGGCCGCACCGCGCTGATCACCGGCGGTGGCACCGGGATCGGCCGGGCGACCGCGCTGGCGCTGGCGGCGCTGGGCTGTCTCGTCACGGTCACCGGCCGCACCGAGGCCACGCTCCGCGAGACCGTGGACGAGATCGAGGCGGCCGGCGGCAGGGCCCGGCTGTTCGTGGCCGACGTGACCGACGAGGAATCGGTCCGGGCGGCGGTCGGTGACACCGGCCGGCTGGACTTCGGGGTGAACAGCGCGGGCGACAGTGGCGGTGACGACCTCAAGCCACTCGCGGACTACCCCACCGAAAAGTTCGACCGGCTCGTCGACATCGACCTGCGCGGCCTTTTCCTGTCGATGAAGTACGAGCTGCGGCAGATGCGCGAGCAGGGCTTCGGCTCGATCGTGAACGTGGGTTCCGGCGCCGGCCTTGTCGGCGTGCCCGGTGTCGCCGGGTACGTCGCGGCCAAGCACGGCGCGGTCGGCCTGACCAGGGCCGCCGCACTCGACTACGCCGCCGACGGCATACGCGTCAACGCGGTCGCCCCGGGACTCGTCGAGACCCCGCTGGTCGCCACGGGCCGCAGCCCCGAGCTGATGGCGGCCCGGATCGCGGCCCACCCGATCGGCCGGATCGCCCAGGCGAGCGAGATCGCCGACGCGGTGGTGTGGCTCTGCTCGGACCGCTCGAGCTATGTCACCGGGATCGCGCTGCCGGTCGACGGCGGCTACACCACCCGCTGAGGAGGGACCGCCATGGCAACGTTCACGTTCCACCACGTCAGTCTTTCCGTGGCCGACCTCGACGCTCAGCGGGACTTCTACTGCCGTGCGTTCGGCCTGGTCGAGGAGTACCACGTCGAGTGGCCGGAGTCCGGGATGCGCCTGGCGGTTCTCAGCGGGCCCGGCGGCACCCGGATCGAACTCACCGAACGCGCCGGTTCCTCGCCGCAAAGCTTCGCCGACGCCTACGACGCCGCCGGTGTCCAGAGCTACAGCCACTGGGGCCTGGCCACCGCCGATCTCGACGCCGCCTTCGCCGCGATCACCTCGGCGGGGGCGGAACCGGTGTCCCCTCCGGCGAACGCCAGCCGGCAGGGAACCCGGTACGCCTACGTGAAGGACCTCGAGGGAAACCTCATCGAGCTCATCGGACGCTGAACGACGACGCCTACGCCGGCCTTGGGGAACAATCGACGCCGCCGTCGCCCAGCTCCGCGCCCAGGGCATGGTGGCGAGGACGTGTAGTTGTCGTCAGTCCGCTGGTCGTGTCTTCATTGCCCCCCGCGGTCGAGGGCGGCGACCTCGCGTACGGCCTCGGCGATGGCCGGGAAGTCCTTTTTGAGGAGCGCACCGTGGTTGCTGGCGACCTTCGCGCCGATCTGGATGTTCGGGTTGTGGGCGGTCACCGTATCGAGGCTGGTGCGTATCCGTTCCTGCTCATCACCGCGGCTTCCGAAGGACGTCCCCGAAGCGACCACATACCGCACCGGGACGGTGATGTTGTCCAGCACGGGGCCCAGCTCGCGCTCGCGGGAGAGCCTGCCGAGCTCGATGTTGCTGTTCGCCTGCTGTTCGGCGGTCATCCGCGGGGCCAGGCCCGTCGGGCGCAGCAGCGGCAGGAACCAGCCCAACCGCCGGAACAGCTTCCGGATCCGCTGCTCCATGGCCTCGTCGAGCCAGTCGTACGGGAACGCGCCGTCGACCAGGACCGCGCCCAAGGCACGGTCCGGATTCCGGCTGGCCCAGTGCGCCCCGACGAACGCCCCGTAGGACCAGCCCACCACCAGCGCTCGGTCCACACTCCTGGCCGCGAGAACGGCATCGACATCCCGGACGGCTGCCTCGAAGGAATAGTCCGCCGAACGCTTCGATTTGCCGCGGGCCCGCTCGTCGTAGGTGATGTGCCGCCAGCCCGTCCCCAGTTCAGCGATGACCCGCCGCCAGTACCCCTGGGTGGCGAACTGGCCATTGAGGTAGACCACAGGGATACCGGGACCGCCGGTGTCGGTGACGGCCAGGGCCGTATCGTCAACCGGCATCATGCCGGTCCACTTCGAACTGGTCGAGGAAGTGCTGTTCTTCGTCATGTGTTCCACCTGGTCACGTTAGGTGTCTTGTACGGCTTCTCCAGGCCCTGCACGTGGATCACAGGCCCCTCGGGACGGACGGCCGTGTCCTCGGCGACGACCGACAGGATCTCGATCGCGGTGGGCCCGGCCGGATAGTCCTGGTTCTGCTCCTTAGAGGCTGCGGGCGGTGATGTCGCCGTGGGAGGTGGTGGCGCGGATGTCGAGTTCGGCGGTGCCATCGTTCTTGAGGGCGTTGCTGATGCGGCCGTAGCCGGTGCCGGCGTCCAGGGCGGCCGAGACGCCGGCGGCGGCGGCGACCGAAATGTCGCCGGACTGGGTGCGGAGCACGACCGTGCCGCGCACGGCCTCGGTGATCCGGATGTCGCCCCTTGCGGTGCTGATCTCCGCGGGGCCGTTGAGCCGGCCGACCTCGACGTCGCCGTCGATCGCAGTGAGGCGGACGCTCGCGGCCTCGTCGATCTTGATCTGGCGGTACGCGCCTTCGAAGGCGACGTCTCCGAGGCGTCCGACGCCGCGGAGCTCGGCGCTGGCGGCCTTGGCCTCGATGCGGGAGCCGGCGGGCAGCTGGACGGTGACCTCCAGGGATCCGGAGGGGCCCAAGAGCTGGTTGTTGGGGGTCGAGGCCGTGATCCGCAGGACGCCGTCGGCGTAGGCGACGGTGGTCTGCTCAGCGGTCTTGGTGTCGCGGCTCTTGGAGGGGTCGGCGGGCAGGACCTCGACGGTGGTGTCAGCGCGGTCTGCGGCGATGAACTGGATGCGTCCGGCGGGGATGTCCAGGACGGCGGAGATCGGGGCGGGGGTGTCGAACTTCTGCATCGTGCTCTCCCGTGCTCGTTCGTTGTTTCCGACACCGGAAACGCTACGTTGCTTTCCAGATAGTGGCAACACACATGTTGCACAAAATCGATATCCACGCAGGTAGATGGCAGAAACTGTTGCAATGGTGTGGAAAGTAACGCAACGACAACTGCTATGATCATTGCAATGGATGAGAAGTGAACGCTATAGTGGGGGGATCAGGGACCACCATGAAGGATCACCAAGGAGATCGCGATGCCGGGAGGCAGGCTCACCCAGCAGGAACGCCAGCAGATCGCGCTGGGGCTGGCCGACAGCCTCCCCTACGCCGAGATCGCCCGACGCCTCGACCGTCCGACCTCGACCATCACGCGTGAGGTGATGCGCAACGGCGGCCCCACCGCCTACCGCGCCGACCTGGCCCACCGCGCCACCGAACGCCGCGCCCACCGGCGCAGGCCCGCCCCCTCCCGAGGGGCGGGGTCAGTCCCCCAGCCGCACGGACGCGACGCCGAGGCCGTGGCCGAGTACGAGGAGACGCTCACCACCGTCCTCATGGCTTCGGGCCTGACCAAGATGACGGCCCGGGTGCTGACCTGCCTGTTCACCACCGACGCGGGCAGCCTCACCGCGTCCCAGCTCGCCCAGCGCCTCCAGGTCAGCCCGGCGTCCATCTCCAAAGCGATCGCCTTCCTGGAGAGCCAGAGCCTCGTCCGCCGAGAACGCGACGAACGCCGCCGCGACCGCTACGTCGTCGACGACGAACTCTTCTACCAGGCGACGATCGCCGGCGCCCGATCCAACGACCAGCTCGTCGAAACCGCACGCCAAGGCGTCGCCATCCTCGGCCCCCACACCCCCGCCGCCACCCGCCTGGAGAACATCGCCCGCTTCCTCGACTTCATCAGCGAAAGCATCACCCGCGCCGCCGAACAGGCCCGCGAAGTCCTCCACACCAAACCCGAAACAACCTCAAACGACACCGCCCAACCAAGTCCAGACCACGGATAGGCCCGGAACTCCCGAAGCTACGGCGAGTCGCCGGCCCACACCAGGGTGATCGTGGAGAACGCCTCGGGCAGCGCGGCGTTGATGCGGAACACACCCTCGCGGTCCTGCAAGGAGACGGTCGTGACCACGACGGCCGGCAGGGGATCCGGTCCTCGCCTCAGTGCTTCCGCGTGCCGCAGCCGTCCGAGGCCCCGTACGCGGCGGCAAAAGGCGGCGCTCAACGTCTACAGCCGTGAGCTTGCCACCGACGTGGGCGAGCATGGCGTCATCCCGGCGGTGTGGCTGATCACCACCAAAGAACCTTTCATAGTCCAGTCGAACGCGCCTCCCGGGCGAGCCCCAAAGCGCCCGCGCGAGCCTGGATACGACGTTTCCCCCTGACGAAGGCGGGGAAATCGTGAAATTCACCCTGAGCGCGGTGCTCCTGGAGCGCATCTCGGAGCTGGAGAAGCTGCGGCAGGCACCAAGCGCACGTCAGGGACGGAGATGGTGCGGGCGCTGCAGCGGGTGGACAACCTGGCCGCCTTCTGGGCCGGGTCACGGTGTCGAAGGTTCCGGTGCGGCGGATGAAGACCCTGGCCAAGTACGGGGCGGCCAGCAAGGCACCGGCGCTGGACCGGCTGGTCGAGCCGCGCCGGACGGCGACGCTGCTGGCGATCGCCCGGAATCTGCAGATGGCGCAGCCCTTCCAGCGCCGCCCGGTCGTCCGGCGTCAGAGCTTGCCTCTGAACCAGTCGAGCAGGTAGGTGCGCAGTCTGGCGGCGTCATGCGGTGCCACGGATGTCACCTGGAAATCCTGAGCGTCACGCCGGCGGCCGGGCGAGTTTGGCGGCCACGGCGTCGAGGACCCAGTCCAGGCCGGTCGCGAAGGACGCCTCGGCGTCCACCTCCGTGCCATCGTGCACGGCCTTGGCCAGCGCCGGGAAGCGGCCCGTGGCCAGCATCCTCCTCACATACGGGCCGGAGGCGCGCTGCCAGTCGCGCTTGGACAGGCCCGTGGCGCGCTCGGCCCGCAGGTTCGCGATCTCGCGCCTGATCGCGCCAGTGAAGTAGGCGCTGACGGTCTCCACGGCGCGCAGGACGGTGTCGAGGGCGGCGAGGCCGTCGAGGGCGGCCAGCGTGGCCTCAGTCACGGCGAGGGCGTTTGGGCCCAGGGTCGGGCGGCCGCCGAGCAGGTCGGCCAGCCATTCGTGACGGAGGGTGGCCTGCCTGGTGCGGTGGGCGCGGATGCGCAGCACCTCCCGCCAGTCGCCGGGCTGCTCCTCGGGGAGGATCTCGGCGTAGACCTCGTCCACCATGAGGTCGAACAGCTCCTCCTTGGTGGAGATGTATCCGTACAGCCGCATCGGGCCGGCGTCCAGCCGGGCGGCGACCTTGCGCAACGACACCGCCTCCAGCCCGCCCTCGTCGGCCAGCGCGATGGCGGCGGCAACGATTCGCTCCCGGTCGAGCGGCACGGGGCGAGTCGGCGGCTCCGGCCGGTCCCACACAGTCATGGTTACATCGTACTGTTGCGATACATCGTAATCACTAAATACACTGTATCGTCATGAGACACCGTATCGCCGTGATTGGGGGCGGCCCCGCCGGCCTCACCTTCGCCCGCGTCCTGCACCGCCACGGTCACCCCGTCACCATCCTCGAACGCGATCCCGCCCCCGACGCCCGTCCCCCGGGCGGCACGCTCGACCTGCACGAAAGGATGGGCCAGCTCGCGCTGGGCAAGGCGGGGCTGCTGGCGGAGTTCCAGGCGCTGTCCCGTCCCGAGGGGCAGGCCATGCGCATCCTGGACGCGGACGGGACCGTCCTCCGCGACTGGCAACCCCGTCCGGGTGACCGGGCCAATCCCGAGATCGACCGGGGGCAACTCCGTGACCTGCTGCTCGGCCCCCTCGATGTTCAGTGGGGGCGGGGCGTGACGGAGATAGTGCCGGGGACCCGGGACGGCGTGCTGGTCCGTTTCGCGGACGGGCGACAGGAGACGTTCGACCTCGTGATCGGCGCGGACGGCGCCTGGTCCCGGGTCCGCCCGGCAATCTCGTCCGCGACGCCGCACTACACCGGCGTCACCTTGGTCGAGACCTCCCTGGACGACGTCGACACCCGCCACCCCGACCTCGCCCGGCTGATCGGCGACGGTTCCATGGCTGTGTACGGCGTGAACCGCGGCCTCGTCGCCCAGCGCAACAGCGGCGGCCACGTCAAGGTGTACGCCCAGTTCCGCGCGCCGCTGGACTGGCACACGAACCTGGACCGGCATATGGGCCTGAACCGGCGCGCGGGCCTGGACCTGGCCGACGTCGAGGCCGTGCGATCAAGCCTGCTGGCTCTGTTCGACGGCTGGGCCGCTCCCGTCCTCGACCTCCTCCGCCACGGCACCGCTTTCGTCCACCGCCCCCTCTACGTCCTGCCCGTGTCCCACACCTGGGCCCACGTCCCCGGGGTGACGCTACTGGGCGACGCCGCCCACCTGATGCCCCCGTTGGGGGTGGGCGCGAACCTCGCGATGCTGGAAGGCGCCGAACTCGCCGAGTCCGTCGCCGCCGCCCCCGGCCCTGGCGATCTGGACGAGGCCGTCCGCGCCTTCGAGGAACAGATGTGGGCACGGGCCGGCAGGTGGGCGAAGATCACGACGGCCGGTCTGGAACGCCTCGTAAGCCCGGACCCCACCGAAGCCCTCGCCCTCTTCGACGAAGTTCAGCCATCATGACTGCCAAGCGCTAGAGCACCAGCACCAGCAACTCGCCACGGCTTCACGGGACAGCACGGCATCGCCGCGGTTCCTTCCGGCAGATCCACCGCCCGCCATACGAACTCCGCCACGGGGCGGTGAGCAGCAACCGAACGGCCAGTGGCCGTTAGCGAGCCAGGGTGGGCGGGGTTACCGCCACCTGGCAGTCCGATGCAGGTCTCGTGACCGTCGTCGTCATCACGAACCCCAGCGGCGAAGTGGATCAGTGCTAGCCGACCATGATCGTTCTCACCGATAACCGCTGTACCGATGTTCCCCAAGGCCGTGGTCACCCTGGCCACCTCGCCTTCACCATCACAGCAAGCCGAACAACCAGGACGATGGGACTTCAGAATTCCGAAGTCCCATCAACACCCTTAAGAAGCCCGAGCGCCAGCAGAAATGCCCAGGTCCTGCAACTAGAGAGGCCGAAGAAACCCAGAGGAACTCGGGGGCGATTTGTTAGCAGTCGCCGAGCCAGTCGACCTTCGTGATGGTGCCGAACAGCGCGGGATCGATGACGACCGGCGTGCTTCGTACGGTCGAGTAGGTGCGGAACGGCACACTCATCGCCACCGAGTCGAAGGGGCCGACCGTGAGCACCGGAGTGCCGAACGCCGTCCTGAAGACGAACTTCCCGTGCCAGATATCGGCGTTGTTCGTATGCCGCGTGTAGGTGTGGGCGTCCCACGTGATGCGGGACCTGCCGCTGGCGTCTGGCCTGTCCAGGCGGACCTCCGACCGCTCAGGATCGCTGGAACCGAACCCCAGCTGCTCGCAGTCGCCGGCCGAGAACGGGAACGGCAATATCGACGTAATCCCCGGCGGCAGCCCTCGTGAGGTGTCGGTCGGCCCGACCCCAACCCCGACCTCGCTTCCCGAGGCAGCCTGCGCGACGCTCGGAAACAGCAGGACCCCGGCGGTCGCCACGCCCAGGACCACTGCACTCCAATGGTTCAGAAATCTCATCTCGCCCATCCCTTCGGCGGAGGCACTCACCTCCTCACTGACAGGGCGTTCCACCACGTTCCACCACGTTCCACACCCGTTCCTTCGCGAGGAGCTCGCCTCGATCCTGCGAGAGCGGATCGAACGAGGCGAACTCCCGGCGGGCAGGCGAGACTTTCATGGCGACGCAGCCGCTGAGCTTGTGCGAGCGGATGGACCGCCCGGCACAGTCGTGACCACCGAGCGCTCGTTCCTCAGGCCGTTACCGGCAGGGCGGCCAGGTGAACGGCGTGGTGCAGCGGCCTGCCCTCGATGACCCGCGACACCTCGTCCATGGCCTGCGAACCCATCCGGGCCAGCTCGGTGCCCAGGGAGCCGGCGACGTGCGGCGTGAGGATGACGTTGGGAAGATCCCACAGCGGCGAGTCCGCCGGCGTGACGTCCGGCGCGGTGACGTCGAGAACGGCCGATATCCGGCCCCGGCGCAACTCTGCCACGAGGGCGTCCTGGTCGACGAGCGACCCCCGGGCGGTGTTGATGAACGTGGCTCCCGGGCGCATGGCGGCGAGCAGCGACGCGGTGACCATGCCCCGGGTCTCCTCGGTCGCCGGAGCGTGCAGCGAGACGATGTCGGACGCCCGGAAGAGGTCCTCCAGGCCTGCCTTGCGCGCGCCCAGCGCCGCCGCACCCTCCTCGTCGAGGTACGGATCACTGATCAGCACATCGAGGTCGAACGGCCGGAGAAGCCCGGCCACCCGTCTGCCGATCCGCGAAGCCCCGATCAGGCCGACGGTCTTGCCGTAGTTGCCGATGTCGGGGAACTCCTCGACCAGGTTCATCGCCGCCCGGCGTGCGTGGTACTCCCTCGCGAGGGCCGGCACGGCCTTGTTGGCCAGCAGGATCACCGCGAGGGTGTATTCGGCGACGGGGATCGCGTTCGCGTCCGCCGCCGAGCTGACCACGACGCCCCGCTCGAAGACGGCCGGGGTGACATGGCTCTTGACCGTCCCGGCGGTGTGGACGACGGCCACCAGATGGGGCGCATGGGCGAGCGCCGTCTTGTCGATCACCGGGCTTCCCCACCCGGTCAGCAGGATCCGGGCCCGGCTCAGCCGTTCGAGGTCGGCTTCGGAGGTGAACGAGGTGAGGGGCGGTTCGGGATCGCCACCGGCAAGCGCGCGAAGCCGATCTCCGCACTCCCCTCGGAAGAGCTTCGCCGGCAGGTTGGGGAACATCGCCAGCACCACGCCGGGGTCGTCCGCCCTCATCGGACCGCCCAGAGCGGACCGCTGTCGCGGCTGTCGCCGAACGTAGCGATCGGCCCGCCGCGCCATCCGGCGAAGCCCGTGCCCTTGTGGACGGCGGACACCAGGCCGTCGACCTGCTCCTTGATGAGGGTCCCCATTGACCAACCCTGGACGATTGGATCGGTCGCGGTCAAGGTCATCGAGTGCTGAGATGTACGGCAGGCATACGCTGCGGTGATGCCTGCCGTACATCGGTCACCGCGAGATGGCGGCGATGGCGCTGACGAGCGCCTCTCCCGTGGTCGGGGTGAAGGCCAGGTCGAGCTGCCCGTCGGTCACGGTGACCCGGACCCACCGGTCCACCGGGTGGTGGCCCGCCACCTGGTAGACGTCGAGGTCGCGGATGACGGTCTGGCCCTCGGCGGTGACGGAGAAGACGCGCTGCCCGGCCGCGTCGGAGAGCGGGTCGAGGAACGTGAGGCCGACGGCGTAGGTGCCGTTGGGCGCGGGCAGGCGGTAGGAGAACGCCCCGTGCCGGTACGTGCCGTACGGCGCCGCGATCCCGGGGGCGGTGGCCCGGGCGCCGTGCAGGAACTGCTGGTCCGTGCTGCTTCCCGCGTCGATCCTGAGCGCGCCGTACGGGAAGTCGGCTCGCAGCCCGATGTTCGGGTAGTCGAGCTTGGACTCGTCGAAGCCGGGCTGCCAGCTGGAGTTGGTGACCACACCGGCGCTCTTGTTGGTCTTGAAGACCGGGTCGCGCTGGATGTTCTCCGCCTTGACGTTGCTGACCTGGGAGCCGTAGGTGCCCTCGTCCAGGTAGACGGCGGCCGGGTGGGAGCTGGCCTGGGCCTGGGAGTTGCTGGCCTCGGGGTGGCTGTAGGCGTAGTTGACCGCGATCTGGTCGTAGGTGTTGACCTGAAACGGCTCTGTCGAGGAGGTGCTGGTGCCGAAGGTGTAGACGGCGGCGCCGTCGCGGCTGTCCTGCATCACGTCGTGGATGTTGAGGTTCCTGACCGTGTTGTCGCGGGTGTACAAGTCCTGGTTGGGGATGTCGCGATATCCGGCCAGATAGGTGCCGAAGCGTGGCGAGTTGTAGATCTCGCTGCTGGAGATCTCGTTGTGCGAAGACTGCATGAGGATGTATCCGGCGCCGTGCCCGATCAGCTCGCCCACGTCGTGGATCAGGTTGTTGGCGAGCACGTTGCGGGTGAGCACGTCGCCCTCGCCCGGATAGCGGCCCTCGAAGAACACGCCCGCATAGCCGGTGTGCTCGATGAGGTTGGACTCGATCCTGTCGTCGTGGTTGGCGAACAGCGCGTAGATCGCCGAGTGGCCGGAGTTGCGCAGGTGGGAGCGGGTGATCGTGACGTTGGCGGTGTCGGTCATGAAGATCATGCCGGTACGGTTGGGCGCCATCTCGATCTGCCGGTCGTAGATGGCGTACCGGTGGTTCTCCCCCGAGCCGTTCTCGACCGGGTAGCCGTGGCGGTAGAAGTCGGTGAAGTCGGTGTCCTCGAACCCGAGCCCGTCGAAGGTCACGTCATGCACGCCGTTGAGGCTCAGGATCGTCCTGGTCCGCGGCGCGATCACGTCGCCGAGGCCGTGGCGCGGCCAGTAGTACAGGACGCCGGCCGTGCTGTCGTAGTGGAACTCGCCCGGCTGGTCGAGTGCACTCAGCATGCCCTGCACGTAGAAGCGGGAGGGGTAGTTGGGCTGCCCGATGGGGTGCCGCGTCTCATTCTTCAGCGTGATCGTGTGCGCGGCGGGGTCGACGGAGGCGATAGGCTGGTGCTCCTCGAACCAGTTGGCGCGCGGCCAGATCCGCAGCTGCGCGTCGCGCAGGTCCCAGCCGGTCGGGTCGAAGTCGCCGGGCTTGTAGTGCAGCACGGTGAACGACGGGTCGCCGGTCTCGCCCACCCACCAGTGGGCGCGGGCGGTGACCAGGTCGCCGGGGTCGAGGTTGGGGGTGCGGGCCTTGATCGAGCGGACGCCGTCCTCATAGAGCGTGTCGAAGTGGTGGCCGACCTTGGCCTGCCAGATGTCGCCCTTGTACCGGGTCCAGCCGGTCACCCGCTGCCCGCCGATGAACCGGGCGGATCCGGGCGGTCCCCCCCACACGCGGTAGGTGACCTGGTGCCCGGCGCGCCCCGAGTCCTGCGCGGTGAACTCGATCGGCGCGTCGACGTGGTAGTCGCCCCGCCTGACGTGCACGACCACGTCGGTGTCGGCGGTGACGGCGCGGACGGCGTCGCGGGCTCGCTGCAGGGTCTTGAACGGCCGGGCGGCCGTCCCCCGGCCCTCGTCGCTGCCGTAGGGGGCGACGTAGAGGTGCGTCCGGGCGTCTGCGTGTGCGGTGGTCGCGGGTGTGGTCGCGGGTAACGCCGCCAGCAGCAGGGCCGCGGCGAGCAGTAACCGTCTCATGGGAGACCTCCTGTCAGATCCGGCACGGCGGGCGGATCCGGCCACCCGCCCGAGGGGTCGTCGACGAGCCCGAGCACGGCGGTGAGGAGCAGGTGCTCCCCGGGCGGGTGCTCGGCGACGAGCGTCGGGATGAACGTCCTCCGGGCCATCACGTTGGTCCCGGGAAGGGCCTCGACCAGGTTCCCTGGGCGTGCGGCGCCCAGGTCGTGGACGGCCGACAGACCCGCCGCTCCCCTGGCGCCGGCCATCCCGAGCTCGGCGCGCCGGTCAAGCGGCAGGTCGCGGTCGATGGCGAAGCCGCCCTCCGCGGAGTGCAGGCGCCGCCCGGTGCGCAGCCGGTGGACGCGGACGTGCCACGGCGGCCGGGCGATCAGCCAGGTCTCCACCTCGACGTCGGGCGCGGCCTGCCAGCGGGAGTACAGCCGCCCGCCTGTCAGGAAGTGGTCGAGCGGCGCCTCGCGCGCCCGGTAGTGGATGCCGTCGTCGCTCAGGGCCAGCATGCTGTCGTGCGCGCCGTGCTCCAGCCCCGATCCCCCGGCGGGCACGCTGAAGCCGAAGTGGGAGGAGTAGGCGAACTTCGCGTACTTCTGCCCGCCGTGCCGTACCCAGGAGTGGTGCTGCCGGGAGGCCAGCGCCACCACGTGCCGCCCGCGCTCCGCCCTCATCAACACCGCCCCCGCGTGCGGCTGCGTCGAGACCTCGGCCAGCGCGGGCGCGGGGGCCTCCGCGGCGGTCCAGAAGGGGTGGGTCTCGGGCAGCGCGAGAGGCAGGAACGCCTTCATCGCCCAGTACGGCGAGCCGGGCGCGTTGTACTGCTCGGCCAGCGTGGGTTGCGCGTAGGCGTACCCGATGCTGAGCAGCCCGTTGTCGAGGATCGGCCGGTCGCGCCACCAGCGCAGGTTGCGCAGCAGCTGTCCCTTGATCACCCCCCACGGCAGCGCGTCGACCCCGGCGAAGGCGAGCGCGCCCCAGAAGGCCGCCTGCGCGAAGCGGTAGGTGAGGCTGCGGCCATAGGGCACGGCCGCCCCGGTGCCGGCGAACCAGTGCTGGAAGTCGGTGGCGAACCGCGCGGCCCGGTCCGTGAACCTCGCCGAGCGCGGCCCGTCGCCCGAAAGCGCCGCGTAGATAAGGCCATAGAAGTGCATCGCCCACGGCACGTAGTAGTCGCGCCGCTCGGTCGGGCCGTCGGCGTACCAGCCGTCGCCGAGCGCGTAGGTCTCCAGGCGATCCAGCCGAGCCTCGACGCCCGCTTTGTCATGAATTATCCCGACCCTGTCCAAGCCCAGCGAGACGAGCACACCGAAGAAGCGCCAGTTGTTGTCAGTGGTCTCCCGCTCCAGTGCGGTGGCCAGCCAGGCGGCGAGCCGGTCGCGTTCCTTGCCCGTCAGCGGATCCCACAGCCGCTCTGGCGCCAGGGCCAGGGCGAAGCCGAGGGCCGCCATCTCGACGATGCGCTGGTCTCCGTCGCCCGGTTCGCCCCAGTATTCGGGGTGCCCTGGATCGGTGCCCGACGCGAGGCCCCGCCGTACGAGGTCCCAGTGGTCGAACGAGGAGCCACCGGCGGCGAGCGGCGCCAGGCCCCACAGCGGCCGGGCGAACGCCTCCAGCTCGGCCGCGGCGTCGTCGTGCAGCGCCACGTTCGCGCCGAGCCGCACCCGGGCGCCGCCCGGTGAGTAATGCGGGATCAGCGGATCGACCAGCTCCCGGACCCACCCGGCAAGCCACTCGCGCATGGTCACCCCTTCTCCGCGCCCGCGAGCATGCCCGTGCGCAGGGCGCGTTGCGCGACGAGGAAGGCGGCGAGCATGGGCGCGCACGCGACGAGCCCGGCCAGCGCCGCCTCCGGCTGGTGGATGTTCAGGCTGGAGAAGCCGCTGGAGGCGTTGACCGCGCCGGTCGACTGCAGCAGGCTCATCAGCCCGAGTTGCAGCGTGAACATGCGGTCGTCGTCGAGCATCACGAACGGCAGGAAGAAGCTCGTCCACACGTTGACGAAGCCGAAGAAGGCGATCAGCCCGATCGCGGGCCTGGCCAGCGGCAGGCCGATGGTCAGGAACAGGCGCAGCTCCCCCGCGCCGTCGACGCGGCCCGCGTCCAGGACGGCGCCGGGCAGCGCGCTCGCGAAGTGCAGGTAGGCCAGGTAGACGCCGAACGGGTAGAACGCCAGGGGCAGGATCACCGACCACGGCGTGCCGGTCAGCCCGGCCGCGGTCATCTCCAGGTAGAGCGGCAGCACAAGCGCCGTCTGCGGAAGGATCATGCCGATCAGCGTGAGCGTGAGCACCGCCCTGCGGCCCGGGAAGTCGTGCTTGGCCAGTGCGTATCCGGCCGGGATCGACAGCAGCAGCGTCAGCGCGACGCTGGCGGCGGCGTAGCCGACCGAGTTGCCGATCCAGCCGACCAGCTCGCCGTCGTTGTAGGCCATGAGGTTGCCCCAGGCGGAGACGACGTTCGCGATCGAGCCGAACGACAGCGGCGGCCCGCCGATCAGCGAGTCGGCCGTCCTGGTCGGCGCCAGCACCATCCAGACCAGCGGCAGCACGAAGAAGAGCCCGGCCAGGGCAAGGAAGGCGCGCCGGGTCATGCGGCGTCCGTCTGGTAGAAGCGGGTCTTGTAGATCACCAGCAGCGCCGCGACGAGCCCCACCGCGAGCATCGCCAGCGACAGCGCCGCCGCCCTGCCGAAGTCGCCCTCCTGCGCGGCGTAGAAGTAGGCGAGCTGGTTGACCGACCAGGTCGGGCTGATCTGCCCTGGCACGCCGGTCGCCAGCACGGTCGGCTCCACGAACACCTGGCTCCCGCTGGCGAAGCTGCTGATCACGACGAACGCGACATAGCGCCGCACCAGCGGGAGCTTGACGTGCCAGGTGATGTGCCACGGCGTCGCACCGTCCACCGCCGCCGCCTCGAGCACGTCGCGCGGCAGGGCGGTGAGCGCGCCGTACAGGACCACGATCCAGCCCCCGGCGTGGATCGCGAGCCCCATCACCACCAGCACCCCGATCAGCCCGTCGCCCTGCAGCGTCTGGCTCGCGCTGCCGACGCCCAGGGCGCTGAGCAGCGGGCCGAACGGGCTGACGTCCGGGCTCACCATGAACAGCCACAGCAGGGCCGCGGCCGAGCCGGTGACCGCCCCCGGCAGGTAGTACACGAAACGCATGACCCCGGCGAACCTGCCGGGCCGGGCGTGCAGGGTCAGCGCCAGCGACAGCACGAGCAGCACCAGGACGGGCAGCCACAGCACCAGATAGAGCCCGACGTTCCGTACGGCGGGGCCGAGCCGGTAGTCGTTGAACACCTCCCCCCAGGAGCCCAGCGAGGACCACAGCCCGAACGCGGCCGGGGCCAGCCCGAACGCCACCAGGAAGACCACATACGGGCCGACCAGGACCCAGACCGCGAGCGGCCTGGCCGCATTACCCCGACTTCTCCTCACTTGACCGTGTATCCCGCCGAGGTGGCCGCCTGCGTCAGCCGGCTCTGCCAGTCCGGCAGGGCTCCCGCGATCGGCTTGCCCGCGGTCACGGCGGCGATCACGGTCTCATTGAAGCTGCTCTGCCAGACCGCCTCATAACGGACGAACCCGAACCCGGGCCGCAGCGACGCCGCCGCCTGCTTCAGCGCGGGCACCGGGTCGGCCGCGTAGAAGCTGTCGGACGCTTTCGCCTTGCCCCACGCCTCGGCCGAGGCCTGGTGCGCGGGGAAGGTCGGCTGCTTGGCCTGCAGCGCCACGTCGGTCGTCATCCAGGTGATCATGTCGAGCGCGGCCTTGGTCCGCTGGCCCGCGTGCTTGGAGACCACGAACACGCCCCCGCCGACCTGCCCGCTGTAGGGCTTGTCCTCGCCGTCCCAGGCGGGCATCGGCGCGGCGGCCAGCCGTCCCGGCGGCAGCTTGAACGACGGCTTGAAGATGAAGTCGCCGAACCAGGCGGGTCCCGGCAGCATGAGTATCTTGCCGTCCTGCCCGAGCTTGGCGAACGCCGGGTCGGTGGGCGACACCGTGCTGACGGTCTTGTCGGCGGCCAGCGGCTGCAGCAGGTCCGCCATGCGGGTGCAGGCCTGGTCGGCGGCGTCGATGTGCACCTCGGTCAGGCTGACGGCCTGCCTGGTCGGGCAGCCGCTGCTGGCGAAGTAGACGCCCGCGCCGTACTTGCCGTTCATGGTGCCGATGAGGTAGCCGGGGTGTTCCTTGGCGACCCTCTCGCCGATCCGCTTGTACTGCGCCCACGTCGTCGGCACCTCGTAGCCGAAGTCCTTCATGAGCTTGGCGTCGTACCACAGCACGGTCGGCGCCAGGTCGTTGCGCAGGCAGTAGAGCCTGCCGCCGAGGACGCAGGGGTCGAGCGCGCCCGGCGTGAACGAGTCGCGCACGCTCGACGGCACCTCCAGCGCCGCGGCGTAGTCGAAGGGCGCCGCCGCCAACGTCGACACCTCGGCCGGGTTCGTGAGGAACACCACATCCGGCCAGCCCTTACCGGTCTTGTTGGCCAGCGACACCTTCGTCGCGGCATATCCGGCGTCGGGCGGCATCGTGACAACCCTGATGTTCAGGTCCTTGTGCGCGGCCGCGTACTGCTTGGCCGCCGCCGTCCGGGTGTTGTCCACCCAGACCAGGAGCTCTCCGGAACCCTTCCGCGTCCCGCCGCATGCCGCCAGGCTCATCAGCAGGCTCAGCAGGACGATCCCGGCCATGACACGTCTCATCGAACACCTCAGAGCGGGGGGTGAGTTGCGATAGTTTTCGCAACTTCTGAGTGTTGCCGGTAACGTAGGCGAAACATCGGATGTCCGTCAAGGCCCGGTTGCGCTGGGAGGTTGCCCCGTGCCACGCTGACCTGCAGGGGTTTTCGGGAGGTTTCGCGGACATGACGCGCCGCAGCACAATGGCGGACATCGCTTCGCAGGCCGGGGTCTCGATCTCGACCGTGTCGAAGGTGCTCAACGGGAGATCCGATGTCTCGGCGCAGACGCGGGCGAAGGTGCAGCGCCTGCTCGGCCAGCACGGCTACACCGCGCCGGGCCGCCAGGAGCGGGCGGGGGGGCTGATCGAGTTCGTGGTCAACGAGCTGGACAGCCCGTGGGCGGTCGAGCTGATCAGGGGTGCGGAGGAGGTCGTGCAGAAGGCCGGGATGGGCCTGGTGGTCTCCGCCGTGCACGGCCGCTCGCGGCTGGCCAGGCAGTGGCTGGACGCGCTGGCCACCCGGGGTTCGCTCGGCGCGATCCTGGTCATCTCCGAGCTCTCGCCGTCACAGGAACGCGAGCTGAGGCGGTTCGGCATCCCGTTCGCCGTCGTGCATCCCGCCGCCGACCCCAGTCCCGACGTGCCCTCGGTGGGGGCGACCAACTGGCCGGGCGGCTTCACCGCGACCCGGCACCTCATCGAGCTGGGGCATCGCCGCATCGCCATGATCGGCGGCCCGCCCGGCCGCCTGTCGTCGCGCGCCCGGCTCGACGGCTACCGCGCCGCGCTGGAGGAGGCGGGGATCGCCTTCGACCCCTCTCTGGTACGGCACGGCGACTTCGGGCATGAACTGGCCCACCGCCACGCGCTGGACCTGCTGGCCCTCCCCGAACGGCCGACCGCCATCTTCGCCGGGAGCGACCACCAGTCCCTCGGCGCCTACCGCGCTCTGCGCGACCGGGGGCTGCGGGTGCCGGAGGACGTGAGCGTGGTCGGCTTCGATGACCTGCCCTTCGCCGACTGGGTCACCCCTCGCCTGACCACGGTCCGCCAGCCCCTCTCGGAGATGACGGCGCTGGCCGCCCACATGGTGCTCCAGCTCCTCGACGGCGACGACCTCGACACCACCCGGGTGGAACTCGCCACCAAACTGGTCATCCGCGAAAGCACCGCCCCCGCCCCGGCCGACTAGTGTGACGCCCGCCGTCAGCCGTCCTGGGGCGCTGATCGGGGGGACGGCTCAGGCCAGGACCGCCGGCTCCCCAGGTGGTTCGGCTGAGACCCATCACGCCAGGAGGGCGCGACAGCGGTCGGCCGACTCCATCATGTCCAGGCTGACCCGCTCCAGGAACGCCCCTCCCCTGGCCAGCCGCTGCCCTACGGGCCCGTCGAGCCCGAACGTCTCCGCCGCCGTCATCGCGGCCTGCGCCGCCTCGAGCGTCTGCCGCGAGCTGATCACGATCGAGTGGTACCAGGCGTCGTCGTCGACCACGTAGATGTCGCGACGCCGCTGCGGATCGCGCTCGCGCCGGACATACCCCTGCTGGACCAGGTAGTTCACGGCCACGGAGACGGAGGCCGGGCTGACCTTCAGCCTGCGGGTCAGCTCGGCCGCGGTGCGCCTGCCGTCCTCGGACAGCAACAGGTCGAGGTGCACGCGCGCTGTCATCCTCGGCAGCCCCGTCCTGACCGCCATCTCGATGATCTCCTCTTCCATCGTGCCGCCCGGCGCTCTGGCCGCGCGCGGGGGTGCCGGTGTGCCACGCCGCGCCCGCTGGACCGTCGCCTGGTGCGCCTGCTGGGGCCGGTAGCCGCCGGGGCCGCCGTTGCGTCCGACCTCCCGGCTGATCGTCGAGGTCGGCCGGTCGAGCCGCCTGGCGATCTCAGCGTAGGAGAGCCCGTCGGCGAGTCCGGCCGCGATGCGCTGGCGGTCCTGCTGGGTCAACCGTCCTCCTGGCATGCCGCCAGTATTGCCTTCGCCGCCATTCATTGCAACGCAGCATTGCATTCGACCCCAGCGTCATTGCCTCAATTTGTCGCCATACACCTGGGAAAACACCTTTCAGTCGATTGACATACATCTGAATGCAACGTAGCTTTCGAGCAGCGCCAAACACGTACTATCGTGAGATGAGGAATGGCCATGAGTGAATCCCTCCACACCGTCACGACGCTGCCGACGGCGCGTCAGCCCGGCTGCCCCTTCGACCCGCCGGCAGAGCTGATCGACGCCCGCCGGCACGGCCCCATCAACCGCTACACCTTCCCCGACGGACACGAGGGCTGGCTGGTCACCGGCTACGACCTGGTCCGGGCGGTCCTGGCCGACTCCCGGTTCAGCTCACGCAAGGAGCTCATGCGCCACCACCCGTTGGTCGACCTCGGCGAGATCGAGGTCCCCCCGGCGCCGCCCGGCGAGTTCCTCCTCATGGACGAGCCGCAGCACAGCCGCTACCGCAAACCGCTGGTGGGCAAGTTCACCGTCCGGCGGATGCGACAGCTCACCGAGCGCGTCGAGCAGATCACCGCCGAGCACCTGGACGCGATGGAGAAGGCCGGGCCGTCGGCGGACCTGGTGACCGCGTTCGCCAAGCCCATCCCCTCCATCATCATCTGTGAGCTGCTGGGCGTGCCGTACGAAGACCGGGGCTCCTTCCAAGAGCACATCGACAAGTTCCTCGGCGGGGAGGTCAGCGACGAGGAACTGATCGCGGCCTACACCGCGACCCAGCAGTACCTCGCGGAGCTGGTGGCCGCCAAGCGCGCCAACCCCACCGACGACGTGCTCAGCGACCTGACCGGCAGCGATCTGACCGATGAGGAGCTGCGGGGGATCGCCCTGATCCTGCTGGCGGCCGGGTTCGACACCACCGCGAACATGCTGGCGCTGGGCACCTTCGCGCTGCTGCAGAACCCGGCGCAGCTGGCCGCGCTGCGCGCCGATCCCGCGCTCACCGACGGGGCCGTGGAGGAGCTGCTGCGGTATCTGAGCGTCGCCAAGCAGTTCGCGAGGGTCGCGCTGGAGGACGTCGAGCTGGGCGGCCAGACCGTCAAGGCCGGCTCGACGGTCATCCTGTCTTACGCCACCGCCAACCGCGACCCCGAGCGCTTCACCGATCCCCACGTGCTCGACCTCCGGAGGCAGGAGGGCGGGCACCTGGCCTTCGGCCACGGCATCCACCAGTGCCTGGGTCAGCAGCTGGCCCGCGTCGAGATGCGCGTCGCGCTCCCCGCGCTGGTCAACCGCTTCCCCACGCTACGGCTGGCCGTACCGGCTGAAGAGGTTGACCTGCGCCCGGAGACCGCGGACATCTACGGGGTGAAGAGCCTCCCGGTCACGTGGGACGTTTGACCGCGAGACAGTGGCGGGTGAGGTCGCGTACGGCCGCCCGCCACCGCTGTGGTTGCTCGCCTGCGGCGATCGCGTCTGCGGCGCCGTGCTGTGAACAGGATCGTGGCCGCGGCATGCGGTGACCAGCAACAGCTGGGCCCCACGCACACAGCACCGCAGGAAAGATCCGTTATCGTGCGTTGCGTATCCCGAGAATGTACGCCGCAGTAAGCGCAACGGCACGGTCTTCGTCATGTGACAGATCTGCGAGGGCACGTGACGCTGTGATTCCCGGTATGTCCGCAAGCGCCTGTGCCAGCCGTCGACGTGCAGACGATTCAACGGTGCCGTGGGCGAGGCAGTCAACGAGCCTGGTAGCGATCTGATCCGCCAACGCGGGACGACCCGCCAGCGCGCTCAGCGCATCGGCTGCATCGACGTCATTCGTCCCCTCGAGGACCATATCGATGAGGGTCGGGACCGCGTCGGCTACTCCACGTACCCCGAGCGCCAGAGCCGCATACCTGCGGACCACGATGTCGGGGTTCGCGAGGGCGTCCTGCAGCAGTGCGGTCGCCTCACCGCTCGGAATCTCAGCGATGGACTGGACGGCACGTTTCCGCACCTCGGCTACTGGTGAGCGGAGGCCCTCCGCCAGCAGCGCCAATCCGCCATCGCCTGATTGCGCCAAAGCCCATCGAAGGGCTCCGGCGACGTTCGGGTCCGTCTCGCTCAGCGCTGCCTCGACCAGTGCTTCCACCGGCACCGGAACCTCTTCAACTGAGGACAAGGCCGCGCGCTGGCGCTCCCCAGCGCTCTTTGACCCTAACGCCTGGAGGAGTGCGACGATCTGGAGGACGTCCTCCCAGCCGGCGGGTTCCGCGGCACCGATCCGACGGAGTCGCGTGAGCAGCTCCGTCTCACCTGCAATGCGTTCTCGCGTCTGACGGATGAGGTCGTCGACGAGCTCTGAGGGCGTGAAGCCGGGATCATCGAGCGCGCGCCTGACTTCACGCAGCGACAGCCCCAATGACCGCAGGCTCTCGATATGGAAGATCCGCCGGATGTCCTCGCTGGAGTACTCTCGATAGCCGGCGTCGGTACGACCCGTTGGCCGCACCAGGCCGAGCGAGTCGTAATGCCTGAGCATGCGGGCGCTGACCCCGGACCGTCGTGCCACATCACCGATCAACATTGCCTATCACCCCTCCTGGCTGGTCCTGCCGAGGGCTACGACGCGCTTCGCCTCCTCGATCGCGAACTCGAATCCGGCATCCGGGTTACGCAACAGCCGTTCCGTGGCGATCGCGTGCGCACGCACGCGAGGGTCGAGATCCGTCATCGCAGCCCGCAGAGTCGGCAAAATCACCTCACCGAGCGCGATCAGCGCCCGGCTGAGGCTCAGCTGCATCTCACGTTCACCGCGCCCGAGCTGTGTCGACAACACTGCGGCCAACTCGGGCTCTTCACCTTCGGGCACGAGCACGACCGCTGCCCGCCAAGCGCTCCGCGCCACCTCATCGTCGGCGTCGGACAGAAGCGCCCGTGTGATCGCCGGCCACGCTTGCCGATCCCCGATCTTGGACAGCGTGTGCAACGCCTGGCTTCGTGCCTGCGCACGCTCCGAGCGGACTTCATTGAGAAGCTCTGGGACCGTCATTGATGATGAGTGGCGGGTGAGTGCCCACGTAAGCATGTCGCGCACGAAGAATTCGGGTTCGATCGCGCATCGTTCGATGAGCTTGTCGATGAACCGCGGGTCAGGGGTCGTGCCGACCGCTAGCGCTGCCCGCAGCCGCACTGACGAGCGGCTGTCCTCCAGGCCCTGGAAAGCTCGAATCGTATCCGTGTCCTGTTTCGGCATGGTCATTGGGACCACCTCCTTGGCTACAGTGAAGACCTTGTCACTGTGTCAAGGTCAAGCGGGGTCACACCGTTCCACAGAGCTACTTGCCCCTGGTGACGCGCACCCGAGTGGGGGGCCGACTACGGCGACCCGGTCCTCGGGCCTGCGGTGGGGCTTGGTGGGTATCGGGGGCGAGGGGGATCCGGCCAGGATTGAACGGTCAGGATCACCCGGTCACGCAGGCCGGACGAATGAGTTCGGTGGCGTGGGCGTGGCGGAGCTGGCGGATTTCGATGGCGGCTCCGGCGGCTTGGCGGTAGCCGTCCTGCCCCCGGCGCGCCCACACTTGCACGTGCACCAGCGAAGCGGGCGAGGTCAGCGATCATCCCTGTTTTCGTCGGGGCCGGCTCCCCCGCCTGGGATCCGCTTCGGGAGTCTCACGCCGTTCTCGGTGGGCCCCGGACTCAACGGCGCAGAGGCTCGGGCATTGGTCGCTCACTGCGCTCGCTCATAGCTGGCTCCTGCCTGTTCGCTCTCAACCGTGCCACACGCACAAGACGCCCGTTCCCGCCGCTTTGTGACATTGTCCCGGGCCACCCAGGAGCTGGTGATGCTGCGCGCCAGCCAGATCAACGGCTGCGGTTTCTGCGTCGACCACCACACCAAGGAGGCCTCGGCCGCCGGGGAGACCTCGGTCCGGCTCCACCTGGTCTGGTCGCCGCCTGGCGCGTGTCCACCGTGTTCACCGAGGCCGAGCGGGCCGCACTGGCGCTGGCCGAGGAGGGCACCCGGCTCGCCGACGCCCACCACAGCGTGTCCGGCAAGCCGGGAAGCGAGGCCACGTGTCATCCGCCGCCGGCGGCGGGAGCGGGCGGCTCGATGACCGTCACCTGGGCGGCGCGCAGAAGGTGGTCGCCGACCCGGTAGCCGCGGGCCAGGGTCTCGCCGCATATCGCCTGGCCGACCCCGGTGGAGTACGCGTGGAAGATCGCCTCGTGGCGTTCGGGGTCGAAGAGCTCGCCGGGCTCGCCGAAGGACTGCAGGCCGAGAGCCGCGAGTTCGGCTTCCAGCACCTCGGCGACCTGCCGGAAGCCGTCGTGGACCTGGCCGAGCTCGCGGGCCCGGGCGATGGCGTCGAGCACGGGCAGCAGGCCGCGGAGCACGTTCGCCACCGCGATCTCGCGGACCGCCAGACGGTCGCGCTGGACCCGCTTGCGATAGTTGTCGTACTCCGCTTTGACCCGCTGCAGGTCCGCTGTGCGCTCGGCGAGTTCCGCCTGCAACTTCGCTGTCCGCGACCGCGCGGGCGGGTCGCCCGTCGCGGTCCGCGGCGCCGGGGCGGGCACTCCGCCGGTCCGCGCCGGCGCACCGGCCAGGATGGCCTTGCACCCCTGGATCCCCTCAGGGAGCCGGGGCAGGTCGGTACGTGGCCGGCCCTTGCGCCGGGAATCAGACGGGCGGCTCATTCGGCGCCTCCCTGCCGTTTGTCCTCATCGACGATCTCCGCGTCCACGACGTCCTGTTCGCCGGTCCCCTGCTGCGCACCTTCATCCGCACGCGCCTCGCCCGCGGCGGCTCCCCGCGCCTGCGCGTACATCGCCTGGCCCACCTTCTGGGCGGCCGCGGTGGCCTTCTCGGTGGCTTCGCGGATGGCGATGACGTCCTCGCCCTTCAGCTTCTCCTTGAGGTCGGCGACCGCGGCCTCCACTTCGGACTTCACCTCGGCCGGCACCTTCTCCGGGTTGTCCCGCAACAGCTTTTCGGTGGTGTAGACGAGCGTCTCGGCGGTGTTTCGCGTCTCGGCCGCCTCGCGCCTGCGGCGGTCCTCGTCGGCGTGCTGCTCGGCATCGCGCACCATCCGCTCGATGTCCTCCTTCGGCAGCGCCGAGCCGGCGGTGATGGCTATCGACTGCTCCCTGCCGGTGCCGAGATCCTTGGCGGACACGTGCATGATGCCGTTGGCGTCGATGTCGAAGGTGACGTCGATCTGCGGGATTCCGCGCGGGGCGGGCGGCAGGCCGGTCAGCTCGAACATGCCGAGCTTCTTGTTGTACGCCGCGATCTCGCGCTCGCCCTGGTAGACCTGGATGGCCACGGACGGCTGGTTGTCGTCCGCCGTGGTGAACACCTCCGAGCGCTTGGTCGGGATCGTGGTGTTGCGCTCGATGAGCCGGGTCATGATGCCGCCCTTGGTCTCGATGCCGAGGGACAGCGGGGTGACGTCCAGCAGCAGAACGTCCTTGACCTCGCCCTTGAGCACCCCGGCCTGCAACGCGGCGCCGACCGCGACCACTTCATCGGGGTTGACGCCCTTGTGCGGCTCCTTGCCGCCGGTCAGCTCCCGGACCAGGTCCACTACGGCCGGCATCCGGGTCGAGCCGCCGACCAGGATGACGTGGTCGATGTCGGAGACCGTGATCCCGGCGTCCTTCACCGTCTGGTGGAAGGGACCCTTGCAGCGGTCCAGCAGGTCGTGGGTGAGCTGCTGGAACTGCGCGCGCGTCAGTTTCTCGTCCATGTGCAGCGGGCCCTCGGCGGAGGCCGTGATGTAGGGAAGGTTGATCGTGGTCTCCGTGGCGGCCGACAGCTCGATCTTGGCCCGCTCGGCGGCTTCGCGCAGCCGCTGGACCGCCATCTTGTCCTTCGACAGATCGACGCTGTAGCCGTTCCTGAACTGCTTGACCAGTTGATCGACGATCCGCTGGTCCCAGTCGTCCCCACCGAGGTGGGTGTCACCGGCGGTCGCCTTCACCTCGACAACGCCCTGGCCGATCTCCAGCAGCGACACGTCGAACGTTCCGCCGCCGAGGTCGAAGACCAGGATGGTCTGGTCGTTCTCCTTGTCCAGGCCGTACGCCAGGGCCGCGGCCGTCGGCTCGTTGATGATCCGCAACACCTTCAGGCCGGCGATCTCGCCCGCCTCCTTGGTCGCGGTGCGCTGCGCGTCGTCGAAGTACGCCGGAACCGTGATGACGGCGTCGTGGACGCCTTCTCCGAGGTAGGCCTCGGCCTCACGCTTCAGCTTCTGCAGCACTCGGGCGGAGATCTCCTGCGCCGTGTACCGCTTGCCGTCCACGGTCCCGGTCTCCGGGAACCGCCAGGTCGTCTCCCCCATGTGGCGCTTCACCGACCGCGCGGTGCGCTCCACGTTGGTCACCGCCTGACGCTTGGCGACCTCGCCGACCAGCACCTCACCGCTCTTCGCGAACGCCACTACGGAAGGAGTCGTCCGCGATCCCTCGGTGTTGGTGATCACGGTGGGCTCACCGCCTTCCAGCACGCACACCACCGAGTTCGTCGTGCCGAGATCGATACCGACCGCTCGTGCCATCTCAGGCCTCCTTCGTCACTCCCCTCTGACCGTCTCCCTCGCGGGCCGCCCGTGGCGCCGGATAGAGCGCGGCCACCGCGCTCACCTCCTGCGGACCGTCATCAGCGGCAGCGCTGTGACCTGTGAGTACGGTCAAACCTCCCCTGAAACTTGTATAAAACTTCCAAGGAGAATGGTCAAGATGTCCGGATTGCGCTATACGGCCGGGGGCTCCTATGGCTCGCCGCCGCCCAGCGACCTTGGAAGGCATGTGTGATCGGCGGGTCAGTGTGAGAAGCGGCTGAGCAGCAGCGCCAGCCGCCGCTCGTGGTGCTCGCGAGGCAGCCTGCCGCCGCGCATGAGCGTCATCAATCCGTGCAGGCCGCCCCAGAACGTCTCGGTGAGCAGGCCGAGGTCGTCCTCTGCGGCCAGTGGCCGTACGGCTTCGCGCAGCTCGTCGAAGGCCGCGTGCAGGGCGGCCGGCGCTTCGGGGGTGGCGAACGGCAGGTCCACCGTCTGGTTGAACATGGCGTCGTACAGCGCGGGCCGCCGCTCGGCGAACGCGGCGTAGGCGGCGCTGACGTCGGCGAGGGACTGCCGGGGGCCGGACGCCGACATGCGGGCCGCGCGCAGCTCGGCGGCGAGGTCGGCGAAGCCCTCCACCGCCACCGCCGCCATGATGGCGTCCTTGCCGTTGAAATGGCTGTAGAGGACGGGCTGGCTGTACTCGACCCGTTCGGCGAGGCGGCGGGTCGTCACCGCCTCCCATCCTTCGGCCTCGGCCAGCTCCCGGGCCGCCGCGATGATCAAGCGCTCCCGCTCCGCCCGCTCGCGCTCCCGGCGCGCCTGTATCGACATGAGCCGATTCTAGCACTGCTAGCGTTCCTGTCACCGCTCTGCTAGTGTCGCTCGTGTTCCTAGCACTGCTAGCACTCGGAGAAGACCATGCTTACCCCCCTCGCGTACGGCCTGGCCATCGTGCTGAACCTGTTCGTCGTCTTCATCGGCCTCCGGTTCCTCCTGACGCCACAGGCCGCGGCGGCCGGCTACGGCGTCCCCGCGAAGCAGGACGGCGACGCGGCCTACCTGACCGTCAAGGGCCTGCGCGACACCACTTACGGCATCCTCGGCCTGGCCCTGCTCGCCTTCGCCGGTGCCCGCGCCGAAGCCTGGTTCATGCTGGTGGTCGCCCTCCTGCCGCTCGGCGACACCGTCATCGTGCTGCGCCACGGCGGCACCAAGGCCGCCGCGTTCGGCATCCACTTCGCCACCGCCGTGGTGGTGCTCATCAACGCCGCCCTGCTCTTCGCCGTCTGAAGCGATCACTCGAATGACCGGCCGAGGCCACGAGAAGCGACAGGTCTAGGATCGCTCGCCATGACCGTTCCGAACCTGGGTGAGCTGCGCGAGGGAATACGCCGGCGGGCCGGGGCCCGTCCCCCCGGCCCCGCTCTGGCCCATGTGGACGACATCGAGGGCCCGAACGGCTTGCCGTTGCGCCACTACCGGCCCTCGGGCGAGAAGCGGCCGCTGATGGTGTTCGCGCATGGCGGCGCCTGGGTGATCGGTGATCTGGACACCCATGACAGGACCTGCCGGCGCATCGCCGACGCCTGCGACATGGAGGTCCTGGCGGTGGACTATCGGCTGGCGCCTGAGCATCCGTACCCCGCGGCCATCGACGACGTGGCCGAGGTGGTGTGCTGGGCTCGGCCGGCGGCGGTCGCGGGCGACAGCGCGGGCGGCTATCTGGTGACCATGGCCTGCTTGCGGCTGCGGGATGCCGGGGAGCCGCTGCCTGCCGTACAAATCCTTATTTGTCCCAACACGGACCTGACGTTGTCGCAGCCCAGTGTCGAGGAGAAGGGCTCCGGCCACGGGCTCGACGCCGACTTCCTCGCCTGGGCCGTCGCGCAGTGGACACCTGATCCCGCCGCGCGCGCTCAGGCGAGCCCTCTGCTGGCATCCGATCTGTACGGCATGCCGGACGCGGTCATCGTGACCGCCGAGCATGACGCACTGCGGGACGAAGGCGACGCCTACGCCCGGCGGCTGACCCAGGCAGGTGCGCGCGTGGTGCACCGGCAGGAGGCCGGACTGGTGCACGGGTTCATCCAGAACATGGACCTGACCTCTCATGAGGCCGCCGCCGCCCATGACCGGCTGTTCGCCGACGTCGCAACGCTGGTCCACCGTTGATGGATCAAGCCTGCCCTCCGGAAACCCTCTTGCGTAGCGACCGTCACGGACGGCTACACGACGGATGGCGGCGGCGACGGGTGGCGCCGCCGTCATCGAGCGCCCTTGGCGCCGGTTCCGTTCGCGTGTTCTCCGGCGGTCAGGCCCGGGCCGGCAGCTCAGGTCCTACCGGAAGGCGGCGATGTTGCGCCGGGCCCAGTCGGCGAAGGTGCTGGGCGCGCGGCCGAGGACCCGCTCGACGTCGGGGCTGACACGCTGCTCGGCGGGAGTGGGCTCGCCGAGGATGGCGAGGGTGGTCTCTACCACGGGCTCCGGCATGAACCGCAGCATCTGCGCGCGGGCCTCGTCGCGGGTCAGCTGGGCGAACCGAATCGGCTCGCCGAGCGCGTCGCCGAGCGCCTCGGCTTGTTGCCGGGGTGTCGTGAGGGCGGGCCCGGTCAGCTCGTAGATCCGCCCGGCGTGGCCGTCCTCGCGCAGGGTGGTGGCGGCGACTTCCGCGATGTCGGCCGGGTCGATGGTCGGCAGGCCGACGTCACCGAACGGCGCGGCGATGGTCCGTTGGGCACGGACCGACTCGGCCCAGGCGTAGGTGTTGGAGTTGAAGCCGCCAGGCCGCAGGATCGTCCAGTCCAAGCCCGACTGGCGGACGGCGTCCTCGATGGACCGTCCCACGTCCCCGTGGGAGGCCGACTGCGGCCGGGTCGCGACTCCCTGGGAGGACAGCAACACGACCCGTCCGATTCCGCCGGCTTTGGCGGCGTCGAGGATGTCCGGCGGGCTCAGCAGATGCGCAGTGGCGCCGCCGTTCTGCAGGAACAGCGCGTCAGCGCCGTCGAAGACGGGCCGGAGGCTCTCGGGGGCGGTCAGGTCGGCCTGCCGGTGCCGGACGCCTTCCGGCACGTCCGCGCCGGAGACCTGGCGGGACACCGCCGTCACGTTTTCACCGGCTGCCGCCAGGGCCCGCACGAGCGATCGGCCTACGTTGCCGGTCGCTCCCGTCACTACGATCATGCAAAGCTCCCAGGTCGTTCATCGTGGTGGTCCACGCCCCGAGTGGGGCGCGAACGTCGCGAGGCGGGGGTGGCCTCGCCGCGACCCCGTGACGCTAACACCACCGATATCGTAGGTACCTAGAGGAAAGTGACTATGTCGGAGGGATCCCACGTGGACGGCAGCGCACCCTGGACGACGACCGCGACGACCGATCCCGAGCTTGCCTGTCCGATCAGCCCGGTCGTGGACATCGTGTTCAGCCGGTGGACCACGCCGATCCTGTGGACCCTCAACGCGCACGGCCGGCAGCGGTTCGTTGAGCTGGAACGACGGATCACCACGATCACGCCGAAGGTGTTGACCCAGAGGCTTCGCCAACTGGAACGCGACGGCCTGATCGTGCGCACGTACCATCCAGAGATCCCCCCTCGGGTGGAGTACGAGATCAGCGAGTTGGGCCGCAGCCTCGCCCCTTTGTTCGCCCATCTCGCGGAATGGGCCACCACGAACCTCGGCAAAGTCGACCGGGCCCGGCACGACTACGACACCAAGCCGGCCCGATAAGGCGCTGCGCCACTTCCAGTGTCAGATCTCTTCCGGCACACTGGCCCGGGTGACGATCACCTCCCTCCCTCTTGCGGCAAAGCCTCTCGCCGCCAGGCGTCATCGTTTCGCCGCTCACTTCATTGACGGAGTGATTTACGGTCTCGCCACCGCGCCATTGACATTGCACCTTCACAGGGAGACGTCAGCCGCTGGAAGATCTGTTCTGACCACTTTCCTGGACCCCTACACAGGAAACCCCAGGTGGCCCGTCGAGGTCGCCGGGACCATCCTTTTCACCATCTATTTCTGGCTACTGCATGCCCGGTGGGGCCAGACGCTCGGAAAGCGGCTCTGCCGCCTGAAAGTCGTGTCCAGCGCGACCGGGGAAGCGCCCGGCATCCGCGATTCCGGGCTCCGCGCCCTCGTTCACCCCTTGCTGACGGCGATCCCGTATCTCGGGCCGGTTCTCTATCTCGCCGACGCGCTGTGGATCTTCGCGGACTCCGACAGGCGCTGCCTCCACGATGTGATCGCGAAGACCGTCGTGATCGACCTGCGGGATCCCCATAGGAGCCCTTCAGGCCGGTCGGGTCTTCTCATCGGGCTGGGCATCCTGCTCGCCCTCTTCATGGTCGTGGCAGTGGTCTCGACTCTGCTCGCCCGCTGACCCGTCCGGTCCGGGGCAGCGGGGGCCGGGTCGGGTCCCGGGACGCGTGATCACTTTCCGCCTGTGGCGCCGGCCAGGAGGGCACAGGCGGCCTCGTGAACCGCGTCACCGCAGGAGAAGACCGCTGTGCCGGTGAAGGGATGCGCCTGCCCGCGATCGCCGCTGAACCGGCCTCCGGCCTCGGTCACGATCAGCGACAGCGGGGCATAGTCCCAGAGCTCGCCGCCCACCTGCACCGCCATGTCCAGCTCCCCCGAAGCCACCAGCAGCGCGCCGTGCACGGACCAGCCCGTCACCACGGTGGCGTCCGCCAGCCTGTCCACTTCGGGCCGATGCCGTGCCGGGATCATGTCGATCGGCGGGAGGACCGCCACCCGGCACGAGCTCAGCGCTGCGGGCGGCTTCCCCACCCGTAGACGCCGTTCGCCGCTCACCCGTCCATCAATGAGGTCGGCGACGAAAGCGCCCTGGCCGCGCGCGGCGTACCAGAGCCTCCGCTGGGCCGGAACGACCGCGATCCCGATGACCACCTCCCCGTCCTCCTCCAGGGCGATCAACGTCTGCCAGCGATCGTCGGCCTGGACGAAGACGAGCGTTCCGTCGATGCCGTCGAGGATCCAGCGGCGCCGCCCTTGGCCGAGCTCACCGGTCTCCTCCCCGATGAAGGCGTCAGCCGGTCGATCGGCACGCAACACACGGCGGACCTCCTCCTCCACGGCCAGGTCCGCCTCGGTCACCACCGAACCATCGGCCTTGTGCTGCCGGGCAAGCTCCTGAACGCGTGCGAAATACCGCAGCCCCACCGCCGCACCGGCGACAGCGGCTCGCTGGGCCAGCACAAGGTCATCACGCATGCCGACGATCATGCCGCATCCTTCACACCCGGGCGGCATGAGGCGGGCCATGCCCCGGCCGTACGGCCTGTCGCGCGGTGCGCCCGGTGGCGGTGGTTCGTGGGCAGCCGCGGCCATGTCTTCGATGGGCTTCGATGTTTGTGGCGCAAACCAGTTGGCAGATATGTCGCCTAGAGGTATGGTGGTTGGCATCACCAACCAGTTTGGGGAGGATGGAAAGCATGGAACGCAAGAGCCTGGAGTCCGCGGCGGCGATCTACTCCTATATGCGAGGTCTTCTCTCCGTTCCGGCGGGGATCTTGTTAGTCCTCGCCGGGCTGAGCAATTTGCAATGGGGCCCGCTACGTCACGTCTGGGTGTTCGTGGGCGCGATGGTGCTGGCAGGGGCGACATATCTGCTCATCACGCGCTACTACAGCGAGAATTACGGGCGCGTCACTCCGTCAACGACGGCACAGGTGAGGGCCGTCGTCGTCACCCTCGTCAGCGCGGCGGTGGTCGTCGGCGGGGTGCGGTTGGACTGGACGTCAGATCTGCCGGTCAGCGGGACCACGGCCGCGTTCGCCCTGATCATGCTGTTTGCCTACGCCGTCAGTGTGCGGCTGAGAGCGCACCACGTGATCATCTGGGGTTCTCTGTTAGTGGCCGGCCTGCTGCCGATCTGGGGTTCCGTGGGAGCCGACGCCAAGATCAACGTGGGTCTCATCCTCGCGGGGATCGCCACCATCGCGACGGGGATCTTCGACCACGGCGCCCTCCGGCGCACCTTCGGGGCCCCCGGCGATCTGGACCACGGGAACAGCGATGCCGGGCAATAGCGACGAGGAACCGATCCTCGATCGGCTGATCCATGAGCCGGGCCGGTTGGCGATCCTGACGGTGCTGTCCTCGGTGAAAGACGCCGACTTCGTCTTCCTGCAGCGCGCCACCAGGCTGACCAAGGGAAATCTCTCCAGCCACCTCACCAAGCTCGAAGAGGCGGGCCTGGTGACGATCGAGAAGAGATTCGTGAACAGGAAGCCCAACACGAATGTCACACTGACAGCGATCGGCAAGGAGCGCATCGCTCATCACTGGGAACAGCTGGAACGCTTGCGGAACTTCTCGGAGAAATCCCTGCGGGAACTCCCGGAACTCCCGGAACTCCAAGAATAGGCCTGAGACAGGCCGTCGCGTTCAGACGCGGGGAGCACCGAAACGCACTCCAAGATCATCGTGATGTGGGCCGCCGAGCGGCAACTCGGCAGCCCACGAGATGGAAGCCGCACACCACGCCCGCGGGCGTGTCCTTACGCGCACATGCCTCCAACGGAAAGGAGAACAGCTCGTGCTGTTCACTGGCAAATCGATCATCAATCGTGTGAGCGCGTCCATCGTGACGACGGGAGCGATAGTCCTCATGGTCGGCGCGATCACCGGCTCCGGGCAGGGCGGAGCGGCGGCCGCCGGTACGGCGGAGCCGTACCACCCGGTGCCGCTGACCTGGGCCGCGTGCCCCACTCCGCCGGTCGCCCGGCCGGGCGAACCGCAGCCTCAACGTCTCGAGTGCGCGAAGCTGATGGTGCCGCTCGACTACGCCAAACCCCACGGCGAGACCATCCAGGTCGCCCTGGTCCGGGTCAGGGCCACCGACCAGCCCCACCGCCTCGGGTCGCTGGTGTTCAACTTCGGCGGCCCCGGCGCATCCGGGGTCGACGCGTTCACCGGCGGCGCCGCGGCCCAGTTCGCCAAGCTCGGCACTCGCTACGACCTGGTCAGCTTCGACCCCCGTGGCGTCGGCCGGAGCAGCCCGGTGACCTGCGTGGACGACAACTCGAAGGACGCCTTGACAGCGATGGACGCCAGCCCGGACGACGCCGGCGAAAGGGCGGCCTTCCGCGCCGCGAGCAAGGCTTTCATCGAGGGGTGTGAGAAACGGTCCGGCAAGGTCCTGCCGTACGTCGGGACGGTCAGCGCCGCGCGGGATCTGGACGTGCTGCGGGCCGCGCTCGGGGAGCGGAAGCTCAACTACTTCGGTTTCTCGTACGGGACCTGGCTGGGCGCCGGCTACGCCCACCTCTTCCCCGCCAATGTCGGCCGCGTCGTCCTGGACGGCGCCGTCGACACGAAGCTGGACCCGGTGCCGTTCTTCCTCGGGCAGGCGGCGGGCTTCCAGCGGGCGCTCGGCGATTACAGCCGGTGGGCCGCCCAGCAGCAGGGAGCCAAGACGACGAAGGATGCGGTAACCGCGAAGATCGCCGCGTTGCTGGACGGTCTGGACGGCAAGCCGCTCGCCACCGACAGCGGGCGCGAGCTGACCCAGAGGCTCGGCGAAGCCGGAGTCCTCGCGGCGCTCTACTCCAAGGCGGCGTGGCCCCTGCTCGCGCAGGCCATCGAGCGCGCGACCGCCGGTGACGGCACGATCCTGCTGGCCCTGGCTGACGCCCTCTTCCAGCGGAGCCCCGACGGGCACTACACCAACTACCTCGACGTCTCCGGTGCCATCTACTGCGCCAGCACCCCCCAGCGCTACACCGAGAGAGACATCGCCAAGGCGCTGCCCGCGTTCAAGAAAGCCTCCCCGGTCTTCGGGCCGACCCTGGCCTGGCGTCCCATGTCATGCACGGGGTGGCCGGTCGAGGGCGATGAGAACGCGCACAGGGTCGACGCCCCCGGCGCGCCGCCGATCGTCGTGATCGGCAACACCGGCGACCCCGCCACGCCCTACTCCTGGGCACCCGCGCTGGCCAAGCAACTCGGCTCCGGAGTGCTGCTCACGCTCAAGGGCGAGGGCCACGGCGCCTACCCCACCGGGGATGCCTGCATCCAGCGGGCCGTCGACGGCTACCTCCTGAACGGAGCCGTGCCCGCCAACGGCACCACCTGCCCCGGAACGCATTGAGTCGCCTCGGCAGACCCCGCCCGAGTGAGGTCTTCCCACACCCGGGCGGTCGTGGCGAACGCGCGATCATGGATGCGGTCACGCGACGCGCTCGGGCGGAGCGCGTGGCCGCGGCCTTCGACCGGCTCGGTATCGCCTCGGCCACCGCCTGACGCTCGACCGGACTCCGACCGGCACGCCCCGAAGCGCCGCCCGGGTTTACCCGAACAGTGACAACTGGCCCTCGCCGGCCAGGATGTTGCGGTGCTTCTTGAGATGCCGCCATTCAGGCAGATCGTCCATGTACGACCAGGACAACCGGTGATGCGGCGTCGGGCCGAGGGACGACAGAGCCTTCTGGTGGACCGGGGAGGGATAGCCCGCGTTGTCCGCGAAGCCGTAGTCATCGAAGCCGAGCGAGGCCATGAGGGCGTCGCGACGGACCTTGGCGATCACCGAGGCGGCGGCCACCGAGACGCACGACAGGTCGGCCTTCGTCTGGCAGCGGACCGCCCAGGGGGCGCCCAGGTAGTCGTGCTTGCCGTCCAGGATCACGGCGTCGGGCCTCTCGGGAAGCTCCGCCAGCGCCCGCCGCGCCGCCCGGCGCAGCGCCTCGGTCATGCCGAGGGTGTCGATTTCCTCCACCGACGCCTCGCCGTACCCGATGCCGGTGGCCCAGGACAGGATCTCCCCCGCGAGAGCCGTACGCCGCGAAGGGGAGAGCAACTTGGAGTCGGTGAGGCCCTGTGGGGGCGCGGAGAGGTCGGTCACCACGGCGCAGACCGCTACGGGACCGGCCCAGGCTCCCCTTCCCACCTCGTCGACACCGGCGACCAGGCGGGCGCCGCCGGTGGACGTGAGCAGGAGTTCCAGGTCATAGGAAGGGTCAACCGTCGTCACGGTCTCCGAAGCTACCGGATCACACGTCTCGATCACACGGCGCCCGGAGCACGCCGCTGACGGCGTCGCCGTCGACCGTCTCGTGCTCGATGAGGAGCGCGGCGAGCCGGTCGAGGGCGCCGCGGTGGGTGCGCAGCAGGTCGACCGCGCGCTTCTCGGCCTCGCCCAGCAGGCGGGCCACCTCCTCGTCGATGATCTGCTGGGTCCGTTCGGAGTACGGCTTGCGCCGGAAGTCATCCGCGTCCTCGCCCAGAAATGAAAGGCTGGTGGAGGAGTAGCCGACCGGGCCGAGCGCCGGTGACAGTCCGAAGTCGCGGACCATCCGAGTGGCGAGTTGGGTGGCCGAGGCGAGGTCGTTGGCGGCGCCGGTCGAGCCTTCGCCGAAGACGACGAGCTCCGCCGCCCGGCCGCCGAGCCGTACGGCGAGCAGATCGGTCAGGTAGCTCTCGCTGTAGAGGTGCCGCTCGGCCTCGGGCAGTTGCTCGGTGACGCCCAAGGTCATGCCCGCGGGCAGGATGGTGACCTTCGCCACCGGGTCGGCGTGCTCGGACAGCGTCGCGAGCAGGGCGTGCCCCGACTCGTGCACCGCCACCGACTGCCGCTCCTGCGGGAGCAGGGCATTGGACGTCTCGCGCCTGCCGAGCAGCACCCGGTCGCGGGCCGTGTCGAAGTCGTGCGCGCTGCTGGTCGTACGGCCGGCCCGGACCGCGTTGATGGCGGCCTCGTTGACCAGGTTCGCCAGGTCGGCGCCGGAGAACCCCGGCGTCGCACGGGCGAGGACGTCGAGGTCGACCTCCGGATCCAGATTCTTGCCCTCGGCGTGCACCGCGAGGATCGCCGCCCGTTCGGACTGGTTGGGCAGCGGCACGGTGACCTGCCGGTCGAATCGGCCGGGGCGCAGCAGCGCCGGGTCGAGGGTCTCCGGCCGGTTGGTCGCGGCCAGCACGACGATCCCGCTGCTCTGGTCGAAGCCGTCCATCTCCGACAGCAGCTGGTTGAGCGTCTGCTCGCGCTCGTCGTTGCCGCCGGCGACCACTCCCCCGCTGCGGCGGCCGCCGATGGCGTCGATCTCGTCGATGAAGATGATCGAGGGCGCGCGCTTGCGGGCGTCGGCGAACAGGTCGCGCACTCGTGAGGCGCCCACGCCGACGAACATCTCCACGAAGGCCGATCCGGTGACGGACAGGAACGGCACCGCGGCCTCGCCTGCGACCGCGCGGGCGAGAAGGGTCTTACCGGTTCCGGGCGGACCCACCATGATCACGCCTCGGGGCGGCTTGGCGCCCACCGCGGCGTAGCGGCCGGGGTCACGCAGGAAGTCGACCACCTCGCTGATCTCCTGCTTGACCCCGTCGTAGCCGGCGACGTCGCCGAGACGGGTCGTCGGCCGCTCCGCCTCGATGATCTTCGCTGCGGACCGGCCGAACCCTCCGATGCCGCCGGCGAGGGACTGTTGCGCCCGCCTCCCCGTCCAGACGAACAGGCCGATGAGCAGCAGCAGCGGCAGGAAGCTGAGGATGATCGATAGGAAGGAGCTTCCCGCCTGGACGGCGGTGATCTGGGCGCCGCCGGCCCGCAACTGCGTCTCCAACTGGCCGGCGCCGAGCGCGGTGGGGATCTGGGTGACGAACTTCGTGCCGTCCTTCAGGCTGCCGGTCACGCCGCCCTGGTCGTCGATCGTCACCGCCTTCACCTGTCCGGCGCTCACCTTCGCCACGAAGTCGCTGTACGGGTACGGCTTGGCCGACGATCCGCCGAATAACTGCGGCGCCAGCAGCCACAGCGCGACGATCATGATGCCGATCGGGATCAGCCAGCGTCGCCAGGCGGGAGGAGGCGGAGGCGCCGACGGGGGCGGGGGTTCGTTCGGCGGCCCTGGCTTCGCCGTACCCGTCGCATGCCGGCCACTCAGCCGAACCCGCGTGATCATCAGCCTGGTCTCCCGCTTTGTGAGAGTTCAACGATAGAGGAGGCATTTTCGATCGAGTCCGGGACCGGATCGGCTCGGGAGGCCGGTGCCGAGCAGCGGCCTACTCGTTGCGCAGCGTCTCCGAGATCGTGAGCCGGGCCGCCGAGCGGGCCGGGACGAAGGCGCCGAGGACCGCGATCGCCACACCGGCCAGAACCAGAAAGGCGAGCGCCGGCGCATGCCAGACGTCCATCATGGAGGCCGGGAGGCCGGAGCCGATCGCCTCGGTCATGGCTGGGATGATCAGGCGGTGCGCGCCGATCCCGAAGGGGACGCCGAGCAGTCCGCCGGCCACGCCCAGGGCGGCCATCGAGGTCGTCATCATCACCTTCACCTGACGTGGCGTCATCCCGATCGATTTGAGCATCCCCAGGTCGCGGCGGCGCTCCCGGGTGTTGAGGACGACGGTGTTGAAGACCCCGAGGGCCGCGACGGCGCCCAGCAGCAGGGTGAGGACCGAGGAGGAGCCGACGATGCTGACGGTGACGGCGTTCACGCCCCCGGAGGCCGACGGGTTGAGCCCGGGGTCGGCCGCCTTGACCGCGGCGTCGTAGGCGTTGACATCCGTACCGGGGGCTAGCTGGACCCAGTACTGGTTGGGCGCCTGTTCGGAGGCGAGCGCGGTCAGCGTTTCCTCGGTGGCGTTCAGCGAGTCCGCGTTGCCGCCCATCGTCTCGCCGACGATGGTCACGGCCTGCCGCCGGCCGTTCAGTTCCAGCGTGAGGAGGCCGCCGACCGCCATGCCGCGCTTGCGCAGGAACGGCGTCGGGGCGACGACCTCCCCGGGACCGCTCACCCAGCGGCCTTTCACCAGCGCGTCACCCGTGGCCGCCGAGTCCCCGCGCATGAACCAGCACCAGATGCGCTGAGCGTCCCCCACCATGTGGAGTCCGACCGGCGTCATGGCGGTCACCTGCGCCGCGCCGGGCAGGGACCGCAGCTTCGCCTCGATCTGATGGTCCGTCAGCTTCGGCGCGGTCCCGCCGTCCACCTGGGCGCCCATGTAGATCACGGTCTGGACGCGTCCACGCTGAGCGTCCATGAACGCGGTCACCGAGGAGGACAGGCCGGTCGCGAGCGTCACCGTGGTCACGCCCAGGACCAGGGATATCAGCGTCATCGCCGTACGGCCGGGGCGGGCGAACAGCAGGCCCAGGCCCAGGCTGACGGCGCGGGGCAGCCGGGTGCCGCTGAGCCGGCGCTGGACGCGCAGACCGCGCCCGGCGCTCGGGGCGGTGCCTGCGCTGATGGCCCGGGCCGCCGAGAGCCGGTGTGCGTGCAGCGCGGGGACGAGCGCGGCGAGCAGGATGACGGTCAGCATGCCCAGCATGGTTGTCACGCCGACCCAGGGGCTGAGAGTGGGAGTGAAGTATCCGGAGTCGAATCCCGCGAACACCATGTCCAGCAGGGGTTGTGCGGCCAGATAGCCGGCAACGGCGCCGATCACGCAGCCGACGCCCCCGGGGACCAGGACCATCACCAAGTACACCGAGGCGACCTGGTTCGGCGTGAATCCCAGTGACTTGAGCACCCCGATGTGCCGGAACCCCGAGACGACGGCGCCGCTGACCACGTTGCCGACGATCAGCACCGCCACCACCACCCCGAGGATGCCGAAGCCCATCAGAAATGGGACGTAGGCGGAGGCCGTGCTGGTCATGTCCCGCTTGACGGTGAGGTACGACAGTGAGGCGAGCAGTGAGCCCCGCGGCAGTCCGGATGTCACCCCCGCCAGGCCCGCCTTGACCTGGCGGTCCGTGCCGGCATGGCCGAACCGGTAGAGCATCTGGGTGGCCGTCGGGTGCAGGGCGCCCATCTGGCCGGGCCAGACCCAGGCGCCCGCGGTCTGGCTCAGGCTGGAGGCGAAGCCGACGATGGTGAGCGGCGGAGCGCCGGGGACGATGAGCCTGCTGCCGACCGCCTCGTTCGGTCCGTAGTGCTGACTCGGCGGCCGCATCAGGACAATCTCGCCAGGTCCGGTGACCCAGCGGCCGCCCCAGAGGTCGACGCGGTCCACCGGACCGCCCGGATCGGCGCGGCCCACAACCGTGATCGGTCCTGGCGGCGGGCTGTACGCGCCCTCGGTAGGCGGGGACGTGGTGGGCGGGGCGGTGAGGACGGCCTCGGCGAACGGCCCGGCGACCGCCTCGACCCCCGGCTGGTGGGCGCTCTGGGCGAGCCGCGCATCCGTGGCCTTGGCTGGGTCGAAGGCGGCGACGAGGTGGGCGCCACGCTGCTGGTCGAAGGTGCGGTCGAAAGGGGCCGAGGTGGCGTCGAGCAGGCCGAGGGCGACCACGAACGCGACGGTGGAGGTGAGGACGACGAGGCCGATGACGAACGTCTGCAGCCGGCGCCGCTTCACCGCCGCGCGCGAGGCCAGCCAGACGGCGCTCACGGGGCCGGCTCCAGGGAGCTCTCGCGGACCACGTGGCCGTCGGCCATCTCGACCAGGCGGTCGGCGCACCTGGTGGCCAGATGCTGGTCATGGGTGACGATCAAGAGGGTCTGGCCGATCTGGTTGAGGTCGATCAGCAGGTCCATGACCTGCTCGCCCGAGCGGCTGTCCAGGGCGCCGGTCGGTTCGTCGGCCAGCAGCAGCGCCGGACGGTTCATCAGCGCCCTCGCCACGGCGACCCGCTGACGCTCCCCTCCACTCAGCGCGGCCGGATAGACGTCCCTGCGGTCCGCCACGCCGAGTTCGTCGAGCAGCTCCAGCGCGCGCCGGCGGGCCTGCCGGGCCGGGGTCCCGGTGAGCTGCGCGGCCAGCGCCACGTTGTCCAGGGCCGGCAGGTCGTCGATGAGGTTGAAGAACTGGAAGATCATGCCGATGTGCCGCCGCCGGAACAGGGCCAGCCCGGTCTCGTTGAGCTTCCCCAGGTCCTGGCCGTGCACCTGGACGGTGCCGGAGGCCGGGCGGTCCAGCCCGGCCACCATGTTGAGCAGGGTGGACTTGCCGCAACCGGAAGGTCCCATCACCGCGACCGCGTCCCCGGCGTGAACAGTCAGCGACATGCCGTCCAGTGCCTTCGCCTCGCCGTACTCCTTGTGGACGTCGTCCAGCCGCACGACGACCTGCCGGGAGTCGTCCTGATCAGTGGTCATGCCATGAACCTAGAAGCGGCGGGACGGGTCCCGCGTCCCTCCACGGTGGCAATCCGTCCGGGCCCGTCATCTCGGAGATGTACGGGCCTGGCCCTGGAGGATGATGCGGATCGTGGTGCCGGCTGCCAAGCTGGCGGCGTGTGGGCTTCACCGGTGAGCTGGCTGATCATCGCCCTGGCCTCGGCCTGCGCCGCCGCCGGCTGGCTGGCGGTGGCGCTCATCCGGGAACGGCGGCTGCGCCGAGCGGCCATCGAGGAGCGCGGCTGGCTGCTGGAACGGGAGCGCGAGAGCGCGGCGCGGACCGCGGTCGACGCCGAACGGGCCAGAATCGCCGCGGAGCTCCACGACATCGTCAGCCACAACGTGAGCCTCATGCTCGTCCAGGCCGGGGCCGCCCGCGAGGTGCTGGCCACCATGCCGGACGAGGCCGCGGCCGCGATGAGCGCCGTCGAGGCCGCCGGGCGGAACGCGATGACCGAGCTGCGGCATCTGCTCGGGGTGCTCGCGCCCGCGCAGAACGGCGACGACGAGCCCTACGGCGCGGACCTGTCACCACACCTGTCGCCACACCTGTCGCCGCAGCCGAGCCTGAGCCGGCTCAGCCCGCTGATCGACAGGATCGCCTTCGCCGGCCTGCCCGTGGAGGTACGGATCTCCGGGGAGCCGCGCCCGCTGCCGGCCGGGATCGATGTCACGGCCTACCGGATCATCCAGGAGGCGCTGACCAACGCCCTCAAACACGGAGACGGGGCGAAAGCCGAGGTGACGGTGCGGTATGCGGACCACTACGTGCGAGTGGAGGTGCTGAACAGCGGGCCGAGCGTGCTGTCCGGCAGGTCGAGCATGCTGAACAGCGGGTCAGGCGTGCTGTCCGGAGACCGGCCCGCGCCGGAAGAGCCGGATTCAGGCCAGGCGGGCGGATCGGGACGCGGGCTGCTGGGCCTACGGGAGCGGGTCGCCCTCTACGGCGGCGACCTGGACGCCCGCCGCCGCCTGGGCGGCGGCTACCGCGTCCGCGCCCGGATACCGCTGGACCGGCCATGACCGCCGAGCCCGTCCCCCGGGTCGTGGTCGCTGACGACCAGGAGCTGGTCCGCACCGGCTTCCGCCTGATCCTGACCGCCCGCGGCATCGACGTCGTGGGCGAGGCCGCCGACGGGGCCGAGGCTGTGGCGGCGGTCCTTGAGCTGCGGCCCGACGTCGTGCTGATGGACATCCGCATGCCGACCATGGACGGCCTGGAAGCCGCCCGCCGCATACTCGCGCAGGCCCCGGAGTGCCGGGTGATCATGCTGACCACCTTCGACCTCGACGAGTACGTCTACGCCTCCCTCGCCGCGGGCGCCAGCGGCTTCCTGCTCAAGGACGTCACCCCCGCCCACCTGGCCGCCGCCGTACGCCTGGTTGACACCGGTGACGCGCTGCTCGCCCCCTCGATCACCCGCCGCCTGGTCGAGCGCTTCGCATCCGGCGACCACAAGCTCGGCGCGGGCCTCGAAACCCCGGCCGTCCACCGCGACCTGGCCGTGCTCACGCCGCGCGAGCACCAGGTGCTGACGCTGATGGGCCGGGGGCTGTCCAACCGCGAACTCGCGCGGGCGCTGACGCTCAGCGAGGCGACGGTGAAGACCCATGTCGCCCGCATCTTCGCCAAGCTCTCCCTCCGCGATCGGGCCCAGGCCGTCGTGCTCGCCTACGAGACGGGACTCGTCTCACCGGGCGAGTCCGTTGAGACCGTCACCCCTGGCGGATAGCCCACCCTCTTGCGCGTGCCCCGCTCCGGGGACCATCGGAACGGGCATCACCTCCGGCGTGGGACCCTCCTCCGCGGCCGGGAAGGTACGAGCGGTGGGGGGCTGCTCGGCGCGGACCAGTGCGCCGGACGAGTGAGCGACGGCGGCAGCTTCGTGGTGCGATCGCCCTTCGCCGCGTTGACCTGGAGCTGGGTGAGAAAGATGCCGCCGGTGAGGTCGGCGCCCGAGAGGTCGGCTCCCCTGAGGTCGGCGCCGATGAGGTCCGCCACCCTCAGATCGGCCCCTCGGAGGTCGGTGCCGATGAGATAGGCCCCTCTCAAGTCGGCGCCTCTCAGATCCGCGCCCCTGAGCTTGGCGCCGATCAGGTCGGCTCCTCTGCGGTCGACGGGCTCGCGCCGTACACCCTGTCGTACGAGTTCGCTCGCGCGCAGCAGCAGGACGTTGACCTGTCCTCGGTGCGCCGCCACGTCGAGCTCCATAAGCAGGTCGGGGCCGAGGCGCGTCAGCCGTTCGGTCTCCTGGAGAGCGAGGTGGATGTCGCCGTGTATCGCCCGCGCGGGCTCCAGCGTCAGTGCCTGGTCGAGGTACCAGAGCAGCTCATGGAGCTGCCGCATGACCGGGAACACCTCAAACATCGGCTTCGCGGTTTCCGGGTTCCGCCGCCAGTCCCGTCCGCCGAAGGTGACCTGGGAGACCTTCTGCCCCGCGCCGAAGCAGTCGTAGACGGTGCAGCCGGTGAACCCCCGCTGCCTCAGGTGCTGGTGAATGCCGCAGCGGAAATCCGATCGGAGATTGGCGCACGGCTCCCCGGCGGCCTTGTCGACCGCGAAGTCCGCCGAGGCCGCGAAGGGCAGCGCGACGCAGCACAGCCCGAAGCAGCTCGCGCAGTCGGCTCGCAGGCCGAGCCGGTCTCCGCTCTCGGGGCCGGGCTCCGCCTGGTCGTGCTCCTCGGACAACGTGCCTGTCTCCTCATGCGCCGCTTCCCCACGTGAACGTCGTCACATTACGCCCTCACGGAGGGTGCCGCTCCTTCGCCACCTGGGCCGCGGTCAGGTGCCGACGTAGGCCGCGAGGTGCTCGCCGGTGAGGGTGGAGCGGGCGGCGACGAGGTCGGCGGGTGTGCCCTCGAAGACGATCCGGCCGCCGTCGTGGCCGGCGCCGGGGCCGAGGTCGATGATCCAGTCGGCGTGCGCCATGACCGCCTGGTGGTGCTCGATGACGATGACCGACTTGCCGGAGTCGACGAGCCGGTCGAGCAGGCCGAGCAGCTGCTCGACGTCGGCGAGGTGGAGGCCGGTGGTCGGCTCGTCGAGGACGTAGACGCTGCCCTTGTCGGCCATGTGGGTGGCCAGCTTGAGCCGCTGCCGCTCGCCGCCGGACAGCGTGGTGAGCGGCTGGCCGAGGCTCAGGTAGCCGAGCCCGACGTCGGCGAGCCGCTCGAGGATGGCGTGCGCGGCCGGCGTGCGCGCCTCGCCGGAGCCGAAGAACTCCTCGGCCTCGATCACCGACATCGCGAGCACCTCGCTGATGTCGCGGCCGCCGAGGTGGTACTCCAGCACCGACGCCTGGAACCGCTTCCCCTCGCACTCCTCGCAGGTGATGGCGACGCCGGCCATCACCGCCAGGTCGGTGTAGATGACGCCGGCGCCGTTGCAGTTGGGGCAGGCGCCCTCGGAGTTGGCGCTGAACAGCGCCGGCTTCACGCCGTTGGCCTTCGCGAACGCCTTGCGGATCGGGTCGAGCAGTCCGGTGTAGGTCGCCGGGTTGCTCCGTCGCGAGCCGCGGATCGCGCCCTGGTCGACCGACACCACACCCGCGCCGGCGGGGATCGACCCGTGCACGAGCGAGCTCTTGCCGGAGCCGGCGACGCCGGTGACGACGACAAGCACCCCGAGCGGGACGTCGACGTCGACGTCGCGCAGGTTGTGCGCCGTCGCGCCGCGGATCTCCAGCGTGCCGGTGGGCTTCCGCACCGTCTCCTTGAGGGCGGCCCGGTCGTCGAAATGGCGGCCGGTGATGGTGCCGCTGGCCCGCAGCCCCTCGACGGTGCCCTCGAACCAGACGGTGCCGCCCGCCGTACCGGCGCCGGGGCCGAGGTCGACGACGTGGTCGGCGATCGCGATCGTCTCCGGCTTGTGCTCCACGACGAGGACCGTGTTGCCCTTGTCCCGCAGCCGCAGCAGCAGGCCGTTCATCCGCTGGATGTCATGGGGGTGCAGCCCGATGGTGGGCTCGTCGAAGACGTAGGTGACGTCGGTGAGGGAGGAGCCGAGGTGGCGGATCATCTTGGTGCGCTGCGCCTCGCCGCCCGACAGCGTGCCCGACGGCCGGTCGAGCGAGAGGTAGCCCAGCCCGATCTGCACGAACGAGTCGAGGGTGTGGCGCAGGGTCGTGAGCAATGGCGCCACCGACGGCTCGTCGAGGTCGCGCACCCACGCGGCGAGGTCGCTGATCTGCATCGCGCAGGCGTCGGCGATGCTGATCCCCTTGATCTTCGACGAGCGGGCCGCCTCGCTGAGCCGGGTGCCGTCGCACTCGGGGCAGGTGGTGAAGGTGACCGCCCGCTCCACGAAGGCGCGGATGTGCGGCTGCAGCGAGTCGACGTCCTTGGAGAGCATCGACTTCTGGATCTTCGGGATCACGCCCTCGTACGTCAGGTTGATGCCGTCGACCTTGATCTTGGTGGGCTCCTTGTGGAGCAGGTCGTGGAGCTCCTTCTTGGTGAACTTGCTGATCGGCTTGTCCGGATCGAAGAAGCCACAGCCGCTGAAGATGCGGCCGAACCAGCCGTCCATGCTGTAGCCGGGGATCGTGAGGGCACCCTCGTTGAGCGACTTGCTGTCGTCGTACAGCGCGGACAGGTCGATGTCGTTGACCGAGCCCCGGCCCTCGCACCGCGGACACATGCCGCCGGTGATGCTGAAGCTGCGCCGCTCCTTCACGGTCTTCCCGCCGCGCTCCAGCGTGACCGCGCCCGCTCCACTGATCGAGGCGACGTTGAAGGAGAACGCCTGGGGCGAGCCGATGTGCGGCTGCCCGAGCCGGCTGAAGAGGATGCGCAGCATCGCGTTGGCGTCGGTGGCGGTGCCGACCGTGGAGCGGGGGTCGGCACCCATCCGCTGCTGGTCAACGATGATCGCGGTCGTCAGCCCTTCGAGGACGTCGACCTCGGGACGCGCCAGCGTCGGCATGAAGCCCTGCACGAAGGCGCTGTAGGTCTCGTTGATCAGCCGTTGCGACTCCGCGGCGATCGTGTTGAACACCAGCGAGCTCTTGCCCGAGCCGGAGACGCCGGTGAACACCGTCAGCCGGCGCTTCGGGATCTCGATGCTGACGTCCTTGAGGTTGTTCACGCGCGCGCCGTGCACGCGGATCAGATCGTGGCTGTCGGCATCGTGCGGCGCAGGCGACTGCGTGTCCGTCCTCGCGGCCTTGCTCATCGTGTCTCCATCTGTGGGGCGGGGCCGCCTTCGCGGTTTGGCGTCGCCTGGCTCGGTATGACCAGCTTCGAGCGTAACGTCTGGTTCTCCTCCGTCGGCGCGGTCGCGGCAACGGTCGCCGGACGGCTCAGCGGAGCTCGTTGATGCGGATCAGGTTGCCCGAGGGATCGCGGAAGGCGCAGTCGCGAACGCCGTACGGCTGCTCGATCGGCTCCTGGACGACCTCGGCGCCGCCGGCCTGCAGCCGTGCGAAGACGCCGTCGAGGTCGGCGGTGGCCAGGGTGATGCGAGCGTAGGTGCCCTTGGCCATCATCTCGGCGATGGTGCGGCGCTCGTCGTCGGTGACGCCGGGGTCGGCGGCCGGCGGCTCCAGGACGATGGACGTGCCCGGCTGGTCGGCGGGGCCGACCGTGATCCAGCGCATCCCGCCGTATCCGACGTCGTTGCGGACCTCGAAGCCGAGGGTGTCGCGATAGAAGGCCAGGGAGGCGTCCGGGTCGTCATGCGGGAGGAAGGTCCAGTGAATGGTGATGTCCATGGCGGTCAGGCTAGTTGCGGCTCGGTGACCCGCGCTTCTCGATTCCTGATCGGTCGGGTCACCTGTTTCGCGACGCACGACGGCATCTCCGCCGTCGCGCGCGCCGCGTGGCGCCGGTAGACGCTGGGCGGCATACCGACCAGTTCGGTGAAGCGAGTGCTGAAAGTGCCCAGCGACGAGCAGCCGACCGCGAAACAGACCTCGGTGACACTGAGGTCGCCACGACGCAGCAGCGCCATCGCGCGCTCGATGCGCCGCGTCATCAGATAGGCGTACGGCGACTCGCCGTAGGCGAGCCGGAACTGGCGGCTGAGGTGCCCGGCCGACATGTTCACGCCGCGGGCGAGCGCCTCGACGTCCAGCGGCTGCGCGTACTCCCGGTCGATCCGGTCGCGGACGCGGCGCAGCCGCACGAGGTCGCGCAGGTGTTGCTCCGAGGCGGGTCTGCTGGTCACACGCGAATCGTACGTCGCGCCGGAGTTGGCATCGCCGGCTGGGCCAGGCCGTCCGGTGTCGTGGTCGGAGGCGTCCTCGCGCTCCGCCGGCCGCCGTTCCCGCTGGTCGTCATCGCGGCCGTGGCCACCACGGCGCTGCTCCGGCTCTGCGGCGTGGCCTGAGCCCGCTCGTGGTCGATACGGCTAGAGGGCGGCTCTGGCCATGGCCGCCTCGATCCCGTCGAGGAGGACGGTGAGACCCACCTCGAAGACCTCCCTCGCCTCCTGCTCCAGATAGGGGACGGTCTCGTCCTGGACCCGGAAGGCGCCTTGCCGTTCCAGCCAGGTCACCATCGGGAACCGTTCGGCGAAGTCCGACGCGACCTCCGTCAGCACGGCCGAACGGGCATACCACCAGTCCTCGTCCGACACCCCCGTCGCCTTCGGGGCCTGCCGTGTCTCCGCGATCGTCTGGGCCGCCCCCCGGACGAAGTGGATCAGAGCTCCGACGACGCGCCGCAGCACCCCGGCTTCCAGCCCGGTCTCGTGGAGGATCCGGACCACCGTCTCGAGCATGCCGTACTCGTTGGGCCCGAGGACCGGCCGCGCCTGCGACACCTGGAGCACCCACGGGTGCCGCAGGTAGAACGCCCATGTGTCCCTGGCCCAGGATGTCAGGGCAGCCCGCCAGCCCTCTTCGAGGTCGTAGTCTGCGGGCAGCTCCGCGAGGACCCGGTCGTGCATCAGGTCGACCAGCTCACTCTTGCTGGGAACGTAGGTGTAGAGCGCCATGGCCGTACGGCCCAGCCGCTCCCCCACCGCCCGCATCGACAAGGCCGCCATCCCCTCCGCGTCGGCGATGGCGACGGCCGCCCCGATGATCATGTCCACGCTGAGGCCCGGCTTGGGCCCCGGTCCGGTCCGCACATCCGCCGACCCCGCGGTCCGCCAGAGCAGAGCCATCGAACGGCGTGCGTCGCCCTGTCCGGCGTAAACAACCAAGTTGAAACTCCTTAGGGCATAAACTAACGTGGTCCGGCTATCTCTTTACAGTCTAAAGATATCGGGAGAGACGCCGGTGACCAGTGCTGAGTGCCCCCCTTCCGCGAGCCGTACGCGATCTGATGAGGCTGAGCGCGCGACGGCCGGGCAGCGGGCCGCAGCGGACAGACACGACGTCATCGAGGTCCGCGGCGCCAGGGAGAACAACCTGGCCGACATCTCGCTGGACATCCCCAAGCGCCGGCTGACCGTCTTCACCGGGGTCTCCGGGTCCGGGAAGTCCTCCCTCGTCTTCGGGACCATCGCCGCCGAGTCACAGCGTCTGATCAACGAGACCTACACGGCGTTCATCCAGTCGTTCATGCCGAGCCTCGGCCGGCCCGACGTCGACTCCCTGCGCAATCTGAGCGCGGCCATCGTCGTCGACCAGGAACGGATGGGCGCCAACTCGCGATCCACGGTCGGCACGGCGACCGACGCCCACACGATGCTGCGGATCATCTTCAGCCGGCTGGGCAGTCCCCACGTCGGGACGTCGTCGGCGTTCAGCTTCAACAGCCCCGAAGGCATGTGCCCGGAGTGCGAGGGGCTCGGCCGGGTCTCGGCCATCGACGTCGACGAGCTCGTGGACGTCGAGCGCTCGCTCAACGACGGGGCGATCACCGTCCCCGGGTTCACCGTGGGCTCGTGGTACTGGCAGAACCTGGCGTACTCCGGCTTCGTCGACCCCGACGTGAAGCTGAAGGACTTCACTCCCGCCCAGTGGGAGGACTTCCTCCACAAACCCGCCACCAAGATCAAACTGGGCACCATGAACACCACGTACGAGGGGCTCGTGATCAAGGTGCAGCGGGTCTACCTGTCCAAGGACAGGGAGTCGATGCAGCCCCACATCCGGGCGTTCGTGGAGCGGGCCGTGACGTTCACCGCCTGCCCCGCGTGCGGCGGCGCCAGGCTCAACCCCGCCGCGCTGTCCTCGACGATCGACGGCCGGAACATCGCCCAGTGTTCGGCCATGCAGATCAGCGACCTGGCCGGCTTCGTCCGCGGCATCGGCGACCCGTCGGTCGCGCCACTCCTCGCCACCCTGAGCAACACCCTGGACTCGCTCGTCGAGATCGGCCTGGGCTACCTGAGCCTCGACCGTGAGTCCGGGACGCTGTCCGGAGGCGAGGCCCAGCGGGTCAAGATGGTGCGGCATCTCGGGTCCAGCCTGAGTGACGTCACCTACGTGTTCGACGAACCCACGGTCGGGCTGCACCCGCACGACATCCAGAGGATGAACGACCTGCTGCTGCGCCTGCGCGACAAGGGGAACACGGTCCTGGTCGTCGAGCACAAGCCCGAGGTCATCGAGATCGCCGACCATGTCGTGGATCTCGGCCCCGGCGCCGGCCCGTCCGGGGGCCAGGTGTGCTACACAGGCGACGTCGCCGGCCTGCGGACCTCCGGCACCCTCACCGGGCGGCACCTCGGCTACCGGGCGCGGTTGCGCGACCAGGTGCGGCAGCCGTTCGGACACCTGCCGATCAGGGGCGCCGCGCTGCACAACCTCAAGGACGTGAGCGTCGACATCCCACTGGGCGTGCTGACCGTGGTCACCGGCGTCGCGGGATCGGGCAAGAGCTCGCTGATTCATGGCTCGCTCCCCCGCCGGGAGGGCGTGGTCGTGGTGGACCAGTCCGCGATCCGCGGGTCTCGCCGCAGCAACCCGGCGACCTACACCGGGCTGCTGGACCCGATCCGGGCGGCCTTCGCCAAGGCCAACGGGGTCAAAGCGGCCCTGTTCAGCGCGAACTCCGAGGGCGCCTGCCCCAACTGCAAGGGAATCGGGCTGGTCTACACCGACCTGGCCATGATGGCGGGGGTCGCGTCCGTCTGTGAGCAGTGCGAGGGCAAGCGCTTCACCCCCGAAGTGCTCACCTACAAGCTGCGCGGCAAGGACGTCAGCGAGGTCCTGGCGATGCCGGTGACCGAGGCCCGCGCGTTCTTCACCTCCGGCCAGGCCCGCGCCATCCTCGACCGGCTCGCCGACGTCGGCCTGGGCTACCTCGGTCTGGGCCAGCCGCTCACCACGCTGTCGGGAGGCGAGCGGCAGCGGCTCAAGCTGGCCATCCACATGGCGGACAAGGCCACGACGTACGTGCTGGACGAGCCGACCACCGGCCTGCACCTGGCCGACGTGGACAAGCTCCTGGCGCTGCTGGACCGGCTCGTCGACGACGGCAACACGGTCATCGTCATCGAGCACCACCAGGCCGTGATGGCCCACGCCGACTGGCTCATCGACCTCGGCCCGGGAGCCGGGCACGACGGAGGCCGCGTCGTCTTCACCGGCACACCCGCCGACCTTGTGGCGTCCGGTGACTCGCTCACCGCCCGGCACCTGAGCGAATACATCCAGGAGACCCCGGCGTAGTCCGTCCCCCACCGTCCGTCGTGCACCCTCCGCCGCCTCCGCGTGACACGGTCCTGCGCGGTGAGACCGGCTTGTGGTGAGACCGGCTTATGGGAAGAGCGGCTTATGGGGGGAGCGGACCGGCGACCGCTCGGGCCGGTGCGGTAAATTCCGGGTGGAGGCTCGGTCCAGTGCCTTCCCCCGGACGAGATGTGCGCCGTACCCGGCCGGCGAAGACGACGCGCTTTCGGAGGGGGCATGCACGGGGACGTCATCTCGGGGGCTCCGGTGCCCCGCCCGCTGAACGTGCGGTGGATCCACGGGTCCCCGTCGGCCAAGCACAACGCCGACCCCGACATCCAGGTGCATCACTACGACGAGCACACGGTGATCCTGCGGCAGAACAAGGCGGTCGACTACGAGGCGCCCTTCATGTTCCTGCTGTTCGGGAACGACAAAGCAGTCCTCATCGACACCGGCGCGACCGAATCGGCCGAGTTCTTCCCGCTGCGCCAGGTCGTCGACCAGTTGATCGAGCACTGGCTCGCCGAGCACCCCCGGGACGGATACGACCTTCTCGTCCTGCACACTCACCCGCACGGCGACCATGTCGCGGGCGACGCCCAGTTCGCCGGCCGCCCCGGCACCGTGGTGATCGACGCGGCGCTTGGCAGCGCGTGGGACTACTTCGGCTTCGTGGGCGACCCTGACCGGGTGGCCCGCGTGGACCTTGGCGGCCGGATGCTCGAATGCCTCGCCACACCCGGGCACCACGAGGCGGCCGTCACCTTCTACGACCCCCGCACCGGGCTGCTGCTCACCGGCGACACGGTCTACCCCGGCCGCCTGTACATCGAGGACTGGCCGGCCTTCCGCCGCACCATCGAGCGGCTGATCGCCTTCGCCGGCACCCGGCCGGTCACCCATGTCCTGGGCTGCCACATCGAGATGACGACCGAGCCCGGCGTCGACTATCCCATCCGCACGACCTACCAGCCGGACGAGCCGCAGCTGCAGATGACCGTGGACCAGCTGCGGGACATCCATATGGCGATCGACGAGATCGACCGTAACGGCGGTCAGCCCGGCCGCCACGCCTTCCGCGACGTCATCATCTGCATCGGCACCTCGTGACCTGGGCCGATAAAGCGGCCGGCCGGCGACACGGAGATCACGGACTTCATCACATAGCGTAATTCTATATATGCATAGAGTAGCGTCGCCGTGAAGTCGATCTACGAGGACATCCCTCACGACGGAGCGGGAGTTCAGTGTTGATGTCACAACGGTTCAGATCCGGGCCGGCCTGCGCCCTGCTGGCGCTGCTGGCCGCATCGGGAACGCAGGTGGCTGCCGCCGATACCGGTGCGCACGCCGCGACCACTGTACGGCAGGCTGTCACGCGAGCCGCCGCCGCGCCCTGTGTCCGGCAGGGACAGGCGACCTACCCCGTCGAGTACTACTGGAAGAACGCACTCGGCATGCGGCTGGGCAGTGGGTCGGTCTCGGTCGACACCTCCCCGTCCCTGTGGGGCGGGCAGATCGCACCGGGGAGCGTGTTCACCGTCACGCTGACGCACCGCACGGCCCAGTGGCCGCTGCTGGTCAGCAGGTACACCACCACGTGGGACCTGTCGTCACTGCTGGCCAACGCCGATGTCGTCGGCCAGTCGGGGACCGGCACCATCAGCGGCAACACCTTGTCGATCACTTCGCTGGGCACCAAGACCGACCCATCCCCGAAGGTCATCACCTTCCAGGTCAGGCAAGGCACCATCGGGGGAAGCATGACCATCCGGCCGACGGGGATCAGCAGCGTCATCGCCGCTCCGGGCCAGCTCGGGAACAACACACCGGCCCCCCCGATCCAGATCGTGGGCGGGCAGTCCATCTCGCCCACCAGGGCCGCCGACGACACCGCCACCACCACGCAGGGCACAGCGGTCAGTGTGCCCGTCCTGGCCAACGACACCGCGACCGCACCGGCGATCAGCAGCGTCACCAAGCCCGGCAACGGCACCGCGACGATCTCCGGCAGCAACGTGATCTACACACCCGCCGCGGGCTTCGACGGCACCGACACCTTCACCTACACCATCACCACCGCCTGCGGAACCAGCACCGCCACGGTGACCGTCACCGTGCCCTGTCCCTGGAAACCGGTCAACCTGGTCAACGGCAGCTTCGAGACGCCGCCCGTGGCCACGGTCGACTACACCATCCCCGACGCCTCCACCAACCCCGGCGCCGGCTGGCACACCACCGCCTCCGACCACTTGCTGGAGTTCTGGCGCAGCGGCGCGAGCGGAATCCCGGCAGCCGACGGCCAGCAGTTCGCCGAACTCAACGCCAACCAGGTCTCCACGCTCTACCAGGACCTGCCCACCGTTCCGGGCACACCGATGACCTGGTCGCTGTACCACCGGGGGCGCCTCGGGACCGACGTGATGCGGGTCCTCATCGGCGCACCGGGCGCGACCGTGGCCCAAATACCTACAGGGGCCTCCTCTCCGGACATCTCCGACGGCAACACCGCCTGGGGCTACTACACCGGGGTGTACATCGTGCCTCCGGGACAGACCGTCACCCGATTCGCCTTCGAATCGGTGTCGGCCGCGGGTGGTAGCCCGACGGCCGGCAACTTCCTGGACGGCGTGGTGTTCCAAACACCGCCCTGCCTGAACGCGACCACGAACGCGGCGAAGGCGGGCTGACCAAGGCTCCTGTGCGGCAAAGCGATCACCACAATGCCTCGCCGCACAGGAGCGTCACAGCCAGGCACATCCAGGCGGCCTCCACCTCACGATGAGAGGTTCTCCGAAGGCGCCGGTCACCCGGTCGGCGCCTCCCTGGCACCCGCGCCATCTCCGGCGGCCACGTCCAGGACCGGCCTCCTCCCGTGGGACAGGCGGCGGGACACGGCCACTCCGGCCAGGCACAAGGCGCCACCGGCGGCGGCGAGGAGGCTGGGAACCTCGTCCAGCAGAAGCCAGGACATCAGCACGACCAGCGTCGGAACGACGTAGGTCGTGGCCCCCATCCGGCCCGCAGTCGTGCGGGCCAGGGCGAACGCCCAGGTGGTGAACGCCAGGGCAGTGGGGAAGACGCCCAGATAGAGCATGTTGAGCGTCGCGGACAGCGGGGCGTGCGCGGCCTCGGACACAAGGGTGCCGGCGAAGGGCAGGCAGGCGACGGCCCCGGTGAGGCAGCCGAACAGGGTCACCTGCAGTGCCCCGGCGTGCCGGAGCGCGGGCTTCTGTGCGACGGCGCCACCGGCATACGACACCGCGGCCAGCAGGCAGAGCAGCACCCCCAGCACGGACGCGTGGGCGGCGCCGGACATCGAGATCCCCACGACGACCGCGCCGATGAAGGACACCGCCATTCCCGCCAGCAGCGGACGCGGCAGCCCTTCCCCCAGCAGCCTGCTGCTCAGCAACGCGATGAGCAGTGGGCCGATGTTGACCACCATGGCCGCCGTGCCCGCGTCGAGCTCCCGCTCGCCCCAGTTCAGTACGACCATGTAGACGCCGAACCACAGAACACCCGAGCAGGCGATGCCCGGCCACGCGGCGCGCGGCGGCCACCCCGTTCGGCGGATGACGCAGATCGCTCCCAGCACGAGGGCTCCGGCGAGGAGCCGTCCGAGGGCCAGGGCGCCGGGTGAGTAGGACGAGCCCGCGCTCCGGATGGAGACGAAGGCCGAGGCCCACACCACGACGGTGACGCCTGCTGCGGCCAGGGCTGCCCAGTCCTTCTGAGGTGCGTTCGACGGGTTTATCACGAACTGACCCTAGACCCGGCAGGCTTCGGCGCTCACCGAAGTTTCGCTGCCTCGATGCCGAGCAGGTCGCTCAGCGCGCGCTCGCCCTCGGGGGTGACCTTCACTGCCCGCTCGCTGCCTATCCGCACACACCAGCCGGCGCCGAGCACATGGCGGCACAGCACGGCCCCGGCGACCCCCGCGAGGTGCACCTTTCGCTCTGTCCAGTCCAGGCATCCGCGCACGATGGGGCGCCTGCCTCGTGGCTCCAGGGGAATGCCGAGGTCCGCGAACCATCGCGTTCCGGCCTCCGTGAGCGCGAGCCCGGAGTGCTGTCGCAGCAGGCCGCGCGCCGTCATCGCCTCGGTGAGCGCGATGCCGAGACGGCCGGCGAGGTGGTCGTAGCAGGTGCGTCCACGCGCCATGGCGCTGTTCGCGATCGTCGCCCGGAGCGTGCGCGGCCGGCTCTGTGGCGGAGCGGCCTGCGCGGCGAGATCTTCGATGAGGTGGGCGACCTGGGAGCCGGCCAGCCGTACGTACCGGTGCCGGCCCTGCCGCTCCTCGGCGAGCAAGCCGCCCTCGACGAGCTTGGTGAGGTGCTCACTGGCGGTGGAGGCCGCCACCCCGGCGAACCGCGCGAGCTCGCTCGCGGTCCAGGCACGGCCGTCGAGAAGGGCCAGGCAGACCTGGGCTCTGGTCTCGTCGGCGAGAAGACCGGCGAGAGCGGCGAGGCGATGACCGGCGTGATCGGAGCGTGGCATGGTTCCAGGATGCGCCACCCAAACTACGGCGGCGGCCGAAGCGTGCGAGTCGCCCCACGGGCTGGACAACCGCCTCGCTCTCCCCCACAAGGACACCGCATTCATCACCGACCTCACCGACTGCCGGCGGTCAGGAAACCAGCGTGATCTCGGGATAGCGCTGGTCCGGCATGTCGAACAGGTGTGTGGCCTGCCCCTTGAGATGCAGGTTGAAGAAGGCGGTGATGTAGGCACGCTGCGCCGCCACCGACCGTGCCGGATCGATCGTGCCGACGAGATCTTCGACCTGGGGCAGCATGACCTGCAGGTCGGTGAACGATCCATGCGCCGCGCCGGCCAGTCTCAGCTCGCGCTTCCACCCGCTGGAGGCGTTCCAGAAGGACTTCCAGGTACGGTCGCCTGCCCGGGTGTGCGCCTGGGCTGCGAACTGCAGGAACGGCCTGCCCACCCCTGTCCGTGCTACGGGACCCACGTAGGAGCCGTCGAGGTTGACGACCGCGTCGACGCGAGGGTCGTCGTGGGCGAGTTGGGCGGCCACGGATCCGCCGATGGACTGGCCGAGTATCCCGATCTTCGAGAGGTTCATGACACCGCGCAGTCCGGCGATCTTGTCGAGGCGGTCGAGTACGAACCTCATGTCCGCCAGGCGAATCTTGGCATGCTTTCTGAGCAGCTTCGCGATGACGTTCGGCGTCAGCTTCGACGGCAGCGGGACGGCCCGCTCGACCCTCCCCCCGGGGAACTCGACCTGCTCGGCCTCGTAGGTGTGATCCACGGTGACCACCAGGTAGCCACGGCTGGCCAGCTCCTCCACGAGCACCGTGCCGAGGGTCCGCGGTCCACCGTCCCCCGGTTCGAACAGCACCACCGGCAGCGACCCGGCCTTCCGGTCGACCGGCGCCCCTTCCCGGGCGTGGGTGGTCGTGGCAGCCCAGTCCATGCTGCCCGGCTTGATTCCCATCGCGGGTGCCGAATGCCGGTCCCAGTCGGCCGCCGCCATCCGTGACATGTGCGGTGCCAAAGGACGATTGGAGGGTCCGGCCGGATACCAGAGGCTCACCATCAGCTCCCGATACGGCCGCGCCTTCACCAGCGGATCCCGCCGCGACGAGTCCACCAGCCGCAACGCACGAGTGCCGATCGAATACCGCCCCGTGGGGGCGGGCAACGTCAACCTGATGGCAGGGGCGGAAGAAACGGCGATCGTCGCCCCGCTGCCGGTGATCGCGGCCGTGACGGAGGCGGCGTTGGCGGGATGGGCTGTCAGCGGGATGGCGGTGGTGGCCGCGAGGGCGAGCGCGGTGGTGGCCACGCGGCGGCGCGTGAACGCTGTGGTCGGCATGTGGTCGGCTCCGTTCTTCGATGCGTGATTGTGGTTCAGGAGCCTTCCAGCGATCTTCTGGCCCGCACGAGCGGCAGGGAGCTGATCCGGCCATACGACTTCGGACTGACCCTCCTCCCGCAGGAGGAGAGAATCCGGCCTGGTAGGTCGCCTAGTGTGGCGGTATGAACGGCCGGCCCTGGGTGCTCGACGCCCTGCTGGCCGCCGCGATCTTCCTCGTCACCCTCGGCCCCGGCCAGGTTCTGCGGGGCGGTCTTGAGGTTGTGCTCCTCCAGGCCGGCCTTGCGCTGCCCCTGGTGTGGCGGCGGCGCGCCCCGCTGACGGTGTTCGTGTTGATCGCGGCGGTGGCAGGCCTTCAGTGGCTGGCTGGTGTGCAACTGCCCGCCGACGTGGCGCTGCTGGTGGCCCTGTACACAGTCGGCACGCACGCGACGTGGCGGCGCACGGTCGCGGCAGCGGCGGTGGTCCAGGCCGGGGCGGTGCTGGCCTCGGCACGGTGGGCGCCAGAGGGCCGGTTCCTCCTGTCGGTCGTGGCGTTGACGGCGATGACTGCCGCCGCGGCCGTCACCGGCACGAACATGCGGACCAGGCGTGCCTACCTCGCCGCGCTGGAACGCGACCGCGACCAGCGGGCCCGGCTCGCGGTCGCCGAGGACCGGGCCCGGATGGCACGCGACATGCACGACATCGTCACCCATAACCTCTCCGTCATGATCGCCCTCGCTGACAGCGCCCACTACGTCCGCGCCAGCGCCCCGGACAAGGCGGCCGCCGCCATCGGGCAGATAGCGGAAACCGGCCGCCAGGCCCTGGCCGACATGCGCCGTAGCCTCGCCCTGCACGCCAATGACTGCGAGCCAGATGCTGCTGATGGGACGGGATTGCGGGCGGCTGACGACCTGCGGCGGCACCCAGCGCCCGGTCTCGCCCAGCTCCCGGCCCTGGTTGACCGGCTGCGAGCTGCCGGGCTCGCAACCGGCCTCCAGGTGTACGGCGACGCCGCCCAGATCCCGGCCGCCGCCCAGCTCACCGTCTACCGCCTGACCCAGGAAGCCCTGACCAACGCGCTCAAACACACCCCGCCCGGAACCCGCGCCGAGGTCTGGGTCGAGGTCTCGCCCGAGGCCGTCACCCTGGAGGTCACCAACAACGGCACCACCCCGGCAACCATCGGCGGCGGGCGCGGGATCAAAGGCATGCGCGACCGGGTAGCCGCCTACGGCGGAACCTTCCGGGCAGGTCCACTCCCGGCAGGAGGCTGGCGGGTATCGGCCCGGCTGGATCTCACCGCAACCGACCATGGGATGCCACAGGAAGACTCGCGAGGCGGGAGCTCGGCGTGACGATTCGAATCCTCCTCGCTGATGACGAGTCGTTGCTGCGCATGGCCTTCACCATGGTTCTCGAGACCCAGCCCGACATGTCGGTGGTAGGTGAGGCCGCCGACGGCGCCCAGGCCGAACGCCTGGCACGTCAGCTCCACCCCGACGTCGTCCTCATGGACATTCGCATGCCGGGCACCGACGGCATCGACGCCACCCGCCGGATCGTCCGCGACTGCCCGCAGACCCGAGTGCTCATTCTGACCACCTTCGACCTGGACGAATACGCCTTCGCGGGCCTCAAGGCAGGCGCGTCCGGCTTCCTGCTGAAGAACTCCCGCCCGGACGATCTGCTGGCCGCCATCCGTAGCATCGCCAGCGGCGACGCGGTGGTGTCCCCGAGGATCACCCGTCGCCTGCTGGAGAACTTCGCGCCGCAACTACTCAACGGCAGCGGCCCCGGTCAGGACGAGCGACTCGCCCGCCTGACCACCCGCGAACGCCAAGTGCTCATCCAGGTAGGCCGCGGCCTGTCCAACGCGGAGATCGCTGCGGCCCTGCACCTGGCCGAAGCGACCGTGAAGACCCACCTGGGCAGAATCCTGGACAAACTCCAGCTACGCGACCGGGTGCAGGCCGTGGTCTTCGCCTACGAGTCCCACCTCATCCAGCCGGGTTGACCAGCCCGTACGAGTCCCGCTCCAGCGGCTCGGGCGGGCGACAGCCAAGATCGTCTCGTTCTCCGGTCGTCGGCGGGTCACGGGTTGAGCGGGAGGGCGGCGGATCAGGTCTGGCTCGGCGTCGCCGACGAGGGCGGCCCCGGCGTCCCCCGGCTCATCCGGCGAAGGCTCTCCTGTACGGCTCGGGCGTCCCTGCGACGCCCTTCACAGGTAGGCCGGAGCCCATGGCGAGAGACATCGCTCCGGCGCATTCATCTCCGGCCGCGCCGAACCCCCGTCCACCGGTACGGCAGGTCTCTTTGGCGCGTGGGCCGTACGGCATGCGGGGTATGGCCTGCCGTACTCAGGACGAACGGGGGGCGAGATGACCCGGTGTATGGTGACGGGGGCCACGGGCTACATCGGCGGGCGGCTCGTGCCTGAGCTGCTGCGCGCGGGGTATGGCGTGCGGTGCATGGCCCGCTCCCCCGGCAGGCTGCGCGACCACGCCTGGCAGGACCAGGTGGAGATCGGCCAGGCGGACGCCCTGGTCCCCGAGCAGACCGGGGCCGCCCTTGAGGGCGTGGACGTCGCCTACTACCTGATCCACACGATGGGTTCGGGACGCGACTTCGCCGGGAAGGACCGCGCGGCGGCCACCATCTTCGCCTCCGCTGCGCAGGACGCGGGTGTGCGCCGCATCGTCTACCTCGGCGGCCTGACCCCGGCCGACAAGCCGTCCCCGCACATGCGGTCTCGGGGCGAGGTGGCGCGGATCCTCCTCGACTCGGGCGTCCCGACGGCCGTGCTGCGCGCCGCGATGATCATAGGGTCGGGATCGGTGTCGTTCGAGATGCTGCGCTATCTCACCGAGCGGCTGCCGGTCATGACCACGCCCCGATGGGTGCGCACGCGGACCCAGCCGATCGCGATCCGGGACGTGCTGCGCTACCTCGTCGCCTGCGCCGAGCTGCCGCCCGAGGTGAGCCGCGGGTTCGACATCGGCGGTCCCGACGTCCTGTCCTATGGGGACATGATGCGGGGATACGCCGATGTCGCGGGCCTGCCTCCTCGCGTCATCATTCCCGTTCCGCTGCTCACTCCCCGGCTGTCGAGCTATTGGGTCGGGCTGGTGACGCCCGTGCCGGCCGGTGTCGCGCGGCCGCTGGTGGAGTCGCTCCGCAACGAGGCGGTCTGCCGCGAGCATGACATCGCCCGGTACGTCCCCGACCCGCCCGAGGGCCTCGTCGGGTTCCGCCAGGCGGTCGACCTGGCCCTGCGCCGGATCAAGGGGGCGGACGTCGCGACCCGGTGGTCGTCGGCCTCCACCCCCGGCGCTCCGAGCGACCCCCTGCCCACCGACCCGGACTGGGCGGGCGGCAGCCTCTACGTCGACGAGCGGAGCAGGCCCGTCGACGCGCCGCCGGAGGAGCTGTGGCGGGTGATCGAGGGCATCGGCGGCGACAACGGGTGGTATTCGCTGCCCGTCGCCTGGCGGATCCGCGGCCTGCTCGACCGGCTCATGGGCGGCGTCGGCCTGCGCCGCGGCCGTCGCGACCCCCACCGGCTCCGAGTCGGCGACGCGCTCGACTTCTGGCGGGTGGAGGAGATCGTCCCGGGCAGCCTGCTGCGGCTGCGCGCCGAGATGCGGCTGCCCGGCCTGGCGTGGCTGGAGCTCACCTGCCGGAAGGAGAACGGCAGGACGGTGTACGGCCAGCGGGCGATCTTCCATCCGCGTGGCCTGCTCGGCCATCTCTACTGGTGGGGCATCTCCCCGCTCCATGGGCTGATCTTCGGCCGCATGCCCGGCAACGTCGCCAGGGCCGCCACCCGTGGCGGCCCTGCCTCGTGCCGTTGAGGATCGACGCGCGTAGAGTCCAACGCCGTTGCGTTTGACTGATCGGCCGTCCGTCAAGCCCTGATGACGAAGCAACGGGACTTCTGATAGATCATCTTGCGACCAAGCCAGAAGATCATCAGGAGTCCCGTTGCGGGAGAAGTCTGTCATCCATCGCACGATCGAGGTAGCCCCCGGCGTCCACGCGCCGGGCCACCTCGGCGAACTCACCCAGATCGTCGACTTTCAGCTGGTGGACGCGGTACTGGAGGAGACCGGGACCCGCGAGCGCAGGCTACGCCTGCTGCCCTCACGGGTCGTGGTGTACTTCGTCCTCGCGCTGGCCTTGTTCGAGCACTGCTCCTACCGGGCGGTCTGGGGCAAGCTCACCGCCGCTTTGGCAAGCTTGCCCCTCGTCGCGCCGAGCTTGTCGTCGCTGTCGCGGGGTCGGCGCCGGATCGGCGTCGCGCCGCTGCGCCGGCTCTTTGAGATTGTGGCCGGGCCGGTCGCCGGGCGGGCTGTGCCGGGCGTGTTCTACCGGGGCCTGCGCACGGTGGCGATCGACGGCACGCACCTGCATGTCCCCGACACCGAGGCGGTCACCTGGCGCTACTCCAAGCGGGTGGGTGAGAAGCTGGAGTTCGGCTACCCGCTGCTGCGTCTGCTGGTGGTGATCGAATGTGGCACCCGCGCGCTGCTGGCGGCCGCCTTTGGCCCCGAGCGCGACGGTGAGCTTACCTACGCGCGCGAGCTTTTGGGCGTACTGGACCGTAGTGTGCTCGTGCTGGCCGACGCTGGATTCGACGCCGCCGACTTTCTGAGCGGCCTGGCCTCGACCGGGGCGCAGTTCCTGGTGCGCTCTTCGGCCCGCCGCTGCCCCCTCATCGCCCGGCGCCTGCCCGACGGCTCCTACCTGGCGAAGATCGGCTACGGGGTGCTGGTCACGCCGCTGACGGTCCGGATCATCGAGGCGCGCATCACCGTCACGCTGGCCGATGGGACCGTCCGCCGCGAGCAGTGGCGGCTGGTCACCTCCCTGATCGACCATGATCGTTACCCCGCGGCCGAGCTGGTGGAGCTCTACCACGAGCGGTGGGAGGCCGAGACCACCTACTTTTCGATCAAGGCGACGATGCTGGACGGCCGCGTCCTGCGCTCACGCACCACCTGCGGCATCGAGCAGGAGGTCTACGCCCTGCTGGTGGCCTACCAGGCGCTCATCCGCGCCGCCGCCGACGCCGTGACCATGAGACCGGGCCTGGACATGGACCGGATCAGCTTCACCGTCCTGCTCCAGTCCGCCGGCGACACGGTGACCACCGCTACCCGGATCTTTGCGACCGGCCCGGTCGATCTGATCGGCACGATCGGCCGGGCCGTTTTAGGCGCGCTCCTGCCCGCCTGGCGCAGGTCCCGCGTCAAGGCCCGTACCCGTAAGAACCCGACCAGCAAGTACGGCCCGAACGCCGGGCAGCATCCCTCTACTACGCAGACCTACAGCTTCCACGCCGATGTCACGATCTTCGAGAAGGGGCTTGCCTCACGCTCCCAGCACTAAACGCAACGGCATTGGCGTAGAGTCGCTGTCCTGATCTTCCCCCGCCGCGCCCGTTCCTCGCTGTGCAGTGCGACATCCCGCAGGTCATGCACGCTTGCGGGCGCGAAGGACGGCGTCGTGCACGGTGATCTTGTGGCCGTCGTGCCCGGTGACCGGCCGGGTCCTGGCCTCGGCGACCGCGATGTCCCACCGCCCGGGGTCCGGGGTTGAGTATCCGCGGTACAGCGGTTAACGATGAGAATGATCATGGTCGGTTTTCTTGATCGCGATTCGGTGAAACGCCTGATCAAACCGCCCTTGATCGCATACGGTCACGCTTCATGCCCGTAGAGTTCTTAACTGACGAACAGGCCGCGTCCTATGGAGCCTTTCAAGGGGTCCCGACGCGCCCTGAGCTGGAACGATTCTTTTTCCTCGATGACGATGACCGGGATCTGATCGCGCTGCGGCGTGCGGACAGCCACCGCCTCGGGATAGCCCTGCAACTGTGCACGGTGCGCTACGTCGGACGATTCCTCACCGATGACCCGCTGGCGGTCCCGTGGGAGGTGGTCGACTACCTGGCCGGGCAGTTGGGCATCGAGGACGCCTCGGTGGTGAAGCGGTACACCGAGCGGAAGCCGACGGCGTACGAGCACTCGTGGGAGATTCGGGAGCGGTACGGATATCACGAGTACGACGATCCGCAGTGGGGGCGGAAGTTTCGGGCCTTCCTGCACGGCCGGGCCTGGACGCACGCGGAGGGGCCGGTGGCGCTGTTCAACCACGCGGTGGCGTGGCTGCGGGGGAACCGGGTGCTGCTGCCGGGGGTGAGCGTGCTGGCCCGGGAGGTCTCGGAGATCCGGGCAGTGGCGGAGAAGCGGCTGCACATGGCGGTGGCCAGGGCCGCGATGCGGGCCGATCCCGCGCTGCCGGCGGAACTGGCCGCGCTGCTGGAGGTGCCCGAGGGTGCCCGGATCTCGCATCTGGAGGCGTTGCGCAGGCCGCCGACACGGACGTCGGGCACCGCGTTGGCGCGGGCGCTGGACCGGGTGAACGAGATCTCTGGCGTTCCGGCTCGGGCGGGTCACAGTGCTAAGGTGTCGTCACTTCGCGACGATACGGGGCGGCCTGCGCACGCTGCATAGTGTCCAAGAATGCGACCCCGGGCCACCACGGCACTGGGGTTTTGCTTCAGGGCGACTCCGAGGTCTGCTCGCTGGCACCCTCGGCAATGGCCGTTCTGTGCGGAGCAAGTTGGTAGGAAAGGGCACCTTTTCGCGCTGGCGGAACCGGGGCTCGATCCGCCGGAGAGCGGGTTCGCGGAAGCGTGAAGACCTGGCAGGACGTCTCATGGAGTGCACACCGGCAGCTTCGGGTTGTCGTTGGTGCGCACGCCGGGGAGCCAGGCGTGACTGTTCGGCACATCGTCGAGCCGGACCCGGAACCAGCGGGTCGTGCCGACGCCCATCTCGTCCTCGACCCGCTCCCCGTCGTAGAGGACGCAGTCGGCGCTGAGGACATCGCCGTGCCACACGCGATGGGACACCACGTTGCTGAACTCGTACGGTAGTCGGGGATCGACGGCCAGCCCCAGGCTGCACGCGGGCACCCGCCCGGGCCGGGTGCGGCAGTCTCCTTCGACGTTGAAGACCCGGATCGGGACGGCCGTGTGAGGGGTCTCGTCCGGCTTGCTTCGCAGCGCGAGAACTCCGGCGACGCTGGCCGCCACGAGCAGCAGCACGGCCGCGACCGCCACGACGGCGATGACCCGCGTGCGCGGCGGCCGGGACACGGACGCCTCCTCGTCGCCCTTAGTCGGTGCTGGCAGGGGCGTGGAACGGGTGATGTCGGCGACCGCCCAGAGTTTGCGTAGCTCGCGTAACTCCTCGTCGCTCGCCCCGCACGCGCGGGCAAAAGCGTGGACCGTTTCATAACTCGCTGGGAAACTGGCCCCTGAATAGTACCGGTGCAGGCTGGACCGGCTTATTCCGCTGCGCCGTGCGAGCGCTTCGAAACTGCTTCCCGAACGGTCCTTGAGCGCGCGGAGCCTGGCGGTCAAACGCTCGGTCTCGGCTGGGGTCGTCATCGCGTTTCCTCCCGTGCGAGGACAGGCCGCGGACCGGCCATCCCGCCGAACGGCGCGTGTCCCGCCCGCGTCCCGGCAGGACAGCACGTTCGCAGCTCATGGTGGATGGAGACGTTCCAGCATCCCATCCCGCGGCCTTCTCTTGCTAGAGGCCGATATCGGATGCGAGCATCCTGCCTATGCCCCGGCATGACAGCCGGGAAATGCGTCCTGAAAATCTCTGCGGCGCCATCCTCCGGCGAAAGTCAGATACGCGGAGGAGAGGCTTGCCAAGCACGTGAATTCACCCCTCCCGAAGGAGAACGATGAAATCCATCCGTAGGCTCGTCTCCGTTTCCCTGGCCGCGGCGCTGGTCACCGGCGGCCTGACCGCCCTGTCCTCTCCCGCGAGCGCCGACGCGGCCAACTGCACCAACGGCGCGAACGGGTTCACCAACATCCCCTACAACAAGACCGGCACGCGCGTGGACGGGAAGACCGCCGATCTCGGTGGCGGCAGGCGCGTGGAGTTGCACAAGGGGATCATCAACGGCGTCGAGCATGGATGGGCCATCATCATGGGCGCCACCCGGGCCGGCGACCTGGTCTGGATGGACTGGACCTCGACCTACGCCAACGGTTGGGTGCAGTGCGGCCCGTTCACCGTGCAAGGCGACAGCTTGACCAACACGAGCGCGGCCAAGAACACAAGCCCGGCGGCCGGCTACTGGTTCCGCGCCTGCGGCAGGAGAGTGGGAGGGCCGTCGGTATGCGGGGCCTGGTGGTAGCCGCCTCGTCGTAACGGCCACGGCGGCCTGGGACGCATGGGGCTGTGGGCCATCTTGCTGGCGGTGCTCCCCGGGAAGACGGCCGGCCACGAGGCAAGGAGTTACGGGTTACCTGGCCCGGACATGGGAGCCATACCGTCGGTCGTCCTTTGGGAAGAGGTTTCACGAGGCGTGGTGACGGGTTCGGGTTCTTCTACCGGTTGTGTCCCCGGTACCCGCCCGCCAGGACATCCGAGCTGAAGGTCACCATCAAGTTGATGGTGACCTTCAGCATCTTCGGCCCCGAGGCCTGACCGCAAGCCGGTAGCTTCAGGGAAGCACGGGGAGACGACCCCCGAGATCGTCAAGAACTTCGGCATCGGCCGAATCGACGCTCACCGGCCATCCGGCACTCGCCTTTGCGGCCGTGGATGGCGGCAACCCGGCCTACCAGCTGCGCTCGTGGATCTAGGCCGCAACCACATCTCAGCAGCAACGAGACCAGGGGGGTTTAACACGGCCATGATCTGCCGGTATGGCCCCATATGGGCGAGGTAGAGAAATCCAGCTCGACCGCGCCGCCGGAACGGGCGACGCCACGGGCTCAGGAGCAGTTGCCAGGGTTGCGGTTGATGCGGATCGGCCGGGCGCTGGTGCTGGTGTCGACCGGCGCGGTGGCGCTTCTCGGCGTGATGATCGTCGGGGGACTGGCGCTGTTCGGCGTGCAGGGCCTGAAGCCCGAGGCGCAGGTGAGCGCGGGCACTCTGTTCGAGCTGTTGAAGATCCCGTTCGCGGTGGTGGCCGGGGTGGGAGGTCTGGTCGCCTTGGTACTGACCTACCGGCGGCAGAAGGTCGCCGAGGCCCCCCAAGTGCTGGCCGAGTGCCGCCCGCAAGCACGAGGTGGTGGAACTGGCCCGCGAGGGCCTCCAGCAACGAGAGGTCGCGGCGCATGCTCGCACGCCAATACCACAAGCATCAAGGATGAACAGATGAAGACCGATACGGAAGAAAGGCGATCATGACGCGTCGCACAAGGAAGTTCTTCGCGGCTGCGGCTGCCGCACTCATCGCGTTAGTAACCGTGTTCATCAGTCAAGCCCCCGCGAACGCCTCGATCACCACATACATCAGCGTGCTTCCGCAAAGCAGCACCAAGATGGTGCTCGACACAAAAATGGACTCATCCACGGCGAATGGGATGGCGAACGGTGCCCCGGCTCAGCTGTGGCAGCTGCGCACCGCCAGCCCGGGCGTCGAAGTCAGGAATCAGCGGTGGATCATCACTTGGAAAGACATCGATTCGAGCAACCACGTCGTCTACGAGTTGAAGAACCAGCTCTCCCAAAAGTGCCTCGACATGGCGACCGATGGGCCGATCGGCAACAACACCCGCGTACAGCAATGGGATTGCAGCGGCGCCAGCAATCAGCGCTGGACAGCCGTGCCGGCACCGGCCGATTTGGGGAGCAGCTGGGTCCAGCTCGTCAATCTTCGGAGCGGGCTCTGCCTCGATGTCTCGGGCGCCAGCTACACCAACGGCCGGCCGCTTGTCGTCTACCAGTGCAACGGAGGCTGGAACCAGCGCTGGAACATCTACGCCTAACCTCGATCTTTCGCGCCCATCCGGTGGCTGGCTGAGCGGTTCGGCTGGAGTGTGAAATCGCGGCCGTGGTCAGCCTGGTGGCCCGGCTGTCGCGCCGAGTGGGCGGGGTTCCACGGGCCCGCGGGGGTCCTTTCTGAGTCGTCGGGGCGGGTTGATGCTGGTCAGGTCGGGGCCGGGAGCGCTTGGAGCCGGGTGATGTCGGTGACCAGTTGGCCAGCCCAGGGCCAGGATGCGGCGATGCGCAGGCGGAGGCGCCGTCCGCCGCGGACCAGGCGGGCGGCGACGGCGAACAGGCGCAGCCGCAGCCGTTTAGGCTCATACCGGCGGGCGGGCCCGTCCAGGGCGCGCATCTGCATCCAGGCGATGAGCTCGCAGGCCAGGGCGACGATCTCCATCCAGATCTGGTTTTGGGCGAAGTCGTGCAGGGCAGGTTGCGCAACCCGGTGTCCTTGGCGGCGCGGATGCGGTCCTCGCAGCGGGCGCGGCGGCGGTGGCGTAGCTCCAGGTCGGCGAGCTGACCGCGGCGGGTGTTGGTGACGAAGCAGGTGAAGCGGTGCCCGTCGATGTCGGTGAAGCGCAGTTGTGCGCCCGGGTGCGGGCGTTCCTTGCGCACGATAGGCGCATGCCCTTGGGCCATCCGTCCAGCTTCACCAGGCCGGTCAGTTCGGCGACCCAGGCGCCGGTGCGTACCTGCCCCCCCGGCGTCGTAGGCGGGTGTCCACGCGTGGGCGGGCAGAGCGCCGATCGCGGCCTGGACCTTGCTGATCCGCACTGACTAAGAAATAACCCTTCAGTTCCCGGAGCCTCCTTCGGCCTGCCCAACCCCAGGACCTGGGCGTTCTTACTGGCATCCCAGGAAGTCTGGCCGATGACGAACCCTCAGAGATTCTGAAGACCTATCGTCCTTGCTGTTCGTCTTGCTGGATCGGTGAAGGCGAGGAGGACCGAGTTGGGACTGGCGGTCGTCAAGGACCTGCGGGTGGCGCGGGCGCCGGTGACGTGCGAGGAGTTGAAGGCGTTCGAGACCGACGCGCTGGCCGGGTTCGTGCTCGCCCGAGCCGCCGCCGGACTCTCGGACGCGACGATCAGCTCGGATGTGATGCATCTGGAGCAGGTCCGCGCCTGGTTTGGCCGTCCGCTGTGGGACATGGAGCCCGCCGATGACGACGGCGGTCCAGCCGGCGGCGCGATAGATGCCCAGCAGGTCCGGGGCCGGCGCGCCGGGCGGCAGCGCGTCAAGGGGGTGTGACCCAGATACGCCAGAAACCCGCCACGGGATGATCTTGGAGCCCGGATGGCCCGCTACGGGGTGTCGACCGCGAGGGTGCTGACGCGGTTCTCGTACTCGCGGCGGGCCTTGCGCTGTGCCGGGACCGCCGAGGTTCCTGGGCTGCCGTCGAGGAGCCGGCAGTGGATCGCGGGCACGGCGGTGACGCCCTGGTCGAGCGTGGCACGCTCGGCGGGCTGCGGGTCGGCCGCGCGGAGGAAGTCGGCGACCTTGCCGGGCATGTCGAGGGCGACCGGCAACTCCGGGGCCGGGGCGTCCGGAGCAGCGGCCGTGTACTGGGCAGGAGGTCGGCGACGGCGGTTCGGATGGCGCCGCGGCTGACGTCGTGGTCGCGGGCGAGGGCGGCGATGGAGCGGCCTTCCAGATACGCGGTGCGCACGGCGTCCACCTTCCCCGCCACTACGGCCGGGCGGCGGCCGCCCTTGTTGCCCTTGGCCTCGGCCGCCCTCAGCCCGGCGTAAGTCAGCTCGCGCTGGAGGTCACGCTGGAGCTCCCCGGCGGCGGCGAGGGTCTGCACCATGAACTTCACGGTGGACAGCAGCTCCCCGGTGCCGCGGACACCGCTGTCGGCGATTCCCCGAGTCAACACAGAGGTGCGGCTCGTCCGGTGCGGCACGCGTCAACGCAGATTCGAGTCAGCCGATGGAGGAGATGCCGCCCTCGCGGGCGTCGAGTAGCTCGTCCCAGTGCTCGGCCGCCCATTGGCACGCGGCGGCCAGCGGCTCCAGCGTGCTGCGGCCTAGCGGTGTCAGCGCGTACTCCACCCGCAGTTTCGGGTCGGCGTGCACGGTGCGTGACACGAACCCGTTCCGCTCCAAGCCGCGGAGCGACTGGGTGAGCGCCTTCGGGGTGACGCGACTCAGTGGTACGCGGAGTTCGGAGTATCTGCGCGGGCCGTCGTCCAGGCAGCGGAGGACCATGGATGCCCATTTGTCACCGAAGCGGAAAGGCATCAGCGAGGACGGGCACAGCTCGTCGAACAAGTCGGGTGGCAGCGGTGGCCGTTGCGTCATTGAGGGTCTCCCGTCTCAGGTCTTGGTATCCAGCTGGTGACCGACCTTCTGGATATCTTCTGGAGCATCGACTCAACGGGAGGTATTCCGACGATGGGCAGGATCGTGGTTGTCGGGGCGGGTGGCTGCCCGACTGCTCGACAACCTCACCGATCCGCACCCGTCCTCCTCTGGCCGGGAGGCAGTCGGCTTGCCGCACCTCAAGTCAACGTCAGATTTGCAGTAACGGGCGTCGAATGAACACCGTCATTTCGACCTATAAAGGTAAGGAAGGGCATTATGCGTGCAGCCCGCTTCCATGAATACGGCGGAGCGGAGAGCCTGGTGATCGAGCAGGCCCCCGACCCCCACCCCGGACTTGGTGAGATCCGTGTCCGCGTCGCGGCGGCCAGCGTCAATCCCATCGACTGGAAGCTGCGCGCCGGCACCCTGCACCAGCTGATTCCCCTGGAGCTACCCGCCATCCCCGGGCGCGACGCCGCCGGCGTGGTCGACGAAATCGGTGACGGAGTGCAGGGGGTGAGCATCGGCGACCGCGTCTTCGGGCTGGGCGGTGTCACCGGCGCAACCGCAGAGCTGGTCATCCTCTCAGCCTGGGCCCACGCCCCCGACACGTGGAACGATGAGCAGGCCGCGGGCGCCGGCCTCGCATCCGTGACCGCGATGCGTGGCCTGAACGCGCTCGGCTCCCTGGCGGGGCGCACCCTTCTCGTCGAGGGCGCCGCCGGAGGCGTGGGCGGCGCGGCAGTCGAGATAGCTGTGGCACAAGGTGCCACCGTGATCGGGACAGCCAGCGAACGCAACCACGAGTTCCTCACCTCTCTCGGCGCCGTTCCCACCACCTACGGCCCCGGCCTCGCGGGGCGCCTCTCCGCTCTTGCTCCGCACGGCGTCGACATCGCGCTCGACACCGCGGCCTCCGGATCCCTGGACGACCTCGTCGCGATCACGGGCGACCCGATACGCGTCGCGACGGTCGCCGACCACGCAGGCGGGCAGCGCCTGGGCACGCATGTGGTCAACGCGGAGAACGACTCCACCCTCCTGTCCGCGGCCGCGGAACTGGGCCGGCAAGGCCGCTACACACCCCGTATCGAACAGACCTACCCCCTGGAGCGGATCGCCGACGCCCACGCGCACGCCGAGCGCGGACGCACACGCGGAAAGATCGTGATCTGCATCTGAAGCGGGGGCACGGCGCAGATGCGCCAGTCCGCCAAGCGATGATCTTGGTGGGCTGGCGCTGACTGCTCAGCGCTGGACGTCTGCCGCTGCCGGATGCACGGGTCCGACGGAAACGCGATATGGGACGCCCCGGATCAGCAGTCGAGGCCGGGCCCGAAAGTGTCGGCAAACGACCGTCTGCCGACACTCACGCGCGTGACCACGAACCCGCAGGTGGGAACTGTCGACAACGCGCGTCGGAAATCAACGTCGGTGAACGGTCGTCGGGGTAGTTCCGACAATGCTTCTTGGCTACTGCCGCACTTCGACGGCCGACCAGAACCCCGACCACCAGATCGACGCGCTTCTCCGCAACGGCGTCGACCGCGACAACATCCACGTCGACGTCGCCAGCGGCGCGAAAGCCTCCCGCCCCAAGCTCGATCTCGTCATGCAGCTGATGCGCGAGGGCGACACGTTGAAGGTCACCCGGCTCGACCGGCTCTCCCGCTCCGTACTGCACCTGGTGACCCTCGGCGCCGAGCTGCGCATCTCGGCCGACTCCCCTCACAGAGCACCATGATCATTCTCATCGTTAACCGCTGTAGCGCGGATACTCAACCCCGGGGTCGAGGCCGGCCGCGACCTCCTCGGCCGTGAAGTACACCTCTGGCGCTGAGGCGTGCGAGATAGTGGTCCCCAGATCCGATGGGTGATGGCCGACGATGAGCAGGGTGCCGCCCGGCGCGACCGATTCCGCCAGCCGGCGGAACAGCGTCTCGCGCGATGCCGCCGCGTGCACGTAGTGGGAGGAGACCAGCTGATCGGTCACTTTTGACCATCTCCACGGCCACTATGCGGGCCGCCCGCCGCGGTGGCAAAGCGCACCTAAGATCAATCCTTACCACTCAGCGCGGGTGCCGCCATCCGGGCTGGGCACCCCGGGCTTGGTAAGGCTTTCCGGCTTGACGATCCTGTCGTAGGTGCCCTCTTCGACGCCGCACTGGAGTGCGGCGTCCTTGAGCGCAAGGCCCTTGTCCAGGGCGTGGTGGGCGATGCGGGCGGCCTCGTCGTAGCCGACGACGGGGCTGAGCGCGGTCACCATCATGATCGAATGCTCGATGTTGTAGCGCAGCCTTTCGGCGTTGAGCTTGGCCCCTTCGACGAGGAACCTGCGGAAGTGGTCCATCATGTCGGACAGGATCCGCGCTGAATGCAGCGCGTTTTTTATGATGACCGGGCGGAAGGCGTTCAGCTCGAAGTTGCCTTCGGCGCCGGCCATCGAGACGGCGGTGTCGTTGCCGACCACCTGGATGGCGACCATCAGCATGGCCTCAGCCTGGGTCGGGTTGACCTTGCCCGGCATGATGGACGAGCCCGGCTCGTTGGCCGGGAGGATCAGCTCGTGCAGCCCGATGCGCGGCCCGGAGCCGAGCCAGCGCAGGTCGTTGGCGAACTTGAACAGCGGCACGGCGAGGGCGCGCAGCGCCGCCGAGGCCCGCACCAGGTGGTCACAGGATGCCTGGGCGGCGAACTTGTTAGGCGCGCTGATGAAGGGCCGCCCGGTGAGCTCGGCGATCTGCTTGGCCATCTCCTCGCCGAACCCCGGCGGCGCGTTCAGCCCGGTGCCGACCGCGGTGCCCCCGATGGCGAGCCGGTACAGCCCGGTACGGACGCGCTGGAGGTGATCGATGGCGTCGCCGAGCTGGGCGGCGTAGCCGGACCACTCCTGGCCGACGGTCAGCGGGGTCGCGTCCTCCAGGTGCGTACGCCCGATCTTGACGACGTGCTCCCACTCCCGGCTTTTGGCCTCGGCGGCCTCGCGCAGCCGGGAGGCGGCGGGCAGCACATGGTCGTCGATGGCCTCTACGGTGGCGATGTGCATGGCGGTGATGAAGGTGTCGTTGGACGACTGGCCCATGTTCACGTGGTCGTTCGGGTGGATGGGGTCCTTGCTGCCCAGCCGTCCGCCGACGAGTTGGATCGCCCGGTTGGAGATCACCTCGTTGACGTTCATGTTGGACTGGGTGCCGGAGCCGGTCTGCCAGACGTACAGCGGGAACTCGCTGTCCAACTCCCCGCGGATGACCTCGTCGGCGACCCGGCTGATCAGATCGGCCTGCCATTGGGGCAGCCGTCCGGCGCGGGCGTTGACGATCGCGGCGGCCTTCTTGATGTAGCCGTAGGCGTGGTAGACGGCCTTGGGCATAAGGTCGTCGCCGATGTCGAAGTGGATCAGTGACCGCTGGGTCTGCGCACCCCAGTAGTGCTCGGCGGGCACCTCCACCTCGCCGAGCGAGTCGCTTTCGGTCCGGGTGCCGGTGGCCTGCAGCCCGATCGGCACGTCGCGGACGTGGGGCGCGCTCATTGCCCGTTCCCGTGGATCGGGCGGTACGCGGGCTGCCACATGGTCTCCTGCACCTGCTGGACGGTGTTGTGCAGCGTGGTACGGGCCAAGTGCTCCTCGGCGGCCTGGTTGGCGACGGCGACGGCGACCGTGGCGGAGACCTCTCGCAGGTTTTCCACCTGGGGCAGCAGGGATGCACCCGGGGCGGAGACGTCGACCATGCCGCCCACGGCCTCGGCAGCGGCCTGGAACATGCCGGGACTTACCCGGCGGGCTCGCGCAACCACCACGCCTAGCCCGAGGCCGGGGTAGAGCAGGGCGTTGTTGGCCTGGGCGATGGCGTAGGTGACGCCGCTGTACGTGATCGGCTCGATCGGGATTCCGGTGGCGATCAGGGCCCTGCCGTCGCTCCAGCGGATCAGGTCGGGGGGCATCGCCTCGATCCGCTCGGTCGGGTTGGAGATCGGGAAGATGATCGGACGGTCCACGCCCGCCGCCATCGTGCGCACGATCTTCTCGGTGAACGCGCCGTGCGCGGTGGAGGTGCCCAGCAGCATGGTCGGCTTGACCCGCTCGACGACCTCGGCCAGCGAGATGCCGTGCTCGTCTCGCGGCCAGTCGGCGACCTCGTCCCGCGGGCGGGCATATGGCTGCTGGAAGTCCCGCAGGTCCGTCATGTCGTCGGTGAGCAGGCCCTGCTTGTCGATCGGCCAGATCCGCCGGGTCGCGCTGTCGTGGTCCAGGCCGTCGCGGATCATCGCATCGCGCAGTTGGTCGGCGATGCCGATGCCGGCGGTACCCGCGCCGAAGATGACGATCCGCTGCTCACGCATCGGGGTCGCGGACACTTTGACGGCGCCGAGCATGGCGGCCAGCACGATCGCCCCGGTGCCCTGCATGTCGTCATTGAAGGTGCAGATCTGGCCGGTGTACTTCTCCAGGATCCGCTGGGCGTTGGACGGTCCGAAGTCCTCCCAGTGCAGCAGGGCACCGGGGAACATCCGGGTGGCCGTGGTCACGTAGGCGTCGATGAAGTCGTCGTACCGCTGCCCCCGTACCCTTGCGTGCCGGTTGCCGACGTAGGCCGGGTCGTTCAGCAGCGCCTCGTTGTCGGTGCCCACGTCCAGAGCGACCGGGATGACCCGGCCAGGGTCGATACCCGCGGCGGCCGTGTAGACGGCCAGCTTGCCGGTCGCGATGCCGACGCCGCCGCCCACCCCCCAGTCGCCGATACCCAGGATCTCCTCGGCGTCGGAGGCTACGATGAGGTCGACGTCGTCCGGGCCCAGCCCGACGTTCTTGAACGCCTGCTCGATCCCGCCCGGATCGTCGATGGACAGGTACACCCCCCTGGGACGCCGGTACTCATGGCTGTAGGTCTTGATCGCCTCGCCGATGGTCGGGTCGTACACGATCGGCAGCATCTCGCGCAGATGATCACTCAGCAGCCGGTAGTAGAGCACCTCGTTGCGGTCCCGCAGCGCCTCCAGGTAGACGTTCTTGAGCAGGTCGGTCGGCTGCGCCCGGTACTGCACGTACATCCGCCTCGCCTGCTCATCCAGTGACTCGACCGCCGGCGGCAGCAGCCCGTCCAGGCCCAACTCGGCCCGTTCCTGCGGCGAGAACGCCGTGCCCTTGTTCAGCAGCGGCTCGTGCAGCACCGCCTGGCCATGCAGGGACGTCACGTAACTCCCGTCCGGCTGCTCGGCGAACGTGAAGCTCACCAGATCCGGCTTCCTCTTCCCCGGTGACATCGTGGTCATCCCCCTTTCGAGCACCCCGCCCAGCACCCGGCGCCCGGTCAGGGCGAAACAGCCCCTCACAGAGGCTGCCCCGGCCGGGGGTATGGACACTGAGCCACACCTCACAACTGCCCCAAATCCCCGGCAAAGGAATGAAGGGGCCGCTCCAGCGCGCCCGAAGGAACGGTGCCTATGACCTGCGCTCCACCCCACCCTTTGAGCACGAACCGGTCGCACAGCAGCGAGCCGTCGACCTGGGCGACCTTGGCCCCGCCGGTCAGGACGTAGTTCCTGCGGCCGGCTCGCCCGACAGGCCGCCGCCGGTCGTCGCGTACACCGAGCCGGCTCGCCGGTGGCGACCGACTGCCGGAACACCAGGACGTAGCGACCGTCGGACAGGACCTGGATGGGAAGCGCGGCGGTCAGCCGGGCCGCAGGACGGCCGTGATCACTCCGTCGGCGCGCTTGTCGAACGCCTGGTAAAACCCGGGCGCGTCATCGAGCCGGCCATGATGGGTGACCACCACGCTGGGACGGGCCCGGCCGGACAGCACGAGGTCACGCAGCAACACCGTGTAGCGCCGGTCGTGCGTACGGCCGAACCTCACTGAGACACCCTTGGAGAAGAACATCGCCCACGGCACCGTGAGACGGCCGTCGGCGCGCCCCTCGGGGGCCGGATGCAGGTCCTTTTCGGCGTATACGCCGATGATGCCCAGATGCCCCGTCGGGTTTACCAGCCGGGCGAGATCGCTGACGACCTGCGTCGGGTTCTCCAGCCCGGGCACCAGGCGGTCGTGAGCCTGGAACCCCACCGCGTCGATGCCCACCTGGACCCCGCTGATCGCCGCCTCTCCGGGCGCCAGGCCGAGTGCCCGGCGCAGCTCGCGGATCTGGTCGACCGGATCCCCCTTCCGGTAGTCGACGGGCACGGCACCGATTTCGCCGGCCTTGTCCAGTCGTTCGGGTACCGCGTCGACGACGTAGACTTCGGCCGCCCCCTTCAGCAGCGAGCTGTAGGCCGCCAGCAGGCCGATGGTTCCCGCGCCGAAGACCGCGACGGTCGCGCCCGCGGTCACCTCCCCCAGCACGGTCGCGTGCCAGCCGGTCACGAACGCGTCAGCCAGCAACACCAGATCGTCTTCACGATCGTCGCCGGGTTCTCCGGGTACGGCGACGCAGTTGGCGTCGGCGAAGGGCACTCTCAGCAGTTCGGCCTGCGCGCCGCGGTAAGGCCCCATGCCCGCGTAGCCGTACGCGGCTCCGAAGCCCCCCGGGCGCACCCGCAGACAGGCCGCCGACAGGCCCCGCGCGCAATTGACGCACACCCCGCAATACACATGGGTCGGGATCACCACCCGATCCCCGGGCTTGACCATCTCGACCGCGGGCCCGGCCTGCTCGACGACGCCCAGAGGCTCGTGCCCCAGGACCAGCCCCGGCGTGGCTCCCGTACGCCCGTCGTACATGTGCAGGTCGGTCCCGCAGATCGCGCTCGAGCTGATCCGGACGACGACGTCTTCCGGCGCCTCCAGCACCGCGTCCGGGACGTCCTCGACCGCGACCGAGCGGGTGCCGGCGAAGACGACGGCCTTCATACCGGCCGTCCACCGCTTCCAACCATCCGAACCTCCGTCGTCTCATCCGACGGCTGAACAGCACCCACTACTCCTCGGTGCACCCCGGCTACTCCAAGGGAGCTTTCCCGCACCCAAGTCCACGCCCCTGCACCCGGGGCCACTCACTACCAGCCTATTTTCCCTTCGTGACCCCGCGCGGCCCCGCCCGCGGTGACCATTGTGGCGCGGTCGTGGCTGGCATCGGCGCAGGGGTCCTTACTTGCTGTGCACGATTTGGATCAGGTTGCCGCAGGTGTCGTCCAGGACCGCTGTGGTGACCGGGCCCATCTCCAGCGGCTCTTGGGTGAAGCGGACCCCGAGCTCGCGCAGCCGGTTGAACTCCGCAGCTACGTCCTGCACGGCGAAAGAGGCGGCCGGGATGCCGTCCTGGACCAGCGCCTCCTTGTACGGCTTCACGGCGGGATGGCCGTCGGGCTCCAGCAGCAGTTCGGTCCCGTCGGGGTCTTCCGGCGAGACAACTGTGAGCCAACGGTGCTCGCCCAGCGGGACCTCGGTCTTCTTCACGAAGCCGAGCACGTCGGTATAGAAGCGCAGGGCCTTGTCCTGGTCATCGACGAAGACGCTGGACAGGTGGATCTTCATGGGGGTGCCTCCGGTGTATCGGGCTTGAGCCACCTGGTGAGGATGCGCTCAAGGGGTTCGGTGTTCAGATCGTGAAACTTGTAGCGGCCCTGGCGCCGCGAACGGACCAGACCTGCGGATTCCAGTACAGCCAAATGCTGACTGATCGCCTGGCGGGACAGTCCCAGACCGTGCTTGGTCACCAGCCGTGTGCAAATCTCGAACAGGGTCTGGCCGTCCCGTTCCACCAGCTCATCGAGGATGCGCCGGCGGGTGGGGTCAGCCAGGGCCTTGAAGACATCCTCCGCCATAACCCCCACCATAGGCAAGTCTCGACTTGCCTATCAAGTTTGGTTAGCTGCGCCCGAAGGCCCAGCACGATCCGGCCGGACATGGCTGATCCGCCACGGCTGTCGCCACTCGTGCCCTCATATCGCGAGATAGCGTGATCCCATGAATCGAGAACTCACTGTGATGGCCGTGCACGCCCACCCTGACGACGAAGTGCTCGGCACCGGCGGCATCCTGGCCCGCTACGTGGAGGAGGGCATCCGTACCGTCCTCGTCACCTGCACGAACGGCGAGCAGGGCGACGGCCCTGGCGGGGTGAAGCCGGGCGAGCCGGGGCATGACGACAGCGCGGTGGCCGAGCGGAGGCTCGCCGAGCTGCGTGAGTCCGCGGACCATCTGGGGGTGGCCCATCTGGAACTGCTCGGATACCGCGACTCCGGCATGGACGGCTGGGACGGCAACGGCCACCCCGACGCCTTCGCCAACGTTCCCGTGGAGAAGGCCGCCGCCCGGCTGGGCGAGCTGATCGAACGCTACCGGCCCCAGGTGGTGGTGACCTACGACGAGAACGGCGGATACGGCCACCCGGACCACATCCAGGCGCATCGGATCGCCGTGGCGGCGACCGAGGCGACCGGCATCCCGGACAAGCTGTACTACACCGCCGTTCCCCGGGCCGCCATCAGGGAGATGTTCGAGCTGATGCGCTCGTCCGGGATGGACGTGGGCGTGGACCTACCTGAGGACTTCGGCACCCCCGACGAGCTCATCACCAGCGTCGTGGACGTCTCGCCGTACGTCGAGCGCAAGATCAAGGCCCTCAAGGCGCACGAGAGCCAGGGCGAGAACATCTTCCTGCTGCGCATGCCCGACGACATCCAGCAGCGGGCCTTCTCGTTCGAGGCGTTCGTGCGCCACTTCTCCCGGGTCGCCGCGCCCGACCACGAGGACGACCTGTTCGCCGGGCTGCGGGACTAGCGGCTAGGAAAGCCGTTCGATCGACGCCGGCCCCCGGGCGAACCGGGACGTCACCCAGGCCGGCCCGGGCGAGCCTCGCCTCTACCCAGGAGGCGAGACTCGTGAGGCGTACCGCGCGATGCTCTTTACATCCACGTCGCTCAACTCATGCACCACCTCCGTGGACGCAACCGGCCCGCTGATCTAGTACCCTGCCAGCTCAGCGGACCTTGGCATGTCAAAGGAGAGGGCGGGATACCCTGCCTTCGGTGCCTCGAACCGCGTGACCGGAGGAGCCGATGCTGGGATGACGGCAGGGCGACCGATGCCCACACAGGACGACGTGCTCGGGTACTTCAACACGCTGTCGAACTGGGGACGGTGGGGCGACGACGACGAGCTCGGCACTCTGAACCACATCACCGACGACGTCCGGCTGGCGGCGGCGCGGGCCGTGCGCCACGGCAGGAGCGTGTCGTGCGCGTGGGAGGTTGCCGTACCGGAAGACATGGAGCGGTCGACGACGACGTGCCCGTGCGCCGCCGACATGCCGGGTGCCGAGGACATGCCGGTGCCCGGATTCCGCGACGACCGGCGCTGGGGCTTTTCGTCTGAGCGACTCGGCGTCACGTTCCACGGCAACACCCTCACCCACGTCGACTCGCCGTGCCACATCTTCTGGGACGGCACGATGTACAACGGGCGGTCGCACTCGTTGGTCGACGCCGCAACGGGATCGGCGTGGGCGGCCGTCACGGCGGCGGCGAACGGGATCATCACGCGTGGTGTCCTGCTGGACATTGCGAGGGTCCGCGATGTGCCGTGGTTGGAACCAGGGCAGGGTGTGTTTCCCGACGATCTCGAGGAGGCCGAGCGTCGCCAGGGTGTGCGGGTGCGACCCGGCGATGCGGTACTCCTGCGGACCGGCTATGGTCGCGTCCGGCACGAGGCCGGTGAGGCCAGCGGTTTCACGCAGGCCGGCTGGCACGCGTCCTGCCTGCCGTGGCTGCATGAACGGGAGGTCGCGCTGATCGGCGCTGACACCCCCCAGGACGTTCAGCCATCGGGGTACGAAGACGTGTTGATGCCGGTTCACGCCGTGAGCCTCGTCGCAATGGGTCTGTGGATGCTCGACAACTGCGACCTGGAGGCGTGCGCGACGACGGCTGCCGAGCTCGGCCAGTGGGACTTCCACCTCGCAGTCGCGCCGGTCCGCTTCGCCGGTACGTCCGGCAGCCCGGTCAACCCGATCGCCACATTCTGACCGCGGTTCACGAGGGGGTGCGACGCCATGAAGAACCCGGCCCGCACCTGGAACGCGGTCATGGTCGGTGAGGACACGCCGTGCTGGTCGGGAACCAGGCGGCGGAGGTACCGCGCGAGTCGCGGCCGGTCGACAACAGGCCGCATCTCTACGGCCGCCGCAACCCGGCGCCCCCGAATCCTGCGCCGTTGCTCGGCGAGAAGGGTTGGCGTCTGAACATGTCAATAGTGCAGCGTTCCGCGTCGCCTTTCATCGCTGTATCAAGTGCGCTCTTCAAACGCGGGCGCTACTGCAGTTGGTCGCGGCGGCGGGTGAGGTAGGCGGTCTCGCCGGTGTTGCCGGCCAGCTCGATGGCCCGATCGTAGGCCGCGCGTGACTGCTGACTGTGGCCCAGCCGGCGCAGCAGGTCGGCGCGGGTGGCGTGGTAGGCGTGATAGCCGGCCAACGCCTCGGCGAGGCGGTCAACGATGGCCAGTGCCACCTCCGGCCCGTCGAGCTCGGCCACGGCGATGGCCCGGTTGAGGGCGATGATCGGCGAGGGGTCGAGGCGGACGAGCTGGTCGTAGAGGGCCAGGACCTGCGACCAGTCGGTGTCGCGGATGTCGCGGGCGGAGGTGTGCACGGCGTTGATCGCGGCGAGGATCTGATAGCGACCCGGAGCCACCCCGGCAGCGGCCAGGCGCTCACGCACCAGCCGATGACCTTCGGCGATCAGTTCCACGTCCCAGGCCCCACGGTCCTGCTCGTCGAGCGCGACCAGTTCGCCGTTCGCCGAGATCCGGGCGGGGCGGCGGGCCTCGGTGAGCAGCATCAGCGCCAGCAGCCCAGCCACTTCTCCGTCCTGCGGCAGGAGCGCGCGGATCAGGCGGGTGAGCCGGATCGCCTCGGTGGTCAGGTCGTGTCGTACGGGATCGGTGTCGGGGCCGCTGGCCAGGTAGCCCTCGTTGAAGACGAGGAACAGGACGGCCAGGACGCCGGAGACACGAGCCGGCAGATCCTCGGCGGACGGCATCCGATAGGGGATGCGAGCCGCCTTGATCTTGGCCTTCGCGCGGGTGATGCGCCGCTCCATGGTGGTCCCCTGCACCAGGAAGGCACGGGCGATCTCGGGCACGGTCAGACCGCCGACCATGCGCAGCGTCAGCGCCACGCGCGCTTCCACCGCCAGCGCCGGGTGACAGCAGGTGAAGATCAGCCGGAGCCGGTCGTCATCGATCGCGCCAACAGGCTCGGGCGGGTCGTCGTACGTCATCTGAGCCTCCCTGTGCTTGTCGTCGCGCTTGTTCTCACGCCGGATCCGGTCGATGGCCTTGCGGTTGGCGGTGGTAGTCAGCCAGGCGCCGGGATTGGGCGGTACGCCGTCGGCCGGCCACCGCTCCACGGCGGTCGCGAACGCCTCGGCAGCCGCCTCCTCGGCGATGTCGAGGTCACCGAAACGCCTGGTCAGGGCGGCCACCACCCGCGCCCACTCGTCGTGGTGGGCCCGGGTGATCGCCTCCTCGACATCGCTCACAGGAACGGCCGCACCTCGATCTTCCGATCGCAGACCTTCGACGCCTCGGCGGCGAGCTTGAGCGCCACATCCAGATCGGGGGCCTCCCACACCCAGACGCCGGCGAGGTACTCCTTCGACTCCACGAAAGGCCCGTCGCTGAACACCGCCTGCTCGCCCCGGTTGTCGATGACCGTGGCCGCGTCGGTGTCCGCGAGTCCGCCCGAGAAAACCCAGTAGCCCTCGGCGATCAGTCGTTCGTTGAACGCGCTGATAGCAGGCCGCCTGTCCGTGCTGCCGGGATTGCTCTTGTCATCGATCACGGAAACCAGGTACCGCATCTAAAGATCATCTCCTGTGGTGTCAAGACAGCGTGGTTCGGTGGTAGGGACTTCAGGCCGTTGCATACCGCGGGCGCCCGGCCGGCCGGTAGACCTGGATCGTCACGCCCTTCGAGTCGACCCGCGACTCGACCAGGTCGAGCGCAAGATCTGGACCGGTCTCCGGGAACAGTCTCGCGCCCTGGCCGAGGATCACCGGGATCACGATCAGAATCATCTCGTCGACCAGGTCGTTCTCCAGCAGCCACCGGGTCAGGATGCCACTGCCGTGCACCTGCAGCTCACCCCCGGGCTTGGCCTTCAGCTCACTGATGGCCGCCGCGAGGTCACCGCGGAGAACGGTCGTGTCCTCCCAACGCGGCGCGGTGAGCGTGGTCGAGGCAACGTACTTGGGGGCCTCGTTCAAGGCCACGCCGATGGGATGTGCGCGCATCTGGTCGATTGATCCCCAGGAGGTGAACAACTCGTAGGTGCGCCGGCCGAACAGGAACGCCTCTGCGCGCTGGTAGGTCTGGGTGATGAACGTCCTGGTCTCGTCGTCACCCGCCCCCCGGGCCCATCCGCCGCGCTCGAATCCGTCCCTGCGGTCCTCATCCGACGCACCGCCGTTTCCCTGCATCACTCCATCGATGGTGACCTGAGTCACGGTCGTCAGCTTCATGATCGCGATTCCTTTACCTCGGCGCCGCCCCCTTGCGGGCGGCCTCACCCCTGCTACGAACACCACCGCCCCGATCCGACACCGCCTCCCGGACTTCTTTGAAGAACTTTCCGGGACGCCGGTCGTCAGCGATCCGACAGCACGACAGTGTCGCGGCGACCGCGCTCCACCTCCTCAAGCGCGCCCAGTGCGGACAAAGCTCGTGCCCTTACCGCGGCGGCGTTTGAGGGTGGGCGCACGGCCTTCGTCGATGACCAGGTCGGCGTTGTCGAGGTAGCCGGCGTCCAGGTGCGCGGCCGCGCTCAAGTGGGCGTCCTTGAGGTGGGCGACGAAGCCGGCCTTGAAGAACCGGTACACCAGCAGCTCGTGCGCGTCACCGTGGAAGGCGGCCACCTCCTCGATGTCGGCCAGCTGCGCGGCGAACCCGCCGGCCTGGTCCACCGCCGCCCGCACCGCCTGCACGCTGTGGGCCTGCACCACGAGCGCCTACAGCAATAGCGCGACAAGGTGTCGGCGTCCTGGGCGTCGGCCTCACCCGCGAAGTCGGCGATCTTCGACGGTGCGATGCCGTCCAGCCAGGCGTCGGTGTCGCCGAGCGCGTCCACCTGGTCCAGCCATTTCACCTGCTCGCGGAATCGCGACCAGGTGGCCCGCTGGGCGGGCTTCTTGAGCCGGTGGCCAACTCCAGGCAGCGCCGAACGTGGTCGATCACCACGTCAGGGATCTCGTCCGGGGACGGGAAACGCGCCATCTTCTGAAAGCACTTCAACGCCAGCACCAGCGCGAAGCACGACTCTGTCCCTTTCTCTCGTACTTTGGTCTGCCCCCCGTCTTGGGTGCTGCCGAAGCGGCTATGGCCGTGACGGGCGATCCAGCACGGTGAAGCGCAGGTGGGTGGCATAGGGAGACTCGATCACCCGGGTCCGCTCCAGCCGGATCGGCGCGACCTCCAGGTGCTCGAACAGCCGGACGCCGCCCCCCAGCAACACGGGGACGAGGTGGATCTGGATCTCGTCGACGACCCCGGCCTCGATGGCCTGCCGGCCGATGTCCGCGCCGCCGCCGAGGGCGACGTTCCCGTCTCCGGCGGCCTTCCGGGCCAGTGTCACCGCGCTTTCGACGCCGTCGGTCACGAACTTGAACGGCCCCGCGGGCTTCGCCCACTCGGACGGGACGTGGTGGGTGACCACGAAACACGGGAGCCCGCCCGGGGGGTCGCCGCCCCACGCCTCGGAGACGTCGAACATCCGCCGGCCCACCACGAACGCTCCGGTGTCCACGAACAGCTCGTCGAGCACCGCGCGGTCGGGCCCGGTTGCCGCGAACCCGTCCGCGCCGCCGCCATGCACCCAGTAGTGCAGGATCTCGCCTCCCACGCCCAGTCCCTGCCCGGGCCGGTCCTCTGGCCCCGCGACGAAACCGTCCAGCGACATCGAGATCGAGAAAATGACCTTGCCCATGGGTCTCCTCCTGCCCGGATCCGTCCACCGAAGATCCTCCCGAGCACGCCGGACTTCAAGAGAGTTCACGAGCTCGATTCCCTGGGACCTGCAGCGGGCGCGCCGCTGGGTCCTGAAAGTGCTTGCCTGCGCCTCATCGTCCATCGGCCGCTGACCGCGCTGATCGTGCTCTGCGCCGGGGATGCCGATGGTCATCCTGGACGGCAGTGCGAGGACTTTAGAGCTGCGCACCGTGCGGTCTGGCGCGGTCTGGCGTGTGGTCAGCAGCATTCCTGGCCGAGCCAGGCCTGGCGGCCTTCTTTGACGGCGACGGCGGCGACGGCCATTCCGATCAGCGGATCCAGCCACCACCACCCGATCGCGGCGTTGGCGGCCAGTCCGGCCAGGACAGCCCCGGCGAGGTAGGCGCACAGCAGGTTCTGGGCGCCTTCCCCAGCGGTGGCGCCGGAGCCCAGGCGCGCGCCGAGGCGCCGCTTGGCGACGCCGAGCAGCGGCATTAGCGCCAGGCTGAGCCCGGTCAGCACGATGCCGAGCACGCTGGAGGCGGCCTCCTGACCGGTGACCAGCTTGTGCACGGCCTCGATCGCCACATACGGCGCCAGCAGCCAGAACGAGACCGCCACAGCCTTTTGCGCCCGGCCTTCGGCGGTGTGCGACAGGGTGCGCGAGCCGGTGAAACGCCAGATGACTATTACGCTGGCCAACCCTTCGACCGCTGACGACAGCGCCCAGCCGATCAGGGCGATGGAGGCGGCCGCCACGCCGGCGGCGATGCCCGCGGCACCTTCGATGGTCATCCAGACCAGGCTGATCCAGGACAGGGTTCTGGCCCAGCGGGCGGCTCGCAGCCAGTCCTCATCGCGTTCCGCTGGAGCCCCAGGTGAGGTCCCCCATGTGTCCCGCGGGGCCGCCCTGGGAATGGCGGCCGGTACGGCGGCGCAGCAGGTGTCCGCACAGTCGTCAGTTTTGGCCCCGGTTCTGGGGGTGTCGGTTCTGGGGGTGTCGGCGGGGGTGTGGTGCAGGGCAGGTTGTCGCTCGCTCATCACGGCGTCTCGCTCTCGTCCTCGGGCTCTTGTCCTCGGGCTTTCGTCGTGGTGCGTCCGTCGCCTCGTTGTCGTCAGGGCGGCCCATGGCGGGACGGACGGCCCGAGGGCGTCGCCGGGGACCCTCGGTAGCTCGTCATGCCGGTTGGCGGCGGCGCGGGAGCGGGGGTTCGGGACGATGCGCGGGGCCGTGGGGGTCGGCGCAGTGGGCGCCGCTGGCGGCTGTCGTGAGTGTCGCTGTTACTGGCGCGAGGGTGAGCAGCTCGGCGGGGGCGTGATCGACCTGCAAGGTGGTGTGCTGGATGCCGTAGTCGTGGTGAACCAGGTGTTCCACGGCCTGCCGTACGGCGTGGCAGTCGGCTCCAGGGGTGACCAGGACGTGGGCGGACATTGCGGGGTAGCCGGAGGTGACCTCCCAGATGTGCAGGTCGTGCACCTCGGCGACATCCGCCAGGGCGGCGGCTTTGCGGCCGAGCTCGGCGGGGTTGACCCCCACGGGGGCGGCTTCCATGAAGACGCGGCCGGCCTCGCGGACCAGGCCCCACCCGGCTTTGAGCATCAACACCGCTACCACCAGGGCGGCGATGGCGTCGGCGCGGACCCAGCCGGTCAGCACGATGACCACACCGGCCGCGGTGGTGGCGATGAAGGCGTACAGGTCGTTGAGGATGTGCTGGAAGGCGCCTTCGACGTTGAGGCTTGTCCGGTTGGCCCGGCTGAGCAGCCAGCTGGCGGCGAGATTGACCACGACTCCGGCCAGCCCGGTGGCCACCAGATATCCGCCCTGCACGGGCGGGGGCGCGACGAGGCGATGTACGCCTTCGTAGAGGAAGCAGACGGCCAGTAGCAGCAGCGTGAGGCCGTTGGCCTGGGCGGAGACGATCTCAGCTCGTTTGAGCCCGTAGGTGAACCCCCCTTGGGGCGGCCGGGCGGCGATTCGCATCGCCACCAGGGCGAACACGATCGCACAGGCGTCGGTCAGCATGTGTCCGGCATCGGAGATCAGTGCCAGAGAGCGGGCGATGAGACCCACCACCACCTCGGCCGCCATGAAACCAGCGATCAGCGCCAGCGCACCGGCGAGGCAGCGACGGTTGGCCTCCGCGCTGATCACATGCCCATGACCGTGACCATGACCTGGACCATTCCCATGTCCGTGGGCCTTGTCCTGTCCAGGTTCGTGCTCGTGCTCGCCGTGCTCGTGGACAGGGATGTGGGTGTGGGTGTGGGCGGCGGGCTGATCAGTCATCACGGTCTCCTCGCTCGTGCCTGATGTGGACGATGGCCAGGTCGAACAGCATCCGCACGTGAGAGTCGGCGAGTCGGTAGTACGACATCCGGCCGCTGCGGCGTACCTTCACCACCCGATTGGTGCGCAGGAGCCGTAGCGCGTGCGAGGCGGCCGACATGCTGTGCCTGCTCGCCGCCGCCAGGTCGCACACGCACATCTCTCCCCCCTCCAGCAGTGCCGCGATCAACCGCAGCCGCCCCGGATCGGCAAGCAATCCGAAGATCCGTGCGAGATCCTCCACCGCGTCCTCGTCCGGCAGTGCCTGACGGACACTGGCTACCCGTTCGGCGTCCACCATCCGTACCGCGCAGTCATCCGGTGCCCACGGCGCGACATCTGAGAATTCGTTCATACGTGGAAGGATTTTGACCTCGCTTTCCGCCTCTGTGAGGCACTCCCGGCAGGTTCGTCGCCACTCGTCCGCCAGTGAGCCCATGGATTGGCAATCAATACTTGCCCGGTTGCTCACATGTGTAAGCCTGAGGGTAACTGGATAACTACGGAGCGTAAGAATCGTCGATCCACGTCCCGGAGGTTCCCCATGGCATCCGATCCCGGCCCCGATCACGGCCACGCCGCGCCGTCCCGCGCCGACGCCTGCTGCCCCAGCGAGAGCACCGCCCCGCAGGCCGGCCAGCACGCCGGCCACGCACCCGATCAGGTCGATCGCTGTGGTTGCTCCGACCACGGGCACGGTCACTCCCCCGGCCACGCGCACGTTCACGCGAACGGCGACAGTTCCTGCCACTCCCACCACGCCTAGGTGCCGGACGACAAGGGACGAGGAACGCGATGGGCGACGGACACGGTCACACAAACGGCCACCACGAGGGCCACGACCACGGGAGCCACGGCCACGACGACGGCCATGGGCATCCGCACGGTCAGGGGCAGGCGAACAGTCAAGGGCATGGCGCCGTCGGCGTGCTCGACGACCTCGACAATCTCGATCATCCCGGCCACTTCGATGGGGCGTCCACGGGCCCGGCGCACCGGGATCCGCCCAGCGCGGGCGGCGTGCTGTCCCCCGCGGACATCCGCAATCAGGTGTTCACGGTGGTGCGCCTACGGGAGGGCTACGACCTGGCCGAGGTCGACCGGTTTCTCGGCAGGGTCGAGGCCGCCTTGATCAGGCTGCTGCGGGACAACGAGGAACTGCGGGCGCGCGCCGCCGCGGCCCAGCACAGCGTCGGCTGCGGCAGGCAGCTGTCGCCGGCCGTGGAGGGAGAAAGCGCCGTTCAGCTCGTCGATGTCGCCAGAGCGGCCGCGGAGCGGACACTCGCCCTGGCTCATCAGGAAGCCCAAGTCGTGCTGGCGCAGGCACGCGGCAAGGCCGAGCAGGTGGAGCAGGCCGCCCTGGACAAGGCCGCGGGCCTGCGGCGGGAGGCTGCCGGCATCCCCCACCAGGAGCTGGAGAGCCGGATTCAGGTCCTGCACTCCTTCATCGCCACCTTCGGGAGCGGGCTCAAGGACACCCTCGACGGGCAGATCAACCGGCTCCACACCCTGCTCGACGAACTCCACGACCCCGGCGACGACTCCCACGACTCTCAGGACCCCGGCCAGGATTCCCACGACCCAGTCGGCCAGCCCGCTCAGGCGCCTCATCCCGTATCGGGCTGACGGCTGCGGACAGCGTGGCCGTATTGGAGGCCCCGTCTGTTCTCCTGAGCAAGCGGATTCGGCGCCTGGCCCATGTGGGCGTGGCTCTCGGCTTCCGCCCTCCCACCAGATCAATAGGAGGTACTCACGCATGCCACCATCGGCTGTCGTCTTGGCCGCATGGCCGGTGCTGGACATCCAGCCGCCCCGCCAGGAGGCAATGGGCGCGGTGCTGCTGGTCTGCATCTCGACCCTCGTCGGAGCTTTCCTCGCCCGTCGCAACTCCAAGCGGATGAGCCTGTGGCTGGCCATCGCCTCGGCGATGATCCTGGTCACTGCCCTGGTCGACCTGGCGCCCGACGCCTGGGGCGAGGCGGCCGAGGCCGGCGTCCCGCCCTGGGCGCTGGCGCTGTCGGCCGGTTTCGGCTTCCTGGTCATCACCTACTTCACCCGCCGCGGCTGCGCCTGCCCTGAGGACGAGCCGCCCCGCGCCGCCCTGCACGCCCCCGGCCTGCACCGCCGCCTGAAACAAGGCATGGACGCTGCGGTGTTCGGCGGCATGGGCACCGCCGCCGCGCTCACCCTGCACCGCGCCATCGAAGGCGCCGCCCTGGCCCTGACCGCGTCCGTCGTGGTCATCATCGCGCTGATCGTCCACTCGGCCAGCGAGGGCCTGGCCCTGGCCGTGCTGCTCGACATCGCCAAGCAACGCCTGACCCCCTGGCTGGTCGTGGCCTGCCTCAGCCCGACCGTGGGCGTGGTGACCGCCACCCTCAGCCCTCTCCCCGTTCGGCTCGTCCCGATCCTTCTCGCCATGGTCATGGGCGTGCTGTGCCGGACCGCGATCGTCGGAATGAAACTCGCCGCGAGCAAGCAGCAAGGCGGACGGCTGTCGCGCCGACAGATTGCCATCGCCGCGAGCGCAGCGGCCGGCGCCGGCATCCTGCTCGCCACCGCCCACACCCTCGGCGGCGAGGAAAGCCCCCCGAAAGCCGCCGCGGGCGCCGCCGGCGGGGCCCTGCCTGCCGTACTAGATGCGGCGCTGGAGGCGGCGCCGCTCGTCCCGGGTGCTGTGGCGACCGCGTCTCTGCCCCACCAGCGGCTGGACCGCATCGCAACCGGGCCCTCCTCGAGCCCCCACCCCACCTCATCCGGGCGCGCGCCGGGCGTCGGCCCCCGCCCGGACCGGACAGCGGACCGGCCATCGGACCGGCCAGCAGTCCGAACCGCGGCGGTCCCGCAGCTCAGCCGAGCGGAGCTGAGCCAGGCGGTCAGCTCCGGCCGGCTCAGCCTGGTCGAGGTCTTCCAGCGCACCGATCCGGTCACCGAGCACACCCCGATCCGGCGCATCCTGCGCGCTCTGCCGGGCTCCACCCCGCACACCGTGCGGGCCCTCATCACCGCAACCGGCGTCGGCGCCAAAGAGCAGGTCGCCGACCTCAGCGACCGGCAACGCCGCTCACTGCTCACCGCCCTCAGCCACCGAGATGCGATCGCTCCCGCAGCCCGCACCCACCAGGCCGGCAGCTGACAGTGATGATGTAGATGAGCCCCTCCCGCCAGGGTTTGACCCAGCAGCTGACTGACCTTGGGTCCTCAACGGGATCTGTCGGTCCTGGCCGGGAGGTGCTCATGTGCACTCACTGGATGTGGCGTTGTGACTTCAGGGGGGCCGCCGGCGATTGCGGAGCCTAGCTCCGCGAGCACCGCTTGGATCGCTGGGCTGGCATTGGCGCTGCGCCGCCACGCCGCGTGTATCTCGCGCTTCGGTTGCCGCCGCAGCGGCCGGGAGACGAGCCCTTCTTCCAAGGGCGGGCGAGCAAGGCGAGGGATCAGGGCGATAACGTCGCCTGAGGCGACCAGCGACAGCTGGGTGGCGAAATCGTCAACCAGATGGCGCACGTCGGGGTCTTCGGGCACGTCTGCGAACAGTCGTCGGAACCACTGGTGGCACACCGAGCCAGGCGGGCTGGTCACCCACGAGTAGCAGGCAAGGTCGGCGCCGGCGAGTGGCGGATCGAGCCGCGCGAGCGGATGCGTCCGATTCATGACCACGTCGCCGACGTCGGTGTGCATATGGCGCTGGGTCAGGGACGATGGCAGAGGGGCTGGCAGCCCGTCGGCGTCGTGCACGAGGGCGAGGTCGGCTGTACCGGCATCGACGCTGTGGAGGGCTTGGTCGGGGTCCTGCTCGGTGATGTGCACGCGTAGGTCCGGGCAGCGCGTCGACAGTCGCAGAATGGTGGGCGCGAGCAGCCCGCGGATAGCAGTCGAGAAGGCGACCACGCGGAGTATGCCGCGCGGCGCGCCCTCCGAGACTGACCGGGCCGCTTCGGCGCAGCGCTCCAGCGCCTGGAACACTTCGGGCGCTGAGTCGATGATGGCCTGCCCGGCCGGAGTGAGCACGACCCCGCGTCCCGCCGGCGCGAGCACGGGCACACCGACCTGGCGTTCCAGCCTCTTGATCTGCTGCGAAACCGCCGAGGCCGTGAACCCGAGCTCATCGGCCGCCCGCGCCAGCGTCCCGAGAGCAGCCATCGACCGCAACGCCCGCAAGGCCCCGACATCAATCATGAAGACAAACTACGCAATATTGGCAAGAAAGCATCGCTGGACCACACTTATCGGGCCGACGCAGGATCGAACCATGACCACCCCGCAGCACCCTGCTGACCTACTCTTCGGCTCCAACCTCGTCGCCATGGTGACCCCGATGCACCCCGACGGCACGATCAGCGAACCTGGGCTCGCCAACCTCGTCGACCACCTGCTGACCACAGGGTGCGATGGCATTTTGAACTCAACTTGCCCTACCTCGCGTGCGGCGCCACCGGTGTGCTCAGCGTCGTGGGCAATGTCGTCGCCGACCGCAACGCCGAGCTCATACGAGCGGTCCGCAGCGGCGACCTCGACTCGGCGAAGGCGATCCAAGGTTCGCTGATTCCCCTGGTGGACGCCATCATGCGCACATCCCAAGGGGCCATAATGGCCAAGGCCGCTCTGGCCGAGCTCGGGATCATCCCCCACGCGACGGTGCGCCTCCCGCTGCTCGAGCCGCCGCCGCCTCACCTCCAGCGGCTAACGGATGCTCTGGCAACCATCGCCGCGCCTGTCTGACCGAACCTCCGCCAGGCGGCGGATCAGGATGCGCGACGACATTCGACCACCTAGAGCCAAACGCCGCTACTGCCGCTGATAGTGAGTTCGACGTGAAGCCGCTGCCTACTCACTCTTGAACACGTTGCAGTACCAGTTTCGCCTTCGAGCGCCGACTCCAGGACCCGCTTGGTGAGCTGCTGCAGCAGACCACCCTCACCAGTCAGGTCCAGTAACACGCCGCCTCGCGGTTCAATGAGAGCGGTCCGGCCATACGGCGAGCGGGCGCAGGGCGGCGAGCGTGAACGCGAGCAGAGCCATGGGCAACGCGGGCGCGGCGGGAAGCGCGTGGAGGACCAGCCATCCTCCTCCCGCGGCGCCCGCGACCAGGGCCGCGAGCAGGACGACGCTGTCCCAGAACACCCGCCCCCCGGTCACCAGGCCCGCCAGCACCCCGGTCAGCGTGCCCGTGAAGAAGGTCGTGGAGAGCCCGGGAATGCCGAACGTCCGGACCGCCGCGCTCTGCACGCCCATCGCGAAGGCGGCGACGACCGCCAGCACGAGACGCTCGGCCCCCGCAGGCCGGCCCCCGGCAGCCGCCCAGGTCCCGAGGAACAGTCCGAACAGCACCAGCTCGCACCCCAGGACGGCGGCCACCCGCACCGTCCACCCCGGGTGGCCGCGCGCCGACGGCCCGACGATCCGGCCGCCCGCGAGCACGCCTGCGGCGAAACCGGCGATCGCGCCCGCGGCGTTGGCCGCGAGCGCGGCGTCGGGACGCCCGGCCGACAGTCCGAGCAGGACGAGGTTGCCCGTCATGACGCTGGTGAAGACCCCGCCGAGCCCGATGAAGCTGATCGCGTTGGTGGCGCCCGTCGCCGCCGTCAGCGCCGTGGCCAGGACCAGCGGCCCCAGACGGGCCCGCCAGGTCCGGGAAACCGCCCCTGCCGGCATCCCGCCTCCCCGTGAATTCCCCGATGCATCCGCCGCCCGCCGTTCGTCCGCCCGCCGCACACCTTGCCTGTCAACCTAGCCTGACAGCCTGCTTGAGGAAGACGACGCCGTCGATCCTGTCGAGCTGGGCCGGGTCCAGCGGGAAATAGGCGAAATCGTGGGAGATGCGCGGGGCCGGCTTCCTGACGGCCTCGGCCAGGCGGCGGGCGTCGATGAGAGAGTGGTCCCACGGGAGCGTGGACAGGATGCCCTCGACGGTGTCCGGGGGCGGGGTGTTGTCGCCGACCGTGCCGAAGGCGGAGGCCAGGAAGGCGTACCGGTCGCCCAGGTGCGCTTCGGTGATCGCCCCCGCGCTCCACCACTCCACCGGCAGGTCGCCGAGCCGCATGAAGCTCTTGTCCCGCTGCAGGTGGAGGTTGTGGGCGAAGACCAGGGCGGGGCCGTGCTCGGCGACGGCGCGCAGATTGGCGGCCATCATCGCGTCCCGCAGGGCCGACAGCCGCATTATCCGCGCCGGGGACGTGTCGGCCATCCAGGAGTGGTAGCGGAGCAGGCCGACGGCGGTGCGCCCGTACAGTGCCGCCCGCTCCCTGCCTTTCGCGCTCAGCCGCGGCGCCTGCGTGTCGAGCAGCGCCACCAGGTCGTCGGCAAGCAGCCGCAGCCGCTGGGCGTCGGCGGACTGGCCGATCGACTGGGACGGGTCCATGACCGTGGCCTCGTTCGTCCACCGGTCGTCCGGGCCGAGCAGCGCGTCGAGGGTTTCCATGGTGCAGGGGAGCGGGCCGTCGAGGAGGGCGTAGAGGGCGGTGAGCGCCTGGCGCGGGCTCTCGGCCCAATACTCCAGCGGGCCGTCGAAGCCGAAGAACCGGAGCTTTTCGTCATGCTCCTCGTTGTACGCGCGCATCCAGCGCACGAGCTCGCGGTTGGCCGGGGACGCGCCGAAGCCGTGGCTGAAGCCGCGTTCCATTACGTCATCGAGCGTGTCCGCGCCCGTCGTGATGTAGTCGTCGACCACGAGGCCCATGAGACAGTCGCTCTCGATGGCGAACGACCGGTAGCCCTCATGCTCGACCAAATGCCGGAAGATCTCGTTGCGCAACTCGCCCAGCTCCCCCACGAAGTGCCTGGCCTCGCCCAGGCCGAGCAGCAGGGGCTTGGCGGGAAGCGACCGGAGGAACTCCGAGACGCCCGTGCCATCGAGCGGCCAGGCCGTGTCCTTGATATCCATACCTTCAACGGTATCGCTGAACACTCAGTGTAAACTTTCCCTGAAATTCCCCGCTCTCATCGCGATGGACCTTCAATTGGTGATGCATCCATGAGGCCAGTGGACCTGGCGCGCGAGCACGGCCTGTCCACCCAGGCGATCAGGAACTACGAGGACGCCGGCATCCTGCCCGCCGCCGAACGCACCGTCCACGGCTATCGCACCTATACGCCGCTGCACGCGCAAGCCCTGCGCGCGTTCCTCGCCCTCGTGCCCGGGCACGGTCACCAGACCGCCACGTCGATCATGCAGGCGGTCAACCGGGGTGCCACCGAGGACGCGCTGCGGCTCATCGACGAGAGCCACGGCCAGCTCCTCGACGACCGCCGCACCCTCCAGGCCGTCGAAGCCGCGCTCCGCGATCTGGCGCCCGTGCCGCAGGAGCGCGGCGACACGTTCATCGGCCCCCTGGCCAGGAGGCTCGGCATCCGCCCTGCCACCCTGCGCAAATGGGAGAACGCCGGGCTGGTCCGGCCGCGCCGCGATCCGCAGACGGGCTACCGGATCTACAGCGCGGCCGACGTACGGGACGTCCGGCTGGCCCACCAGCTCAGGCGGGGCGGCTACCTGCTGGAGCAGATCGCCCCGCTGATCGCTCAGGTCCGCTACGCCGGAGGCGTCGCCCCGCTGGAGTCGACCCTGCGCGACTGGCAGGCCCGCCTGTCCGCCCGGGGCCGCGCCATGCTCAAGGGCGCCGCCGACCTGGACGCGTACCTCTGCGCCCGCGAACTCTGAGGCCGAGTCACTCCCACCACGGGAACGGCATGGCCACGGAAGGAGGAGCTCAACGTTCTGCGGATGAACGTGCGGAGTGGATTTCCCGCAGCCGCTCGGCCCCATCACCGCCAGCATCTGTCCCTGAGGAACCTCCAGGTCGACCACGTCCACCGCGCGGACCCGGCTCTGCCCCTGACCATGCGTCTTCACCAGGCCGCAGGCCCGGACCGCGGCACTTGACACGTTCATCCACCCTCAACTTCGTCATCGACCTTGGACCAGGCCCGCTCACAGGCATCCAGCCAGCGCAGGTCCGCCTGCAACCGCAGCACGACCCCTTCCAGCAGCAGGCCGGCGCCCGACCCCGCCGGCTCGGCCAGCGCCGCCTGCTGCGCCTCACGCAAGCGGCGCAGCAACGGTTCTTCCGGCCTGCACCGACACCATCACCAGGCCGTGGCTTGAGGAGCGCGGGGTGAGGGTGCTGGATGCGCCGTTCCACGCCGAGGGCGCGATCGCGACCGCGGGCGGATGCCTGGCCTCGGTGTATCTGGCGGCATGGGCGCTGAGGCGTACGGTCGGCGAGACGGCCGCCCGGGCTGCGATCGACTACGCGGCTCCCGTGGGTGAGAAACAGGAGGTCGTACGACGGGTCATAGCCACCGCGCTGACCGGGTTGTCCGCCTCAGCGCGTCCGGCCGAGCGAGGGGATCGGCGCGTCACGGAGCTGCCTGCGTGAGCTGACGCCGAGCTTGGCAAAGATCTTGCGCAGGTGCCATTCGACGGTGCGAGCGCTGATGTACAGCTCAGCGCCGATCTCCATATTGGTACGGCCCGCCTTGGCCAGACGGGCGATGTGCTCCTCCTGCGGAGTGAGATCGTCGACGGTGTCGGCGGTACGTTTGCGGACCTTCTCGCCGGTGGCCAGCAGTTCGTGCCTGGCCCGTTCGGCGAAGCCGTCGGCGCCCATCTCGGTGAAGTCCGCGAACGCCTGCTTCAGCTGGGTGCGGGCGTCTGAGCGGCGGCGTTGGCGGCGCAGCCACTCGCCGTACAACAGCTGGGTCCTGGCCAGTTCGAACCTCAGCCGGGTCCGGGCGAGATACTCCACCGCCTGAGCGTAGAGCCGGTCGGCCTCCTCGCCGTCGCTGAGGAGAGCGCGTGAGCGAGCCTGCAGGCCGCGCGCCCATCCCAGCGTCGAGCCTGCGGTGTAGGCATCGAGACGATCGAGGGCCGTTTCGGCGATCGTGGTCGCGCCGCTGCGTACCGCGGCCTCGACCAGGTCGGGCAGCGCTAGCGCGGTGAACGGGCCGAGCTCGCCGGTCGCGGCGCGTCCGGCCGCTGCCGTGGCTTCGGCGTAGTGGCCGAGGCCCAGGTGGAGCAGGGCGGTGGCCCGGTCGGTGAAGTACAGGCCGAGACCTTCCCCGCGCGCGGTCGCCTCTTCGGCGGCTTCGGTGAGCAGCGGAAGCGCCTGGGCCGCGTGGCCTTGGTAGGCGAGCAGGAACAGATCCCCGTAGGAGGCCCTGAGCGTGCCGGTGGCCTGTTTGACCGTCGACTCCTCCAGGCCCAGCTCGCGGGCGAGCTCCACGTCTCCGCGCCACAGCGCGATGACCCGCCGTACGTTCAGTGCGTTGGCCAGCGGCGCGAGCGCGCCCGCCTCGCGGGCCAGTTCGACGTGCCGGGCGTTGGCGGCCTCCCAGCGGTCGTAGTCCCATAGCGACAGCGCCGCGTTGGCGACCAGCACGCCGCAGTGCAGCCACAGGGTGGGCGGCACCGTGTCGTTGAAGAACTCCGCGACCGCCTCGCGCAGCAGCGGATGCGCCGCGGCCGTCCCGTCGGTGATGAGCGCGGCCAAGCCGTCGAGCAGGTGGTCGGCGGCGCTCGCCGCGCCGGGTGCCGGGGGTGCGGTCCGGGCGGCGGCGGAGACGGCGGCCAGATCGCTGCCGGGCTGGGCCAGCGATCCGGCGACGAGGGCCGCTCCCCAGGCGTCGAGGAAGGTGTGCCGGGCGAGCCTGGTGTCCAGGGGTTCGAGCCGCCGAGCGGCGCGCAGCAGTGCGGCCGGAGCTTCCCGCCCGGAGCGGGCGGCGCGGTCGGTGAGGCCGCGCAGGAGGTCGATCCTGGCGCCTTGCAGGTCGTCGGTGGGCAGCGCTGCGGCTCTGGCGAGTAGGGCGAGCACTGAGGCGAAGTGGCCGGCGTCGAGGCTGGCCTGGGCTGCCGCCAGTGTGCGCTCCACCTGGAGCGCGGGCTCGATGGTCAGCTCGGCCGAACGCCGCAGCAGCGCCGCGCCCGCGGCGACCCCGCCGCGGGCGTTCGCGCCCTGTGCGGCGTCGGCGAGTTCGGTGGCGAGCCGGTCGTCGGGTCCCTCGCTGGCGGCGGCCAGGTGCCAGGCTCGGCGTTGCCGGTCGCCTGCGGCGTCCAGGGCGTCGGCGAGCGCGTGGTGGACGGCACGCCGGTCCTGGGTACGGCCTGCGGCGTAGGCGGCCGAGCGCATCAGCGGATGGCGGAAGCGTACGTTCCGGCCGATCTCGACGAGTTGCGCCTCCTCGGCCGCAACCGCCACCTGCGAGCCGAGACCAAGCCCTTGCGCGGCGCGCCAGAGCAGGCCGGCGTCGCCGGTGGGGTCGGCCGCGGCCAGCAGGAGCAGCCGCTGGGTGGCTTCGGGCAGGGCGCGGATGCGTCGCTCGTAGCGCTCCTGCAGGGCGCCGGCGCTGACCGCGGGGAGCGCGAAGCCGCCCAGGAGTTCGGCCCGGCCGCTGCGCGACAGCTCCAGCAGGGCCAAGGGGTTGCCGCGGGTCTCGGCCACGATCCGGTCGAGCACCTGGGCGTCGAGTCGGCCCGGATTCGTCGCGGCCAGCAGTTCGCGGGCGTCCGCGTCCTCAAGTCCCTCAACGGCCAAGGTCGGCAGACCGGCCAGCAGGTTGTCCGGGAACGGCTCGCGAACGGCGAAGATCAGCAGTACCGATTCGCCGAGCAGGCGGCGGGCGACGAATCCGAGCACCTGCCTGGTGGGCGCATCGAGCCACTGGGCGTCGTCGATGAGGCAGACGAGCGGCTGCTCGCTGGCCGCTTCGGCGAGCAGGCTGAGCACCGCCAGACCCAGGATGAGCTTGCCGGGCGGGGCTCCGGCCTCGTGCCCGAACGTCACGTTCAGCGCGTGCCGCTGGGGTTCGGGGAGCGCGCCGGCCGAGGCGAGCATCGGGGCGCAGAGCTGGTGGAGGGCCGCGAAGGGCAGCTCCAGCTCCGATTCGACGCCGGTCACCCGGGCGATCCGGCACCCGGTGGCCTGGCTTTCAAGGTAGTGCAGCAGCGTGGTCTTGCCCGTCCCGGCCTCGCCACGCAGCACGAGCGTCGCGCTTTCGCCACCCCTGATGTGCCGCAGCGCCTGGTCCAGGAGGTCACGCTCGCGTTGGCGTCCTCGCAGGGTCGGCGCTGCTGCCACATCGCGATTCTAGTGCTCACTTGGGCAGGTCGTCGCCGTGGTGTTCGGCGACCATGTAGGCCGCGTACCACTGCGGCCAGTTCTCGTCTAACGCGCCGCCGTTGCGGGCCTCGTGCTCGCCGTGCGCAGCGGCGGCCCTCCTGAGTGCGCCGGCCAGGTCGCTCACCGAGGCGTACTCGGTGGCGGCGCCCTCGACACGGCTGGGGAGCCGGTGCGTGACCTCCTGGAGCAGGTAGGCGTTGCCGTCCGGATCACGGAAGGTGGCGAAGGAGCCGTAGCTGGCGTGCTCGGGCGCCGGTCCGTCGGCCTGGCCGTCGGGGATCTGGCCGAACTGCGCGCCCGGGGCGTCCGGGTGGAAGACGTCGCTGACGTCGGCGCCGAGGGCCACGAGTTGCTCGCGTGCGGCGGCGATGTCGGAGACGACCAGGTAGACGCCTTCGGCGGTGCCAGGTCGCTGGGTGGTGATCCGGGTGCCGAACTGGATGGATGCCGGTGACCCCGGCGGGGTCACCTGGACGACGCGGAAGCCGTTGTCGAAGGCGAAGTCGGCGTCCAGGCGCCAGCCCAGGTCCTGGTAGAACTTCTTGGAGCGATCGACGTCGGCGACGGGGATCACGACGGCTTCGAGTTTCAGGTCCGTCTGCTTCATGGTGGTCACCTTCTGGTTTCGGCGGGCTGGTGGCGGTCCCACCAGTCCAGGACGAGGGAGGCGTAGGCCTTCGGGGCTTCCTCCCAGGCGAAGTGCCCGGCCTCGACGACGTCGAGCGTGCTGTTGGGCAGCCGGGCGGCGAGGTAGTCGCCGTGGGCGCGCGGGACGACCAGGTCCCGCTCGGGGGCGATAATCCGGACCGGTGTCCGAATCGCCGGGAGCAACGGTTCGAGCGCGTCGAGCTCGGCCGGGTAGGTGCGGACGTAGCGCATCGACTCGGCGAACCGGAGCCGGCATAGGAGGCGACATAGTCCGTCGCCACGTGCCGCCCGAGCGGCGTGGCCGGGAGGATGTTGTTGAGGGTCATCTGCATGACCTGGTCGGCGTTCTGCTCATACCAGCTGATGTCGGGCTGTGACACCCAGCTCGCGAGCGGCTCGCCGAGGACGAGCCGCGCTGATGCGGCTCCGCCGCCGATGACGAGGCTGTCAAAGCGGTCCGGCTGGCTGGCTGCCGCGAACAGGGCGGCGCTGGTGCCCACGTCCGGGCCGACGACGTGCACCCGGTCCAGCCCCAGCGCGTCCAGAAGCCGGATCAGGAACGCGCCGGTGGCGCGCGGGGTGAGCACGTCCGGGCGGCCTTGCGAGCGTCCGAAGCCGGGCAGGTCGACGGCGATCACGTGGGCACCGGCCGTTAGCTCCGCCCACATCGGCTCGAACGCGTACAAACTCTCGGGCCAAGGGCTAAGCAGCAGCGCGTGCGGGCCGCGTGGCTCACTGTCGGCGTAACGGATGGTGAGCCCGTCCACGATGACGGTCGTGGGACTGATCGGCGAGGTGGTCATGGTCGCCCTCCTTCGGCGGGAACATCCCCAGCCTCCTGCGGCGGCGGTCCCCTCGCACCAGGGACAGTCCCTGGCCCCGGCACCGGGGTGAAGGCCCGTGGGCGGCACGGGTGCGGCGCCACAGCAGGTGCGGCATGGTCGAAGAACAAGACGGCGACCGGAAGGGTGCGCGGACATGAGCGAGACCAGCCAATGCGATGTCGTGGTGATCGGCCTGGGCCCCGGCGGTGAGCAAGTGGCCGGGAGCCTGGCCAAAGGCCGGACTGTCGGTGGTGGGCGTGGAGGAGCGCCTGGTCGGCGGCGAATGCCCGTATTACGGGTGCGTGCCCACCAAGATGATGATCGCCGCGGCCGACAGGCTGCGCGCGGCCCGGCTCGTCGAAGGCCACGCCGGAACGGCGACCGTGGTCCCGGACTGGAAGCCGGTCGCCAACCGCATCCGCGAGGAGGCCAACGACGACTGGAACGACCAGGTCGCCGTCGACCGGCTGGTCGAGGCCGGCGGCGTCTTCGCGCGCGGACGCGGCCGGATCACCGCGCCCAGCATGGTCACCGTCACCGGCCCCGACGATCGCAGACCTCCTACACCGCCCGGCGAGGCATCGTGCTCAACACCGGGACCTCCCCCGCCGCGCCGCCGATCCCCGGCCTGGCCGACACCCCGTACTGGACCAACCGGGACATCGTCCGGCTGACCGAGCTGCCGGCCTCGCTGGCGGTGCTCGGCGGCGGCGCGATCGGCTGCGAGATCGCGCAGGCGTTGGCCGCCTTCGGCGTCGAGGTGAGCGTGATCGAGGCCGCCGACCGGCTACTGGCGGTCGAGGAACCGGAGGCCTCGGCGGCCGTGGCGAAGGCATTTCGCCGCTGAGGGCGTCGTGGTGCGTACGGCGGCGCGGGCCGAGCGCGTCGAGCACGACGGCGACGGGTTCCGGATCGGCCTGGCCGACGGCGTGCTCCAGGCCGAGCGGCTGCTGGTGGCGGCGGGCCGGCGCACCAACCTGGCCGATCTCGGCCTGGAACACCCCGGGCTGGATCCTCGGGCGCGGGTGCTGGATGCGGATGAGCGGATGCGGGTGGCCGAGGGCCTCTGGGCCATCGGCGGCAAGGGCGCCTTCACGCACATGTCGATGTACCAGGCCAACGTGGTCATCCGGGACCTCACCGGCGCCGACGGCCCGTGGGCCGACTACCGGGCCGTCGCTCGTGTCACCTTCATCGCCCCCGAGGTCGGCTCGGTCGGGCTGAGCGAGGCCGCGGCCCGCGAACGCGGCGTGAACGTCCGGACGGCGACCGGCGACCTGGGCCCCGCGGCTGGATCGCCGGGGAGAGCGGCCCGATCAAGCTGGTCGCGGACGCCGACCGAGGGACACTGGTGGGCGGCACCGTGGTCGGCAGCTCGGGCGGTGAGGTGCTCGCCGCGCTGGTGACGGCGATCCACGCGCAGGTCCCGATCCGGACACTGGCCGAGATGCATTCGCGTACCCGACCTTCCATCGCGCGCTCCAGCCCGTCCTGCGCGCCCTCCTGTGAACCGCGCGGCGGCGCGCGCCTGGCCAAGCCGGACCTGAGGTGGTCCAGGCGCGGGTGCGGGGCCGGGGAGAAGGGCGTTCGCCCGCAGTGGCAGAGGTGGGCGTCGGTGGAGGCTGCCGTCGACGGCCACATGCTATGCCAGACCAGTACGGCGAGCTTGAAAGTCGGTCCACCCGTACGCCCGCCAGCGGGGGTTCAGGCTTGCACGTGATCAGCGGTGTCGTTGGCCCACGCGGGCAGGCTCGGCCACCACTCGTTAGGCCCGGCATGGAACCTGGAGCCCGTGCTCCAGTCAATCAGGGTCACGCCGTACAACGGCCAGCCAGACCAGGTCCGCAGTGAAGAGACCTTGTTCGCCATGTAGGCGGGGAGCTCTATATCTGCCCCCAACGACCACTCGAAGCAGTCGCCCTGGTAGTTGTTGTTGGTGAACATCTGTCCCCAGCCCTCCTGTCCGTAGTGGGTGCAGTTGCCCTGCGCGCTGGCGCTGGGGGCGGTGGCCAGCAGGGTAGCCGCGGTGGCCACGGCGGCCAGCGCGACGGTGACGATTTTGCGAAGGGGACGGGAAGCGGTCGTGACGGCGGCGGTCTGCGTGTCTGCGGTGGGGGTGGCCTTGGTGGACATCTCTGCTCCTTGGGGTGGCCGCCGGGCTCGCTGGTCCGAGTGCCTGGGGGATGATGTCTTCACGATCGCGCGCGGCCGCCGCCTCTCGCGCCCGTGACAGTCCCTGGTCCTACCCTGGCCCCCTACTGGGGGCGCGGGTTCAGGCGGTCGCCGGTTCGACGGCCCGCAGCGCCCGCGCCAGCTCCTTGCGCGAGGTGATGGCCAGCTTGGTGAAGACCTTGCGCAGGTGCCATTCGACGGTGCGGTGGCTCAGGAACACCCGCGCGGCGATCTCCGGGTTGGTGTGCCCGTCGCAGGCCAGCCGCGCGATCTGCGCCTCCTGCGGGGTGAGCTCCACGCCAGGGTCGCCCGTTCGCTTCTGACGGCGCTCGCCACGCTCGCCGAGCTGGCCAGCCCGCAAGGACCCAGCGCCGCACGCTCGCGACCCGGCCGTGACGAAACCGCCGTGACGGAACCCTCCCCCGAGCCTGTGCCGGAGGCCGTCGACGCCGACCGCACGGCGGCCGCGTCCGGACCGGCGGGCACGGCGGGCACGGCGGGCACGGCCAGGGCCAAGGCGCGGCCGTGTCACGGCGAAGATCGCGGCGAAACCGACGTGACGAAACCCTGGACCTCCGACCGTGACCCGGTACGCCGCCGCCGCTGGTACACCGATGAGGAGTTCGCCGCCGTCCAGGTCGTCAAGAGCGGCGACGTGGACGGCTCCTACTGGGTCATCGTCGCCGGGGAACTGCTCGGCACCGTCCAGCCGCACCTGTCGGCCCGGGGCACCCGCTCCGGCTGGGAAGCCCGCCGCCGCGGCGGCAGCCTCGCCTGGCACCTGGGCACCGGGGCCGGCGGCGGCAAACGCCCCGCCACCCGCGACAAGGCCGTCACCGACCTCATCTACGACGTCAAGCACGCCTGGGACAACCAGCGCCGGCAGCGCCGCCGCGCGTGACCACGAAAGGACCAGTAGCAGTGCCGGGGTTTCCGCGTCCTCGGAGGAGCTCGCCGAGCGCGTCGAAATCGGGCCGTCCGCGCGGAGCCGTACGGCAAACGAGCACCAGGACCACGCCGCCCCCGCTCCCCCCGGCGCTTCCATCCGCACGTACGGAAGACAAAAGGGGGCAGGACCCTGCCGACCCAGTTTCGCGACTTTTGCGACAGGTCTACGCGGACACGCGCGCGTGTTTGGGCGGGCCGATCGCCCGCCCGAGCCTCACAGGTCCATGGTGTCGGCGCCGTCGGAGGTCCTGAAGGTTCAGGTGGTCTTCTCCATGGTGAAGCTGCCCTTGCCGATGATGAGGCGCTTTCGGCCGCCGCCGGTGCTGTCGCCCCCGACGAAGTAACTGCCCTTGTAGGAGGGCCGAACTACCGAGGTGAATTTGACCTTGTCGCCGGGGTCCCAGTAGTCCTGGAACAGGTAGTACCCGTAGTCGCTGCCGGTGTCGGTGTAGAGCACGGTGATGCTCTTGCTCTTCAACTCGTCCTGATTGCCGACCCAGGGAACCCACATGGAGCCGGTCCAGCGGCTGTTGGGTTGGATCGTGAACCATTGCCCGGATTCGTTGTTGGCGATCTGCACCTGCACCTGGAGGGTGTTCACGATCTCCCGGATGTCGGTGACCGCCGCCCTGGCCGCCTTGACCTGGACGTTGTCCAGGTTGTGTGGGGAGTGGGATGTGGCGGCAGCTGGCGGGGCGGTGGAAAGCGCCGCTGCGGTGAGCAAGACGGCGGCGGTGAGAAGCGGGCGCAAGGACGGCATGGTGATGCCTTTCGTGGGTCTGTGGCTCTGAATGCAGGTGCTGGTCGTACGGGGACGGTGCCACTGCGCGGCCCGGCTCGAAGGAGGCCGCCCGCCGCTGGCGTGCAGCGGGTCGGCGCAGGCGGGGGCGGTGAGGCCGGGAGCAGGCCTGGCGAATCCCGCGGGACTAGTTGATGCTCTCCAGGTAGGGCGAGCCGTCGGGCCGAATCGTCAGGCGTTTCCTGCCGCCTCCGGTGTTGCTGCCGGGCACGGGGACGCTGTCGCGGTAGCTGTGGTTCTTACTGAACTTGATCTGGTTGCTGCCGTTCCAGTAGTCCTGGAAAATCCAGTAGGGAACGGTGAGGCCCAGGTTGACATCGATGCTCTTGTCCATCTCGTTCTCATTACCGACCCAGGGAATCCACATCGAATCGGTGGTCCGGCTGTTGGGGTCGAGGGTCTTCTGGGCGAACACCTGGCTGCCTTCGCCCTTGTGGACGGTTAGGTACTGACTCGTCTGGTTCACCACCTCCCGAATGTCGGTGACCGCCGCCTTGGCTGCTCTGGCCGGATGGCCGTGGGGCGAGGCAGGCGCGGCCGCAGCTGGGGCCAGCGGGGCAGTCAGGCAGGCGGCCAGAGAGACGGCCAGGACGGTCGGGCTTGTGGGCTTGGCGAAGCGACGCACAGGACTCCTTGATGCGAGACGACACCTGGGGGCGGTCTATCCAGAGTCACTGTCGCCTGACGTCTCACGATGAACATCTATCTCCAGAGTGATCGATAGGTAACTTTCTGTAGCCAGTCCTGGATGGGGCGCTTCACGGCTCTGCGGGATGCGGGGGTTGAGGAACATCGGAACGAAAACCGGCGCTAAGCGCTGTCGGGGCTTTCGGGCGCTTTGACCTGGGTCTTGTGGTGTTCCTCAACCCCCGGTACCCGCCCCGGTAAGGCGGCGCCCGGGACTGCGGCTATCGGCCCCGGACGCCACGCGACAGCATCACACGCCCGCCCCGGGTCACAGCCCGGCAGGCGGGGCGTTCCCCTTCCCCCGGGTTTTCGGTGCTCCTACGCGCGTACACGCGCGCGTAGGAGGCTCTCGAAACTCGCGAAACTCCCCCTGGAACCCGACCGCACACGGCCAGACCCAAACACCAACCAAACCCATGATCAACAGCAGAGCAAGTTAGGCCCTGGAAGACAATCTCCGCCGTCTGCTCGTCCCGCTCTCGGGGCAGACCGGCCCCGACCGCGAGCCGCATCGTGTCGGCGAAGGCCCGCCTTTCACGGCCCTGTAGGCTCACGACCGCGGGGTGGACCACGACGCCGAGCTGCGCCGCGACCCGCTGCAGGCAGTGGGTGCCGGTGTCGAGGGGTGCCGGTGTCGAGCACGGTCCGCGCGTGCGGGGGCGCCCAGTCCGGGGCGACCGCCTCGGTGAGCGCGGCCGCGTCCATCACGATGACGGCGGCCGGGCCCGCTCGGCGTGGGGCCGGCGCCGGACCTGGTCGGCATAGCGGGTGTCGTCGCGGTCCGGCCAGAACGTCGTAACGGTCCCCCCACAAATGGAGTGCCTGCTCCGTTTCGAGGATACGTCGTCAGCCCGGCAGCTCGAGCGTGACGATCGCGCCGCCGTCCGGGGCGTTGCCGAAGCGGAGCCGGGCGCCGATGACCCGAGCCTGGCCGACGGCGATGGTCAGGCCGAGGCCGTGCCCCCCGCCGCGTTCCGCCCTGCCGGTCCGGAAACGCCGGGGCCCGTCGGCTAGCAGCTCGCCGGGGAAGCCCGGGCCGTGGTCGCGGACCACGATCGTCCGGCCGCTCACGCCGATCTCCACCGGAGGCCCTCCGTGGCGGTGGGCGTTGACCACGAGGTTGGCGACGATCCGGTCCAGACGGCGCGGATCGGTCTCCGCCACGGGGTCGCCCACCACGCTCACCTCGGCGGTGAGACCCAGCCTGCGCAGCGACTCGGCCATCAGCCGGTCGAGCGGCACCGGGAGGCGCTCGGCCTCCTCGGCGCCGGCGTCGAGGCGGGAGACCTCCAGCAGGTCCTCGACCAGCGACCGCAGCACGCGGACGCGGTCACGGACCAGGTCCGTGGCCTCGCTCTCCGGCAGCAGCTCGGTGGCGGTGAGCAGCCCCATCAGCGGGGTGCGCAGGTCGTGCGCGATGTCGGCGGTGAAGCGCTGCTCGGCGAGCAGCCGGCGCTGCAGGTTCGCCGCCATCGAGTCCACGGCAGCGGAGATGTCGGCGATCTCGTCGCGTCCGCGCGCCTCGGTCCGGGCGTCCAGATCTCCGTCCGCGATGCGCCGCGCGGTGGCGGCCACGCGCCGGAGGCGGCGGTTCGGCAACTCGGCCGCCAGGACCGTCACCGGGAGGAGGACGCCGAGCGCGGCGAGCGCGGCGAGCACCATGTGGCGGTCGAGCGCCTCCAGGCTGCGCAGCTCCGAGCCCATCTCGATCCGTGCGACGAGCACCTGGTCGCCCACAGGTTCCGCCGCCCACATCCAGGGCTGGCCGGGCCGCTCCTCGACGTAGCAGGTGATCCGGGCGAACACGGGGAGGAGGGCGGCCGGCTCCGGACGCGCGGACGCGAGCCGCTGCCGCAGCTCCGCCGGCAGCTCGTCCGGCTCCTTGAGGGCGTCCGCGGGGGCCGTGCCCGTGCGCGCGTACTCCTGCTCGATCTGCGTGAGGGCCTGGAGCGCGTCGCCCTCGCCGAGGCGCATCGAACGGTCGAAGGTCGCCCGATGCACCAGCACCCCGACCACGGCCGTGACCGCGCAGCATCCGACAGCGACGAGGGCGGCGATCTTCCACCGCAACGAGGTCGGGTTCATGACCGGCGAAGCTTGTAGCCGAAGCCGCGGACCGTCTGGATCCGGTCGGCGCCGATCTTCTTGCGCAGCCGCTGGACGCAGAGATCGACCACGCGGGTGTCGCCGTCCCAGCCGTAGTCCCAGACGTCACGCAGCAACGTCTGGCGATCCAGGACGAGCCCGGGGTTGGCCGCGAACTCCAGCAGCAGCCGCAACTCCGTGGGCGCGAGCGCGACCGGCCGCCCCGCCCGCCACACCTCCAGGGCGGCGGTGTCGACCGTGAGGTCGCCGAAGGTGAGCGCGGATCCGACGGCCCCATCCTCCGGGGCGCCGGCGGCGGACGCCGTCTCCCGCGGGGTGAAGGCCGCCCGCCGCAGCAGGGAGCGGATCCTGGCCACCAGCACGGAGATCTCGACCGGCTTGACGACGTAGTCGTCCGCGCCCGCCTCCAGGCCCGACACCACGTCCACGGCGTCGCCCCGGGCCGACATCAGCAGGATCGGCATCAGGCTGGACTCCCTGACCTTGCGGCACAGGCCGATGCCGTCAAGGCCCGGCAGCATGACGTCTAGCAGCAGCAGGTCGTGTCCGCCGTCCTGGAAGGCCTCCAGGCCGCTCAGGCCGTCCCCGGCGGTCGACACGCGGTAGCCGTAGCGCCCCAGCGCCATCGTGACCGTCTTGAGGATGACGTCGTCGTCCTCCACCAGCAGCAGGGTGACGGGCGCGTCGGGGGTCGTCCTGTCCACTACCGCGCGGCTCCTCGCCGGGCGGATTCACCGCTGGTGTCCACGTTGTACTGTACGTCGGCGGCGCGCGTGCTCATCGCACCGGCACGCCTGCCGTCCGGCCGGCCGCGACCAGCCGGGGCACGGCCGCACGCACCGCCGTGATCAGCCTGTCGCTCGCGTCGAGCGCCGCCTGCTTCGCCGCCTCCGGGGCGGCGCCGACCCTCTGGGACAGGACGACGCCGAGGACGAGACGCGCCCCGTCGCCCGATCCGACCGTGACGGCCCACATCAGGCTGCCGCCGGCCCGCGTGCCGGATCCGGTCTTGATGCCGATCACCCCGTTCCTGCCCAGCAGCGTATTGGTGTTGCGGATCACGCGCGGATCGCCGGGAAGGGACGTCCGCGTGGTGGCGACGATCCGCCGGAACACCTCGTTCCGCATCGCCTCGCCGGCCAGCTTCACCTGGTCGGACGCCGTGCTCACCGTGGAGTCCTCGTAGCCGCTGGCGCCGGTGTAGACGGTGTCGGCCATGCCGAGGACGCGGGCGGCGGCGTTCATCTTCCGCACGAACCCCTCCTGCGTCCCGGCGTCCCATCGGGCCAGCAGCCGGGCCACGTTGTTGCCGGACGGGATCATCATCAGCTCCAGCAGCCGCCGCAGGGACAGCCGCTGTCCCTCTCTCACCGGGACGGTGGACTCCGTCGCCGACAGCGACTCGGCTGCGGCCGTCCCGTCGACCTCGATGAGCGGGCCCTCCTCGCCGTCCCTGAGCGGATGGCCCCGCAGCAGGACGTAGGCCGTCATCACCTTGGTCACGCTCGCGATGGGCACCGGCGTCATCGAGCCGCTGGATCCGAGGACGCCCTCGCCGGCCACCTCGACCACGGCCTGCCCGTCGGCGGGCCACGGCAGCGCGATGCCGGTGACGTGTCGCGGCGCGGGCACGCGGTCCCCGCTGGACGGGCCGAGGCAGCCGGCCACACCGGCGGCGACCACGAGGGCGAGGTAGGCGAGGACGGCCCGCGGCAACGGGCGGACGCGGTCGCGGCGGGCGGAACGCATGATTGGGCACCTCCATGACGGACTTGTCCGCGCCTTCACCAGGGCGCGTGCCCATCACCATGCGATGCGCGGATGTCGGCCCCGCCGAGGCGACGCATCCGCCACGGCTCAACCGCGCATCAGTCCGCGCTCCTCCACGTCACGGCGGCTGTTGGGGTGTCGGTAAGACTGGTGTCACCAGGTACACGCGATTGAGTTCGCTCAGCTCAGCGACGGCTTCACAAGAGCCGTGGAGGGACTTTCCCTGATCGTCGGGCGTGGGTGATCGTGCGCGGCCAGTATTGATCCGGATTCGTGAGGGTTGCGGGGGCCGCTCGGCTGCCCGTTTCGTGAGAGGTCCGGATGCCGCGTGGCTCATGTGCTGGACGAGGACGAGCTCGTCGGGAACTGGACGCTGGTCGGGGACGAGCTGGAGCAACTGTCGGGCCGGCGGGGTGCGACGAAACTCGGGTTCGCGTTGTTGCTGCGCTTCTACGCGGTGCACGGCAGGTTCCCGGCGGGCCGTGCCGAGATCCCCGACCAGGCCGTCGCCTACGTCGCCCGCCTGGTTGACGTTGCAGCGTCTGAGCTGGGGTTGTATGAGTGGATGGCCGGACGATCAAGGCGCATCGCACGGACATCCGCAAGTATTTCGGGTTCCGTGAGTGCTCGGTTGCCGACGCTGACAAGGCCGGGGACTGGCTGGCCGTCAGGGTGTGTGAGAAGGAGCGGCAGGTCGACCGGGTCCGCGCCGAGCTACTGGCGCACCTGCGGGAGGGGCGGATTGAGCCGCCGACCCGGGACCGCGTCCGCCGGATCATCGGGACGGCGCTGCGGCAGGCCGAGCAGACCCAGACCGCCCGGATCGTCGGCCGTGTCCCGGCCGAGTCGATCCAGCGGCTGCTCGCGCTGATCGCCAAGAGCGCCGATCCCGGCGACGACGCCGAGGGCCAGGACGAGGACGATGGCGCGCTGTTCGGCGCCGCGGAGGCGGCCGGGGTCGATGTTTTCGCGGTGATCCGGGAAGAGCCAGGTAACGTGAGCGTGAAGACGATCGAGCAGGAGGTGTTCAAACTGACCGCGATCCGCGCGGTCGGGCTGCCGGACGACCTGTTCGCCGACGTCGCGCCGAAGGTGCGGGCGGCCTGGCGGGCCAGGGTGGCGGCCGAGGCCCCCTCGCACCTGCGGTCGCACCCGCACGACATCAAGGTGACGCTGCTGGCTGCCTACTCGTACTGCCGGGCCCGGGAGATCACCGACACCCTGGTCGACCTGCTCATCTCCACGGTACAGCGGATCAACGCTCGCGCCGACACCAAGGTCACCGAGGAGTTCGTGGCGGAGCTGAAGCGGGTGTCGGGCAAGGAGAACATCCTGTTCAAGATGACCGAGGCCGCGCTGGAGTCGCCCGAGTCACGGGTCGAGGACGTCATCTACCCGGCAGTGCCGGGCGGCTACAAGACGCTGATCAACCTGCTGCACGAGTACAAGGCCAAGGGCACTTCCTGCCGGCAGCACAAGCAGCGGGTGTTCAAGGCCTCCTACACCAATCACTACCGGACCGCCTGATCCAGATCATTGAGGTCCTGGAGTTCGGGTCGACCATCACCGTGCACGCGCCGATGATGCAGGCCCTTGCGCTGATCAAGCGGTACAAGGCCGATGTCTCCAACCGGGTCAAGTGCTACGCGCTCGGTGAGAACGTCCCGGTGGAGGGGATCGTCCCGGCTGAGCTGGTGGAGCTGATGTACCGGGCCGACAGCAAACGCCGTCAGCGGATCTTGCGCAGCGTGTACGAGTGCGGCGTCTTCCAGACGCTGCGGGAGAAGCTGCGCTGCAAGGAGATCTGGGTGGTGGGCGCGACCGGTGGCGCAACCCGGACGACGACCTGCCCACCGACTTCGAGGCCAACCGCGCGGAGAACTACGCCAAGCTCCGCAAGCCGCTGGACCCGCAAGTGTTCATCGACCAGCTCCGCTCGGAGATGGACGCCGAGCTGTCGGCGCTGAACGACGCCCTCGGCGGCAAGGGCCTGGCCTGGTTGAAGATCGCCGAACGGCGCGGCGCCGGGGCGATCCAGCTGACCCCGCTGGATGCCGCGCCCGACCTCCCGACGGCGTGATCTCGGCTCTAGCGAGTTGGCGGCGTGGGCCCAACTGATGGAGGCGGTGGTGGCCGGGCGCCGCCCCGACCGGCCGGTACCGCCGATGGCCGGTACCGCCGCGATCGGGGCGGTTGTGCATCTGCTGGCCACCGCCATCGAGGAGGTCCGGGGCCTGTCCTCGATGAGCGGCGTGCTGGCCGGCGCCGCCTATCGTTTGCTGCTGGCCTGGCGGCGAGGCCCCGGCCCGCGGCTAGCGCAGATGCCGGGCGAAGAACCCGGCCGCGTCCTCCCCTGCGAACTGCGGGACACCGGTGTGCCCGCCCATGTTGGCGTGCAGCGTTTTCTCCTTGGAGCCAAAGGCGTCGAACAGGTCCAGGGCCGCCTGTCGGTCGTTCCCTTCGTCATCCCACTGCAGCAGGACATGCAGCGGAATGGTGACCTGTCGGGCCTCCTCGAACATGGTGCGAGGCACGAAACTCCCGGCGAAGAAGCCGGCGGCCACGATGCGCGGCTCGACCACCGCAAGCCGGATGCCGATGGAGATCACTCCCCCCGAGTACCCGACCGGGCCGCCGATCTCGGGCAGCGAAAGGAGGGCGTCCAGGGCGGCCTGCGATTCCGGGACCGCCTTGTCGACGAGCGGGAGGATGAGGGCGTCGATGATCTCGTCGCTGACCGGCTCGCCGGCCTCCATCACCCTGCGCAGGTCGGCGCGGGCCTGCTCGGCGGCGGCCCAACGGGGCCGGTCACCGCTCCCGGGGAGCTCGATGGTGGCCGCAGCGAAGCCCTCCGCCACAGAGTGCCGGGCCCGCGCCACCAGCCGGGGGTACATCTTGTGCAGTCCGAGCGGGGGGTGGCCGAGCAGGATCAGCGGGACCGGTGCGGATGCGGATGCGGATGCGGGCGTCCACAGGATGCCGGGGATCTCGCCGAGGGTGAATTCGCGTTCGAGGACGCCGTCATCGAGGCGCTGTTCAGAAGTGAATCGCATGGTCGTGCCTTTCGGGAGTGCTCTTGAACGGCGCTCCCGGACGACCTATCGCCCGACCGTGACCCAGAGGGGAGCACCCATGTCGATACGTTCATGGGTACCACCTCCTCGTTCTCTCACACGGCCACCGGAAATCTAGCAGTGGTCACCATGGTCCGCCAACAGGTTTTTGAGCGGTCATGGTTCCTCTCTCGGACCTTCTTCTGATATTAGTCAATATCAGAAGACAAACCTAGACCCTGCTTCTGATATTGCGGGGGATTGGTATGATTAGGGCGGCAGAAGAGCTTCTGATATCACGAGGGGGTCCGGTGGCGGGACGGCGCACCGGTGTGCCCGCGGTCTTCGCGGAGGTCTACGCCAGCTACGCAGCCGTGCTCGACCGCGCCCCCCTGGACGCCGACACCCGACGCGCCTACGACTCGCGCGTCCGCGGATTCCTCGCCTGGCTGGACACCGGTGACCCCGACGGCGATCCCCTCGGTGACGGCCATGGCCGCGACTTCGCCGTCCGCGACTACAAGACCCACCTCAAGACTGTGCTCGGCCGGGCCGACAACACCGTCAACGCGCACATCACCGCGCTCGACCACTTCTACGAGCACCTCGGGCTCGGCCCAGTGAAGATCCGCCGCGACGCCGCCCCCAAGCTCGCCCCCCGCTCCCTGACCGCCCGCGAACAGAAACGGTTCCTTCGCGCGGTCGAACCCCGCCCCCTCGCACGCGACCGGGCCATCGGCCGGCTGCTGTTCTACTCCGGCGTACGCGTCGCCGAGCTCGTCGACCTAGACGTCGAGGACGTGCCGATCTCCGCCCGCAAGGGCAAGGTCAAAGTCGGCTCCGGTAAGGGCATGGTCTCCCGTACGATCCCGCTGCTCGATGCCACCGCCCGCGACGCCGTCCGGGACTGGAAACGCCAGCGCGCGGACTGGCCCGGCGCCGACACCCCGGCGCTGTTCCTCAACCGCCGCGGCGGCCGCCTGACCGCCCGCGCCGTCGACCAGCTCATCGACGAGATCGCCCTCGACGCCGACCTGGTCGACGAGGACGGTGAGCCGTTCGTCTCCGCGCACACCCTGCGGCACACCTTCGCCACCAACCTGCTGCGCAGTGGCGTCGACATCGTCGTGGTCGCCGAATTGCTCGGACACGCCCGACTCGACACCACCCGCCGATACACGCTGCCCACCCACGCCGACCTCGAAGAGGCCGTCGGGCACCTGCCCACCGATCAATAAGGTCCCGCTGAGCTGGGCGAACTCAATCGCGTGTACCTGGTGACACCAGTCTTACCGACACCCCTAGACGCGGTCGTACCGCATCACCACCACCTGCGAATCGCAGGTACGCGACTCGGCCAGCCGCAGGCCCAGCCGCTCGTCGCGCGGGACGAACAGCGGCCGGCCACCGCCCAGCGCGACCGGGTGCACCGCGATGTGATACTCGTCGATCAGGCCGTGGTCGGTGAGCGCGGCGGCCAGGCTGGAGCCGCCGGTGAGCAGCAGGTCCTTGCCGTCCTGTCGCTTGAGCCCGGCGACCTGCTCAGCGAGGTCGTCGCCGATGATCCGGGTGGCCCAGTCGGTCTCCTTCAGTGTCCTCGAGAAGACGATCTTCGGCGTGTCGCGCCAGCGAGGAGCGAACTTCAGGACGTGCGGGTGGTCCGACATCGACTCGGCATTCGGCCAGAAGGCCACCATGCCTTCCCAGACGCCGCGCCCGTACAGGAAGGTGTCGGAACGGTCGCCCAGCGCCTCGGAGTACGCCGACAGTTCCTCGCCCATAACGGGCCAGTCGAACTCGCCGTTCGGGCCGTCGATGTGGCCGTCGATCGAGGTGTGCACCCAGAAGATGATCTTACGCATGTCCGGCTCCTGTTCTCTTTGCTTTCGCAGGTGGGTCGAAGCCGTGGCGACGTTCTCTACATCTGGCGGAAGAATCTTTTCGGGCTATTTCGTCGGCATCGGGGCCGGGCGTCGGCCGCCGAGCAGCGCCAGCAGACTGACCATGACCAGCCCCAGAGTGCACAGCTCCAGCTTGTCGGCGAGGGTGGCGGCGTTGGCCACCACCCCGAACGCGGTGTGCCCCACCAACGCCCCACCGGCCAAGCAGAGGCTGTGCCGGTCCGTCCACCCGCCGCTCCCCGTCCACCGGCGTACCAGCCACCCGGCCAACACCGCGCCCAGCATCGGCGCTGCCACCCAGCCGCCGTGGGTGAAGGCGGGCTGACCGGCCCCGCCGAACGGGAACAGCAGCGCCAGATACCCGAACCCCGCCAACAGCCCGAAGACCCCCACCACCGCGGGTCCGGGAACCGCCCCGACCCGCGTACCGTCCACCGTCGATTGGAAGGCAGCGGACGCTTCGGGCGCAGTCGGCGCTGCGGGTGTAGCGGACGTCGCGGGCGCAGGGGACGCCTCGCGCGCACCGGGCGTTGTGGGGGCAGTGGGCGGGAGTACGCGCAGGGCCACCACTGCCAGCAGTGCCACGGCGGCCACGCACCCCGCCAGCACCGCGACCGGTGCCTGGTAGCCGGGGTCGATGGAGGTCGCCACGGTCCCCCGCAGCAACAGCCCGCCCAGCACGAACACCACTCCGGCCACCACGACCCCCGTCCGCTTCAGGTACGGCCGGTCGCGCAGGGACGGGAACGCCAGATCGGCCAGGAGGATCGGCAGCGCCACGCTGAACACGGCGTGGTAGGGCAGGTTGAGCTCGGCATAAGCGCTGTTCAGCCCGAGGAACCTCGGCGCCCACCCGGCCACCCCGTACATGGTGGGGCTGCTGAGCGCCTGCAACACCAGTCCCTCCTCGACGATGCCGTACGCCAGTCCGAGCAGCAGGATCGACGGCCAGCCTCCGCGGCGCCGTCGTACCAGCTCCCGGATCAGCACCGTGCCGGCACCGTAGATCGGGATCCACAGGAGCATCAGCCAGATCTGGCTGAGCGGCGGGTTGCCCAGGGTGAGCTCGGCGATGACCGGGGTGATCACCGCGAGCAGCAACGCGGCGCGTCGGCCGCCCTTTGGTACGTCGGGTGCGTTCATGGGGCCAGCGTGCCGGGCGGTGGGAGCCTGCCTCTGCTGGCGGACGGCCGGAACGTGGCCAGCCCAGGTTGCTTCCGCCAGACACTCCGGCCACCTCTTGGTGACTTTGGTTGTGGTCCACGGGTGACCTCGGTTGCTTACGCGAGGCTCCGAGGCGGGCTACGATCGGCGGTTGTGTTCCTGACCAGCGCGGATGAGGTGCGGATCCGCTGGATGTGGTCGCGGGGCGGCTGGGCCGTGGGCCTGGGCGGGTTCGTGCCCGCGCTCGCCGGAGCGGTGGCGGTGGTCTGGGGGGATCTGGCGGGCGGTCCGGGCTGGTACCTGGTCGCCGACCTGGTGGGTGGCGGGCTGGCCTGCGCGGGGGTGTGGCTGTGCCGAAGGTGGCCCGTGTCCGCGGGGCTGGCGGTGATCGCGCTGTCGGTGCCCGCCGCTTCGGCGTCGGTGGCGGCGGGGATTGCCGCGCTGATCGCGGCCCTGTATCGGCGGCCGCGCGTGGCGATCGCGGTGGGGGCGGCGGGGTGGGGGCGACGCTGGTCAGGTTCGCGTTGCGGCCGCCCGGGCTTGCGCCGTATCCGGTGTGGGCGCTGGTCGGGGTGCTGTTCGGGGTGGCGGTGACTGTGTGGGGGATGCTGGCGCGCACCCGCCGGGAGCTGGTGCGGTCGCTGGCCGAGCGGGCTCGCCGGGCGGAGGCCGACCAGCGGCTGCGCGCCGAGGAGGCCTGCCGCGCCGAACGGCTCGGGATCGCCCGGGAGATGCATGACGTGCTCGCTCACCGGTTGTCGCTGCTGGCGGTGCACGCGGGGGCGCTGGAGTTCAACGCGGACGCGACGCCGGGCGAGGTAGCGGAGGCGGCCGGGGTGATCCGGTTGAGCGTCCGCCTGGCGCTGGAGGAGCTACGGACCGTCATCTCGGTCCTCCGCGATCCAGCACCACCGCCACCATCGGACACCGGGTCGCCGTCGGGCGGTGGGGTGGATCTCGGGGCGCTCGTGGAGGAGTCGCGGCGGGCCGGGATGCGGGTTGAGCTGCGCGATCAAGGGGTGCGCCTGTCCGAGGTGCCGGATGCGGTAGGCCGCGCCGCGTACAGGATCGTGCAGGAGGGGCTCACGAACGCGCGCAAGCACGCGCCCGGTCAGCCCGTCACAGTGCTCGTGTCGGGCACGAGGGGGGCCGAGCTGGTGGTCGAGGTGCGTAACCCGCTTCACAGCGGACCGGCCGCCCTCGCGGGGACCGGGGCGGGGGCGGGGCTGGCCGGGCTGGCGGAGCGGGCGTCGCTGGCCGGTGGCCGGTTGGAGTGCAGGGAGACGGCGGACGGCGGGTTCCGGCTGGCGGCCCGGCTACCGTGGCCGCGGTGAGGGCGTGGCTACGCCGCGGTGAGGGCCTGGCTAGCATGGCCCAGGTGAGAGCAGACGCGAGCGTGCCGATCCGGGTGCTGATCGTGGACGACGACGCCCTCGTACGCGCCGGTCTGACGTTGATGCTCAAAGGCGCCCCCGACCTGCACATCGTCGGCGCGGTAGCTGACGGCGGCGAGGTGGAGAGAGCCGTGGCCGAGCACGGGCCGGACGTGGTGCTCATGGACATCCGGATGAACGGCCTCGACGGCATCGAGGCGACCCGGCTGCTGCGGGCGCGGGCGGGGGCGCCCGAGGTGGTGGTGCTCACCACGTTCGACGCCGACGAGCTGGTGTTCAGGGCGTTGCGGTCGGGGGCCAGCGGGTTCCTGCTCAAGGACACCCCGCCGGAGGGCATCGTGGACGCCGTGCGGAAGGTCGTGGCGGGGGAGCCGATCCTGTCGCCGAGCGTCACGCGCAAGCTGATCGCCCACCTGGTGCCCGAGGAGGAGAGCCGACGACGTACCGACGCCCGTCAGGTCCTGGCGCGGCTGAGTGAGCGGGAGCGCGAGGTGGCGCTGGCGGTCGGCCAGGGGAAGCCGAACGCGGTGATCGCCGGTGAGCTGCACATGAGCGTGGGCACCGTGAAGGGGTACATCTCCCGCATTCTCACCAAGGCGGCCCTGGACAACCGGGTTCAGCTAGCCTCATCGTCCACGACGCCGGGCTAGGGTAGAGGCCCGGAGCGTCAGCTCGATCGGGTGGATGCGCTGGCCTCCCAGAGCCTCAGCGTGCCGGTTATCTCGAAAAGCGGCTGCGGTTCCAGGAGGACCTGCTGCCGCTCATCAAGGCGCGTATGGACGCTGCTGCCGGCAGGACGGATCCGAGGGCCCGCGCGGTGATCGCGACGGTGTTCACGTGCCTGGACGCCGCATCAATGGCGTGGGTCGACAACGACGGCAAGGGCGACATCATGGATCTGTACGACGAGTGCCTGGCTGCAGTGCGCGGCTGACCCGCAGCGACCAGCCAGCCCGGAGACTCTGGACCGACAGCGCCACATTCCTCGGCCTGATCCGTATCACCAGCAGCGCTGGGATCGGTCAGCACCACCCCGGTGAACGTTTCCGGTCACGGCACTGGCCAACCAGGATCAATCTCACCGGGACTTCCTGTACCTCAACTACTCACGCCCGTTGATGCTGGCATCGCAGCGTCCCAGGCGCCCTCTTGGACAAGGGCGTCGAAGAGGCCGGTCTTAGGTCGTAGGGGCGAACAGTCCTCCCGCCGTCCGCTGCGGGAGGGGACCGTTCAGGGACACTTTCATCTTCACACCGGAGGGGAACAAGCGCCGCCCTGCCACTGGATGACCCACGGCCAGGCCGCAGCCACTATGCCCCGTCGACGGCTACGTTCGGTGGTCCTGCAGGCCCCGCCACATCGAACACGCGAGGTCGCCAGTGCCGCCCCCCTACCTGGGCGTCGCAACAACAAACGACCACGAGGCTCCGACCAGCAGCCAGCCTCGGCTCCAAGGCCAACTAGCTGTGAAAGGCACAGTCCACCGGATCAGAGAAGCGCCGCTATCTCCGGCCAGGAGTAGAAGACCTCGTCGGGTGGCACCTCGCCCGTGAGGACTCCGCCGAGGGAGGCGTAGAAGCGGCGGGCACGTTCGTTGACGGCCCGTACCCGGATCGCCAGCGAGCCGAACCCGTCGGCGGACAGATCGGCCGCCGCCGCCCGGAGCAGAGCGCGGCCATGGCCATGGCCCTGATGGCCGGGACGGACCGCGAGGGCGTAGATCTCGGCGTCAAGGCCGAGCTCCGGATCCGCCGGGCCGCCCATGACCAGACTGATGACCGTCCCGTCCGGCAGTTCGGCGATCCTGGTGTGATGCGGCCGAGGCCGTTCGGCCGCCTCCCCGAGGAGATTCCGGCGCCAGTTGGCGGCGGATTGCTCGTGGGTGACGTCGAAGTCCTCAAACTCGGCGAACGCGGCACAGGTGACCTCGGCCATGACATCCGCGTCGGGCGGGAGGGCGTACCGGATCGGCATGAGCGGAGACTACGGCAAGAAGGGACTGCGCTGACGGCTTCTTCGAGGCCTACCTGGAGGAGAATGTCCGTCGCGGGGTATCGGTCTGGGCCAGAGTCGGGCCGGACGCCGAGCAGCGCGCGGTGCACAGCCTCCGTGATGACCTCGCATCCAGTCGGTGGGCCGAACGCAACCGAGACCTCGTCGATCTCGACGCGGCAGAGCTTGGCCTTCGCCTGCTGATCGCCTGAACCCGCCACCGGCTCGCACCGGTCAACGGTCCTTGAACCCCGAAGCCCGGTTAATTGATCTAGGTACCGCCGGCCTGGCGACTACGCACAGGCGTAACGGCCCGCGAGATTGGTAGGCGCCCAAGGGCCTGGATTCCGCGCACGCCTATCTGCTGGGTATCCCGCAGCCGGTCATCGAACAAGTCGCACACCAGGTGCTTCGCTGCCGACCCTGGCCACCAACTCGGGTCCGAAGCTCTCCACGAACCCATCGCTGCTGCGCAACGCGAAAGTTCTCTCCAGCGTCACCAGATCAAGCTTCTCGGCCGGCTTCAGAACCTCTTCGGCCTCCTGGACCAGGAGACGCACACGTTCGCGCAACTCCAAGGCTCACGGCGTGGGCACCAGCCCTCGCCCGGCCCGCACCAGCAGCGGGTCACCCGTGGCTCGCCGCAGCCGCACCAGGACGCGACTCATCGCAGAGGGGGCTGAGTGCAAGCCGTTCTCCCGCCAGCGTCACGCTGCCCTCCTCGAGCAAGACATTCAGCGTAACCAGTCGGCACCGCACTGGGCCCCTCCATCGGGGGACTTCTGATCGCCGGCTTCGGCTGGCGCGCGATCTTCCTCGTCGGCGTGCCACTCGGCCTTCTCACGCTCGCGCTCACCATGCGTGTCCTGCCCGCCCCTCCTCACCCACTACGAGTTCCGCACGCCGCCGTTTCGACATCTCGTACACCGTCAGGATGACGCGGCAGTGCGGTAGTGGTAGCCGCACAGTTCGGTGAAGCCCATCCGTTCGTACAGCCGGAGAGCCGGGATGTTGTCGCGCTCCACCTGGAGGTACATGCGGTCCGCTTCGTGTGCGCGGGCCCAACTGGCCAGCGCGGCGAGCACGCCGCGGGCCGCGCCCTTCCCGCGCGCCTTGGGAAGTGTGGCCATGCCGAACACTCCCGCCCAGCCGGTGTCGGCGACCGCGCGGCCCACCGCGAGGACATCCTCCCCGATCATCGCGCAGGCGTAGGCGGACGGCCGCTCCACGCGACCGAGCATGTCCCACTCGGAACGAAAGCCGCCACCATGCACGGCGTGCCAGATTTCAAACCATGCGCGTGTCGGGCGGTCGTCCAATCGAACCCGCGGTGAGGCTGCCAGCGCCCGTTCTAGGACACGCGCGGTCGGCGCCACCTGCAACGATACCAAGCTCTGACGGCGGTAGCCGCGCTCCGCTAAAACTGTGTCGAGCCCTTCTAAACACGCTCCCGGGCTGATCTGAAACCGGGCGGCCGCGCCGTGACCGGCGTAGAACTCCTCCGCCCCAACGACCCTGCGCGCCAGTTCGCCCGGCCTGGCATCACCATGCGGCAGCACCGTTCCCACCCACCAGGCACAGCTGGGGGCATGGCGAAGCCACCACCCGTCAACATCCTCGACGTGCTCGGCCGGAAGAGCCCGGGCCGCCCTTTCCTGCAGTCCCCTCACCGTTTCCGAGCCGCTCACGGCAGACAACGCCGACACGCGCACCCCCCTCCAGAACCGGCAAGCATCGGACACCTACAGATCCTGGCGTACCGACGACCTGACAGTCACGCCCCGCTCCCAGCCCCCTCCTCGGCTTCGACAATCTGCTCGGCTTCGACGACGAGCTCCTCGCTCCACAGCCGCCGCATCTCCGGGCAACTCCGCAGCAGCTCACCGAGGGGGCCCCGCCCGGCGACCCGGCCACGGTCGAGCACGACGACCTGATCGGCCCGCTCCAACGCGGCCCTCCGGTGCGACACCACCGCCACGAGGCCCGACGACCGTGTCCAGCCCCTCCGGCATCCCGGCCAGGTCCTCATCCAACGCCGACAGCCTCAGCGCGCGGTCAAGACGGGCGCCGGGCCGACAGCAGCCGTGGAACCTGGCTCGCGTACGCCACGCGGTCCGGCACGAGGAACGTCCCCGGGTCGTCGACGCGCCTGCCATTCCAGCTGATCGTCCCAGCGTCCACCGGCACCAGACCGAGCAGGGCGCGCACCAGAGTGGTCTTGCCCGAACCGACGGCGCCGGTGACCACCGTGAACGACCCCCGCCTCACCCGCAGATCGACCCCGTGCAGGCCGCGGCCGCTCCCGCCGAAGCGCACGGTCAGCCCCCGCGCCTCGATCACCTCCAGCGCGTCGCCGCGCTCCGGCGGCGACGCACTCACGGGAGGAGGTTCCAGACGCCGGTGTTCCGCGACAGGTCGCGGGCGTCCTCGTGCGAGGCCATCAGCCGGCCGAGCCGTTCGGTGGCGACCGCGGCCTGCGGCAGGCAATAGAGGATGACGCCGATGGTGCGCGGCAGCGCCGTCAGCCAGCTGACATAGCTGGTGAACAGCGCGAGATCGCCCACCGTGAAGTCACCCCGGCGCATCGCCGACGCCGCGAGCAGCAGAACGAGCCCGACTCCGATCTCGACGGTCGTGCCCGTCGCCGCGTCCAGCAGGTCCGTCGCCAGCCGGTCCTTCACGGCCGCGTCACGCCGTCTCCGGTTGTGCGCACGCAGGCGCTCCAACGCCGCCTCTTCCGCGCCCGCGGTCTTGATCGCCAGCACGCCACCGAAGACCTCGCCGATGTACGCGGTGACGGCCGCGCCGAGCACCCGGGCACGCAGGTGCAGCCGCCGGACCACCTCCCTCATCGACCGGCTGAGCACGCCGATCGCGATCATGGGAATCACCAGCACCAGCGTGATCACCGGGTCGATCGACGCCATGATGACCAAGGCGGCCGCGCCGAAGAGTGTGGCGCCGGCCAGACCGACCGACTCGTCGGTGAGCTCCACCACGTCGCTCACGTCATCACGGAACCTCGCGACCGACTCCCCCGGCGAGTGCGGCAGCCGGGTCGCGGCGGGCCCGCGCGCCGTCAGGATCGACCGGAGCACGTTGGCCCGAAGGAGCGTCGCCGCGGCGTCCGCGAGGTCGTCGACGCCTTCCTCGCCGCCGCCCGCGGAGGCGACTTCGATGGGCTGGTAGCCGTACTCGACCCGGGCATCGTCCTCCGGGTCGACGAGGGCGCCGCGCCCGCGGCCGGCCTGCGGGAGGTTCGCGGTGCGGCCGCCGTGGCCAGGCAGGCGCTCAGCTTCCAGCGGTTCGCCCAGCCGGCGCTCGTCAACGGGGCCGTCGGATTGGTCACGGCGCTCGATGGGCGGCCGATGGCGGTCATGGGCCTGACCATCAACGACAGGAAGATCGTCGCCATGGACATCCTCGCTGACCCCGACCCGTCTTCACCGGCTCGACCTGGCTGCCCTGGACGACTGACCGGCCTGCCCGTACGTGAGCGGCCCGGCACGGCATCCGCGGTTCCCGGGCCGCTCACGTACGCCTCCCGGCCCGGGTGGGTCCTTCGCTGAGGGTTTTGGGCTCACATGTTGATTTGTCTCCTACCGAGCGCCTTTACAATGTAGATTTCTATTAGGATAGCGGTGATGAACGCCCCTGCCGTGCCCGAGCGGCTTCCCGACGCGCAGCCCGCGCCCGACCCCTACTTCGTGTACCTCGACGCTCTCCAGAGCCCCGAGTCCAAGCGCACGATGCGCGGCTGCCTCGACCGCATCGCCCGGCTCATCACCGATGACCCCCAGGCCACGGGGGCCGGGCAGCCGTGGGGGCTGCTCCGCTACGAGCACACGGTGCGGCTGCGGACGCTGATGCGCGAGCAGGGCTGGTCCGCGGCGCACGTCAACAAGCATCTGGTGGCCCTGCGCCGGGTCCTGCAGGAGGCCTGGCGGCTCGGGCTCATGACGGGCGAGGAGTTCCAGCGGGCCGCCGACCTGCCGTCGTACAAGCACACGCGGGTTCCCGTGGGGCAGCACGTCCCACCGGAGGTCCTCGAGGCCGCGCTGGAAGCCTGCGAGGACGACCACTCCCCCGCTGGCAGGCGCGACGGCGCGATGCTCGCGGTCCTCTACTCCACCGGATGCCGAAGGGCCGAGCTCGCCGCACTGAAGCTGAGCGACTTCGACCGGCCCGCCAGATCACTGCGGGTCCGGGGCAAGGGCGACAAGGAGCGCCTGGTCTACCTGACCGCCGAGGCGGTGGAGCGCGTGGAGCTCTGGCTGTCGGAGCGCGGGCGCGAAGCCGGGCCGTTGTTCTGCCCCATCAACAAGGCCGGGCGGCTCCGGCTGTCCCACATGACCGGCCAGGCGATCGCCGACATCGTCTCCCGCCGTCTCACCCAGGCGGGAGCGGCGAAGAGGACGCCGCACGACTTCCGCCGCACCTTCATCGGTGAGTTGCTCGACGCCGGGGTGGACCTCGCGACGACGCAGGCCCTGGTCGGCCACGCCTCCCCCGCCACGACCGCCCGCTACGACCGGCGTCCCGAACGCCGCCGCCGCGAGGCGGTCGACCGCCTCAAGATGCCCGGGACCACCCGGCCGCGCTGATCCGGTAGAGGACATGGCGGCGCAGCGGGCTGCCCTCCGGCAGCACCGGGTGGTCGAAGTCGCCCGCCGCGTCGCGCGTCATGCCGATGCGGCGCATCACCGCCTGTGAGCGAAGGTTGTCCGTGGCCGTGAAGGACACGATCTCCGCCAGGCGCAGCCTCCCGAACCCGTCGTCCAGTACGGCTCTCGCCGCCTCGCTCGCATAGCCGTACCCCCACGCGGCGCGGGCGAGCCGCCAGCCGATCTCCACGGCGGGCGTGAAGTGGGCGGTGAACCGGGGGACCGACAGGCCCGTGAACCCGATGAACGTCCCGGCCGTCTCCACGGCCCACAGCCCGAACCCTCGCTCGTCGAATCTCGCCTCCGCCTGGTCGACGAAGGCGTCGCTCTCGGCGCGCGAAAGCGTGGCGGGGAAGTGCTCCATCACGGCGGGGTCGGCGTTCAGCGCCGCGAACGGCTCCCGGTCACTCCCCCGCCAGCGCCTCAGCACCAGCCGCTCCGTCCTGATGACCATTGTCCGCGTCTCTCTCATGCCGTTTCGCTCGCACAGGGCCAGCTACCCCGCACCCGTTGACCGGGACACGATACGGGGGCTCGGACGGCCGTCTCCAGCGAATTTGCGCCCCCGGCCCAGGGGCGCGAATCAGCTCGGAGGGGGAGACAGGCCCGCCGATTATTGTCCGGCAGGCCTGCCTCCCTCATCTCCAGGTGGAGGTGAATCTCCAGGTCGGAGGGAGGCCACCTTGGCTGCCCTGTCGGCCCCCGTACACCGGGCCGCCCCAGCCGTCGGAGGCGAACAACGCCTCCACGGCGACCGCCAACCGGGCCGCCGACCTCGCCAGCTTCGGATGCTTGCGGACCTTCTCCTTGTCCGAGGCGTTCTGCGCCTTGTTCATCAGCTCGGTCGCCATCAGCAGATCGAGCAGCTCCAACGTGTCGTCGACCGACTTGCCCTCCAGATGCCGCACCGTGGCCAGCAGCGTCGCCAGCCGCCGGCCGTCCGGGTGACGGCGCAGCGCCGAGGCGTCCGCCCGCATCCCGTACCTGGCCAGTTCCCCCAACCGGCGCGGCGGCACCAGCCCCTCGGCCCCCAGCTCCGCCAGCTCCAGGTTCCCGATCTCCGCCACCTGGTCGAGGGCCTTGATGATCGTCGGACCGGACGCCCGCGGCGCCACTCCCTTGCGCCACCGCTCCAGATCCGACACCCGCGACCCCGCAGGAACCTCCAGCAGTTGGTCCAGGACATACCGCTGGCCGACCGTCAGCAGCCCCTCCAGCACACCCCACAACCGCTTCGTCGTGTCGTCCCGCACCCTCGCGACCAGCCGGGCCAGCGTCGTCACGCCCGGCAGCAGCACCTTGCGCTCCCGCAGCCACCCCACTCCGTCAGTGAAGATCGCCTTCGGGCCGTCGCCCGACGTCCACGACCGGGCCGCCACCCACGCCGCGAACTCCCCCTCCGCGTCGGTGAAGTCCCTCCACCCGTACGCCCGCCGGATGTCCCGCTGATGATCGAACGGCGTCTCCCGCCGCTCGGCGTACCGCTTCACCTGCGAGGGGTCTTCGATCTCCAGCTGCTCGGCTACGAACTCCAGCACCGCACCCGGCACATCCAGCGGGTCCTCAAGGAACGTCCCCAGCCACCGCACCGTCACCAGTTGGAGCGCGAACCCGAGCCTCATGTGCTGAACGCGCCGCTGCGCAATCTGCGCCCGGTCCTCGTCGTCGAGAAAGAACACCCGCTCCAGATCCGCCCGCGACGGCGGCCCCGCGAACCGCCCGTACGCAGCAGCCTCATCATCCGTCAAGAACTCCACCGGCATGCCCGCAAAGTAGGGCCAACCGACAGGGTGGTCGCCCACAGCGATCAAACCGTTACAAGGTTCCCGCCTATTCGACGCCCCACCCGGATCGGAACGGCGAGTGGCGGTAAGCCGCGCCCCGACGCCTCGCTAACGCCACTGACCGTTCCGTTGCTGCTCGACCCCCTACGCCTATCGCCGCGCTCCGGGCGGGAGAGGAGGGTTTGCCGTCTGCGCAGCGTGCCGTGAGAGGTAGGAGGGCAGGCCACCGTCGGGGCATCGGCCGCGGAGGTGACCGCACCCCGTTGGCCGGTTGCGGACAATTCCCGTCTGCGCCTACCCGAGGGGTGTAATCGACCCTTTGCGGTACGTAACGTCAATGCCGGTCCGGTCTGTGCGGGACCGGCCGTGATGGAGGTAGCACATGCCATATCCCACGCGCGCGGAGCGACTGGACCGCATACGGGCCACCCTGCAGGGCCGCCCGGCCACCGAACGCCTCGCCCACCGGGCAACGCCGCCCCCGGCCGTCTTCTTGCTGGTCGGGGTGATGCTGCGCGGCGCCGCGCGCCTGGAGGCCGGGCTGGAGCTGACCGAGCTCGAACAAGAACTCGTCGACATGCTCCGGCCACTGGCGGACGACGACGAGGAGGTCCGTGCGTTCGGCCGCACCTTCACCGAGGAGAACACGGCCGGCACCCGCCAGATACTCTCCGCCACCGTGGCCGATCGCCCCCTCGCCGAGGGCTACACACAAGACGACCTGGCCAAGGACATCGCCGCCCTGGGCGAGGAACTCCGCGCCCTGCCCAACGTGAACTTCGTGAACATCGACGCCCTCGCCGAGGACGAGCCCCTCGACAGCGAGGACTTCCTCCAGGCCATGGCCGACTACGGCTACGGCGTCACCGTCGTCGGCAGCTCCCGCTCTGACACCGCGACCCCGGTCTCGCCCCCGCCGATAGACCTGAGACTGGACCTGCAACGGTTCGAATGCCGGCGCAGTACCGGAGACACAGTGTTCGGCCCTCAAGACGAGATCTACTGGGCCTACGCCTCAGCCAACGAGGCCGCCAGGAACAAGTGGAACAAGACGCGGGAGTACGGCGACGTCCAGACCGGTTCGGTGCGCGTGTTCGACGCGGGCACCACCCTGTTCAACGGCCGGGTCGGCAACAGCCTGCCCATCCACATCCAGTGCTGGGAAGCCGACGACAGCCCCTCCTCCTGGCACAACAAGCTCGTCGAAGACCTGAAGAAGATCGGCGACAAGCTGCAGCAGATCGCCTACCAGTTCAAGGACAATCCCGCCTGGTACTGGGAGGGCAGCGGATCGGACATCGGGGATTACCTCACTGTCATCACCGCGCTCGTCCAAGCGCTGATCGAGTGGTTCCGCAACGACGACGACCTGGTGCAGAATCGCACCATCGTCTTCAGTCGGCCCGCGCTTGCCGCGCTGGCCAACCGCCCGGGCGCCACCGACCACTGGGGCTTCAACGGCATCGGCCGTTTCGATCTCCACATCCGCCTCACCCTGCCTGACGAGGAACGGCTGCGCCTGACCACTTCCTCCAACGCCAGCACCTGGAGCCAGGGCGCGCTGCTGCCCACCGCTACCGCTCGCACGGGCGCCGCGCTGGCTGTCTTCGACAACAAGCTGTACTGCGCGCACACCAGCGGCGACTTCCAGCAAATGTGGTGGTGCCACTACGACGGCACCAACTGGAGCGCCGACACCCTCTTCCCCGGCCCCCTCAGTAATGCCGCGCCCGCACTGGCCGCCTACGACAACAAGCTGTACTGCGTCCACCGTGGCAGTAACGACAACGAGCAGCTGTACTGGTCAACCTTCGACGGCACCAGCTGGAGCGCCGACACGCCAATCGGCGGCCACGCCAGCCCCTCCGCGCCGGCGCTGGCGGTTCTCGGGAACAACCTGTACTGCGTCTACCGTGGCCAGGGCAACGGCCATCTGCATACGGTGTACTACAACGGCAACGGCTGGTACCACGGCAACGCCTGGGGCCAGAAGAGCGCGGACGGTCCGGCACTCGCCGTGTTCCAGAACAAGCTGTACTGCGTCTTCCGCGGCCCAGACTCCGACGAAAGACTCTACTGGGCGCGCCGCAACACCATGGGCGGCGGCAGCTGGAGCAGCCCCGCCCCATTGGGCACCCACAACAGCGCCGTCTCACCATCCCTGACGGTCTTCAACGACGGCACCGGCGCCAAGCTGTATGTCGTCCACCGCGGCAGCTACACCAATCGCAACACCAAGCTCTACTGGTCCAGCTTCAACGGCACTAGCTGGAGCACCGACACCCCCTTCAGCCCCGCTGTCACCTCCGTCGAACGCCCTGCCGTCGCGGCGTACGACGGCAAACTCCACGTCGTCCACCGCGGCGGCGGCCTGCTGTAACCATCTAAGAAATATCCCTTGAGTTCGTCTGAGCCTCTTAGGGACTGTACGGTTTTCGGTCTGCGCCGTGAGGCGCTGTGATTCGAGTGGAGGTGAAAGACCTTCGCCGCCTGCCCTGACCGCGTTCGACAGATACCTCCACACGATCATCGTGCGGGGAGGACACGAAGCCCGCGAGGACGGATCATCCGCGATGGAGGCGCAGCACCTCCTGCTGGCGATCGCCGCCGAGCAGGAGCCCGCCACACAGGAGGCGCTGACCTCGGCCGGGCTCGATCACTAGGCGATCCGCGACGCGCTGGACCGGGAGTTCGAGCACAGCCTCAGGGCCGCCGGAGTGTCCCATGCCGCCTTCGACCTGCCACGGCCGACCTACGCCCCGGACCGGCAGGTGGGCGTGGGGGCGTCGGCCAAGCTCGCGCTCGAACGAGGCTTCGCGTCCGTGACCCGCAAGAAGGACCTGCGGCCGGCGCATGTGCTGCTGGGAATCCTGCAGGCCCAGGTCGGCACCGTGCCGCGCGCGCTCGTCCTGGCCGGCGTCGACCAGGCGGACCTCACGGCGCGTGTGAGGCGAACGCTCATCGGCGACGGCGAGCTGCCGACTCCAGAAAACCCGGATGACCTCAACAGCCCGGATGAGGGGTGAGCCGATGACGACGGCCGAGGAAGTCGTGCTCGATGTCGACGGGCTGCGCATGCGGTACGGCACCACCGACGTCCTGCGCAATGTCACGTTCCAGGTGCGCCGCGGGGAGGTGCTGGCCCTGCTGGGGCCCAACGGGGCGGGCAAGACTTATGGCTGATCAGTCGGGTTAGTACGTCTATTCCGCCCCCTCGGGATAAACACGCTTCCCGCTTCTCCGGCGGCCCGCCTTGGTCCGCTGCGCCGTCCCCTGAGGCTCCTCGTCCCTGCGGCCTATGTCTCCATGTCAGGGTGGGGTCACTGACTGATGCGTCCACATAGATTGTCCCCCTCAGTAGGAAGTCGGACTCACGAAGTCAGGCAAAAGATAGGCCATCCACCTACTAGGGCAGCCATACGGCGTCTGACACTCCTAGATCGATAATCTTTTCGCCCATGTGTCGCCGGTGCTGCCCGGGAACGGAGCGGAAATGGGAAGGTGATCGTTCCTAATTCCTTCCGGCAATTGAGCGCTTAGTGTGGGTGTGTCGTGCGGGTGGTCCATTTGCTTGGCACTCACAGCATCCTCACTCGCATTAAGCGAAGAAAGGTGTGACTCGACCTTAAGCCTCCGATTAGGACCCTGGCTTAGGTAGAAGGTCACCGATAGTGCTCCGCTCAAGGTCCGGCCAACTGCTATCGATACGGATCTCGTCGCCTCTATTGCCACTAACGAGATGTCTCCAACGAAGCATTGGACCGCACGCCGGTACCAGCGCCAAGACTTCGCGAGTAAGCACTGAGTTTCCCGCCTGACATTCCTCGATAATCATGCGTGTTTGGGCCGACCATTCCCGTGGGTCAATGATGACAAAAATTAATGCAGACACCAGCGACCGATTGCCATGAACAAACACATTCTGAACCCATTGCCCGGTTATGGAACTTACAGACACCCAATTAAAACTATAGGATGTTTCAGCAGGTCTTTGTGGAGGGAAGTTTCTGTTGACCCTCACAACACATAGCCGTCTTCCCGGGGAAAGAGCTGCTTGTCCGACGAAAGAAGCAGGCTTCCGCTGGTACAGACTTTCTCTTCCTGGATAGCTAATCCATGAGAGCTGACTAGAATTCTTCGGCACCAGCAGATCGCGTAGATCGTCCCGATCTGCAAGGGTATTCTCGGTCAACGTGGCCAAACCGATCACCAGGGCGAGGAAAGCGAGCACGTTTGCCTGCCCATGCGGAATCAAACGACGTAACCGAGAGAGCTGTGGTTGCTCACTCTCGATCCTGGCCAAGGCCGCTGCAAGATCGGCTTGCGTTCTAACGAGATCTTTGATCGTTACGAGGAGTCGTTCCCGCTCGGCGCGTTCTAGTTTGGCATTTATGAGCCACAGAGCAGCCAGCGACTCACGGACAACCTCCGGCCCGTTCATGAAGCCACAGACCCAACAGCGCTGCGACGCTCCGGGGATGCCACCCGGCGGCCAGTCATCCGGTTCGTGCTTCAGCAGCGATGAGGTGGCCTCGATCTCTACACCAGGCACATGAGAGTGACAGCGAGCACAGAGGATCCACAGGTCCATTGGATGAGTATCGTCCAGGCGGTGAAGGAGCGCCATGGGCACGCCAGGTCGGCGGGTTACAAGAGACGGCTAGAGGGGAGCAGGACGGACCAACCAAGGCTGTTCTCCCCGCCACTTTGGGAACAGCTCGCTCGTTCTCCAGGTGACGCACACCCAAACTACGGGAGACCACGTGGACTGGACGATAATTATCAGTTCAGCAAGCGCTGCGGCTGTTGGAATAGCCGGCGGTACCTGGATGACCTGAGGGCCAAAGCGGGTAACGACGGGCCGCCCGACCTGCCGTAACGGGATTCGTTGGGTGCGGTGAGAGCGGAGTAGCCAGCGCAATGGCGAAGCCACCCGTTAGGGCCGCTTGCGGTTGGGCCGGTGGCGGAGCGGGGTCGCGGGTCGGCGGGGACGGCGGCCGGTGTGGGTCGCACCGGGAAGGCGTGCCGAAGGCTCCACTTCGAGTGATCGGTGTGGGGGGTTGGTGCGGTGGCCAGCCTCGACGGACGCCGGGGCGGGATGCGGAGAGACGGAGGGACAGACGGCGGCAACGGCGGAACGCGGGCACGGGGAACGGAAACCGAACAGGGACAGATCGCGGCGCATGGCGGAGAAAGCACACGACCCCTCGCAGGACGGCTTAGACGCCTATGCGCGTGCTCTGGTGGCGACCTGGCCACCGTTGACCGATCACCAGCGTGACCGGCTCGCACTGCTGTTGAACAAGTAGCGGAACCACCTGGGGCACCTGCGCCGTGAACGCTGGCGGGGATGCCCCTTCGGCGTTGCGGTCACGCCGCTTGGGCGGGTACCGGCGCGAAACGCACGCTGTCCGGGTCGATCTCCCCACCTGCGGGCCGTCCCCGGACCGGAAGCAGCGTCACTGTCACCAACAGGCGCACGATCTCACGCCTACGGCCCAACGTCAGGCCCTTCCACGTCCTGGCGGGGTCGTCGGTGGTCGCGAATTCGGCAAGCGGGCTCTCGGCCGTGGCGCTCTTCAGTTCGGCGTGGATCTCCGAACGGCGCTTGTCGATCTCCGCTTGGGCCACTTCCGCAACGGTCGTGCTGAGCGTGCGGCGCGCGACCGACAGACCTAGCTCGACCTCGCTTTGGTTGAGCATCGCCAACTCTTCGCGGAGCGCGGTCACGTCCACGCTGGCGTCTACGCCGGGAAGCAGATCGCTCACGTCGTCACGAGACAACCGGGCAAGGATCACCCGTTGCACGAACGTGTCAACCATGTCCGCGTTACGCGAGCAATGCCCCTTGGTGCGGCACCGGTATTCCACCGCGCTCGTCAAGCGGCCATGGGACCCCGACGAGCTGGTCGCCGCGGTCGGCCTGACCGAGCACGCCGCGAAGGAGGTCAGGATGCGCTCCGGCGGGCAGCGGCGCCGGCTCGACGTGGCGATCGGCATCGTCGGCCGTCCCGAGCTGCTGTTCCTCGACGAGCCCACCGCGGGCTTCGACCCGGAGGCCCGGCGTGATTTCCATGACCTCGTGCTCCGCCTCGCCCGGGAGGACGAGACCACGATCCTGCTCACCACCCATGACCTCAACGAGGCGGAGAAGCTCGCCGGACGGATCTTGATCCTCGACGGTGGGCGGATCGTCGCCGACGGCACGGCCGAGGAACTCGCCCGGCAGATCGCGGGCGAGGACGAGGTGCGCTGGACCCGCGGCGGGCAGCGGTTCGCGCGATCGACCAGCGAGTCCACCAGGTTCGTCTTCGACTTGTTCAAGCAGTACGGCGAGGCCGTCGCCGACCTCGAAGTCCGCCGATCGTCGCTGGAGGACACCTACCTCTCCCTGGTGCACCGGGCCGAATCCGGCCTGAGCCGAGCAGCGGAGACCGGCAACCTGAAAGAGGTGGCCCGATGACCCCGGCCGTGACGGCGCTCCGCGCGGGCTTCGCCCGCGGCCTCATCGAGTTACGCCAATCCTTAACGGGCACCGAACTGCTCGGCCACCTGTTCTGGCCCGTGGCGACGCTGGTGGCCATCTTCCTCCTGCGGGACAGGAGCGTCGGAGCCGGCGGATTCACCCTCGGCGCGCTGATCCTTCCGAGCGTTCTCGGGATGTTCATCGCGCTCGGCATGCTCCTCGTCATCCAGCACCTCACCGCGGACCGGGAAGACGGCACCCTGTTGCGTGCCAGGGCCACCCCGGGAGGAATACGCGGCTACTTCACCGGCAAGCTCGTCACCGTCTCCGGGACCGTCCTGGCGTACCTGGCGATCCTCCTCGGCCCCGGGCTGCTCATCGTCGACGGACTCGACGTCGGTGGTCTCCATTCCTGGCTCACCCTGGCCTGGGTGCTGATCCTGGGGCTCCTGGCGACCCAGCCTCTCGGAGCCGTCCTCGGGTCGCTGATCTCCAGCCCCTGCGGCGCGGGTTACCTGTCGCTCCCGGTCATGGGCCTGATCTCGATCTCCGGCATCTTCTACCCGATCACCGCGATGCCGGAGTGGCTGCAATGGATCGCCCAGGTCTTCCCGGTCTACTGGCTGGGCCTGGGCATGCGTGCGGCCCTGCTCCCGGACCCCGCGGCCGCCGTTGAGATAGGCGGATCCTGGCGGCACCTGGAGACCGCCGGGGTGCTGGGGGCCTGGGCGCTGCTCGGCCTGGTCGTGCCGCCGATCATGCTGCGCCGGATGGCACGGCGAGAGTCCGGCTCGCGTGTCGCCGAGCGCCGTGAGAAGGCACTTCAGCGGGTCGGATGAAACCGGCCGGCGGGCCGGATGGACCGACCGCCACCGCGCCCGCTGCGCATTCCGCCCAAGCGCCGGAACGGCACCCGCAATGACGAACGCCCCGCGAGACACTGGGTCTCGCGGGGCGTCCCACGTTAGGACCGATGTGGCGGTCGCCTCCTCGGCGAGATGCACAACACGGCTCCAGCCGAACGGTATTCCGTGAAGGCGGTAATTGCGGCCCGGGGGACACAAACCACATCGGTCACACTGAGCTTAACGGACTCCAGGGGGTGCTTATTCCAACGCCCCGGAATCATGCCCGCCTCTCCCACATGGCGCGCTTGGCGGAGCCGTACAAAAAGGGAGGATGCGGACTTGCACGAGCCGCACACCGTGACGGGCGCGGGCGCGGCCTAGGGTGGGTCTGCAACGCCCTTCGGAGGAGAGCCCGTGCTTTACCGCACCGCCAAGATCGTCAGCGTTCCCATGATGCGCCTACTGTGGCGGCCCAGAATCGAGGGCCGCGAGCACGTTCCGGCGCACGGCCCGGCGATCCTCGCGTCGAACCACCTCTCGGTGCTCGACTCCTTCGTCCTCCCGGCGTTGCTTCCCCGGCCGGTGCGGTTCGTCGCCAAGAACGAGTACTTCACCGGCAACCGGCTGACCGCCCTGTGGATGCGCGGCATGGGCACGATGCCGATCGACCGGGAGAACGCCTCCGCCGCGCAGGCCATGCTCGACACGGCGGTCGACGTGCTGAAGTCCGGCGAGCTGTTCGGCATCTATCCGGAGGGGACCCGCTCCCCCGACGGCCGCCTCTACCGCGGCAAGATCGGCGTCGCGTGGCTGACCCTGACCACGGGTGCCCCGGTGATCCCCGTGGCGATGCTCGGCACCGAGAAGGTCCTGCCGCCGGGGAGATCGGTGCCGCGGCTGCACCGCATCGGCATACGGCTCGGCGCTCCGATGACCTTCACCGGCGACGCCGCCAGGGCCCGGGACCGCCGCGAGGTCACCGACCGGGTGATGGAGGCCATCCGCGGCCTGTCCGGCCAGGACTACGTCCCGAAGTACGCCGCCAGCGTCAAGGGCGCCGCGTGAGCGTCTTCACCATGTGGGGGTGACGATTCACCCGCGCTAGGCTCTGCGGTGTCCAACGCTCTCATACCGGCTGTCACACCGGACTCATGAGATCGCTGAGCCGACACAATGACACCGGGGGGTGCGCGTGCCTCGAGGACGAACCGTCGCGATCACGTCGGCCGCCGCCGTGCTGGTGGCGGGGGCCGCCGCCGGAGGCGCTTACTACGTGCTGCACACGCGCGGCACGCCGCAGGAGACCGCTCAGCGCTTCACCGCGGCCTGGACGCGCGGTGACCTCGCGGCCATGAAGGCCGAGCTCGCGACGCCGTCCCCCGGTTTCGACGCCGCGTACGCCGAGTTGACCAAGAACCTCGGAGCGACCGGGGTCGCCGTGACCGGGCTCCGTGTGAGCGCGCCGGTGAACGACCGCGCCACCGCGGCCTACTCCGCCACCGCCACGCTGAAGAACGTCGGCGACTGGACCTATCAGGGCGAGCTGAAGCTCAAGGTCAAGGACCACTACTGGAAGGTCGACTGGTCGCCCCAGGCCGTCCACCCCGCGCTGACCGGCCCGGAGCACCTGGCCCTCAAGACCACCTGGCCGCAGCGCGCCGCGATCACGGACGCGAACGGCGACCGCATCGACGGCGGCGACGTGGGCGGCTCGATCCAGCAGCTCGTCGGCTACCTCGACAAGGCGACCGCGAAGGACGTCAAGAGGCTCGGGGCCGCCTACCACGTCGGCGACGCCGTGGGCGCCGGTGAGGGCCTGCAGCAGACCTTCCAGAAGCAGCTCGCCGGCACCCCCACCACCGAGATCCAGGTCGCCGGCTCCGAGAAGAAGACCCTGCACACCATCGAGGGCTCCCCCGGCAAGGACGTGCGGACCAGCCTCGACCTCCGGGTGCAGCGGGCGGCCGCCGACGCGGTGCGCGACCTGAAGAAGATCGCCTCCCTGGTCGCCGTCCGGCCCTCCTCGGGCGAGATCCTCGCCGTCGTGAACAACCAGGGCGGCTTCAACCGGGCGCTGGCCGGCCAGTATCCGCCGGGCTCCACGTTCAAGACGATCACCGCGGCCGGGCTGCTCGCCGAAGGGCTCTCCCCCTCCGACAAGGTCTCCTGCCCCACGAAGGCGAACGTCGGCGGGCTGGACATCCGCAACTCCGACCACGAGTCGTTCGGCTCGCTGACGTTCCTCGACTCCTACGCCCACTCGTGCAACACGACCTTCGCCCCGCTGGCCGCCTCCAAGCTCGGCGCGCGGAAGCTGTACGACCTGGCCACCGGCTTCGGCTTCAACCAGCCGCTGAACATCGGGGTTCCGGCGGCCAAGGGCAGCATGCCGAAGGCCACCAGCGACGCCGAGCTCGCCTCCGAGGCGTTCGGCCAGGCCAGGATCCTCGCCAGCCCGCTCGTGATGGCGACGGTGGCGGCGGCCGTGGCCGACGGAAGCTGGCGGCCCCCCACGCTGGTGCCCGATCTCAAGCAGAAGGCCTCCCCCAAGGAACTCCCCAGCGGGGTCGCCGAACCGCTGCGCCAGATGATGAGGGCCGTCGTCACCAAGGGCACCGCCCACGCCGCCGGGCTCCCCTCCGGAACCGCCGGCAAGACCGGGACGGCCGAGTTCGTCAGCAACGGGAAGATCGAGACCCACGCCTGGTTCATCGGCTTCCGCGGTGACCTCGCGTTCGCGGTCGTGGTGGAGGCCGGAGGCATGGGCGGCGAGGTCGCCGCCCCCGTCGCCGCTCACTTCCTCAAGTCCCTCGGCTGACCTCGACTCTGTGACCGTGACGCCTCGCCTCCACCGTGACGCCCCGCCGGCACCGGAAAAGTCTTACGGAACACCATGGGAGGACGCTCGATGCCAGCCGCGACGCTCCATGACGGACGCGTGATCGAGATGGAGATCCACGGAGCGGGACCGGTCGTCCTGCTGCCGGTGAATCCCAAGCCCGGCGACGAGGGCCCGCAGGCCGAGGAGATGCGCAAGTGGGGCGCCGACCCGTCACTCGGCCATTCTCTCGTCGCCGGGCTGAGTGACAGGTTCAAAGTTCGTCACGCTTTATGAGGCACTTCAGCGCTTCGACGACCGGGCCGCCCAGAGCCGGATCACCTGCCCCAGGTTGTGCTTCGCCGGATCAGCCGACCGGATCGACTACGGACCCAGGTGGGGAAACACCCAAGTGGACATCGCCGGACCGATCCTGGAGCACCGCGCCGAGCTCGAAGGCCTCGGCTGGGATGTGCGTGTCCTCGACGGCCTCGATCACATGCGGGCGATGCAGCCGGACCAGGTCCTCCCCGTCATCCGCCCATGGCTGGCGTCAAAGCTCTCCGCACTGTCGAACTGACGCCGCCCGGCGTCCCGGGCCGCCGACGCCCCTCAGGGGTGGGCGAGCTCCAGGACGACGATGCCCGCCAGGACGGTGGCGCTGGCCGTTACGCGCAGGTAGCCGAAGCCTTCCCGGAATACCAGCGTGCCGATGACCGCGGCCATGACGATGCTCGTCTCGCGCAGGGCCGCGATGGTGGCCAGGTTCCCGCGGGTCTGGGCCCAGACCACGAGCCCGTACGCCAGCAGGGACAGCAGGCCGCCGGTCAGGCCGCGCCCGGACACGGGTCTCAGCTGCCCGAGGAGGGAGCGGCCTCGCCGCGCCCACGCGATCAACGGCAGAACGGGCCCCTGGCAGAGGAAGAGCCATGCGAGGTAGCCTGTGACCGTTCCCGAGTGCCGCACCCCTGTGCCGTCGACGATCGTGTACAAGGCGATCATCACGCCGGTCCCGGCGGCGGCCGCGAGCGCGGGCAGCTGAGCCCGGCCGGGTATCCCGTCCGCCAGCGCCAGGCCGGCCAGGCCGCATGAGATCACCACCACCCCGGCGACGTCCCGTGCCGGCAGAGCCTGGCCGAGCACGGTCGTGGACACCACGGCGACGAGCAGCGGTGATGTGCCGCGGGCTATCGGGTACATCTGGCCGAAGTCGCCGAGCTGGTAGGCCCGCAGCAGCAGAACCTGGTACACGACCTGCGACACGGCCGACGCGGCGATGTACGGCCACGCCGCCGGGTCCGGCATGGGCGTCAGGCAGACCATCACGGCGCCGCATCCGGTGTAGGCAAGGTTGATCAAGGTGAAGCCGGCCAGCTTGTCCTTGATGCCGTGTGCGAGCCCGTTCCATACGGCGTGCAGCAGCGCCGCGGCCAGGACCACAGCGGGCGCCACAGCGGACACGGCGGCCGCGCCCGCCGCCGACGACACGACCCCGGGCATACGGCTCCCCACTGACGCTCTGGAACGAGCCTCCATCTAACCCACCTCGAGGCGGGCGCGCGTCATCGCCACGAGCCATGCCCGCTCGCCCCCGCGCGGAGCGCGGCCCGCACGCTCGTCGACGGCGGCGGGGACCTCGTCGTCGGGCCCACCGTCAGTCGTCAGGCCCACCGTCAGACGTCGGCCGGGCTGCCATTGGCGAGGGCGGCGCGCAGGCGGCGTTCCGCGGCGGGCCCGTGGCCCAGCACGTCCATGCCGTGAAGAGCCGCTCCCGCGATCGGCGGCTCGGCGAGAATCCGCACGTCGGCATCCAGGCCCGTCTCGGCGAGAGCCCTGACGGTGTGCGCCATCAGCTCGGGGTGCCCAACCCGCAGGACACCGCCGCCGAGCACCAGTGGGATGCGCCGCCCCTGGAAGTCCAGCCGCCGCACGGCGGCGGCCGCCATCGTGGCCACCTCCACCCCGAGCCGCTCCACGAGCCCGCCCGCGACGGGATCCCCCGCGTCGGCCACCCGGAACAGCAGCGGCGCCAGCTCGTGCAGCCGTGCCCCGTCCAGCTCCCCCCGATGGATGGCGACGCACACCGCTTCCACGCTTGGCAGCCCGAAGTGCGCGGTCGTCGCCTCCTGGAGCCCGGTGCGCGTGCCTCTCCCGTCCTCACCGCGTACGGCATGCCAGAGCACCTCCTCGCCGAGGAACTCCCCACCGCCCCAGTCGCCCGAAAGCCGGCCCAATGCCAGATAGCGGGCCGTCCGCCCGTCGGGACTCACGGCGACGCAGTTCATTCCGCCGCCGCAGACCACGGCCACGCCGTAGGGCATGGGCGAGCCCGCCCGCAGGATCGCGAAGGTGTCGTTGTCGACGGTCAGGCCTCGCCCCCAGCGGCGTACGGAGATCGCGGCGCACAGCCGCCGGCGCTCCACGGGCAGGTCGCAGTGGGCGAGGTAGGCCGAGACGTACTCCGCCGCGCGACCCCCCGTCGCCCGCATGACCAGATCCTCGATCAGGTCGATGGCGTGGCCCAGCAGCGGGCCGTGCGGCTGGAATCCGCCGCCGCGGACCCAGGACAGGACCTCGCCGGCCGCCGAGACCAGAGCCACTTCCGTCTTGCTGTTGCCCGCGTCGATGGCCAGCACGGCCCCGGGGATCAGACCGCCCATGGCGGTCCCGCCGACCAGTTCGGAGGTGCGAGCCGTGCCGCCCTCGGCGACCTTCATCCCTTGACTCCCGTCAGTGTGACGCCCTGCACGAAGACGCGCTGGGCGAAGAAGAAGACGACGATCACGGGCGCCATGACCAGCAGGGTGGCGGCGATCGTCTGGTTCCAGTGGACGGAGTGGGCGCTGTTGAAGCCGGCCAGGCCGTACGCCAACGTCCACGCGCCCGGGTTCTCGCTGGTGTAGATCTGCGGGCCGAAGTAGTCGTTCCAGGCGAAGAAGAACTGAAACAGCGCGACGGCGGCGATCGCCGGCCTGGCCATCGGCAGCACGACTCTGAAGACGGTTCGCAGCTCGCCGCAGCCGTCGACCTTGGCCGCGTCGAAGTACTCCTGCGGGATCGTCATGAGGAACTGGCGCAGGAGGAAGATCGAGAACGCGTCGCCGAAGAGCAGCGGCAGGATCAGCGGCCACAGGGTGCCGTTGAGGTGGAGTTGCTGCGCCCAGACCAGGTAGAGGGGCACGATGGTCACCTGCGGCGGCAGCATCATGCCCGCGACCAGCAGGAGCATGGCCACCCGCTCGCCGCAGAAGCGGAACCTGGCCATCGCGTAGGCGACCGGAACGCTGGAGACCAGCATGGCGGCGGTGGCGCCGAAGGCGTAGATCAGCGTGTTGCGCCACCAGGTGACGAAGTCGTCCTTGGCGAAGACCTCGGCGTAGTTCTCGAAGTGCCAGCTCCGCGGCCACAGCGCCGGGCCGAGGGTCTGCTCGTCGCTCATCGCCGAGGCGAGGAAGAGGAAGACCAGCGGCGCCAGGAACATGAGGGCGAGCGCGATCGCGAGGCTGTGCACGGCGACCCAGGTGAGCGAGCGCCTCATGAGGTCCTTCCCGCGTCCACGAGTCCGGCCTTGGGGCGCAGCAGGAAGCCGGTGAGCCCCATCGAGACGGCGAACAGCACCAGCGCCATCACACACGCCGCCCCGGTGTTGAAGTGTTGGAATCCCAGGCTGTAGACGAGCTGCGGCACGGTCAGCGTGGAGCCGTCGGGGTAGCCCGGTTCGAAGCTGCTGCCGGAGCCCGGCAGGATGCCGCTGGCCATGGCGCCGGCGATGAGCGCCTGTGTGTAGTACTGCGCGGTGGCGATCACGCCGGTGATCACCGCGAAGAGGATCACCGGGCGGATCGTCGGCAGCGTGATGAATCTGAAGCGCTGCCAGGCGCCGGCGCCGTCCAGCTCGGCCGCCTCGTACAGCGACGTGGGCACGTCCAGCAGCGCGGCCATGAAGATCAGCATCAGGTCGCCGACGCCCCATATGGCCAGCAGCGTCAGGGACGGCTTGGCCAGCGACGGGTCGCCGAACCAGTTGGGCTCCGGCAGTCCCAGGCTTCCCAGGATCTGGTCGACCGGACCGGTCGCCGGGTTGAGCAGGAAGACGAAACCGATCGTGGCGACCACGGGCGGGGCGAGATAGGGCAGGTAGAACACGGTCCGCAGGATGGAGGCCCCTCGCTTGACCTTGGTCACCAGCAGCCCGAGCCCGAGCCCGAAGACGACCCGCAGCGCCACCATGATCACGACGAACCAGAGCGTGTTGCCCAGGGCCTGCCAGAACGGCGGATACTCGGTGAAGACGTAGACCCAGTTGCGCAGGCCGACCCAGACCGGCGGGTTGAACTGGTCGTAATAGGTGAAGCTGAACCAGATCGTCGCTACCAGGGGGTAGATCAGAAAGATCGCCACCCCGAGCAGCCACGGCGACAGGAACGCCAGAGCGCGCCACCTCATCGAGGGCCGACCTGGGCGATGTCGGTGTCGATGCGCCTGTCCAGATCGGCGAGCCCGGCGGCCAGGTCGGGCACCTTGCCCGCCTCCTGCCTGAACCCGAACTCGTCGAACGCCTGGATGTAGGCGCCGCCGTTCGGGCTGGCCGGGGTGGCGGTGCTGTTGGGGTTGGTGAACATGTCGATGAAGGTCCTGAAGCCCTCGTCGGCCTTGAACGCCTCAAGCGAGGCGTAGGTGGACGGGACGTTCCTGATGGCACCGGCGAAGGCCACCAGCGCGTCGGTGTCGGTGGTCAGGAACTTCACCAGCTCCCAGGCCGCGTTCTGCTGCCTGCTCGTCCTGGAGATTCCGATGATCGTCCCGGTGAGGAAGCCGCCGCCGTAACTGGTGGCCTGGCTGTCGGGGACGGGGAAGGGCGCGGTGCCGTAGTCGAGGTCGACCTTGTCCTCGATCATGTTGGCGATCCGCCACTCGCCGTCGAGCTGCATGGCGACCTTGCCGGTCTGGAAGGCGTTCTGCGGGCTGTACTCGTCCGGCATGGTGCCGCGGAACCTCTCCAGCTTCTCGAAGCCGCCAAGAGCCTTGACGAACCGGTCGTGCCAGGCGAAGAACCGCTGGATCACCGGGTCCCTCGACAGGTTCGATTTCCCCTGGGCGTCGAAGTAGGCCGGTTTCCAGTTGGCCAGCAGGTGCCCCGGGCTCTGCTCGTACGCGCGGAAGTCCGGCATGAAGCCCAGCCGCTCGATCTCGCCGTCCGGGCCGAGCTTGGTGAGCTTGACCGCGTCCTCCTCGAGCTCGGTCAGCGTCCTCGGGGGGTGGGCGATCCCCGCCTCGGCGAAGGCCCTCTTGTTGTAGAACAGCCCCCAGGCGTCGGCCAGCAGCGGCAGCGCGCACCGCCGGCCCCGATACTGGGTGTACTCCAGCGCGGGCTTCGGGAACGTCTTCTCCACGTCCACGCCGGACCTGGCCAGGAACGGAGCCAGGTCCAGCCACGCCCCCGAAAGGCAGAACTGCCCCACGTTGTCCGTGGTGAACGAGGAGACCACGTCGGGCCCGTTGCCCGACCTGATCCCCTGGACGATCTTGTCGTCCGCCACGTTGGAGACCGTCCTGACGGTGATCTCCGGGTGGAGCTTCCTGAATCTGGCGAGGCTCTCGTCGATCGCCTTCACCTCGTGCGGCTGCTTCCAGCCGTGCCAGAAGGTGATGGTGACCGGCTGTCCGGAGGCCGCGCCGCCCCCGCTCGCCGGGGCGCCCGCGCATCCTGTCATGAGTACGGCGAGCAGGGCCGCCCCTGCGAGTGTTTTTCGCATGCCGGGGCTCCTTTCAAAGGGGGGTGGAGAGGGGTCGGCCCGAGGATTCGCGCGCGACAACGACCGCGACAACGACGGCGGCCCGGGGACTGTTCGTGGAATGAATCGCTGAAAAGGTCAGCCGAGGGTGTTGAGCATCGCGGTGTAGGCCTGCTTGGGCTTCAGCGCGGAGTCCCAGGGAAGCGCGTCACCCGGAGCCGGCGGGTAGCTGCCGACGTCCGCGGTCGAGCCGTACTTGTCGGTGAAGCCCCAGGTGGTGAAGCTGGTGCAGGTGGGCTCCTCGCGGCAGACCTTGAGCTTGCCCGCGATCTCGTCCGCCTGGATCTTGCGCTGGCTGGAGCTCACGAGGACGTCCATCTCCGAGACTCGGACCTCGACGCCCAGCGCGGCGAGCTTCTTCACGTGCGCGCGGAAGGTCTCGGCGGGAACGCGGTCGCCCGCCTCGTACTCGTGGTTCTGGAACCCGACGCCGTCGATCGGGACCCCGCGCTGCTTGAGCCGCTTGACCAGGTTGTACAGCGCGTCCCAGCGCTCGCCGTTCGCCTCCGCGCCGTACTCGTTGAGGAACAGCTTGGCGCCCGGGTCCACCTGGTGGGCACGCTGGAAGGCCAGGTCGATGTACTGCTCGCCCATCGACTTGAACCAGGGGCTTTCGGGGCGCAGGCCCTGGTGGCCGTTGGTGTAGTCGGCGTCCTCGTCGGACATGGGCTCGTTGACCACGTCCCACTCGGCGACCTTGCCCTTGAAGTGCCCGGCCACGGCGTCGATGTGGTCGAACATGGTCTGCTTGGTGGCGTTCTGCCGCATCCAGGCGGGCAGCGCCTCGTGCCACACCAGCGTGTGCGCGTGCACCTTCATGCCGTTCGCCTGGGCGAAGGCCACCAGCGCGTCGCCGTCCTCGAACGTGAAGACGCCCTTACGCGGCTGGACGAACTGCGGCTTGAAGTCGTTCTCCGGGGTGAGCATGTCGAACTGGCCGCCTGCCAGCGCGCGGTAGCCCGCGTCGGCGAACAGCGGGGCGCTCGCCAGGGCCGCGCCGATGTCGATCGGACGGGGCAGGGCGGCGGCGCGCCTGCGCAGGGAGTCGGCGAGCACCGGCTGGGCCAGCGCGGGGGCGTCGGCGACGGTCAGGTTGTCGCCGCCCTCCCCCTGCGCGGTCAGCGAGACGAGCGTCCAGCCGCCGCCCACCTCTGCGTCCGCCCCGAACCAGATCAGGCCCTTGAAGATGCCCGGGTTGCCGAGCGTGCCGACCTTGGCGCCGTTGGCGTAGAAACTGAAGGTCTGGCCGACGCCGCGCACCTCCACGGTGACCCGCCCGGACAGGCCCGACCCGTACGACTTGGTGGTCGCGGGCTTGTCCGAGCCGCCGTTCCAGAGGCTGACCGTGAGCTTCCCGCCCTTCACCCCGAGGCGGAGCGACGCCGGTTCCTGCCGCCACTCGTCGTAGATGATCGGGACGCCGCCGTAGAGCTGCAGGTACGCGCCCTTGTCGCCGACGCCGTCCATGACGGCGGTGACCCGGAAGTCGCCGTCGGCCTTCAGCCGCGGCCCGCGGAGGTTGACCGGCGGATCGGCCTGTCCCCCTGTGCCGTTCACGTCGACGATCCTGCGGTCGAGCGGGGTGATCCGCACGCCGTCCGGCTGGACCTTCGCCCCCGCGAAGTGGCTCCAGTCGTGCCCGGCGATCAGGTCGTCGGCCGCCGCGGCGGGGCCGGCTAAGGACACGACCGCGGTGAGGGTGAGCAGGGCAAGCCCTGCGGCTCGGAGTTTCATGTGACTGCCTCCTTGTGTTGGGGGGTGCGGGTGGCGGTGGCCTCGGCGATGAGGCGGGTCGCGACCTGGCGCCAGGCGAGGTGCGACGCGCGTGCGAGAGCGCCGACCAGTACGGGGGCGTCGCCGAGGCCGGAGACGGCGATTCTGGGCGGGCGCGGGAGCAGGCCGCCGAGCGCGGCCTCGATCGTGGGCAGGATCTCGGCGCAGGCCAGCCCGATGCCGCCGCCGAGCACGACCAGCTCGACGTCGGCGACGCGGGCGAGGTCGGCCACCCGTACGGCGATGCGCCGCGCCTCCTCGGCGAGGATCCGCCGGGCCAGCTCGTCGCCCTGCCGGGCGGCGGCGAAGATGTCCTCGGGAGTAATGCGCAGGGACGAGCCCGCCTCCGCCGCCCAATCGGCCGCCCAGCCGAGCAGCGCGTCGGCCGACGGGCTGTCGGGGGCCACGAGGCTACCCGGCGGAGGGTTGTCGATCTCACCGGCGGCGCCGCTGTGGCCGCGGTGCGGGCGGCCGCCCAGCACCAGCCCCGCGCCGACGCCGGTGCCGACGGACAGGAAGGCGAAGTCGTTGACCCCCCGCCCGTGCCCGGCGGCCTGCTCCCCCAGAGCGGCCAGGTTGATGTCGTTCTCCGCGACGGCGGAGACCCCCAGCGCCGAGGTCAGCTCGGCGACGATCGCGAACCCCTCCAGCTCGGGCGGGTTGCTGTCGCGCAGGATCCCTTCCTGGGGGTCCACCACTCCGGGGACTCCCGCCACGACCAGCTCGATCGGGACGTCCTCGGCGAACTCGTCCCTGATCCGGGTGATCGCCGCCATGACCGTCTCCGGCGCCGAATCCCCTATCCGGACGTCGTGCCTGGCCCGCATGGTGCCGTCCAGGTCGGCCAGCGCGCCTCTGACGAAGCGGCCGCCGATGTCCAGTCCGAGCACACAGGCCACGTCCGCGGCGGGGGCGAAGTAGACGGCGCCGTAGTGGGTCTTCCCGGGCGGCTCCGTCTCCCTGACGAGGCCGGCCGCGATCAGCAGGTCGAGCGCGCTGCTCACGGTGGGCTTGGTCATGCCGGTACGCCGCGCGATCTCGGCCCGGGAGAGCGGCGGATCCCTGCGGATCGCCTCCAGCGCGACAGCGGCATTGGTCTCGCGCAGGGTGCTCAGGGTGGCATGGCTGCTGTGCATGCCCCGCACTTTAGTAAAGAGCTTTAACGAAAAACAAGTTAAAAGTCTTTACCAATTTGCGGACAGTCTCGTCCGGGCGGCTGCCCTCGCCATGGCCCCGCCGTACGTCCAGGTCGTCTCTACATCGGGAACGCGGCCGCGTCGTTGCGGAGAGCCATGATCAATAATGTGGCGATCAACGTGGCGATCAACAGCCAGCTCACCACGATGATCAAGGTGGACCGGCGTGGCCACTGGCGGGCGCGGCCGGCCGCCCGGCGCCGCCCGCGCTGCCGACGCTCCACCCGCTCGTTGAACGACTCGAGCCTGGCAGCGAGTCTCGGGTCCTCATCGGTGAGGTGCCGCTCGATCATCGCCAGCATCCGCTCTTCGTCCTGCGACCAGGCCATGGGGCACCTCTCCCAAGACGCAAGGTGTGTGCCGACGTTCTGCCCAACCATGAAGATCATTAGCCGTATCCAAGACCCGGTATTTACCGCGCGTTGTGAGTTGCGATCTTCATCGAACTCGCGTTCTAATCATGTCATGCGCTGGGACAATCTGCGTCTGACCGATCACGGTCAGCGCGACGAGGCCCTCCCGCTCTTCGCGCGCGGGGCGGTGACGAGGACCTTCGACACGCCGGAGTTCCGGGGCATCACGTTCTACGAGATCCACGCCCGCTCGGTCATCAACCGCGTCCCCGGCCAGAGCCGCGTGCCGTTCGAGTGGACCATCAACCCCTACAGGGGTTGCAGCCACGCCTGCACGTACTGCTTCGCCCGGAAAACGCACGAATATCTGGACCTCGGATCGGGCGAGGACTTCGACTCCAAGATCATCGTGAAGGTCAACGCGGCCGAGCTCGTCCGCAAGGAGCTCGCCGCGCCCAGATGGGCCGGGCAGCCCATCGCGATGGGCACCAACGTCGACTGCTACCAGCGGGCCGAGGGGCGATACAAGCTCATGCGCGGCATCCTGACCGCCCTGCGGGACGCCGCCAACCCGTTCTCGATCCTCACCAAGGGCTCCCTCATCCTGCGCGACCTCGACCTGCTCACCCAGGCGGCCGAGGTGACCGATGTCAGCACCGCCGTCTCGGTCGGCTTCGTCGACGACGCCATGTGGCGCGCGGTCGAGTCCGGCACACCGCACCCGCGCAAACGGCTGGAGGTCTGCGCCGCCCTGACCGAGCACGGCATCCGCTGCGGCGTGCTGATGGCCCCGATCCTCCCCTACCTGACGGACTCCCCCGCCATGCTGTCGGAGACCGTACGGCGGATCGCCGAGGCCGGCGCCGCCTACGTCGCCCCGATCGCGCTCCACCTCCGCCCGGGCGCCCGGGAGTGGTTCATGGCGTGGCTCTCCAGGGAGCACCCCCGGCTCGTCCCCCGCTACATGGAGATGTACGGCAGGGGCGCCTACGCCCCGAAGGCATACCAGGAGCGGCTCGCCCAGGAGGTCGCGGCGCTGGCCCAGCGGTACGGCATCGGCCGGTCGAGCTCTCACGACGCCCGCCGGATCCCTCAGCGCCCGCGGCCCACCAGGGCCTCCGCGCCGGAGCAGCTCACCCTTCTGTGACCCCTAGCCGATACCGGTTTCCCTCGACGAGGGCCTCACGGACAATGAAGCGTCAGAGGGCACGGGCGGGAGGAAAACGCGGCATGGATCAGCAAGACCTTCGGCGGCGGTTCGGCACACTGACCACCGCCCACCTGGCGGACGCCTGCATTCGCGCTCAGCTCCCCGTGCGCTGCGGGCCCGCGCTCCTGCGCGCCGTGGTGCCCGGCGGCCGCCTCATCGGGCGTGCGTCCCCCGCCCGGCACGCCGGCAGCGTCGACGTCTTCCTGGAGGCGTTCGAACGGGCGGAGCCCGGCGACGTGCTGGTGGTCGACAACGGCGGACGGCTCGACGAAGCCTGCGTCGGCGATCTCGTCGTCCTGGAGGCTCAGGCGGCCGGGCTGGCGGGCATCGTGATCTGGGGGCTGCATCGCGACACGGCCGACATGAGAGCCATCGGACTGCCGGTCTTCAGCCTGGGAGCGATCCCGACCGGCCCGCTGCGCCTCGATCCCCGTCCCCACGACGCGATGGACTCCGCCACCGTGGGCGACTGGACCGTCAGCCGTGACGACCTGGTCCTGGGCGACGACGACGGCGTGCTCTTCGTGCCCGCCGCCCGCGCCGCGGACCTCTTCAGGCTCGCGGAGAAGATCCGCGACACCGAGCGACGCCAAGCCGACCGGATCCGCGCGGGCGACTCCCTGCGCGGCCAGGTGCGGTTCGACTCCTACCTCGCCCGCCGCCGGGAGACGCCTTCCCTCACCTTCCGCGAACACCTGCGAGCCGTGGGCGGCGCGATCGAGGAGTGACCCCCAACTCGTCGCGTCACTCCCCGCCGGCCCGGACCTCCCCGATACCATCGGCAGGCGTGGAGGACTTCGTCCGGGCGCACACCAGGCTCGCGGCTGTGCCGTACGTGCCGGAGATCCTCCTGCACCAGACTCCCTCCCTCCCTCCCCCGCCGGCTGGCCGCGAAGCATCCGGCGACCAGCCCGACGACGAGGACTCCCCTGATGACCCCGGCGGCGAGGCGCGGGACGGCCAGCTGTACGCCATCTGGGAGCGGACGGGGCGATTGCCGTTCTGGGCCTACGCGTGGGCGGGCGGGCAGGCGCTCGCGCGGCACGTGCTCGACCATCCCGAGCTGGTCCGGGGCCGGACCGTCCTCGACCTCGCCACCGGATCGGGCCTGGTGGCCATCGCCGCCGCCCTCGCCGGAGCCGCCCGGGTGACGGCCAACGACATCGACCCGCACGCACTCGCCGCGACCGCCCTGAACGCCCGCGCCAACGGCGTGACCGTCACGCTCGTCGAAGGGGACCTGCTCGGCCGCACCGCCACCGAGGACGTCGTCCTCGCGGGGGACGTCTTCTACGAGAAGCCGCTGGCCCGCCGGGTCATGCCGTTCCTGGAGCGAGCCCGGGGCGTGGTCCTGGTCGGCGATCCGGAGCGAGGGTGCTCCTACCTGCCCGCGGACCGCTTCGAACGCGTCGGCGTCCATACCGTGCCGGCGCCCCTGGAAGACACCCCGCGCAAGCGCACCACCATCTGGCGCCTCGTGTGATCCAGATCACAACAACATCCACGCTGTCTGCCACGTCACAGGAAAGGGGGACCGACGACTACATGAACGGGGCATGATTTGTCGTTTTCACGCCGTGCCGTGCTGCGTGCACCGGCCAAGGCGCTCGCCAAGGGACTGCTAAAAGCACTCGAGGCCCGCGACCGGCGCCGAGCCCGCACCGCGCCGCCGCGCAGCGGCCGCGAGGTCCGCATCCTGTTGCTCCACGCGAACGGCATGGGCGGCACGATCCGGACGGTGTTCAACCTCGCGGGACACCTCGCCCGCACCCACGACGTCGAGATCGTCAGCGTGGTGCGGGAACGCGAGACGCCGTTCTTCCCCGTTCCGCCTGGAGTGCGGATCCGCTACCTGGACGACCGGTTGCCCAGGCGTAGAGGTCTGCTGTCGCGCTTCCCCAGCAGGCTGGTTCCGAAGGACGAGGCGGCTTACCACAGGTTCTCCCTGCGGTCCGACCTGAAAGTGGTCCGCTACATCCGCTCACGCCGCCAGGGCATCCTCATCACCACCAGGCCCGGCCTCAACCTGATCGCCGCCCGGGTCGCCCCGCCCGAGATCATCACGATCGGGCAGGAGCACGCCAACCTCGCCTCTCACGAGCCGGGGGTGCGCGCCCGGATCCGCCGCCGGTACGGCAGGCTCGACGCCCTGGTCACGCTGACGCGGGCCGACCTGCGGGATTACGAGCGCGTGTTACGGGAAAGGCCGGCCGTGCTGGCGCAGATCCCGAACGCGGTGACCCGCCTCGGCGGCGGCCCGTCCCCTCTCACGGACAAGACCGCCGTCACCGTAGGCCGCCTGAGCCACGTCAAGGGCTATGACCTGCTGATCCGCGCCTGGGCCCACGTCGCGGCTCGGCACCCCGACTGGACTTTGCGCATCTTCGGGGACGGCCCGCGCCGCGCGAAGCTCCAGGAGTCGATCGGCAGGCGCGGCCTCACCGATCGCGTCTTCCTGGAGGGCTCCGTCGAGGACGTCGGGGCCGAGTTGGAGAAGGCGTCCATGTTCGTGCTCAGCTCCCGGCGCGAGGGCATGCCGCTGGTCGTCCTGGAGGCGATGAGCAAGGGCGTCCCGGTGGTGAGCTACGACTGCCCCACCGGCCCGGCCGAGCTGATCACCGATGGTCACGACGGGCTGCTCGTCCAACCCGGGAAGATCCACGCGATGGCCGACGCCATCTGCGCGGTCATCGAGGATGAGGAACTGCGCGGCCGGCTCGCCGCTCACGGCCTGGAGACCGCCGCGGCCTACGACCTCGACGTCATCGGCGCCCGATGGGACGAGCTCCTCACCGCCTTGGTGGAACGCCGCGCCAAACGGGCGACCGGGCCCGAACCCACGGCCAAGCCCACGAGCGCGGACACGCGTGAATCACGGACGAGGATCGGGGTTGCGGAACATCGGAACGAAACTGGCGCCAAGCTCCCGGACTAATTGACCTCCTCTGGTCCGTGCTCGTGCCGAGCCTGATGGTTGGCGTACTTACGAGCCGCGAACCCATGTGCTTCGGCCAGCAACGTCCGGACGGTCTCCAGCGTCGCCTCGCCCGGATTCACCACGCACACCCAGTGCTGTGAGGCATAGATCGGATGCGGCATGACCGTGTCCACCGCCGCATGGTCGAACCCCGTATCCAGCACGCCGTCCGCGTCGCGTCGCGTGGGCGCGGCGCCGAACCACGCGGCGTACGTCGCCTTGGTCAGCCCGATGTTGAGCCGGTAGGCGTTTGGCCTGTTCAGCTTGGAGACGGTGTCGTAGTGATCGCCCGTCACGATCGTCACGAACGGGAGCTGACGCTCGGCAGGGAGATCACCGTCTGGGTCGTACATGAAGAACGTGTCGCCGGAGCTCTCGATGGCCTTGACCCCGTCGAAAGCCCCGCAGACGTACCGCTTCATTTCGCTGGCATCCATGCCTTCAATTTCTCATTGAACACTCCAGTGAGACTTTCGAGCTTTCTGCCGAAGTCCATCCGCCTAAACCCTCAAACAGGCCGGCAAGGTGACCACCGGCCATCGGCCGGTGCTCTCCTGTCTGTCGATTTGGTGGTTCTTCTGGGGTGGATCCGTTGAAGCGGATGCCCTTTACAACGTAGATCACAGGGGTGGGACATTTGTCCCACCCAAGGCTGGATCGTTGGATCTACTGGCGATGATCGCGCCTTTCTACCGTTGCGGACATGGACAGCAACGCTGTGTCACTGACCTCGGTGACCAAGAACTTCGGGCCGGTGCGAGCCGTGGACGGCCTTACGCTCACCATCCCCCGTGGCCAGACGGTGGCCCTCCTCGGGCCGAACGGCGCGGGCAAGTCGACCACGATCAGCATGCTGCTCGGCCTCGTCCCGCCCGACTCCGGGCAGGTCTCCCTGTTCGGCCACGGCCCCGAGCGTGCCGTACGGCTGGGCGAGGTGGGAGCGATGCCCCAAGAGGGCGGGCTGATCCCGAGAGTCACCGTCCGGGAGCTGCTGACCTTCGCCGGGGGCACGTACGCCGCTCCCCTCCCCCTAGGCCAGGTGCTCGCCCTGGCGCAGATCACCGATCTCCCCGACCGCCGGGTGGACAAGCTGTCGGGCGGCCAGGCCCAGCGGGTCAGGTTCGCCATGGCCCTGATCGGGGACCCCGAGCTGATCGTCCTCGACGAGCCGACGGCCGCTCTCGACGTCGAGGCCAGGCGCGAGTTCTGGGCCGGCATGCGCGGCCTGGCCACCAAGGGCAAGACCATCCTGTTCTCCACCCACTACCTCGACGAGGCCGACGAGCAGGCGGACCGCGTGGTCGTGATCAACTGTGGGCGCGTGGTCGCGGACGGCACCAGCGCGGAGATCAAGCGAGTGGTCGCGCTGACCACCGTGAGCGTAACCGCCGGAGGCGAGGTGGCCTGGCTCGGCCGCCTGCCCGGCGTCCGGCGACTGGAGGTCCGGGGCGACCGGGTCCGCCTGCGCAGCAGCGACCCCGACGCCACGGTGATGGCCCTCGCCGAGGCGGGAGCCGTACGGAACCTCGAAGTGACCCCCGCCGATCTGGAAGACGCCTTCGTCGTCCTCACCGCCAAGGAGAGAGTGTGATGTCAGGGCTTATGGGATACATCCGGCTTGAGGCGATCAGGACCCTGCGCGACGGCGGGTACGTCGTCTTCGGCATCGCCATGCCGGTCGTCATGTACCTCGTTTTCACCAACCTCGGCCTGGCGCCCGGCGACAAGCACTATGCCGCGATCTTCACGATGGTGAGTATGGCCGCCTACGGCGCGCTGGGCGGCGCGTTCAACAACGGCAGCGGCCTCGCCGAGGACCGGGCCATGGGGTGGCTGCGCCAGCTCCGGCTGACCCCGCTGACTCCCGGCCAGGTGGTGACGGGCAAGGTCGTCACCGGCGTGGTCGCGGTGGTGCCCAGCATCGCGGCGGTGCTGCTCACCGGCGCGCTCGTCAACCATGTCACGCTGGCCCCCGGCCAGTGGCTGGCCATCGTGGGCCTGCTCTGGGCCGGCACCATCCCGTTCTCCCTGCTGGGACTCGGCAACGGCTATCGCCTCACCGGCCAGACCGCCGCCATGGCCAACGTCGCGACGATGCTCAGCCTGTCCATCGTCGGCGGCCTGTGGGTCCCCACCACGGGCTTTCCCAGTTGGCTGCGGGCGATCGCTGAGTGGACGCCGTCGAACAGCTACGCGTCCCTGTCCTGGCATGTCGCGTTCGGCGAGGCGCCCACGCTCCGCGAGGTGGCGATCCTGTGCGGGTGGCTCGCGGCCTTCGGCCTCTACGCCATGTACGGCTACCGCCGCGCGGCGCGGACGGCCTGACGTCTATGGAATCATCGGCCCCGATGAACGCGGATCGGGACACCTGGATGAACCCGCTCGGCGAGGGCGAGCAGGGCCCCGACGCCAAGGGCATGTACATCTGGGTCGTCCTCGTCGGGGGCGCGGCGTGGGACATCGCACACGGCTGGTCCCACCCGCTCTGGCTCGCCTGCGTGACCGCCTCCGCCGTCGCCCTGCTCTACCTCGCCACCATCCACCTCGCCTTCGCCGACCGGCGCCGGGCCAAGTGGCAGGCGCTGCCCCTGCTCGCCGCGACCGTTTTCGCGGCCGTGACGGGCTTTCAGGGGAACTGGTTCTATTTGCTTGTCATGCTCTCGATCGCCGTCGGCGTCACCCTGCGCGGACGGGAGCTCCCCGTCATAGAGTTCGCCCTCTGTGGGGCCAGCTTCGCCCTCCATCTCGCCACCGGAGGGAAGCTCGGTGACGGGCTGACGCTCGTGTGGGGTGTGTTCACCTCTGGGTTCATCCCCGCGATCATCATTCGGCTGTGGGAGGCCATCCGGGAGCTCCAGCGCACCCGGGAGGAACTGGCCCACGCGGCCGTCGCCGAGGAGCGGCTGCGCTTCGCCCGTGACCTGCACGACCTCCTCGGCCATACGTTGTCGGTCATGGTCGTGAAGGCCGAAGCCGTACGCCGCCTGGCTCCCCGCGACGCGGAGGCGGCGGCGCGGCAGGCCACCGACATCGAGCAGATCGGACGGCAGGCGCTCACCGAGGTCCGGGCGGCCGTGACGGGCTACCGGGGGCGGGGGCTCACCGCGGAGCTGGAGTCGGCCCGCACGGTCCTCGCCGACGCCGGCATCGCCCTCACGATCCGCACCCCTGTCGTACGGCTCCCGCCGGAGACCGACGCCCTGCTCGGCTGGGCCGTACGGGAGGGCGTCACGAACGTCATCCGGCACAGCGGCGCCGGCACGTGCGAGATCGACCTGTGCGGCACGGAGCCGGACGGCACGGAGTCGGACGGCGTCGGGCCGGCCGGCACGGGGCCGGGAGACATGGACTTGGCCGGTGGGCCGGAGCTCGTGCTGGAGATCCGCGACAACGGCCGCGGCGGGCACGCGGACCACGTGGTTCCTCCGAATCCGCACGGGAACGGCCTCGTGGGACTGCGCGAGCGCGTGGCGGCCGTGGGTGGGACGATGGAGGCCCGGCCCCTGCCCGGCAAGGGCTTCCTGCTGCGGGTGGCGGTGCCGCACGAGCCTTCCCGGCGGGGAGAGCGCGTGTGATCAGGGTGCTGCTCGCCGAGGACCAGGGCATGATGCGCGGCGCCCTCGCCCTGCTTCTCGGGTTGGAGGACGACATCGAGGTCGTGGCGCAGGTGCCGTCCGCCGACGCCGTGGTGGCCGCCGCCCTCGACACCCGGCCCGACGTGGCGCTCCTCGACATCGAGATGCCGGGCGGCAACGGGCTCGACGCCGCCGCCGAGTTGCGCGAGAAGCTGCCCGGCTGCAGGGTGCTGATCCTCACGACGTTCGGGCGGCCCGGATACCTTCGCCGCGCGATGGAGGCGGGGGCCTACGGCTTCCTGGTGAAGGACGGGCCGGTGGAGGAGCTGGCCTCGTCGATCCGCCGCGTCCTGAAGGGCGAGCGGATGATCGACCCCGCGCTCGCGGCGGCCGCGCTCAGCACCGGCTCCAGCCCGCTGACCGATCGGGAGCGCGACGTGCTCGCCGCCGCGGCCGACGGCTCGACGATCGCCGACATCGCGGCCCGCCTCCACCTGTCGGAGAGCACGGTCCGCAACTACCTGTCGTCGGCCATCGGAAAGACCGGCACCCGCAACCGGATCGAGGCGGCCCGCCTGGCCCGGCACAACGGCTGGCTCTGACGCCCGTCGTCCCGCGTACCGTTGAACTTCGGTAGCGGTCCTCGTGATCGTCGGGCGGCGATCACGTTGTCTTGGCCGACGTCAGCAGCTCGTGAGGATGACGAGTTGCTGGGTGGCTCGGGTCATCGCGACATAGCGGTCGACCGCTCCCTCGATGCCGTTGCCGAACGCCTCTGGGTCGATGAGGACCACCAGGTCGAACTCGAGCCCCTTCGCCAGCTCGGGGGTCAGCGACCGCACGCGGGACGTCGACCGGAACGTGGGGTCGCCGATGACGCAGGCGATCCCGTCGGCATGCGCGGCGAGCCAGGTGTCGAGGATCGGGCCCAGATCCGAAACGGATCCGTGGACGACGGGGACGCCGCTGCCGCGGATGGAGGTCGGCACGTTGGCGTCCGGGAGCACGGCCCTTATGACCGGCTCGGCTTCCACCATGACCTCTTCCGGTGTCCGGTAGTTGATGCTCAGGGAGGCCAGGTTGATCCGGTCGAGCCCGATCCGCTCGAGCCGTTCCAGCCACGACTCCGTGAACCCGTGCCTGGCCTGGGCACGGTCCCCGACGATGGTGAAGCTCCGGGACGGGCAGCGGAGCAGCAACATCTGCCACTCTGCGTCGGTCAGCTCCTGAGCCTCGTCCACGACGATGTGCGCGAACGGGCCGGCGAGCAGGTCCGGGTCGGTGCCGGGCAGTACGGTCTCGTCGACCAGGGTGTTCCGCATGTCCTCTCCGCGCAGCATCGTCACCAAGCCTTCACCGTCGTCATCGGCCTCGAGCAGGTTGTCGACGACCTGCGCCATGCGCTCGCGTTGGGCGGCGACGGAGGCGTCATGCCGACGCTTACGTCGCGACACCTCCGGGTCGCCGAGCCGCTGCCGTGCCGCGTCCAGGAGCGGCAGGTCGGACACCGTCCAGGCCTGGGCGTCCCCGCGCTGCAGCTTCCGAACGTCGTCGGGGCTGAGCCAGGGAGCGCACATCCGCAGGTAGGCGGGTACCGACCACAGGTCTCCCACGAGGTCAGCCCCTTCGATCAGCGGCCACGCGCGGTTGAAGGTGGTGAGCAGTTCCCTGTTCCGCAGCAGCGACTTGCGGAGCAGGTCAGCCGAGACGTCGTCGCCGTGCTTGTCCATCAGGATCGTGAGCAGTTCCTCCCAGATCCGGTCGCGCGCCTCGTTGTGCGGAGTACCGGGTTCTGGTGCTTCGAACGCCTCGGCCCAATCGTCGGCGCTCAGCCAGACGTCGGACCAGTGGGTCGTGACCGTCATCCCCTTGGTGGGCGGATTCTCGTAGAACCTGACGGCCGGCTCGATCGCCTTCACCATGTTCGCGGACGACTTCAGCAGGGCCACGTCCGGGTCGGTCTCGATCGCCGCCGCTGCGCCCTCGGCGACGAGGTCCCGCAGGGTGCAGGTCCGCACGCCCTCCTCTCCGAGGCTGGGGAGGACGTCTGCCACGTAGGCCAGGTAGGGCTGGTGCGGACCGACGAACAGCACGCCGCCCCGGCGGTGACCGAGGCGAGGGTCGGAGTAAAGGAGGTAGGCGGAGCGGTGCAGAGCGACGACGGTCTTCCCCGTACCCGGACCGCCGTCGACGACGAGAGCGCCGCGGGATCCCGCGCGGATGATGGCGTCCTGGTCGGCCTGGATGGTGCCGAGCACGTCTCGCATCCGGGCCGACCGGTTGCCGCCCAGGCTGGCGATGAAGGCGGACTGGTCGTCGAGCGCGGCGTGCCCTTCGAACCCGTCCGAGGTGAACACCTCGTCCCAGTAGTCGCTGATCCGGCCGCGGGTCCAGCGATACCTGCGGCGGCTCGCCAGACCCATCGGGTTGGCGTGGGTCGCTCCGAAGAACGGCTCAGCCGCGGGGGAACGCCAGTCGATCAGCAGCCGACGACCCGCGCTGTCCGTGAGGCCAAGTCGTCCGACGTATACGGGCTCGGGGTCGTCCGCGCTGACCATGCGTCCGAGGCACAGGTCCAGACCGAAGCGACGCAGTACGCGCAGGCGAGCGGTCAGCCGGTGGATCTCCATGTCCCGGTCCATCGCCTGCCGGCCTGCGCCGCCGGGCGCCTTGCGCTCGGCATCGAGGCGGTCGCCCAGGTCGGCGATCGACTGCTCGAGGCTCTCCGCGATGGCCGCGAAGTGCTTCTCATCACCGGCGATCAGCGTCGGGTCGGCCTTGCGGGAGAGGCGGTCGGGAAGGTCGAACGCGCTGGTAGTCACGTCATTGGCTCCGATCTGAGGTCGCTTGCGACCCTTGCGCGCGGCAAGGCGTCTGGACCGGCGTACGTGACCTCGCCGACGGCGAAGCAGTCCCACCGAGCGCACCGTGTAGCCCAGCGGCACCAGCGGCACGCCGACACGCGCCAGCAGCACCGCGAACTCCTCGTCCGGCGGCGCGCACACCCGGGCATCCGCGCCGAGTTCCCGCAGCCGCACCGCGAGTCCCGCCAACGGTTCGACGTCCCCGCGCGATCCCCACGTCGACAACAACACCCCGCATTTCGCGTCCCCCGTTTCCGCAGGTTCTGGGCCTCGGCCGACGATTCTGCGGCACGACCCGGGTCTTGTGGCAAGCCCCCCGGTGCGCTATACGTTGAGAGTGGAAGGGAGCGGGTAGCGCCGTGACCGGTTCGGCTTCGGAGCCATCACCAGCACGTACGACATCCCCGGGCCGTCTCCCCGTCGGCGTCTCCTATTGGACGTCGAACTCGTTGCCCTCCGGATCGGCCATGGTCACGTGGTGCGATCCCGGCTCCTGGACCGTCCACAGGACCGTGGCGCCGAGCCCTTTGAGCCGGTCCACCTCCGCGTCGCGGCGTTCGGGCCCCGCGTGCAAATCGATGTGGAGCCGGTTCTTGACGGTCTTCGGCTCGGGCACCGCCTGGAAGAGGATCCGCCGGCCGAGGCCGATGCCGCTCTCGGGATCGACCGGATCGTCGGGGTGCCGCACGGCTTGGAGGCCCTTCCACGCCTTTCCGTCGGGCGTGAGCGCGCTCTCCGTGATGACGCCGAGCCCGAGGAGTCGCTCGATCAACACGCTGTTGTCCTCGACCTCATAGCCGAGGGCCTCGGCCCAGAACGCGGCCTGCCGGTGTGGATCGGCGCAGTCGACGACGAGTTTCCAATGGAGAGTCATGTAACTATTTATACTGGGATTGCTCCCGCGACGAGGACCGCTGAGGCACGTCCGCACGATCCGCTCCGGCGCCACGACGTCGTGGTAGACGCCTCTGAAGCCGTACTCCCCGCCGCCGGCGTCGACGTTGACGAGCCGCCAGAGGCCGCCCGGCCTGACGTCCATGCGGTCGACCCTGGTGGCGAGGAACCGCAGCCCCCACCCTCGCACGCCCACTGCCGGCGCATCCCCTCCATGGCGTCGAGGGCGACCTTGAAGCCCCCCAGCCCGGGGAGGGTCTGGGGTCCTCCGCCGCCGTGGGCTGCGGCAATGAGTGATGTCCGGTGAGTGATGTCCGGTGAGTGATGTCCCTGAGGGACCACATCGTCAGGTGGCGGCCGCCTCCACGTCGAGCGCGTCGAGCGCGGCCCACACCTCCTCGGGGATCGGCCGGCGGAACGCCGCGAGGTTGGCGCGCACCTGGGCGGGTTCGTGCGCTCCCAGCAGGATGGACCGCACGGCCGGATGGCGGAGGGGGAAGCGCATGGCCGCCGCGGCGATGGGCACGCCGTACCGGTCGCACACGGCGGCGATCCGCCGCACCTCCTCCGAGGCGTCGGGGCCGGGCGCGGCCAGCTCGCCGCGGTGGAACAGCGCTCCGGCGACCACCGTGATGCCGCGCTCCCGGCAGAGCGGCAGCAACTCGTCGAAGGCCGACCGGCGCAGCAGGGTGGCCTGGTTGGCGGCCAGCAGGACGTCCGGGTCGGCGTGTTTCACGAAGTCGACGAGCATCCGCGACTGGTTCATGCCGATCCCGATCGCCCGCACCACCCCCTGATCGCGCAGCGAGGCGAGCGCCGGGAAGGCGGAGTCGATCGCCTGCCGCCAGTGGTCGTCGGGGTCGTGGATGAACAGGATGTCGATCCGGTCCACGCCGAGGCGGTCGAGCGACTCCGAGACGCTGCGCAGCACCCCGTCCGCGCTGAAGTCCCACTCGACGTGCCGGTCGTTGGAGACGGCGAAGATGGGCGGGGCGCCGGCCCCTGGCCGGACGAGCCGGCCGACCTTGGTGGACAGCACGTAGTCGTCCCTGGGCACGCCGCGGAGCACCCGGCCCATCCGCTGCTCGGCCAGGCCGAGCCCGTAGAAGGGCGCGGTGTCGAAGTAACGGACCCCCTCCTCCCAGGCGGTCTGGACGACGGCCTCGGCCTGGGCGTCGGAGATGGGCCGTAGGTAGTTGCCGAGGGGCCCGCCGCCAAGCCCCACGTCGGGCAGCTTCAGCGGCTCCGTCATCGGACCCTTCACCGGCGCCGTCATTGGCTCCGTCATTGGCTCCGTCATTCGGCACCCGCGCCCTCGGCGGGCTCCACCAGGGGCTCCAGGTGGAGCCAGGTCGTGACGACCTCGGAGACGGCTTCGAGGTGGTGGTCCTCCCCCGCCTCGACGATGAGCACGTCACCCGCCGAGAAGTCCTCGGCCGTGCCGTCGATGTGGATCCGCCCCGAACCGGACAGGATGAGGAAGATCTCCGGATCCGGGTGGGTGTGCGGCCCCTCGGCGTGGCTCACCTCGCCGGGCACGAGCGTCGAGACGCCGCCCCCTCCGACGCGGTAGCCGGGCAGCCCCACACCGGAGCCGAACGCCGCCAGCGTGCGTCTACGCATTGACCCCTGCCTCCTTGGCCGCCTGCTCGATGGCGGCCAGCTCGTCATCGGTGAAGTCGAGCCGGTCGACGGCCGCGACGTTGGCTTCGAGTTGCTCCGGACTGCTCGCGCCGACCAGCACGGATGTGATCCGGGGGTCGCGCAGCGCCCAGGCGAGGGCGAGCTGGGCGACGCTCTGGCCGCGCCCGGACGCGATCTCACCGAGCGCGCGGACGAAGGCGAGCACCTCCGGGGTGATCCGGTCGGGCGTCAGAAAACGGCCGACGCTGGCCCGGGAGCCCTCCGGGATGCCGTCGAGGTAACGGTCGGTCAGCATGCCCTGGGCCAGCGGCGAGTAGACGACGCAGCCCATGCCCTCCCTCTCCAGCACGCCGAGCAGCTCGTCCTCGATGCGCCGGTTCAGCAGCGAGTACGCCGGCTGGTGTACCACCAGCGGGGTGCCCAGCTCGCGCAGCACCCGGGCGGCCTCGGCGGTACGGTCGGGGCGGTAGTTCGACACGCCGGCGTAAACCGCCCGGCCGGACCTCACGATGTGGTCGAGCGCGGCGGCCGTCTCCTCCAGCGGCGTGGTGTCGTCGTCGCGGTGCAGGTAGAAGATGTCGACGTGGTCGAGCCCCAGCCGTTCGAGCGAACGGTCGAACGCCGCGAGCACGTGCTTGCGGGAGTTGCCGCTGCCGTACGGACCGTCCCACACGGGGTTGGAGCTCTTGGTGGAGACGACGATCTCCTCGCGGCGCACGCCGAGATCGCGGAACAGCGTGCCGAAGTTGCGCTCGGCGGCGCCGATCGGCGGCCCGTAGCGGTCGGCGATGTCGAAATGGGTGATGCCGAGGTCGAGGGCCTTCCGCAGGATCGCCCGCTGGCCGTCGAGGGGGTGCTCGTCTCCGAAGTTGTGCCAGAGGCCGAGGGAGACGGCGGGCAGCTTGAGGCCGCTGCGGCCGCATCTCCTGTACGGCTGGCGTTCGTAGTTCAAGCCGTCCCTCCTTCGGGGTTCCAGTCGTCAGAAATCAACGTCCCGCGATCCCGGTCAGCGTGACGCCGCGGATGAAGGTCTTCTGGGCGATGAAGAACAGCACCAGGATGGGGAGCATCGACAGCAGCGCGACCGCCATCATCTGGTTGTACTGGGTGGCGTAAGCGCCGGAGAACATGCCGAGCCCGAGGGGAAGGGTGAACTTCTCCGTCGAGCGGATGTAGATGACCGGCTCCAAGTACTGGTTCCAGTTGCTGACGAACGAGAACAGGCAGATCGCCGCGATCGCCGGTTTCGACAGCGGCAGCATGACCTTCCAGAGGATGCGCAGCTCGGAGGCTCCGTCGATGCGGGCCGCGTCGATGAGCTCCTGCGGGATCGTGGTGAAGAACTGGCGCAGCAGGAAGATGTAGAGCGCCACGCCGAAGAACTCCGGCACGATGAGCGGCAGGTACGTGTTCACCCAGCCGAGCTTGGAGAACAGGATGAACTTCGGCACCAGCGTGATCTCGCGGGGGATCATCATGGTGGCGAGCATGGCCGCGAACAGCACGCCCGCCCATCTCGCCCGCATCCTGGCGAAGGCGTAGGCGGGGAGGACGCACGAGACCAGGTTACCCAGCATCGACAGCGCCGTGATCAGGACGGTGTTCACCAGGAAGGTGGTGAACGGCAGCGACCCCGACCAGCCACGCGCGTAGTTCTCGAAGTGGAAGGAGCCGGGGATGAACTGCGGCGGGAACGCCAGGTTCTCCTCGTCCGACTTGAGCGAGGTCGTGACCATCCACAGGAAGGGCAGGACGAAGATCGCCGTGCTGATGACCAGGAGCACGTAGGCGCCCGACCGGCGGATCCGCCTGATCCGCTGGGCCTGTTCGGGGGTCGGGGCCGCGCGCCGCGGTGCGGACCTGGCGGTCACGGGGCCGGCCGCCTCGGCGGCCATCGTGGTCCCTCTCATTTGAACTCGTAGTGGACCCAGTGCCTGGCCAGGCGGAACTGGACAAGCGTGACGGCGATGACGATGGCGAACATCGCCCAGGACAGGGTGGCGGCGTAGCCCATGTCGAAGTAGACGAAAGCGTTCCGGTAGATGTAGAGCCCGAGCACCATCGTGGCGTTGCCGGGGCCGCCCTCGGTCATGACGAGGATGAGCACGTAGCCCTGCAGGCTCGCGATGAACCCGGTCACCACGTTGAAGAAGATGACCGGCGACATCATGGGCACGGTCACGCTCCAGAACCGGCGCCACCAGCCCGCGCCGTCGATCTCGGCCGCCTCGTAGAGCGTCCTGGGGATGCCTTGCAGCCCGGCGAGGTAGATGACCATGGTGTTGCCGGCGCCCCACACGCTCATCAGGACCAGCGCGGGGATGGCCCACTCCTGCGAGGCCAGCCAGCCGGGGCCCTCGATGCCCACCATGGCCAGCACCTTGTTGATCAGGCCGTAGTCCGGGTGCAGGATGTTCAGCCACAGCAGCGCCGTGGCCAGGCCCGACACGACCGACGGAAGGTACATCACGGTGCGGAACAACCCCTGGAAGCGCAGCGGCTGGTTGAGCAGCAACGCCAGCAGGAACGTGAAGGTGACGCCGAGCGCGACGGACCCGATGCCGTACTGGAAGGTGTTCCCGATGGACTCCCAGAACTCGGGGTCGCCGAACATCCGCCGGTAGTTCGCCAGGCCGACCCACTCCGCGCTCCTGAGCAGGTTCCAGTCCATGAAGCTGATCACTATGGCGGCGACGATCGGCCCGGCGCTGAACAGGACGAACCCGATCAGCCACGGCGACACGAACCCGTAGAATCGCCGCGCCTCGCGGCGGGCCAGCGTGTGGCCCCGCCGCGGGAGGGTGAGCGCGGTCATCAGGCGATCTTGTTCTCGGCGAGGAGCGGCGTGACCTTGTCGGCGATCTCGCGGAGCGCGGACTCGAGGTCGGTCTTGCCGAGCATGGCCCGCTCCCAGATCGGCTTGGCCGTGTTGACGACCTTCTTGTTGGCGGGCAGCTTCATCACGCCGTCGGTGGAGGCGTAGTCGGCCAGCACGTCCTTGACCAGCTTGGCGATGTCCTGAGGGATGCCGAGGGCCTCGGCGTTGGGCTCCCAGGCCGACTGCCGGGCGGGCGCGCTGATCCGGCGGAACTGCTGCCCGGTCGAGGACAGGAACTCGTGCATGTAGATCCAGGCGGCGTCCTTGTTCTGCGACGAGGCCGGCATCACCAGCGCGCTGCCGACGGCCGGGGTGAACCGTCCCGCGGGGCCCTTCGGCACGTGGGTGGCGCCCCACTTGAACGCCTTCTGCTTGGACAGCTCGGTCATCAGCCAGGCGCCGTTGATGTGCATGGCCGCGTGGCCCGTCTTGAACGGCTCGACCTTCTCCAGGAGCTGCAGCTCGGCCAGGCTCGGCACGGCCTTGTCCTTCAGCAGGAGGTCGAGCCACAGGCCCATGGCCTTGGCCGCCGCCGGCTCGGTGATGACGACGGCCGACTCGTCGGCGTTGAGGAACCGGCCGCCGTGCGGCATGAGGAATACGGCCGACAAATCGGGCGAGGGGATGGGCATCGGCGAGAACCCGTAGACCTTCTCCGCGCCCGACCCACTCGTCATCTTCCTGGCCGCGTCCAACATCTTGTCGACGGTCCAGCCCTCGTCCGGGTGCTTGATCCCGGCCTTGTCGAACAGGTCCTTGTTGAAGAACAGGAGCTTCGGCGCCATGTCGGTCGGCAGGCCGTACAGCTTGCCGTCGCGCTGGAAGTAGGCGAGCCCCTTCTGCGGCAGGTCGTCCATGTCGAACGACGGCGTCTTGGCGACGTAGTCGTCCAGCAGCTGGAGGATGTTGTTCGCGATGAAGTTCTGCGTCCAGGAGTAGTGGTTGTACATGACGTCGGGCAACACGCCGCCCGCCGCCTGCGCCATGTACTTGGTGAGGAAGTCGTCGACCGACGGCGAGATCTCGCGCTTGATCTCGATGTTCGGGTGCCGCTTCTTGAAGAAGAAGTCGAACTGGGTGTTCCGCACCTCCGCGATGACGTCGGAGGTCATGGCGACCGTGATGGCGACCTTCGAGGCGGGGTCGGCCACGTCGGTCTTCGGCCAGGTCAGCGAGTTGTCGAGCGCCTCGGCCTCCTCGAACGGCCAGGTCTCGTTGCCGGGCCGGTTCGGGTCCAGCGTCGGCACGCCCGACTTGACCGGGGCGGCGGCGTGCTTCTGCTTGCGCGTGTCTCCGCCGCAGGCGCCCAGCACGGGCACCGCCGCGGCGGCCACCGCGAGGGCGAGCATCCGGCGCCGGTTCAACTGGAGGCGGTTCATGTCCAGGCGGTTCATGTCCATGGGGAGTGGCCCTTTCAGAGGAAGAGCTCTATGACCGGCACCGCCACATCTGGGCGCCGCACCGGGAGCTGGAGGGTGAGCGTGCCGTCCGGAAGCGCCGAAAGCCGGGTGTGGCCGCTGTCCACGGAAGGGTCGGGGATCAGCGTGCGGATCTCGGAGGCGTCGTTGAGCAGCTGCGCGTACCGGACCCGCCCGGCCAGACCGGGCAGGTGCAGGTGCCGGTACGGCCAGCTGAACAGGTGCACGTACAGCCGGTCGCCGGCTTGCGTGTAGCGGCAGTCGGGCGGGGCCTGATACGCGCTGGGCCCCGCCCCGTAGATGGAGCGGCCGTGCAGCCGCATCCACTCCCCGATGCCCCGGAGCGTCGCCAGCGCCCCGGGTTCGAACTCGCCGCGCCCGTTGGGCCCGACGTTGAGCAGCAGGTTGCCGTCCTTGGAGACGGTGTCGACGAGCATGCGGACGAGCAGGTCGACTGGCTTCCAGTCGAGATTGTCCCGGTCGTAGCCCCAGCTCCCGTTGAGGGTCTGACAGGCCTCCCAGACCTCCCCCACGGGACCGGCGGGCTGGTACTGCTCCGGGGTGACGAAGTCGCCGGGCACCTCCAGCCGGTCGTTGATCAGCGCACCCGGCTGCAGCCTGCGCACCAGCGCGACGAGCTCTTCGGAGCGCCAGTCGGCCCTGCCCTTGCCGCCGGGTGTGAGCTTGCCGCCGCGCCGCCGCGCCGAATAGGAGAAGTCAAACCACATCGTGTCGATGGGGCCGTAGCGGGTGAGCAGCTCCTCCACCTGGCCGTGCAGATAGTCCGCATATTTCGTGATGTCGCGGCCCTCGTTGGAGACACCCTCGGCGTAGGCCGGATGCAGCCCGTCGATGGGGAAGTCCGGGTGGTGCCAGTCGATCAGCGAGTGGTAGAAGCCCACGCCCAGGCCCTTCGCCCGGAACGCGCTGACGATCGGCCCCACCAGGTCCTTGCCGTACGGCGTGCCGGTGACGCAGTAGTCGGTGAGCGCCGAGTCCCACAGGCAGAACCCGTCGTGGTGCTTGGTGGTGAGCACCATGTAGCGCATGCCCGCGTCCCCGGCCGCCTCCGCCCACGCGTCCGGGTCGAACAGGTCGGGTGCGAACTGCTCGAAATAGACCCGGTATCGCTCGTCGGTGAGGCGCTCGCGCTGCTTGACCCACTCGTGGCGGGCCGCCAGCGCGTAGAGACCCCAATGGATGAACAGACCGAAGCGCTGCTCCCGGAACTCCGCCAGTCGAGCACCAAAGCTCCGATGACTGGCGTTCATACTTGTGAACGACGTCTCTCTATGTGACCGGTCGGGCATGGCCGTACCGTAGACGCGGCAATTAACTTCGTCAAGAATTGAATTGCAAGTTCTTGCAACTTATGGTTAACCGCACTGTGAGGACCGGAAAGCCCTAATCCTCCTATGTTTCCGCTCACTCATGCTCCAAGCGCCCTGACCGCTCTCACCCGGAAGGAACGGTGGACATGCCCGACTGGGCCCTCAGTGCCGGCGAGCTGACCGCGGTGGTCGCGCTTTCCCCCTCGGGCGAGCTCACCCTGGCCGTACGGCGGGGCGGCGACGAGGTCGTGGCACCGTCAAGGCTCGGCATCCGCGCCGCGCACGAGGATCTGAGCCGCGACCTGACCTTCGACGGCATCACCAGCAGGGAAGTCGACGAGTCCTACACGACGCTGGTGGGCAAGCGGCGGGCGCACCGATACGTCGCCACGGAATGGACGCTGGGGTTCACCAAGGGCGGGCACCGGCTCGACGTGCAGGTTCAGGTCTCCGGCCAGGGCGTGGCGTACCGATACGTCGTGCCGTGGCGAGGCCCCGTGACCGTCTGCGAGGAGGCGTCCGAGTACGTCATCGCGCCCACCGCCCGTGCGGTGCTGCTGCCGTACGAGAACGGCAGGTGCGACTACGAGGAGATCCACCGTCACACGACCGCCGGGACGGCCGAGCCGATCCTCTACGGGTACCCGTCGCTGTTCCAGGTCGGGGGCAGGTCTCATATCGACGGCACCTGGCTGCTGGTCACCGAGTCGCGGCTGGACGGGACGTACGCGGGCTCCCGGCTGAGGTTCGACGGCGACGCGTTCCGCCTCGACCTGCCCGACCCCTACGTCACGGCGGCCAGCCCGCTCGTCACACCGTGGCGCACGATGATCATCGGTGACCTGTCCACGATCGTCGAGAGCGACCTGGTGACCAGCCTGGCGGAGCCCTCGAAACTCGACGACACCTCGTGGATCAAGCCGGGCGCCGCCGCCTGGTCGTGGTGGTCCGACGCCCCCTCCACCCGCGACCTGGAGGCGCAGAAGCGGTGGGTCGACTACGCCGCCTCCCAGGGCTGGCCGTACCTGCTGGCCGACGCGGGCTGGAACAAGGAGTGGATGCCCGAGCTCCTCTCCTACGCCGCAGGGCGGGGCGTCGGCGTCTTCCTCTGGTCGCACTGGCAGCACCTCGACACCGAGCTGGAGTTCCGCGAGAAGCTCGCGGTCTGGAGGGAGTGGGGCGCGGTCGGCGTGAAGATCGACTTCACGGAGTCCGACGGCCAGGACCGGATGCGCTGGTTCGACGCCATCCTCGCGGCGACCTCCAGTCTGCGCATGATGATCGTCTTCCACGGCGGCACGATCCCGCGCGGCACCGAGCGGACCTGGCCCCAGTTCATGACCGCGGAGGCGGTCAAGGGCGCCGAGTGGATCAAGCCCAAGCCCGGGAAGGAGCCGATCTACCCGCCCGCCCATTACCTCTCGCTCGCGTTCACCCGCAACGTCCAGGGCCCGATGGACTTCACGCCCTGCACGTTCACCGGCGTCCGCGCCATCTCCGCCGGGTTCGAACTGGCCCTCGCGGTCATCTTCGAGTCGGGCGTCCAGCACTTCGCCGACAGCGTCGAGTCGTACGGGTCACGCCCGGAGGCGCAGCGGTTGCTGGCGCGGGTCCCCACCGCGTGGGACGACACGAGGCTGCTGTCCGGCGACCCCGCCGACCACATCGTGATCGCCCGGAAATACGGCGAGGGAACCGGCGAGGAGTGGTACGTCGGGGCGGGAGTCTCCGGCCCGGCCCGGACGATCACCGTGCCGCTCACCTTCGCCGGCGAGGGCGAGTGGGCGGCCGACATCTATCGGGACGCACCGGACGACCGGATCGTCACCGAGACGGTCACCGTGACCGCCGGGGGCAAGCTCGACATCCCCGTCGCGTTCAACGGCGGCTTCACGGTGCACCTCAGGCGCATCATCCCCTTCCGGCACGTCAACTACGAGCAGCGGGAACCCTCATGAAAAAGCATGGTTTACGAATCGCGGGGGCACTGTGGGCGTGCGCGCTCCTGGCCGTCGCGACCCCAGCGGCCGCCGACCCCACCCCCACCACATCGGAGCAAGGCGCCGCCGGTGAGCGCGCACCGCACTGGGAGCTCCGCTGGAGTCCCCAACCCTGGCGAGACGGCGTCGGCGCCTTCGAGGCGCTCGAAGACGACCGGCGCGGCTCCGACCCGGAGGGCGCGCCCCACGTCCGCGTGGACCGCAACGCCTACCGGTTCGACTCGCACGTCATCGACCGCGACGGATCCGACCGCATGCGCAGCGAGGTCAGAGGGATGCGGACGAGCGACGGCAGGGCGCTCGAGATCCGCAAGGACGAGACCTGGCGGATCAGCTACGACATGTACATCCCGGACACGCTCGACGCGACCAGCCAGTTCACCCACATCTGGCAGATGAAGACGTCCGACACGAGCACCCCTGTGGCGCAGATCTCGCTGCCGATCAAGAGCGGCGTGCCGTCGATCGAGGCGCGCTACTGGATCCAGAACGAGAACGCGCACCCGGTGGGCTTCACCGCCCTCGAACCGCTGCAGAACAAGTGGATCTCCACCACGCTGGAGTTCAAGTCGTCCGACGACGGCTACATGCGCTGGATCCTGCGGGACGGCCCGCGGACGATCGTCGACCAGCGCGTCGACCACATCGACCTGTGGTGGACCGAGGAGCAGTACAACCGGCCCAAGTGGGGCGTCTACCGCAGCATCAAGAGCGCCGGTCTGCAGGACACCTACCTGCTCATCAAGGATCTCAAGGCGTGGCAGCTCGGCCGGGCGACGCCGCCCGTCAAGCTCCCGCCGCCCGACCGGAGCCCCGGCGCGTACGAGGCCGAGCGCGTCGGCAACGTCTTCGAGGGCGCGGCGGAGGCCGCCTACTGCGCCGTCTGCTCCGGCGGCCGGAAGGTCATCCTCATCGGCGGCAACATCTACGACTTCGCGGTGGTCAAGGGCGTGCTGTCGGAGACGACCGCGACGAAGCAGATGACGATCCACGCGCTCGTGGACGGCACGCAGTCCTACCTGGTCAGCGTCAACGGCGCCAACGCGGTCGAAGTGCCCATGACCGGCACCGCCGGCACGGTGACGACGGCCACGGTCCCGGTGAACCTGGTCGCCGGCGTCAACACGATCAGGTTCTACAGCCACACAGCCCGGTCCCCCGAGCTCGACAAGATCGTGATCAGCTGATCCGCGGGACGAGTTCCAGCAGCCCTCCGGTCGGCACCGTGACCGGGTGGACGCCGGGGGTGAGCGAGAGGACGCTCTCGCTCACCGTCCGGCCCCGGCAGTCGACGACCCGGGCGCCGGCCACACCGGCCTCGCGGACGTCGAGCAGGACCTCGGCCGAGGAGTCGGCGTTGGCCACCAATAGCGTGTGAACGGGCGGCACCTCGACCGGCAGCGGCGCGTAGCGCCCGACGATCACCGTGTCGTCGCCCCGGGCCCGCACCAGCGGGTAGCCCAGGTCGGGCCGGGCGGGCTCGAACACGCCGCCCTGCAGCACTGCGGCGTTCCGCCGGAAGAAGCCGAGCCAGAACGCCAGCGCCGCCTCCTGCCCGGGCGTCAGCGCGGTCAGGTCCGCCGAGATCTGCGGCACGGCGAACAGCACGTTGATGAGTTGCGCGGCGACCCGCTCGGGGCTCTCCGAGGGATGCCACATCAGCATGTCGGCGTGTACGGCGAGCGGCCCGGCCACCAGTCGCAGGTCGACGGTGCGCTGCCGGTTGTGTGCCGGGCTCAGGGGGCAGTCGGACGCGCGGATCATCGTCGCGTACGGCCACAGGCCCGGGCTGACGTACGGCTGCCGCAACTCGACAAGCACACGGTCAGCCGGCACTCGCTCCCCCGGAACGCGGGGGCCGAGCCGCTCCCCGAGGTCGGCCAGCAGCCTTCGCACCCCCTCGGTCACCGTCGCGCAGTCGGCCTCCGAGCCGGGCGGCGGTGGGTTCGGAGTGACGAACTGGTCGATGAAGTCGATCTTCAGGCCATCGGTGTGCCACTCGCGCACGGCCCTGGCGAGGTTGCCGCACAGCAGGTCGCGGATGGCGGGATGGCGCGGGTCCACCACGACCGCGTCCATGTGCTCCTTGTACGCCAGCGCGTACGGCTGGACCTGGTCCCACAGAGCGGTGTGGCGTCCGACGAAGGGCAGGGCGTACCACAGGAGGTAGGCCGTCCCGCCATCCCGCACCCGCGCCACATGACCCGACATATCAGGAAACGAGGTGGTTGACGGGTGCCATTCGCCGACGTAGCCGTAGCCGCGTCCCCGGTCGTCGCTGTGCCAGCCGTCATCCACGATGATCATGTCGCAGCCGAGCCGTTTCGCGGCGGCCGCCTGCCGCTCCACGGCGTCGGCGTTCACGTGCTGCTGCATGGCGTACCACGTCGAATAGACGGGCATCCGCGCGATCTCCGGCACGCCGGGCCAGGAGTCCCACTGCTCCGCCCACCACGCTGCGACGTCGGCGAGGGCGTGCGAGAACGGCCGGCCGCCGAGGTCCAGCCGGAGCACGAGCGGGTCGCCGGGGCCTGCCTCGTGCTCGGCCCAGAACCCGAACTCGGCGGTCTCCTCCACGACCCCCGTCCTCATCGTGACCGGCCTGACGACCTCGCGGAGGGCGAAGGCGCACAGCGACACGTCGCCCGCGCCGACCAGGCAGCCCACGGGGGTGCCCTTCTCCAGCGACACGGTGCGCGGCCGGCGCCAGAACGGCGGGAGCCCGCGGTGCTCGCCGCCGTCCGGGGTCCAGAACGCCGTCGCGGCGACGCACGGCAGCAGCCAGGCCACCCTCACCACGGAGACGACGGCCGGTTCGACGTGGACCTCCACGACGCCGCCGGCGAGCCGATGGACGGTCCACGACGACTCGGCGGCGCCTGTGACGTCGAGGACCAGCTCGGCCCCGCCCGCGAAGAGCCCTGTGGGCACCCGCGCCTCGGCGGCCTCGGCCCGGTCGCCCCCATCGTGCGGCTGCCAGATGCCGGGGGCGGCCTGTGACATGCTCTGGGAGTCCCCGGTCAATGCCTCTCCTACAACGTGAAGAGCGTCTGGATGGCGACCGCGGCGGCGCCGCGCGCCCAGTGCTCGAACGTCCGGGGGCGCAGGATCAGGCGGCAGTCGGCGGCGGCGCCGAACGCCTGGCCGGCGAAGGCCTCGGTCATCAGCTCCTCGAAGCGGCCGTAGCAGGTCAGCCCGGAGACGTCGCCCGTCACGATGATGCGCTCGGGTCCGACCAGGTTGGCCATGGCGGCCGTGGCCAGGCCGATGGCGTGCCCCGCCCTGGCGAAGACGGCGCGGACCGCCTCGTCCCCCGCGTGGGCGGCCTCGATCGCGCCCTCCATCGTCAGCTCCGCGTCGCCGACGGCCGCCCGCGCCGCCTCCAGGAGGGGCCCGGTGCCGGCGATCGCCTCGACGCACCCGCGCCCGCCGCAGTGGCAGGGCGGATCCTGCCCGCCCACGGGGATGTGCGCGATCTCCCCCGCGACCCCGTGCGATCCCGCCACCAGCCGGTCGTTGACCACGAGCCCGCACCCGATGCCGACGCCCACGGTAACCAGCGCGAACGACGACGCGCCGATCCCCTCGCCGAACCACTGCTCCGCCACGGTGAGCGACTTCACGTCGTTCTCGACGGTCACGGCGAGCCCGGTCGCCTCCGCCGCCAGCTTGGCGAGCGGCACCTGCCGCCAGCCGAGGAAGGGCGAGTAACGCACCACCCCGTGGGCCCTGTCGACGTCGCCGGAGACCGCCAGCCCGAGCGAGTGGCAGCGCTCGCCGTACGACGGGGACTCGGCGAGCAGCCCCGCGACGAACCCGGCGAGCGCCGCCACCACGTCGCCCACTGCGGCAGAGGTGAGTGGCCTGCGGGCGGAGACCAGCACCTGCGCCCGCAGGTCCGTGACCACCCCGATGAGCTCGTCTCCGGTGATCTTCACGCCGGTGAAGAACTCTCTGTCCGGCCTGATTTCCAGAGGGCTGGCCGGCCGGCCCGCCCCCGGGCCCGAGCGCTCGGTCGCTTCCATCTCCCGCAGATACCCCGCCTCGATGAACGGCCGCGCCGCCTTGGTGACGGCCGCAGAGGACAGCCCCGTGCGCCTGGCGATCTCCACCCGCGAGACGGGCCCCTGCGTCAGGACCATGGTGAACACCGTGGCCGCGGCGGGGCTCGTCAGCGGTTCTGGGCGGCGCACGGAAGCGAGCATGGCCGCATCTTAGCAAATTAACTTCGTTAAGAATTGAATTGCTACAGCCCATCGACCGGGACAACGATCTTAGTAACCTCCGCCACCCACGCACGAGGAGACCTGATGCGCCGCTACGCGTTCGTCGGCCTTGGACACCGGGCCGCGACCTACTTCGACGCCCTGCTGGGCGACTACCGCGACCTGGGCGTCCCGGTCGCGCTGTGCGACACGAACCCCGCGCGGATGGCCCTCTATGACCGGGGCCTCGGCCTGGCGGCCTACCGGGCCGAGGACTTCACGCTGATGCTGGAGAAGGAGCGCCCCGACGTGGTCGTGGTGACCACGCCCGACTTCACCCATCACCACTACGTGTGCGCGGCGCTCGACCGCGGCCGGGCGGTGGTCGTCGAGAAGCCGCTCACCACGACCGCCGAGGGGTGCGCCGCCATCGCGGAGTCCGCCCGGGACGGCGACCTGACGGTGACGTTCAATTACCGCTACTCCCCGCGGAACTCCGAGGTGAAACGGCTGCTCCGGGAGGGGGCGATCGGCACGGTCACCTCCGTGCACTTCGAGTGGGTGCTCGACACCATGCACGGCGCCGACTACTTCCGCCGCTGGCACCGCGACAAGGCCAACTCCGGAGGCCTGCTCGTGCACAAGGCCACCCATCACTTCGACCTGGTCAACTGGTGGCTCGGCGCCGTCCCCCGCACCGTCTACGCCCAGGCCGACCTGCGCTTCTACGGCGGCGACAACGCTCCCGGGCCACGCCCGGCGCGCGGCCACGGCTCGGGCCTCGCCGGGACCGACCCCTTCACGATCGACCTGGCCGCCCACCCCCGGCTCAAGGAGCTCTACCTCGACGCCGAGCACGAGGACGGCTACCTCCGCGACCAGGACGTCTTCGCCCCCGGCGTCACCATCGAGGACAACATGTCGGTGCTCGTCCGCTACGACGACCGGGCGCTGCTCACCTACTCCCTCAACGCCCATGCCCCCTGGGAGGGATACCGGGTGGCGTTCAACGGCACCGAGGGCCGCCTCGAACTCGACGTCGTCGAGCGGGAGTGGGCCGCCCCCGAGTCCGCGCCGGTCCTCGGCAAGGGCGCCAGGCGCCTCGGCCCCGCCGATGCCGACCGCGTGCGAGGCGAGCGGATCGTCCTCCAGCGGCACTGGGAGCCGGCCCGCGAGGTCGCCATCCCCACGGGGTCCGGCGGGCACGGCGGCGGCGACCGGCTGCTGCTCGACGACGTGTTCCGGGGGACCGCGACCGACCCGCTGGGCCGCAGGGCCGGGGCCGAGGACGGGATCCGCGGCGTCCTGGTCGGCGTCGCGGCCAACCGGTCCATCGACTCCGGCCGGCCCGTCCATCTGGCCGACGGGGGGCTCCACCTGGCGTGACCGCGACTGGGAGGGCTTAAGGCTCTGTGGCGGGGAAGAACCCGGCGTCGAAGGTCACCTTGGCGAGGGCCTTCTGCCCGTCGGCGTTGGGGTGGAAGTAGTCCCACGCGCTCACGAGCTTCAGGGTGAAGGGGTAGGAGAAGACCGCGCCGCCGTCGTACCGGCAGGCGGGGCCGTACCGCGCGCATGCCTGCTTGAGCTGGTCGTTGTAGTCCATGACCCGCTCTCGCACCTGGTCGCGGCGGGCCTCGTCCTTCTTCGCCATCGACTTCGGGTTGGCCAGCATCGAGGGGCAGATGTTGCCGATGGCCCAGAATGTCCGGGCCCAGGCGTTGTCCCTGCCCGCCCGCCACAGCCGCTTCAGGTCGGGGATGCTGGCGACGAACACGTTCGCCCCGGCCGGCTTCAGCACGGCCAGCGCCTCGTCGATCCGCTGCCGGTAGGTCGAGACCGGGGTCATGGCCTTCGCCGACCCCACGCACGCGTCCTGGGCGCCGATCAGGATCGTGACGTAGTCGGCGCCCTTCTCCACCGCCTGGCGCGCCTGTCCCACGAGGTCGGCGCTGGTGGACCCGGGAACCGCGAAGTTCAGGTTGTGCCCCTTGATGGCCGGGCCGAGGGCGAGCAGCCGCAGGTAGTGGCTGTTGACCTCGGTGTTGTCACCGGCGGACCAGGACCGCGAGGTGCACGGGACGTACCAGCCGCAGGCGTTGAAGCCCGCGCTTATCGAGTCTCCCAGCGCGGCCAGGACCCTCGGGCTCGTCTGTGCCCGCGTCTGTGGCCGCGTCTGTGGCCGCGTCTGGGGTCTCGTCTGTGGCCGCGTCTGGGCGTGGGCCGTGCCGGGTCCGAAGAGAACCGCCACAGCCAGGACTGACGTGATCTTCTTGATCATGAACACCTCCGGGAGACCAAACGTAGAGATCGCCAGGAGGTGTGCTCTATGACCACCAGGGAAGGCGTGCCTTCCGTGACCAACTTCCTATCGCCGCTTGACACAGGGAGCTCCGCTGCGCGGGGGGCCGTGTCGAACACGTTCAGTTCCTGCGTAAAGTGAGTCGCGTGAGTGTCGCTCTGATCCGCCCCCTCGTGGTTCGCACGGTCGCGGTGAGCGACCCCAGGAATCTGCTCACCCGGCTGCCCGGCGCCGGGCCGTACGCCTGGGTCCGGCACGGCGAAGGGCTCGTGGGCTGGGGAGAGGCCGCCCGCGCGACGGTGCCGCCCGGTCCGGGCCGTTTCCAGTGGGCGCGCGAGTGGCTGTCGTCCCTCTTCGGCGACGCCCGCATCGAGGACGAGGTCGGGATGCCGGGCTCGGGCCCCGTGGCGTTCGGCTCGTTCACCTTCGACGGCGACGCCGAGGGCTCCACGCTGGTCCTCCCCCGGGTGGTGCTCGCCCGCAGGGGCGGGCGGGCGTGGCTCACCACGATCGGCGACGACCCGTTCGACGCGGTCACGCCCTGGTTACCCCCCGGCGGCATCCGCTACGGCGACGGCACGCTGACCGCCCCCGAATGGCAGCACACGGTCGCGAGAGCCGTACGGAAGATCAAGACGGGCGCGCTCGACAAGGTCGTGCTGGCCCGCGACCTAATGGCCACGGCCGAGCGGGAGATCGACATCCGGGTGCTGCTCTCACGGCTGGCCGCCCGCTATCCGGAGTGCTACACCTTCTCCGTCGGCGGTCTGGTCGGAGCCACCCCCGAGCTGCTGGTCCGGCACACCGGCCAGTCCATCGAGTCCCTCGTCCTCGCCGGCACCACCGCGCGCGGCGGCGGGCCGGCCGAGGACGCGGCCCGCGGGGCCGCCCTGTTCGCCTCTGGGAAGGACCGCTACGAGCACGTCTGCGCCGTCGCGTCGGTCAGGGAGGCCCTCACTCCCCTGTGCTCGGCCCTCGACGTGCCCGCCCAGCCCGAGTTGCTGGTGCTCCCGAACGTGCAGCATCTCGCCAGCCGGGTCACCGGCCGGCTGTCGGACGGCGCGTCCGTCCTCGACGTGGTGGCCGCCATGCACCCCACGGCCGCCGTCGGCGGCACCCCCACCGGCACCGCCCTCAACGTGATCCGCGAGCTGGAGGGCATGGACCGCGCCGGCTACGCCGGACCCGTCGGCTGGATCGACGCGCGCGGCGACGGCGAGTGGGGCATCGCCCTGCGCTGTGCCCAGATCTCCGGTGACCGTGCCCGGCTGTTCGCCGGCTGCGGCATCATGGGCGGCTCCGACCCCGCCGCCGAGCTCGCGGAGGCACAGGCCAAGCTCCGCGTGATGCAGTACGCCCTGGAGGGGTGAGCGCCGGAGGCTGACGGGCCCGCAAGGGTCCGCTCGCTCACTCCCCGCGGAGGGACTCGATGCGGGCCAGTTCGTCCGCGGAGAGCCGCAGCGCGCCGGCGGCCACGTTCTCGGCCAGGTGATCGGGGTTTCCGGTGCCGGGGATGGCCAGCACATGCGGCCCGCCCTGCAGGGTCCACGCCAGGCGAATCTGAGCGCCCGTGGCCCCGTGCGCGCGGGCGATGGCGAGGATCTCCTCGGTCTCAGTGCCGGTCGCGCCCTTCTCCCGACCGGCGCCGGCGATCGCGAAGAACGGCACGAAGGCGACACCCTGCTCACCGCAGGCGCGCAGGAACTCGTCGTCCTCGCGCCCCGCGTCGATGCCGTACCGGTTCTGCACGCACACCACCGGCGCGATGGCCTGAGCCTCGGCCAGGCGTTCTGGCTTCGCGTTGGAGATGCCGAGGTGGCGGATCAGCCCGGCGTCGCGCAGCTCGGCCAGCGCCCCGAAATGCTCATGGATGGGACCCGGTCCGTAGAGACGCAGGTTGACCAGGTCGAGGTGGTCGCGGCCGAGCTGGCGCAGGTTCTCCTCGACCTGGCCGCGCAGCTGCTTCGGCGTGGCCCAGGGCAGCCACTCGCCCGACGGATCGCGGCCCGGCCCCACCTTGGTGGCGATGACCAGATCATCCGGGTACGGCGCGAGCGCACTGTTGATGAGCTCATTGGCGGAGCGCAGCGACGAGAAGTAGAACGCGGCGGTGTCGATGTGGTTGACACCGAGCTCGATCGCGCGCCGCAACACACGGATCGAACGTTCCCGGTCGCTCGGCGTGCCGAGGTCGAAGGCGGCGCTGCCGGTCAGGCGCATCGCCCCGAATCCCATCCGGTTGACTGTCAGGTCGCCGAGCTTCCAGGCGCCCGCGGCCGCCGCGGTGATCGCTGAGGTCATCATGGCAGTGTGCCATATCCCCGAACAGCATCTCCCCCGGTCAAAGCCGACAGGACTCTTGCCGGTCCTAGATCAGCTTCGCTCTGCCACGTGTCACTCGGCCACGTGGACGTGCTCGCCGAGGCTGGGGACGGCCCGGCCGGCGGTCGCCGTGGCCAGCCACTCCTCGAACCCGGGCACGCCGTCCAGGGCGACGTTCACCTCGAACGTGACCCGGTCGCCGTAGTCCACGTGCCTCAGCGCGTACGGCGAGGCCCGCAGGTCGCTCTCCAACCGGCCCGCCTGGGCGTGGTCCGCCGTCACGCGCACGACCCTCGCCGGGATCATCCGCACGCTCTCCGCCCGGTCCAGCGTCTCACTGACGGCCCCGCCGTACGCCCTGGCGAGACCACCGGCCCCCAGCAGCACCCCGCCGAAGTAGCGGGTGACCACGGCGGCCACGTCCGCGTACCCGCGCCGGTTGAGGACCTCCAGCATCGGCGTCCCGGCGGTCCCGCCCGGCTCTCCGTCGTCGTCGGCCTTCTGCGCGCCGGAGTGCCCCGCCCGCGCCCCGATGACGTGCGCCGAGCAGTTGTGGGTCGCGTCACTCCAGCGCCGCTTGCGCTCGGCGACGAACTCCCGCGCGGCGTCCTCCGAGTCCACAGGGGCCAGCGCGCAGATAAACCGCGAGTGCCGGACCTCGATCTCATGCTCGGTGACATCACGGACGGTCAGGTACGGCACGGGCATCCGACAAGGCTAGCCAATCCGCCACGCGGCTCCGCCCGGCGGGTGTCAGGCCCCGACGGTGCCGTCGATTCCCTCGCGGAGGAAGTCGGCGTGCCCGTTGTGCCGGGCGTACTCGTGGATCAGGTGCAGCATGACCATCCGGAGCGACACGTCCTCACCCCACCGGGGCTGATGGCCGATCACGTCGAGCGACTCCGCCTCCCGCTCGATCCGGCGTGAGTGGGCGATCTCCGCCTGCCATGCCTCGAACGCCTCCGACCGCGTGGACTTGCTCGCGTCGTAGGCCGTCTGGTAGTCGCCCTCCTCGGACCACACGAGCGGGACGTCCTCCCCGTTGACGGCCCGGCGGAACCACGCGCGCTCCACCTCGGCCATGTGCCGCACCAGGCCCAGCAGTGACAGCGTCGAGGGCGGCATCGACTGGCGGCGCAGATCCTCGTCCGAGAGGCCGTCGCACTTCATGGCGAGCGTCGCACGGTGAAAGTCGAGGTGGGCCCGCAGCATCTCGCGCTCCCCCGCGATCAGGGGCGGCCCGATCCGTTCGGTCGTCGCTTTTTCTGTTTCCACGGCCTCAATGGTGCCCGGCTCTGCCAGGTTCGCGGTCACAGGGGCCGGCCTTTACAAAGTACGGACTGCCGACGCGAGCCGAGAGTCAGCCGGCAAATCACCGGCACCGCGCCTTCCCCGGCCTGATCTCCGGGTTCATCTGTTTCTGATGTCGCGGAGCGTCCAGCGGAGGTCGGGGAGGTTGACCACGATGGCCTCCTGTGAGCTGCGCGCGATGACGACGACCGCCTCGTTGTCCGGGTCGGGGTTCTCCTCGCGGTGCGGCACGAAGGGCGGCACGAAGATGTAGTCGCCGGGCCGGGTGTCGACCCGCACCTCCCGCGGCTCGTCGCCGTCCCCTTCGATGTCCCCGTCGATGTCGAGGAACACGAACGACGGTGTGCCGCTGACCACGTAGATGGCGGTCTCGGAGTCACCGTGGTGGTGGTTCGCCGACGACGTGGCCGGGGCGACGTGGGTCTGCCCCATCCAGAGCCGCGACGAGCCGACGGTGGCCCCGCTGATCGCGGCCCGGCGGTGCATCCCGGACGTCTGCGCCGTCTCCGACGTCAGCCCACCGGGGACGATGTGGTGCAGCCGCCGATGGAACGGGTCCTCCGGCAGATCGACAAGATCCGGCAAAGCGGGCACGTCAGTCATGGTTCTCCTCCTCCTGCGCGCCTCCGATGGCGCGCCGGACAATCATGGTCTCTCGTCACTGTCCGACGCATGGGCGGCGAGGACGCCGAACGCCCCGTCGTGGTAGAGCAGCGGTCCGTGCCCGTGCTCCACGTCGCCGCCGGTGACCAGGCCGATCACGAGCCGGTGGTCCCCCGCGATGAACCGCTCCTGGACGCTGCAGCGCAGCCACGCCGCCACGCCGTCCAGCACGGGTTCACCGGTCGGCAGGGAGCTCCAGCGGGTCCGCGGGCCGAACCTGTCCGCGCCCTTGCGGGCGAACAGCCCGGCCACGTCGCGCTGCCCCGCCGACAGGATGTGGACGACGAAACTGTCGGTGTCCCGGATGGCGGGCCAGCTCGACGAGCCGACCGAGATTCCGAACGACAGCAGCGGAGGGTCGAGCGACACCGACGCCACCGAGGTCGCCGTGAACCCGACGGGCCCGCCCTTCGACAGGGTGGTGACGACGGCGACGCCCGCGGCGTGCCGGCGGAACGCCGAGAGGAACACGTCACCTGCGGCGGCGGCCCTGGGCAGGCCGTTCTCGACCGCGTCGACGCTCATGCGCGGGCCTCCCCCGTCGTACGGCTCTCGCAAGGGCCGGTCTCGTGCCTGTGGTGAGGGGTCATGAGGGGATGCTCCCTTCGGCAAGCGCGTGCGCTCCCGCGCCGGTGAGGATGGTGTCGTCCTGGGGAGTGTGGATGCGGCTGCACAGCACGTCGCGGTAGTGCCGTTCGATCGGGTTCCCCCGATGCAGGCCGGGGTTTCCTATCAGCGCGATGCCGATCTCGACGGCCTTGATCGCGTTGCCGGTCACGGTGTATTTGACGAGCCCCGAGTCGGACGCCGGCTCTCCGGAGTCGACGGCGGCGGCCGTCGCGGAGAGCAGGCGGGAGTTGGTCAGCAGCAGCGCCTCGATCTCGCCCACCGCCGCCTGGAACCGGGGCAGCGAGGCCAGCGGCCTGCCGAGGTTGGCCGGGACCCGCTCGTTGAGGTAGCGGACCAGCCAGTCGCGGGCCGCTCTGGCCACGCCGTCGTAGACGGCGCTGAGCAGCACGTTGTTCCACGCCAGGAAGGGCAGGCCGCGCCCGGCGAGCGGCGCGCCGGGCGGGTTCACGTCCACGGCATGGTCGGCCGGGATCCGCGCGCCCGTGAAGATGACGTCGTCGCTGCGGGTGGCCCGCATGCCGAGGTGGTCCCAGGTCTCCTCTACGCGGTAGCCCGGCGTGCCGGCCTCCACCAGGAAGGCCCCGACGAGGGGGTTCTCGTCGTCCGTGCGTGCCCATACCGACAGCCAGCGCAGGGCGGGGATCCCGGTCGAGTAGATCTTGTGGCCGGTGACGCGCCAGCCGTCCTCCGACCGGGCGGCGACCGTCGCGGGCAGGCCGCCCCGGGCGGGGGTGCCCAGGTCGGGCTCAACCCGGAGGGCGTTGATCAGCGCCACGCCGTGGCGGTTCGATCGCTGCACGCGCGCCCGCACGGGGGCGGGCCACGGGTTGTCCGGGCGGGCGAGCGCGGCGTGCGCCATCAGATGCTGGGCGGTGACCAGGCCCACCGACGGGTCGGCCTTGCCCACCTCGCCCAGCACCGCGGCGGTCTCCGCGAGCCCGGCCCCTCCCCCGTCGAGTTCCTTCGGGAGCGTCAGCGTGAGCACTCCGGCGCGGTGCAGGTCGTCGAACGCCTCGTGCGGGAAGCTCGCCTCGCGGTCGTGCCGCTCCGCCCGCACCGCGATCCCGGCCAGCGCCTGGGCGAACTCGCTCTCTCTCACCGTCATGACGCGACCTCCCGGGAAAGCAGGCGCGGCGGCGCGAGCACGGTGACCGGCGGCGGGTCTCCGTCGAACCGTTCGACGTCGACCCGCGCGTGCTGCCCGGCGCATCCCTGGGACAGGCGCGAGGACGGCACGTCGGTGGTGAGGACGTTGGGGTTCCCGTGCACGCACAGATCTCCCAGCGGGTCGTACCACGCGCCTGTCGCGAGCTGGACGACGCCGGGGCGCAGGTCTTCGGACAGTACGGCTCCCGAGAGGCAGGCGCCTCTGTCGTTGAACACCCGGACGACGTCGCCATCGGCGATGCCACGGGCGGATGCGTCAGAGGGATGCATGCTCAGCGGCTCCCTTTCCGAGATCTTGCTCGCCTGGCTGACCGCTCCGGGGTCGAGCTGGCTGTGCAGCCGGGTCGACGGCTGGTTCGCGATCAGGAACAGCGGATGAGGGTCCGGGCCGGGGTCCAGCCAGACCGGGTGGCCCGGGCAGTCGTCGTAACCGAATCCCGCCACGGTCGCCGAGGTGATCTCGATGCCGCCGCTCGGCGTCCGGAGCGGGTTGGCTTCCGGGTCGGCCCGGAAACGCTCGAATAGTGTCTCGCGCTCGGGCCCGGGCGGCAGCTCCAGCTCTCCCTCATCCCAGAACTCCGCGAAAGGCGGCACCGAGAACGGGGCCGTCTCGCGCCAGGCCGTGTAGAGGTGCTCCAGCCACTGCCGTGCCGTACGGCCCTCGGTGAACTCATCGTAGACGCCGAGCCGCGCGGCGAGCCCGGCGAGGATGTCGTAGTCGTCGCGGGCCTCGCCGTACGGCTCGACCGCCCGGCGCATGGCTATGAGGTGGGTGTCCCGGCGGCCGCTGCCGAAGTCGTCGCGTTCGAGCGTGCTCGTCGCGGGGAGCACGATGTCCGCGTGCCGGGCGGTGGCCGTCCAGTACGGCTCGTGCACGACGATCGTGTCGGGCCTGGCGAACGCCCGGCGCAGCCGGTTGAGGTCCTGATGGTGGTGGAACGGGTTCCCGCCCGCCCAGTAAACGAGTCGAATATCCGGATATTTCAGTGTCTGTCCGTTGTAGTCGTAGGCCTCCCCCGGATGCAGCAGCATGTCGGCGATCCGGGCCACCGGGATGAACGTGGAGACAGGATTGCGCCCCTGCGGCAGGTGGGGCACGCGCCCGGTCCGCTCAGCGGTCGGCCCGTGGTCGCCCACGTCCCCCATCGACCCGTAGCCGTGGCCGAAGCCACCGCCCGGCAGGCCGATCTGGCCGAGCAGCGCGGCCAGGGCGATCCCCGCCCACACCGGCTGCTCGCCGTACCGGATGCGCTGCAGTGACCAGGTCACGGTGATCAGCGTGCGAGAGCGCGCCATGCGCCGGGCGAGCTCCCGGATGCCGTCGGCGGAAATGCCGCAGACCCCCGCGGCCCAGTCCGCGTCCTTCGGCGCGTCCTGCGAGAGGAGATAGCGCTCGAACGAGCCGAACCCGGTGCAGTAGCGGTCGAGGAAGTTCCGGTCGTGGAGTCCTTCCGAGACGAGGGTGTGGGCCAGGGCGAGCATCAGCGCGACGTCGGTGCCCGGCCTGATGGGATACCAGCGGGCGTCGAGGGGGAAGTCGGCCCGGAGCGGGCTGATCAGCGCCACCTCGGCCCTGAGCGACTTCAGGTGGCCGGGGGTGACGTGGCGGGTCACGCCGCCGGGAGTGACGTAGACGTTCTTCTCGGGGACGCCGCCGAAGGCCACCAGCAGCTCGGTGTTCTCGGTGATCGTGGGCCAGGTGGAGGCGCGTCGCACCACCTGCTCGGAGTCCCCCACCACGTGGGGGAGGAGCACCAACGACGTGCCGAGGCTGTAGGAGTTGCGCGACGAGGTGTAGCCCCCGGCGAGGCCGAGGAACCGGTGGAGCTGGCTCTGCGCGTGATGGAACCGCCCCGCGCTGGCCCAGCCGTACGACCCTCCGAAGACGGCCTCGTTTCCCGGCCCGCGCCGGACGCGGTCGAGCTCGGCGGCCACCAGGTCGAGGGCCTCGTCCCATGCGACCTCGACGAACTCCTCACCGGCCGACCGGGCGCGGGGCCCCGGGCCGTGCTTCAGCCAGCTCCGCCGTACGGCCGGCCGGGCGACGCGGGTCGGGTGCCGCAGCGCGCTCGCCACGTTGCCGAGGAGCGGCGACGGCGCGGGATCCGCCGGGTGGGGGATCACCTCGACCTCCCCCCGGCTCATCCGCACGCCGAACGCCCCCCAGTGGGACGTGGTGGGGGTCAGGCGGGTCACGCTCCCGCGCCCACGGTGACTCGTTGCCGCTCGGCCGCCCCCGCGCGGAGCAGCGGAACCAGCCCGCCGCCCCACTCGACCACGTCGTCCACGGGGTCGAATCCGCGAATGAGGAAGGTGGTGACGCCCAGGTCGTAGTACTTGAGCAGGGCCTCGGCGACCTGCTCGGGCGTCCCGACCACGGCGGTCGAGTTGCCGCCGGGCCCGGTCAGGTTGGTGACGCCGTACCACAGCCGCTCGTCGTGGACATCGCCATGCGCGCCCTGCTCCTGGAGCCGCGTGGCGCCCACCGACGTGGACTCGCGGCCGAACCCCTGTCCCCACTTCCCCGCGCCGACCCGCTCGGCGGTCGCGGCGCGGATCCGCTCGGCCCGGTCCCACGCCTCCTTTTCGGTGGGTGCCACGATGGGCCGGGTGGACAGGCTGAACCTGACCGTGCGGCCGTGCCGGGCAGCCTCCTCACGGACGGCGGCGACGCGCTCGGCGATCTGCGCGAGCGGCTCACCCCACAGCATGTAGACGTCGGCGTGCTCGGCCCCCACGCGGACGGCGGCCGGAGACGCTCCGCCGAAGTACAGCGGCACCTCGCCGTACGGCTTGACCGAGCTGAAGGCGCCCTGGAACCGGTAGAAGCCGCCCTCGTGGTCGAACGGCTGCTCCGAGGTGAGGGCGCGGCGCAGCACGCTCATGAACTCGGCGGTCCGGCTGTAGCGGTCGTCGTGGTTGAGGTAGTCGCCGTCGCGTTTCTGGTCGAGCTCGTCGCCGCCGGTGATGTGGTGGATCGCCACCCGCCCCGCGCCGGTCAGGTTCTCCAGCGTCGCGAGCTTGCGGGCCACCAGCGTGGGCTGGACGAAGCCGGGCCGGTGGGCGATGAGAACCTTGAGCCGCTCGGTGGCGTGCAGCACGGACGCGGCTACGGCGAACCCGTCAGGGCCGGTCGCGCCGTAGCCGATGAGGACCCGGTCGAACCCGGCCTCCTCGTGCGCCCGCGCGAACCGCGTCAGGTACGCCGCGTCGACCGGTGATCCTTCGACGCGCCCGTGGGTCTCCGAGATGTCGTTGGTGGCCACCATGCCGAGGATTTCGATGGACATGTGGGGCTCCTACCTGAAGGCGGGGCTGAGGGCGGGGCGGCGCTCGTTGACGAGCCGGATGAGGGTGCCGTAGTCGACCGCGTCGGCGTGGGGCGAGTAGCCGCGGATCAGCAGCGTCGTGACGCCGATGTCCACGTAGTCGACCAAGGCGTCCGCGACCTGCTCATGGCTGCCGACGAGCGCGGTCGAGTTGCCTCCCGCGCCGGTGGCCTTGGCGAGGGCCGTCCACAGCCGCTTGTCGTGGACCTCTCCCTGGTCGGCGTACTTGAGCAGCCGCCTTGACCCCTCGGCGTTCGCGGGGTCGATTTTGAAGGTCTTGCGGAGGTCGCCGATGCGCTCCTTGGTCACCTCCAGGATGTCCTGGGCGCGGGCCCAGGCCGCCTCCTCCGTCTCGCCGGTGATAGGGCGGAGGCTGACGCTGAAGCGCGGGTCCCGGCCGTGGGGCGCGGCGGCTGCCCGGACCTGGTCGATCCGCTCCTTGATGCCCGCGATCGGCTCACCCCAGAAGGCGTAGACGTCGGCGTGCTTGGCGCCGACGCGGACGGCGTCGGCGGATGCGCCGCCGAAGTAGATGGGAATCCGGCCCTCCGGCCGGACCGCCGACCACCCTCCCGCCACCCGGTAGAACTCGCCCTCGTAGTCGAAGGGCGTCTCGGACTCCCACTCCTTGCGCAGGACGTCGAGGAACTCGCCGGTCCTGCGATACCTGGTCTCCTTGTCGCTGAAGTCACCGTCGCGGGCCTGGTCGGCGTCGTCACCACCGGTGATCACGTGCAGCGCCACCCGGCCCGGGTGGAAGGCGTCGAGCGTGGCGAACTTGCGCGCCGCGACCGTGGGCGCCACGAAGCCGGGGCGGTGCGCGAGCAGCACGCCCAGGCGGGTCGTGGCGGTCAGGGCCTGGTCGGCCACGATGAACGCGTCAGGGCTGCTCGACCAGTGCGCGACCAGCACCCGGTCGAATCCCGACTCCTCATGCGCCCGCGCCAGCCCGCGCACGTATTCGGGCTGGATCAGCGGACCCTCCGCCGCCGTGCTCTCGCTGGTCTCCTGTGTGCTGACGAGGCCGATGAACTCAACCATGGGCGTGATTCCTTTCCAGGCGGGATGCGGCCGAGGGCCAGGTGGCGGCGTGATGGCATGCGACGTGACGGTCGCCCGAGACGGCCGTCTCGGGCTGGATCGCGCATTCCGAGGTGGCGAACGGGCATCGGTGGGCGAACACGCAGCCGCCCGCGACACCTGTCGGACCGGCCGGGCGGAGGGCCGCGAGCGAATGTCCGTGCACACCGCTGACGCGGGGCGCGGAGGCCACCAGCAGCGCGGTGTACGGATGGCGCGGGTCGCGGAAGACGTCCGTGACGGGGCCGTCCTCGACGATCCGGCCCCTGTACAGCACGGCGACCCGGTCGGCGATCCCCGCGAGCGAGCCCAGGTCGTGGGAGATCACCACCACGCCGATGCCGAGCTCCCGGCGGAGGTCCTCCAGCAGCCTGAGGATGTGGTTGCGGTTCGACGCGTCGAGCGCGCTCACCGGCTCGTCGCAGACGAGCAGCCGCGGGCCGGAGACGATGGCCCGGGCGATCGAGACCCGCTGGCGCTGGCCTCCGGAGATCTGCCCCGGCATGCGGCCCGCCACGGAGGAGTCCAGCCCGACCAGTTCGAGCGCCCGCACGACCTTCTCCCGGCGCTCGGCGGCGGGCACGCTCTGGACGGCCGGGCCCTCCCCGACGATCGCCGCGACGGTCAGGTCGGGGTCGAGCGAGCGCAGCGGATCCTGGAACACGAGCTGGACCCGTCCCGTGCGCCGGAACGCCCGCAGGCGCGAGCCGTCCAGGGTGGACACCGGAGCGCCCTCCACCTCGACGACGCCGCGGAGCGGCCTGACGAGACCGAAGATCGTGCGGGCGAGCGTGGTCTTGCCCGACCCGGTCTCGCCGACGATCCCGACGATCTCCCCCGCCCGCACGGTGAGGCTCACGTCCCGGAGGATCGGTACGGCGGGGCGGCCGAGGGAGACGTCGATCCCGCGCACGGCGAGCAGCGGAGCCTCCGGGGAGGCCGCCGCCGCCGCGTCCCGGGCTGGAGCGGGCGCGCTCATCGGGCTTCTCCCATGAGAGCTCCGGCCCCGGCCAGGGCCACCTCGCTCGCCCGGACGCACCGTACGGCACGGCCGTCCGCGACCGGGGTCAGCGGGATCTCGCCCTCTCGGCAGGCGACGGCGGCGAAGGCGCACCGCTCGGCGAAGCGGCAGCCTGTGATGGCCGCGCCCACAGGCGGCGGCTGTCCGGGGATGACGTCCAGCGTGCGGCGCCCCCAGTCGCCGACCGACGCGACACGCAGCAGCGCCTCGGTGTAGGGGTGGCAGGGCGAGGACAGGACCTCCTCGGTCGGCCCGGACTCGACGATCTCACCGCCGTAGAACACGGCGATCCGGTCGCACAGCTCGGCGACCACCGCGAGATCGTGGGAGACGAACACGATGGACAGGCCCCGCTCGCGCCGGAGCCGGCCGAGCAGCTCCAGCACCTCGGCCTGAACCGTCACGTCGAGCGCGGTCGTCGCCTCGTCGGCGACGAGGAGATCGGGGTCGCAGGAGACCGCGATCGCGATCAGGACCCGCTGCAGCATCCCACCGGACAGCTCGTGCGGATACTGCCCGTATACGCGCGCCGGGTCGTGCAGGCCCATCGCGCCGAGCAGCTCGACCGCCCTGGCGCGCGCCGCCCGGCGCGGCAGCCCGGCCTTCACCCGCAGGACCTCGGCGAGCTGGGCGCCCACGGTTAGGGAGGGGTTGAGGTAGGAGGCCGGGTCCTGGAAGACGGCGCCGATCCTGACGCCCCGGACGGCCTCCCACTGGCGGCGGCCGAATGCCGTCAGGTCCTCCCCGCCGAACTCGACGCTGCCGCCGGTGATGGCGCAGCCGGGGGCGAGCACGCCGAGGACGGCACGGCAGGTGAGCGTCTTGCCGCTCCCGGACTCCCCGACGAGCCCCACCGACTCGCCGGGGGCGACGTCGAAGGAGACGCCGCGAACGGCCTCCACTCCCCCGCCGACCGTCACCCGGAGGTCTGTCACGCTCAGCAACGGCCTAGACGACGGCATCGGCGCGCACCCCCGTCGTGTCGCGTACGGCGTCGGCCAGCGCGTTGAGCGCGCCGACGGTGATCATGATGAGGAGGGCAGGGGCGAGCGGCGCGAGCGGCTGCTGGTGCAGGAACCCCAGGTCGCTGGCGAGGACGCCGCCCCACGTCGGGGCGGGCGGGGCGACGCCGATGCCGAGGAACGACAGCGACGAGACCACCAGGAGGCTGGCGGCCGCCGCGCCCGCCGTGGTGACCGCGATGGTGGGCAGCACCTTGCCGAGCACGTGGGTGCGAACGATCCGTGTGCGGGACGCGCCCAGCAACTCCGCCGCCTCGACGTACTGCGCGCGGGTGAACTCGATGGCCGAGGCCCGGGTCACCCGGAAGAACACCGGCGCCAGCAGCACCCCGATGGCGAGCATCGCCTGGTGGGGGCCGTTGCCGAGCACGCCGGCCACGGCGATCGCGAAGATGATGAACGGCAGCGATAGCAGCGCGTCGGCCACCCGCATCGCGACCCACTCGTAGACCCGCCCGAGGAACACCGAGACCAGGCCGGGAACCGCGCCCAGGACGAGCCCGGCCCCCACCGCCTCCAGGGTCCCGAGGACGGACGCCCCCGTTCCGCTGATCAGCCGCGAGAGCACGTCACGGCCCAGGTAATCGGTGCCGAGGAGGTGGCCGCCGGACGGGCCGCGGAGCCGCTCGGCGGGGTTCTGCGCGACCGGGTCCAGAGGGCTGAGCCAGTCGCCGAAGACGGCCAGCGCCACCACCACGGCGAGCACCGCCAGCGACAGCCGTACCGACGGCAGCCGCCAGGCCCCGCGCAGCGAGGTGCTCATCGGCGGCTCCCCGGATGGAGCCGGGAGACCGCCGCGTTGACCGCGAGGTTGGCGATCAGCACGATCACGATCGTGACGAGCAGCGCGCCCTGGATGACCGGCACGTCGTGCTTGAGCGCCGCCTCCCGGGTGAGCTGGCCGAGGCCGGGCAGCGCGAAGACCGTCTCGGCCACCACGGCCCCGCCGATCAGGCGGGGGACGTGCAGGCCGACCACCGTGATCGCCGGGCCGGCCGCGTTGCGCAGCGCGTGGCGGAACAGGACGCGCCGGGCGGGCAGCCCGCGCACCACCGCCCCGGTCACGTAATTCTGCCGGAGCGCGCCGACGAGCGAGGTGCGCAGCTGCCGCGCGATGTCGGCGGCGGCGTCGAAGGAGAGCGCGACACCCGGCAGGATGATCAGCCGGAGCCACTGAACGGGGTCCTGGTCCAGCGGCACGTAGCCGCCGGACGGGAAGATCGGGATGGTGACCGCGAACAGCACGACCAGCCCGATGCCGAACACGAACGCCGGCACGGTGGAGGCGGCCGCACAGACCGCGGTGACCGCCCGGTCTAACCGGCCGCCGTCACTCACCGCCGCGCCGAGCCCGGCACCGCCTCCGATGAGCACGGCGAGCGCCACGGCGAGCACGGTGATCGACAGATCGACCTTCAGCCCCTGCACGACGCTGTCCGCGACGGGGAGCTGCGTGAACCACGACCGGCCGAGGTGGCCGGTGACCGCGTCGCCGAGCCAGGTGACGTACTGGACGAGGAAGGGCCGGTCGAGCCCGAACTCGTGGTTCATCCGCGCGATGTCCTGCGGTGTCGCCGTCTCCCCCAGCACGGCCGCGGCGGGGTTGGCGCCGCCGAGCGCGCCCAGGCCGTAGGTGACGAAGGTCGAGACGACCAGCACCGTCACCAGCGACGCCATTCCACGGGCCACGCGCGCGACGGGGGCTGCCGTCCCGGCCCGCCAGCCGGGCCGGGAGGCGGTCAGCGAGGTCAGCGAGGTCACGGCGTCGCGATCCGCACGCCGTCGAAGCGCTGTACGGCGATGCCGCGCGGCAGCTCCGAGACCTTCGGGCTGCGGGCGAAGATCCGGGGCGTGGAGAACAGCCACACGTTCGGCAGCTCCCGGACCCCGATCGCGGTCGCCTGCTGGACGGCCTTGGCGTAGCCCGGGTCGTCGATCGGCGTGGTGCGGATCTTGTCGAACTGCTGGAGCAGCGCCTTCGGCGTGGTCCGGCCGGGGTTCATCAGCCCCTCGGGGCCGTAGACGACGCTCAGCGCCTGCAACGGGGACTCTCGGCCGACGAACCCGTCGGGCGCGAGGGCCACGTTGTGCTGGACGTAGACGAGCTGGGTGTGCTGGGCGGGGGCGATCAGCTTGATCGTGGTCCTGATGCCCGCCTCCTTGAGCTGCTCCTGCACCTGCTCCGGCAGGCCCTCCGGCGCCGCGGTGGTGAGCGGGACGTCCACCCCGCCGGGGTAGCCCGCCTCGGCGAGGAGCTGCCTGGCCTTGGCCGGGTCGTGCGGGTACAGGCCTTCGAGCGAGGGGTCGTAGCCGATGTGGCCCTGCGGGAAGGGCTGCACGTTCACCTCCCCGATCCCGAACTGGGAGGTGTCGAGCAGCGCCTTCCGGTCCACCGCGTACTTCAGCGCCTCGGTGACCTTGGGGTTGTCGAACGGCGCGATCCCGCTGTTCACGTCGAGGACCCGGACCGTCAGCGACGGGATGACGTCGACCTTCAGCCCGGCCGCCTTGGCCGCGTCGATCTGGCTGGGCGGGATCGTGGCCACGTCGTACTGCCCCGACTGGAGGCCCGCGACGACGGTGGCCGGCTCGGGGATGGCCTTCACCTCGAATCCGGCCAGGTGGATGTTCGCGACGTCGTAGTAGGAGGGGTTGCGCCGGAGCGTGGCGTGGTCGTTCGGCACGAGCTGGACCAGCGTGAACGGCCCGGCGCCGACGGGCTTGGCGCTGACCCCCTTGGGGTCGGCCTCGAACGCCTTGGGGCTGACGACCATGCCGGTCTTGCCGGCGAACAGGTAGGGGATCTGGTAGTCGGGCTGGGCAAGGATCACCTGGAATTCCTGCGGGCCGGTGACCTTCACGTCGGCCACGCTGTGGAGCTGGGAGGCGATCAAAGAGTCCTTCTCGTCCCGCCCGCGCAGGATGCTCTTCTGCACGGCCTCCGCGTCCAACGGCGAGCCGTCGGTGAACGTCAGACCGGGCCGCAGCGTGAACGTGATCTCCTTGCCGCCCGCGCCGTACTTCCAGGCGGCGGCGAGGCCGGGGATCGGGGTGCCCTTGTCGTCCAGCCGGGTGATGGAGCTGTAGACGAGCGAGAGCGCGTTGACGTCGTTGCCGGCGCTGGAGGTCACCGGGTCCCACGTCGTCGGGAGAGTCCACCCCCACTTGAGAGTGCCGTCGGCCGTCTGGGCGGTGGTCCCGGCAGGGGCGCCGCCACAGGCGGCGAGCGCCAGGACGGCCGCGACCAGCGCCGACGCGATGAATGGGCGTCTACCTGACATGAGACCGGGGTCCTCTCCTACGGCATATCCCACATTGCATGATCTATGTCCCACATAGTAAGAATCCCCTAAAAACCTGTCAATAGACTAGGGAATTATCCGGCTCGGCGCTCTAAGCTGTGCTGGTGGACACGGAGAATCTTCGGAGGGGCACCCAGGCGGTCGAGCGGGCCATCGCTGTCCTGCGCACCTTCGAACGCACGCCGACCCTCACCCCGACCGAGGTCGCGCACCGGCTCGGCCTGTCGGTGAGCACCGCACACCGGATCATCCGCGCGCTTCATTCGGCGGGGATGCTCGGCCAGGACCAGGTCACCGAGCGCTACCACCTGGGGATCACCACGGCCACCCTCGGGCGGCTCGCGCTCGAACGGCTCGGCGCCACGATGATGCTCCCCGAGCTGGAGAAGCTCCGCGACCGGACCGGTGAGGCGGTCAACCTGGGCGTCCGGATCGGCGACGAGGTCGCGGTGCTGCTGCAGGTGCCCTCACGGCACCCGCTGCGCTACGAGCAGGAGCCGGGGTCGCGCAACCCGATCCACGTCTGCGCGATGGGCAAGGCGCTGCTCGCCTTCGGCGACCCCGAGGTCACGATGGAGGAGCCGTTCACCCGCTACACCGGCGCGACCATCACCACCCGCTCCGGCCTGGCCGCCGAGCTCGACCGGATCAGAAGCCGCGGAGCGGCGGTCAACTTTGAGGAGCGGGTCGTCGGCGTCCGGGCCGTCGCGGTCCCGCTGCGCGACGGCCGGGGCGCCGTACTGGCGGCGATCGCCATCCAGGGCCCGGCCGTACGGCTCGGTGACGACCGGCTCCCCGAGCTGACCGACGAGCTGACGAAGACCGCCTCCAGCCTGGCCGCCGCCCAGCGCGGCCTCATCTGAGCCTCGTCACACCGCCTTACCGATCGGCGGGTACGGCCTCCGCCCTCTGGATCTCGTGGGCCAGCTCGTCGAGCTCGGCGCCCCCGGCCATGAGCGACGTGAGGTCCTCCTTGGTGATGTCGCCCTTGCCGTACTCGCCGAGGCTCGTGCCGCGGTTGAGCACGAGGAACCGGTCTGACCTCCCGGGAACCAGTTTCAATGATTGTCCTGACAATAGGACTTTCTACCCCTGTTGCTGATTGTCCGGACATCCTGACGGCGGTTAAGATCAGGCCCGGCTGAGGAGGAGAACATGAGCAACCTGGAGATCGACCTGGACCGGTCGAGCCCGGTCCCCCTCTACTTCCAGGTCGCCGAGCAGATCTCCGAGGCCATCCGGCGCGGTGACCTCCCACCCGGCTCCCGCCTGGACAACGAGATCCTCCTGGCCGACCGCCTGGGCCTGTCCCGCCCGACGATCCGGCAGGCGATCCAGTACCTCGTGGACAAGGGCCTGCTCGTCCGAAAGCGCGGCGTGGGCACGCAGGTCGTGCACGGCCAGGTGAAGCGGTCGGTCGAGCTGACCAGCCTCTACGACGACCTCCGGCGGGCCGGGCAGGAGCCCGGGACGCGGGTGCTGTCCATCGACACGGTCGCCGCGGACGACGGCATGGCCGAGGTGCTCGGCCTTCCGGCCGGGACGGAGCTGCTGAGGGTCGAGCGGCTCCGCTACGCCGCGGGAGAGCCGCTCGCCCTCCTGCACAACTGGCTGCCGCTGGGCACCGCGCCGCTGTCGGCTTCCGCGCTGGAGGAGCGCGGCCTCTATGAGCTGCTCCGGGCGGCCGGAGTGCGGATGAGGGTGGCCAACCAGCGGATAGGGGCGAGAGCGGCGACCCCGGCCGAGGCCCGGCTGCTGGACGAGCACCGGGGCGCGCCGCTGCTGACCATGGTCCGCACGACCTACGACGACCAGGGCAGGGCCGTCGAGCACGGCTCCCACGTCTACCGCGCCTCGCACTACTCCCTCGAGGTCACGCTCATCGAGCGCTGACCGGGAGACCCACGCATGATCACGGCCGGGATTCCCGCGGCTCAGGGCGCAGCAATGGGAACTCGTGCATGATCACGCGGGGGGGTGTTCGCGCGGGGGGGTGTTCGCGCGGGGCGGGTCAGGCGACGACGGTCTCGGGCTCCGACTCCTCCTCGGCGACGGCCTTGGCCGCCTTCCGCTTCAGCCACATCGTGGTGGCGAGCCCGAACAGCAGCGCCACGACCAGGCCCACCCAGGAGAAGCTCTTCAGCCACTTGTCGGCCACGATGCCCAGGTAGTAGACGGCCGCCGTGGTGCCGCCCGCCCACAGGACGCCGCCGAGCACGTTGCCGATCAGGAAGCGCCAGTACGGCATGTGCAGCGCGCCGGCGAGCGGCCCCGCGAGGATCCGCAGCAGCGCCACGAACCGGCCGAAGAAGACCGCCCACATGCCCCACCGGTGGAAGACCTGCTCCGCCTTGGCGATGTGGGCCGGCCCGAAGTGCTTGGGGAAGCGCCGCCCCAGCCGGTCGAACAGCGGCCGTCCGCCCTTGCGCCCGATGAAGTAGCCGATCGAGTCGCCCACGATCGCCCCGCCGCTCGCGCAGATCCCGACGACGAGCGGGCTGACCACGCCCTTGGCCGACAGCAGCGCGGAACTCACCAGCACGATCTCACCCGGCAGGGGGATCCCGAGGCTCTCCAGACCCACGACGGCGGCCACGAGCACGTAGACCCAGATGGACGGAATGGTCTGCAGCCACTCGTCGACGTGCATGTCACTCCTCTGCCGGGAAAGGCTCTATTGGGGATGTCCTGCACCTCACGGGGGAATCAGGCGCGAGATCCTCGGGCGGATCCATGTCCATTGTGCCGTCGCCGCGCGAGTGGCACATCCCTCCAGAGGACCACACGGCGGTCTCCGCCCATCCGCCCCGAGGGCGACACCCCGCCCCGAGCTCCGACCCAGGGCTTACGCGGACCGGGATTTCACGAGCGCAGGGCGGCGCGCACGGCGTCGCGCATCGCGGCGTGGACGGCGGCGTTGCGCTGCCGGTCGGTGCGCGCCTCCACCATCCGCAGGCCCTCTCCCCTGATCGCCTTCGACAGCTCCTCGACGTCCGGCACCAGCGTGTACGGCACGCCGGCCGCGGCCGCGACATAGGCGAGGTCCACGCCGTGCGGCGTGCCGAAGACCCGCTCGAACGGCGCCTTCAGCGCGGCCTGCGGCAGCAGCGAGAAGATCCCGCCGCCGTCGTTGTTCACGACCACCAGGCACAGGTCGGGCCGCGGCTCGCGCGGGCCGAGGATCAGCCCGTTCTGGTCGTGGAGCAGCGTCAGATCGCCGATCAGCGCGTACGCCGGGCCGTTGTGCGCGAGGGCCGCGCCGATGGAGGTGGACACCATGCCGTCGATGCCGGAAGCGCCCCGGTTGGCCATCAGCCGCAGCCCCCGCCGGGGACGCATGGCCTGGTCGAGGTCCCTGATCGGCATGGACGACCCGCAGACCAGCAGCGAGCCGTTGGGAAGCAGGTCGGCCAGGTCGCGGGCCAGCCGCGGCTCGGTCAGCCCCGACTCGTCCAGCACGGCGTCGACCGCCTCGCGGGCCACGTGGTCGGCGTGGCGCCACGAGCGCAGCCACGAGTCGTCGCCCGCCGCGATCGAGATCTCCACGGCCTGCGCGACCTGGGTGGCCGACCGGGTCGGGTCGGGCCACCGGGTGAGGTCGGGCGCGACGACGATGTGCTCGTCGGCCCGCCGCAGCCACGACAGCAGCGGCCGTGACAGCCCCGGACGGCCCAGGGTGACCACCACGTCCGGCCGGTGGGCCTCGGCGAACTCCGGGTCCCCCAACAGGAAGTGGTACGTCGAGATGGCGTGGTCGCCGTATCGGCCGCCGCCGTTGGGCTCCGACAGCACCGGCCACCCGGCCATCCCCGCGGCCGCGACATACCGCCGGACGCCCGGAGCGCCGTCGCCCACCACCAGCGCGCCCCGACGCGTGGGCGGGATGTGCAGCGCGGACGCGGGCGGCGCGACCCTCGCCCGGATCCACGCGCCCCCGGCGTCGCCGTCGAGCGACTCGCACCAGGCCGTCTCGCCGTCGGGGATCAGCGGCTCGCGGAACGCCACGTTGAGGTGGACCGGCCCGGGATCCGACGGCCCGGCCGCCCGCTGATGGGCGCGGCATACCAGCGACCGCCAGTAGGCCACCTGGCCAGGCCTCTCCTCCGGCACGCCGACCTCGGCGAACCACCGGACGGCCGAGCCGTACATCTTGACCTGGTCGATGGTCTGGTTGGCCCCGGTGCCGCGCAGCTCCGGCGGCCTGTCCGCGGTCAGCACGAGCAGCGGCACACCCGCCTCCGACGCCTCGACGACGGCGGGGTGGAAGTTGGCGGCGGCCGTACCGGACGTGCAGATGACGACGACCGGCCGCTCCGACCGCTTGGCCAGCCCGAGCGCGAGGAACGAGGCCGACCGCTCGTCGATGCGGACGTGCAGCCTGAGCCGCGACTCCGCGTGCACGGCGAGCGCCAGCGGCGCCGAGCGGGAGCCGGGGGCGAGCACGACGTCGGTGACCCCGCAGCGCACGAGCTCGTCGACCAAGACGGTGGCGAGAGCGGTGGCCGGGTTCACGCCCCCACCTCACCCGCGAGCCGGACGGCGGCCAGGCCTCCATGCAGGCCTCCGTGCACGTCTCGAGGCACGTCTCGAGGCACGCGGCCGCCTCCTCCCGCTCCCGAGGCCGCAAGCGTACGGCACGGGCCACCCGACCACGGGCCACCCGGGCGCGGGCCGGGCGGCTCCGGGTGCCGGCATCCAAGAAGCCTCATCTACGGACGGCGGGGGAACTTCGCGAAGTCGGGCGCGCGCTTCTCCTTGAACGCGTCCCGGCCCTCCTGGGCCTCCTCGCTCATGTAGTACAGGAGCGTGGCGTCACCGGCGAACTGCTGCATGCCGGCCGCGCCGTCGGTCACCGCGTTGAGCGCGCCCTTCAGCATGCGCAGCGCCAGCGGCGACTTCTCCAGCAGCTCGCGCGCCCACTGGACGGTCTCCTCCTCCAGCCTCTCCAGCGGGACGACGGCGTTCACCAGGCCCCACTGCAGCGCGGTCTGGGCGTCGTACTGGCGGCACAGGTACCAGATCTCGCGGGCCCGCTTGAGGCCGACGGTCTCGGCGAGCAGCCACGAGCCGTAGCCGCCGTCGAACGACCCCACCTTCGGGCCGGTCTGGCCGAACCGGGCGTTGTCGGCGGCGATCGTCAGGTCGCAGCACACGTGCAGCACGTGGCCGCCGCCGATCGCGTAGCCCGCGACCATCGCGATGACGGGCTTGGGCAGGCGCCGGATCTGCACCTGGAGGTCGAGGACGTTCAGCCGGCCGATGCCGTGGGTCGTCTTGTCGACGTACCCGTCGTCGCCGCGGATCTTCTGGTCGCCGCCCGAGCAGAACGCCTTGTCACCGGCGCCCGTGAAGATGATCACGCCGACCTCGGTGTCCTCCTGGGCGACGTTGAACGCGTCCCGGAGCTCGAAGAGGGTCGTCGGGCGGAACGCGTTGCGCCGCTCCGGCCGGTTGATCGTGATCTTCGCGATGCCCTCCGCGGTTTCGTAGACGATGTCCTCGTACTCGCCTGACCGCTTCCAGTCGACCCCGCTCGCCACGCTCGCTCCTCAGTCGTACGTATCAGTCGTCACGTATCAGCCGTGACGTGTCGGTTCGTCACAATCGGCCGCTCACCGGCCGCCCACGTACCGGGACTAACCTTACGTCCGTGCCCAGCAGTCTCCGAAACCGCCCGGTGCACGCTCTGCTGCTGCCTCCCGGGCCCGCGATGGCCGACGCCGTACAGCATGCGCTGTGGGGCGACGGCCCCGCCGTGCTGCCGCTGTCGCCCGACCTGCCCCGCCCCTCGCTCGACGCCGCCCTCGCGGCCCTTCGGCCGACGCATGTCGTCACGCCCGACGGCGTACGGCGGGAGCCGGACGGCGTGGGCAGCGACGCCGCTGTGATCATCGCCACATCGGGGTCCACCGGCGTCCCGAAGGGCGTGGAGCTCACGGCGGAGGCGCTGACGGCCTCGGCGCGCGCGTCACTGGCGCGCCTGGGAGCCGGGGCGGGCGAGCGCTGGCTGTGCTGCCTGCCGCCGTCGCACGTCTCCGGCATGCAGGTGCTGGTCCGTTCGCTGCTCAGCGGCACAGAGCCGATCATCCACGAGCGCTTCTCCCCCGGCGACGTCGCGCGGAGCGGGGCCGACCACGTGTCGCTGGTGCCCACGCAGCTCAGGCGGCTGCTCGACACACCGATCGGCGAGGCCGGCGTCTCCGCGTTCCGCACGATCCTGCTGGGCGGGGCCGCCCCTCCCCCCGGCCTGATCGACGAGGCCGCCGCCGCCGGCGCGAGGGTCGTCACGACGTACGGCATGAGCGAGACCAGCGGCGGGTGTGTGTACGACGGCGTGCCCCTTGACAATGTAGATCTCAAAATCGGGGCGGACGAGCGGGTCCGGATCGCCGGGCCCGTCCTGTTCTCCGGCTACCGGCTGCGCGAGGACGGCCCCTTCGAGGGCGGCTGGTTCGTCACGTCCGATCTGGGCGTGATCGAGGACGGCCGGCTCAGGGTGCTCGGCCGGGCCGACGACGTCATCAACACCGGCGGCCGGAAGGTCGTCCCAGCCGTCGTGGCGAACGTACTGGCCCGGCATCCCCAGGTCAGGGACGTCGCCGTCGTCGGCAGGCCCGACCCCGAGTGGGGGGAGATCGTCGTGGCCGTCGTGGTCGGCGAGGTCACCCTGGGCGAGTTGCGGGAGTTCGCCAAGGAACGTTTGCCCGCCTACGCCGCGCCACGCATGGTGGACGTGGTGCGGGAGATCCCGATGTTGCCAAACGGAAAACCGGATATGGTCGCCCTGCGGAACCATAAATGACCTCCATGCGTCTATATAGGCAGAGAAGGAGGGCGTCTCCATGAAACCGACCCGCAGGATGCTGATCTCCACAGGAGTCGTCGGCGCCGTCCTCGTGGGGGGAGTGTCCGTGGCCGCGACAGCCTCCGCGGGCCGGCTCCAGCAGGCCACCATGATGACCGAGCAGGGGCCCGGCCACGGGCAGGTGACCCCCGCCCCTCCCGGCCCTGTCGAGATCACCGGCAACCCCACGCAGAGCCCCGGTTACGACCCCGGCGTGGTGTCCAAGGAGATCAACGAGGATCCGGACGAGGTCGCCGACTACTGGACCCCGGAGAAGATGGAGGGCGCCGAGCCCATGCCGATGCCGCAGGTCAGCATCAGCATCGTCGGCCCCGGCAACTGAGGTCTCGCCTGCCCGCCGTCCCCGCTTCCGCCAGATCTCGGCGACACGCGACCGCGTGATCACGCCCGCGTCTGTTCATGGCCGCGGCTGTATGGCTGCGGAACTCGGTCCGCGACGGTCGGACGGCGTGCGGCCGCGCGCGAAAACCGGGGCACCCGCCTCCCGGCCCCAAGTGCCCGCTGGTGACCCCCGGGGGCGGTCACACGAGACCCGGCGGGAACAAACCGGACTCGTTCGCGTTATTGATACTGGTGCGCGCGCCTGCCGCCGCGACCACCCGACCACCACAGACTGATCAACTCCGTAAAGGAGGAGGTGTCCTCATGCCCCGCACCGCCGTGGCGACCTCGCCCGCGAGCGAGGTGACCCCGACGACTCTCGACCGGCTCCTGGACCGAGGGCGTGCGCAGGGTCACCTTTCCCTGTCGGAGCTGCGCGAGGCCTTTGCCAGGTCCGGCGTCAGCCCCGCCGAGGGCCGCTCGATCCTGCGCGAGCTCACCGAGGCGGGCGTGAGCCTGGCCGCGGAAGACGGCCACAACGACACCGGCGCCCCGGCCACGGGGACCGCCACAGCACCCGCCCGCAAGACCCGCAGGGCCACCGCGACCGCCGCGACCGCCGCCTCCAAGCGGGCGGCCGCCAAGGCCGAGAGGCCCGCCAGGCCCGAGAACGCGGCGAAGCAGGCCGACGAGTCCCGCGAGGACGAGGAATGGACCGCGGAGGAGTCCGAGGCCGAGGAAACCGAGACCATGGACCTCGACGACAACTCCTCGGTCATGGGCGACTCCGTCCACACCTACCTGAAGTCGATCGGCCGGCGCACCCTGCTGACCGCCGCCCAGGAGGTCGAACTCGCCAAGCGCATCGAGGCCGGGCTGTACGCCGAGTACAAGCTGGAGGCCGCCCTGGAGAGCGGCGAGAAGCCGGCCCCCGGCGTCCGCGACGACCTGGAGTGGGTCATCGAGGACGGCAAGCGCGCCAAGGACCACATGCTGGAGGCCAACCTCCGCCTGGTCGTGTCCGTGGCGAAGAAGTACACCGACCGCGGCATGGCCCTGCTCGACGTCGTGCAGGAGGGCAATCTCGGCCTGATCCGCGCGGTGGAGAAGTTCGACTACACCAAGGGTTACAAGTTCTCCACCTACGCCATGTGGTGGATCAGGCAGGCCATCCAGCGCGGCTTCGCCGACTCGGCCCGCACGATCCGCCTCCCCGTCCACGTGCTGGAGATGCTGTCGAAGCTGTCGCGCGTGGAGCGGGACATGCACCAGCGTCTCGGCCGGGAGCCCACCCCCGAGGAGCTGGCGGCCGAGCTGGACAAGACACCCGACCAGATCGAGGAACTGCTCCGCACGAGCAGGCAGCCGATCAGCCTCGACTCCACGATCGGCGAGGACGGAGAGACCCGTATCGGCGACCTCATCGAGGACGTGGACTCCCCCGAGGCGTCCGAGGTCGTGGACCGGCAGCTCCTGGCCGAGCAGCTCAAGGGGGTGCTGGGCAACCTGACCCCGCGCGAGGCCAAGATCATGTCCCTGCGCTTCGGCCTCGCCGACGGCAAGCCGCACACCCTCGACGAGATCGGCAAGCACCTGGGCCTGACCCGGGAGCGGATCCGCCAGCTTGAGAAGGAGTCGCTTTCCAAGCTGCGCCACCCGAGCAACACCCGGCCGCTTCTCGACTGGGCGAGCTGACCCGTACGGCTCGCGCCGGGCGCACCGCCGCCCCGGCGTGAGCCGTACTCTCCCCCGATGGGTCAACTGCGCACGGGGTCGTCCTCCGTCACCGGTTCCCGGGTCACGGCCCGCCGGTTGTAGATCAGCGACGAGACGAACGCCGCGAGGATGAGGCCGACGCCGATCAGCCCGGTCACCAGTTCGGGGATGTCCAGCCGGATGCCGGCGAGCAGCAGCAGCGCGAGCGCGCCGATCGCGTAGTGGGCGCCGTGCTCCAGGTAGATGTACTTCTCCAGCGTCCCGGCGCGGACGAGGTAGACGGTCATCGACCGGATGTACAGCGCGCCGATGCCGAGCCCCAGCGTGATCACGAAGATGTTGGAGGTGATGGCGAACGCCGCCACCACACCGTCGAAGGAGAACGACGCGTCCAGCACCTCGAGATAGAGGAAGAGCGACAACCCCACCCCGCCCGCCGACCGGGCCGCCGCTCCGGACTGGCCGCCGCCCTGCTCCTCGAAGAAGTCCCCGAGGGCGCTCACGGCCAGATAGGTGACCAGGCCCAGCACTCCGGCGACGAGGACCTGCGGGCCGCCCGCGGGCTCGGCGAGCCGCGACGCCAGCAGCAGCCCGATGAGAGCGATGATCGTCGACAGCGACTGGATCCTGCCGAACCGCACGAAGACCCGCTCGATCGGCCGCAGCCAGGGGTCGTCGCGCTCCTCGACGATGAAGTCAAGGAAGATCATGAGCAGGAACATCCCGCCGAAGGCCGCGATGGCGGGATGTGCCGCGTGCAGCCGATCGGCGTAGAGGTCGGGCCGGTTCATGGCCAGATCGACCACGCTCGCGGGCCCCAGCCCGGCTGTGAGCCCCACGACGATGAACGGGAAGATCAGCCGCATGCCGAAGACGGCGATCAGGATGCCCACGGTGAGGAACATCCGCTGCCAGAAGACGTCCATGCGGCGCAGGACCAGCGCGTTTACCACCGCGTTGTCGAACGACAGGGAGATCTCCAGGATCGCCAGGATGAGGACGACGGGGACGACCTCCGCCCCCCCGACGAGGTAGGCGATGAGCAGGGCGGCGAGGGAAACGCCTAAGGACCAGCCGAAGGTGCGCCAGACGGTCGTTCCGCCGCCGGGGCTAGCCACAATCGACCCCGTGCTCCGGCCCGATCCCCTTCAGCTCGTTCATGTAGCCCTTCGCGATCGGCGACGAACCGCCGCTCCTGGTCCGCGCGTCACCGCGGCGAGGAGCACCGCGGTTCCGGGGGAAGCGTCGGCTCCAAGGTAACCGATCACGATCGCCCAACGTAAGGCGTGCCTTAACGCGACAAAGCGGTGCGGGCAGGGCCGGGGAACGCTTCCCGGGGCCTCATGCCCGATCCCTCCCGGATCTCCCGGAGAACCCCGGGTCGCCAGATCCACGTGACCCCTGATGACGGCGCCGCCCGGCCCGCGTTCCCACGGTCCGGGCGGTTTCAGCGCTACGGCTATCGCGGCTGAACGGTCTTAACAGATGAACGGCGTACCGGATGAAAGGCGCTTATCAAAGGCGCTTGTGCACGTGCTACCGGATGACGGCGGAGGCACGCGGGACGCGCGGGATTCCGGTCAGCCGATGCGCCTCGCGCAGGGTGCGCAGGCGGCTCACCTCGGCGGTCCACATCGCGCCCTCAGGCGTCGCCCTGCCCTTGCGCCGGGCGATGCGGTCGTCGTAGGACTTCACGCCGAGCGTGGCCCGCTGCGCCGCCTCGGCCGCGCGCAGCGCCTCCGTGAGGGCGCGGTCCAGGACCAGGCCGGCCTCGCGCTGCTCCTCCAGGGGGGCTCTGGCGGCCTGCTTGGCGCGCAACTCCCGCTCGGCCTCCCGGGCCTTCCCCAGCAGAGCGCCGAAGCTCCGCCCGACCTCCAGGTCCGCGTGGTAGCGGACCTCCGCCTCCCGGCTCACACGCGGACGGAAAAACGCCATCGTCAGCCCCTCCATGTCGGACGACTCATCAGCCGGCTCTCAGCCGGCTCATCACTGCCGGTAGCGTACGCGCTTCCGCGACGCCCCCGCACGCCAGGGTGCGCCGTCCTTTACGAAGTAAGGACAGATGTGGCAGCATGATCGCCGTGCCTGCCAAGCGACCTCCGGTCCCCCTGTCCCTGGAACGCATCATCGACGCCGCCCTCCACATCGCCGACGGACAGGGCCTGCGCCGCCTGACCATGCGGAGGCTGGGCGACGCCCTCCAGGTCGAGGCGATGGCGATCTACCACCACCTGCCCCGTGGCAAGGAGGCGCTGCTGGACGTCCTCGCCGAGCACGTCACCACCGTTCACGTCGACCCCTCGGAGCCGGCCTCCTGGCAGGACCGGGCGCGCGCCTGGGCCCGTGCCGGCCGCACGGCACTGCTTGAGCATCCCGGCGTGCTGTCGCTGGCCCTGACCAAACCGCCCAAGGGGTCGGCGCTGATCGCCATCAGGGAACAGGCCGAGCAGCTCCAGGACGCCGGCCTCGCGGACGCGGCCGGCGCCGTCCGGGCCCTGCGGGCCTACGTCTTCGGGAGCGTCGCGGTGGAGGTGCAGCAGTCGGGCTGGGCCGACCCCGACGCGACGGTGCGCGACGCGCGGACGGCCGAAGGGGAGCGCGAGTTCGAAGACGGCCTCGACGCGCTCATCAGCGGCCTCGAACGCTGACGCGGCCATATCCGGACCACGCACCGGGCGGCGCGGCGCGGACGTGCCAGAAATGGTAACGACTCAGTTACCAGATGGACGGCGTGTCGAAGTTGGACCGTTATCGTCCATGGGGCACTCTTGTGCGGTAGGTCACATCAGTGTGCGGGAGTCCGCTCGGGCAGCCTCCGGGCCCCCACCCGGACCGGCGGAAACCGTCCGAACGGACTATGTCATGCCGGTGGGACCCGCCTGCAAACTGGTGTAGTCCACTATGCAGTTCGTCATACATCAACCCCACACGCTCGTCCCACGTAAAAAAGGGAAGGAAGACATCAGGACCGGTGTCCGCACCGGCTTCCCGATGACCGACCCGATCACTGACCACGAGCGAACGAGAAAGACACGGAGCCCCGGCGATGTGCCCTCATGACCCGGCCTGTCCGAGCGCGGAAGCGAAGGACCGAGAAGCCGCCCGCACGATCGCGTCCCACCCCGAGCAGGGGTGGAGCCTGTTGTGCAACGGCGTCGTGCTCTTCGAGGACACCGGAGAGCTCCTGCCCGACGGCGCGGTGATCGCTCCGCACCGCCCTACCGACATGGCCATCAGCGCCGCCTAGTCCCACCGGCCCCCGGAGTCCCGAAAGCCGGGAGCCCTCGTAGCCACCGCGCCGCCTCCTCGCCCACCTGGGCGGGATTCCTGTTCAGGTCGTGACCCTCCCCCGGAAGGACCACCAGACGCGTCGCGTCCGCCGCCTCCGGAACGCCGAACGGGTCCCGATCCCCGTTGATCACCAGCACCTCGGTCCCCGCCTGCCGCAGCTCATCAGCCCGCGACCGATCGGGCCGGCTCGGCGGGTGGAGGGGGAACGCCAGCGCGATCACCGCCTCGGCCCCGGCGGCCCGTGCCGTACGGCAGGCGACCCTGGCCCCGTTGCTCCGGCCTCCCTGCGCGAACGGCAGGCCGGGATAGCGTTTCCGCAGCTCGGCCACGACGGCGATCCACGCCTCATCCTGCTTGACCGCCGATCCCGGCGCCCGCGCCCCCCGGAGCCGGAACGGCTGAACCACCCGCGCCACCGTGCCTCCGATGGCCAGCACGGCGTCCCGTACGGCGAGCAGGTCGGGAGCCTCCACTCCCCCGGCCGAGCCGTGGGTGAGGACCAGCAGCAGCCGGGGGGCCGCCGCCTCCTCGACCTCGGCCAGCGCCGGGCCGTGCGGTGTCGCGAACTCCATGGTGGTGACGGTACCGGCTACGACTTCCGCAGGACGCGCGACCCCTCCGTATGGAGGATGGCGCGGGATCACCGTCGGGGTCAGAATGTCATCGTGCCCGACATATCATCGCAGCCGCCCGTGACGACGCCCTCCATGACGCCGCCGATGCCGCCACCGACGCACCAGCCGGCGCCGTCCACGCGGGAGGACCTCCGGGCGATCATCGCGACCCGGCGCGAGCTCGGCCCCGAATACGAGGACGCGCTGGTCGACTCGTTCCTCGACAAGCTCGACGTGGAGATCGCCGCGCGGGTGCGCAACGAGGTGGCCGCCCAGACCTTCCACCGGCCGCAGCAGCCGCCGCGGAAGGACGCGGCCGTCGGCGTGGCGCTCGGGTCGCTCGGCATCGGCATCCCCCTGACAGGCATCGCTGTCGCAAACGCCGCAACCACCGGGCTCGTCCTGGCCTGGGGCGGAATCGTCGCCGTCAACCTGGCCTACGCCCTCAGCCGGCGCTCCGGCCGCTGATCCGGCCGCCGATTCGCACGGCCGCCGCCTCAGTCAGTGCCGGGCTCAGTAACAGGCGCGGCGACGGGGCCGGGCACGGCGGGGCGCACGTCGCGAGTGAGGCGGAGCCGCACCTGCTCGGCGAGGACCCTGTCGGGGTGGTCCAGCCCGTAGCGCCAGACGGTTTCGGCGTCGGCGTCGCGGCCGCGCAGGGGCAGCGTCCGGGCGAGCAGCTCGATCGCGAGCGCGCCCGTCTCGGCGCCGCCCTCCTCCCAGCGCCCTTCCTCCACCGCCCCGGCGAACTCGCCGCACGCCATCTCCAGATGCGCGATGCCGAGGAGCACCCGCAGGCGGGCCGCGTCGGCCACGCCGCCCACCGACAGGGCCTGTAACAGCACGTCGGCGGCCTGCCCCGGCTCCCCCTCGGCCAGCAACTGCTCCGCCATGCGCTCGGCGACGACGGACAGGCCGAGCGCGGCGTCGGCCTGGTCGGGCGCGCCGGCGTCGGCGGCGAGCTCCGCGAAGATCGCCGCCGCGGCGTCCAGATCGCCCGTCTCGGCGAGCCGGCGCGCCTGGTCGATGCGCCGCCCCAGACCGTGTTGGAGGGGATCGATGGCCGTCATGAGGGGCCTCGCATGGGATCAGGAGTGATGAGGAACGATCACCAAGATCCTAACGATCCCGGCCCCTTCGCGGGAGTCACATGCGCAACCGGTCACGCCGATGAAGGGGTCCTTGTGCTCATCCGGTCGCGGCGGCGGTGACTCAGTCCTCGTAAGCCTCCAGAGGCGGGCAGGAGCACACGAGGTTGCGGTCGCCGTAGGCCTGGTCGATGCGGCGCACCGGCGACCAGTACTTGTTGTCGCGCAGCGTGGGCACCGGATAGGCGGCCACGGTGCGGGAGTACGCGTGCGGCCACTCGTCGGCGACGAGGCAGTCGGCCGTGTGCGGGGCGTTCCTGAGCGGGTTGTCCACCTTGTCGTACTCGCCCGACGCCACGCGGGCGATCTCGCCGCGGATGGCGATCATCGCGTCCACGAAACGGTCGAGCTCGGCCAGGTCCTCGCTCTCGGTCGGCTCGATCATCAGGGTGCCGGCCACGGGGAACGACATGGTCGGGGCGTGGAAGCCGTAGTCCACCAGGCGCTTGGCGACGTCGTCCACGGTGACGCCGGTCTCCTTGGTGATCTGCCGCAGGTCGACGATGCACTCGTGGGCCACCAGGCCGTCGCGCCCGGTGTAGAGGACCGGGTAGTGCGGCGCGAGGCGCCTGGCCAGGTAGTTGGCCGACAGGATGGCCTGCTCGGTCGCCTGGCGCAGCCCCTCGCCGCCCATCATCCTGACGTACGCCCAGGAGATCGGCAGGATGCCCGCCGAGCCGTACGGCGCGGCCGACACGTGCGCGGGAAGGTGATCGGCGAGGTGGGCCTTGACCGCGACCGGGCCCACGCCGGGGCCGCCCCCGCCGTGCGGGATGCAGAAGGTCTTGTGCAGGTTGAGATGGGAGACGTCCGCGCCGAACTCGCCCAGCTTGGCCAGGCCGACCAGCGCGTTCAGGTTGGCGCCGTCGACGTAGACCTGCCCCCCGGCCTCGTGGATCCGGTCGCAGATCTCGACGATCGTCTCCTCGTACACGCCGTGGGTCGACGGGTAGGTCACCATGATCGCGGCGAGCGCGTCGCGGTGCTTGTCGATCTTGGCGGAGAGGTCGTCCAGGTCGACGTTGCCGTTGTCGTCGCAGGCCACCACGACGACCCGCATGCCCGCCATGACGGCGCTGGCGGCGTTGGTCCCGTGGGCGGACGACGGGATGAGGCAGACGTCCCGGCCGGACTCGCCCCGGCCACGGTGGTAGCCGCGGATGGCCAGCAGCCCCGCGAACTCGCCCTGGGAGCCCGCGTTCGGCTGGATCGACACCCGGTCATAGCCGGTGACCTCGGCCAGCCACCCTTCGAGGGTCTCGATGAGCTCCACGTAGCCCTGGGCCTGCTCGACGGGGACGAAGGGGTGGATCTGGGCGAACTCCGGCCAGGTGATCGGCTCCATCTCGGTGGTCGCGTTGAGCTTCATCGTGCACGAGCCCAGCGGGATCATCGACCGGTCCAGCGCGATGTCCTTGTCCTGAAGTCTCCGGAGATAGCGCAGCATCGCCGTCTCGGAGTGGTAGGAGTGGAACACCGGATGGGTCATGAAGCAGGAGACCCGCACCAGCTCGGCGGGCAGCGCGTCCGGAGTCGCCCGGTCGACGTCGTCCACGACGATCTCCGAACCGCCGAACGCCGTCCAGACCGCGCCGAGGTGGGCCGTGGTGGTCTTCTCGTCACAGGCGACGGCCACGTGGTCGCCGTCCACGTGGCGGAGGTTGATCCCCGCCGCGGCGGCCGCCTTGACGACCTCGGCCGCGCGTCCGGGCACCCGGGCGAGCACGGTGTCGAAGAAGTCCTCGTGGACCACCTCGACGCCGATCTCCCGCAGCCCGGCAGCGAGGACGACGGCGTGGCGGTGGGCCCGCTGGGCGATCCGCCGCAGCCCGTCCGGGCCGTGGTAGACGGCGTACATCGAGGCCAGCACGGCGAGCAGGACCTGCGCGGTGCAGATGTTGCTCGTGGCCTTCTCCCGGCGGATGTGCTGCTCCCGCGTCTGCAGGGCCAGCCGGTAGGCGGGCCGGCCGTCGGCGTCCACCGAGACGCCCACCAGGCGGCCCGGCATCTGCCGCTGCAGCCCCTCGCGGACGGCCATGTACGCGGCGTGCGGGCCGCCGTAGCCGAACGGCACACCGAAGCGCTGGGACGAGCCGATCGCGATGTCGGCGCCCAGTTCGCCGGGGGCGGCCAGGAGCGTCAGCGCCAGCAGGTCGGCCGCGGCGATCACCTGCGCCCCCTGGGCGTGCGCCCGCTCGCTGAGGGCGCGGAAGCCCGCCACCCGGCCGCTCGCGCCCGGATACTGCACCAGCACCCCGAAGCACTCGGGCAGGTCTCCCGCGAGATCGGACTCGACGAGCGTGATGCCGAGCGGCTCGGCCCGGGTCGCCAGCACGGCCTTCGTCTGCGGCAGCGCGTCGGCGTCCACCACGAAGACGTTGGTCTTCGCCTTGCTCGCCCGGCGGGCCAGCGTCATCGCCTCGGCCGCGGCCGTGGCCTCGTCCAGCAGGGAGGCCCCCGCCACGTCGAGCCCGGTCAGGTCGGTGATGACGGTCTGGAAGTTGAGCAGCGCCTCCAGCCGCCCCTGGGAGATCTCCGGCTGGTAGGGCGTGTACGCGGTGTACCAGCCCGGGTTCTCCAGCACGTTGCGGAGCACGACTCCCGGCGTGATCGTGTCGTGGTAGCCGAGGCCGATCATGGAGGTGAGCACCCGGTTGCGGCCCGCCAGAGCCCGCAGCTCGGCCAGCGCCTCGGCCTCGTTCACCGCCTCCGGCAGGCCCAGCGGGCCGCTCGTGCGGATGGCCTCGGGTACGGCGACCGCCACCAGATCGGCCACCGACTCGTAGCCGACGGCCTCCAGCATCCGCGCCTGCTCGGCGTCGGACGGGCCGATGTGACGGGTCGCGAAAGGCGGGGCGGAAAGGTCGCTGAGCGGGGACCGATCGGTCATGACAGGGGCCTCCAGGACGGGTCGAGACCTACGCGCCCGCCGTGCCCCACGGCACAGCCGGTCGCTTTTGCGGTCTCCCCCTCTGTCATCGGACCTGAGAGCTTCACCGGGCCACGACGGACCTGGCTTTCCCCTTCGGTGAGGCCCCACCTGGCTGGTGCGCCTGCTTTTCAGAGTCGCCTCGTCCGTGCGGTACCGGATGCCTGAGAGATTCCGGGGAGGTTTGCTCCTTCGGCGCCCCTGTCAAAGGGGACTCTCCCGCACGAGGTCGTCGGCGTTCCTCACTCTACCGGGTGCCCCGGATCGGGACTGACGCCCCCTTGCTCCAGAGGCCGCTCAGGGGGCTCCAGGAGGTCTCGCCGGGCCCTCAGCCGGTCTTGCGGGCCTTCCTGCGGCGGGCCAGCTCGTCCGCCGGATGATCTCCCTCCGGGTCGGACTCCGTCTCGGCGCGCTCACCGGGGAGCTCGGCGAGCGACCCCTCCACCTCGCGCCAGACCCGCCCGAGCGCGATGCCGAACACGCCCTGCCCGCCCTGCAGGAGGTCGATCACCTCGTCCGCCGACGTGCACTCGTAGACGCTGACCCCGTCGCTCATCAGGGTGATCTGGGCGAGGTCGTTGACCCCGCGGTCACGCAGGTGCTGTACGGCGGTGCGTATCTGCTGAAGGGACACCCCGGTGTCGAGGAGCCGCTTGACCACCTTGAGGACGAGGATGTCGCGGAAGCTGTACAGGCGCTGCGATCCCGAGCCCTGCGCGGCTCTTATCGTCGGCAGGACCAGCTCGGTGCGCGCCCAGTAGTCGAGCTGCCGGTAGGTGATGCCGGCCGCCGCGCACGCCGTGGGGCCCCGGTAGCCGACATTCTCGGGCAGCGCCGCCGGCTGCTCGTCGAACAGCAGGCCCTGCTCGCCGGCACGCTCCCGCGCCGACTGCCGAACCGGGTCATGCTGGCCGGCCGACTTACCCTCGCCGCTGCTGACCGCCACTGCGGACCTCCGGCTTTCTCTCATCCCACGGTCTGATCTGGGGGTTCGTGAATTACAACCGTGGTTTCCCTTGCACCGTAGGACCGGGGCCATTTTCAGTCAACGACCCCGCACGGCGCGTCGTGAAGCGTTATCTCCCGAAATCAACCCCGGACTCCACCCGCCGTCAGCCCGCGCGGCCGAAGTCCTCCGGGGTGATGTTGTCCAGGAACTCCCGGAACTTCTCCACCTCGTCCTCCTGGTCGTCGGGCATGCTCACCCCCGCCTCCTGGACCACGTCCTCACTGGCGTAGATCGTCGCCCCCGTCCGCAACGCCAGCGCGATCGAGTCCGAGGGACGGGCGCTCACCTCTACGCCGTTCGAGAACACCAGATCCGCGAAGAAGATCCCGTCCCGCAGCGCGACGATGTTGACGGTGCGCAGCCGCACCCCCAACGCCTCCAGCACATCACGGAACAGGTCATGGGTCAGCGGCCGGGGCGGCGGCTCCTCCGCCTGCGCGAGCGCGATAGCGGTCGCCTCGGTCATGCCGATCCAGATCGGCAGGTACCGATCACCGCTCGTCTCCTTCAGGAGAACGATCGGCTGGTTGGAGGGCATCTCAACGCGAACCCCCACGACCTCCATCTGCAACACGGGCGACTCCGTCTCAAAGCGTCGCGGCATATCACCTGGCATTCAACGTAACACCGCGAGGGAGCGAGTGAGCCGGTCACCGCCCCATCAGCGCCCCCTTACCGTCCCAGAACGCCGCGAACACTGCCACGAAGTAATGCGGTGTGCAATTCCTGGAGAAGTCCGGAGATCTCCCGGGCCGTCTCCCCCGCCTGATCGACCGCCCCCGGAGCCCGGCGGCGCAGCAACGGCGCCACCGCCTGCTCCACCAGACCGGCCTCCCGCTCGACCGCCGCCTTGACCGCCCGCAGGTGCCGCGCGTGCAGGCCGAACCGGGCCAGAGCGCCCACGCTGCGGGCCACCTGCAGGGCGTCGGCGTCGTACTGGCGGGCCACCTCGGCCACGAGGCCGAAGCTCTCCAGCTCCGACAGGGTATCCTCGTCGATCCCAGCGGCCTCGATCAGCTCCTCCCTGCTCAGCCGTACGGCAGGGGCCTCCCCGGGCACGGCCCGCGGGCGGGTGGCCTGCTCGTCGAGATGATCCTTGATCACCCGGAGCGGGAGGTAGTGGTCACGTTGCGCGGTGAGGATGTAGCGCAGGCGCTCGACGTCGTTGTGGGTGAACTTGCGGTACCCCGACGGGCTCCGCTGCGGCTCGATGAGCCCCTCACCCTCCAGAAACCGGATCTTGGAGATCGTCACGTCGGGGAACTCGCCCTGCAGAAGCGCGAGCACCTCCCCGATGCTCATGAACGCCCGTACGGCCTGCGCGCTCATGACTCCCCCTCCTCACCGATCATGGCCCTCCAGGGCCACGTGTGAGGAACACCAGCCGGAACTTTCCGATCTGCACCTCGTCTCCGCCCGCGAGCGGGAACTCCTCGATCCGCTCACGGTTGACGTAGGTGCCGTTCAGGCTTCCGACATCACGGACGGTGAACTGGCCACCGCGCCGGTAGAACTCCACGTGCCTCCTGGACACGGTCACATCGTCCAGGAAAATGTCGCTTTCCGGGTGGCGACCCGCCGTAGTGAGGTCACTGTCGAGCAGAAAGCGGCTGCCCGCGTTCGGCCCGCGCATCACGACCAGAAGCGCGGTCCCCGGAGGGAGCTGCTCGACGGCCGACCTGTCCGGCAGAAGCGTCTGGCCCGTCTCACTATCCAGCGCCTCGAGCGAGATCGTCGAGGTCGTGTCAGGAGCGACGGGCGCCGGAGCGCTCAGCGGCGAACCGCATCGTGAACAGAAACGGGCATCCTCGGGGTTGGCATGACCGCACTGCGTGCAGTAGACGCTGGGCATCGATCGGCTCGGCCTCTCTCACGACTTGCTCAGACTGCGAATGCCGCAACTTACGCTGATCAGGGACAAAGGTCAAGAAGCGTCGCTGGGCGTGGACTGACCAACGCTACAACCCACAACCGTTCAAGGTCCATCCTGCCACACTGTTTACATTGCGACGGCGCCCGCGACCGGCGTCAGCCGGGTTCTCGCGGGCGCCGGTCGTGCGGGCACGTGCCAGGCACGTGCGGGCATGGGTCAGTGCCCGGCGCTCTGGCCGCCGTCGATGTGGAGGATCTCGCCGGTCACGAAAGGCGCCGACTCGAGGAAGACCACGCCGTCGACGATGTCGCCGATCTCGCCCATCCGGCCGACGGGGTGCAGGCCGGCGAGCGTCTCATGGGTCTCGGCGGGGTGCATCGGGGTCTTGATGACCCCGGGCGAGACGGCGTTCACTCGCACGCCCCGCTTCGCGTACTCGATGGCCAGCGACTTCGTGGCCGAGGCCAGCCCGCCCTTGGTCAGCGAGGCGAGCACGGACGGCACGCTGGAGTTGGGATGGTCCACGAAGCTGGTCGTGATGTTGACGATGTGGCCGCTCCCCCGCTCGGCCATCGGGCCCAGAACGCGCTGGGTGATGTGGAAGAACCCCGCGAGGTTCACGCCGAGCACCGCCGCGAAGTCGTCCTCGGTGTAGTCCGTGAACGGCTTGGCGATGAAGATGCCGGCGTTGTTGACCAAGGTGTCGATGCGGCCGAAGCGGCCCAGCGCCTCGGCGACCACCCGGTCGGCCGTGGCCGCCTCCGCGATGTCGCCCCGCACGGTCACGACGTCCGCGTCCGTGGAGGGCGTGATCGAGCGTGACGTGGCGACGACCCCGTAGCCGAGTCCGCGGAACGCGTCGATCAGGGCGGCGCCGATGCCCTGGGACGCTCCGGTGATCACAGCGACCTTCTGTCCACGATCGCTACCCATGGTTGTCACGTTAACACTGTCCTTTGCAGGTAGAAGCCGGTCCGCCGGTCATAGACGACCGGTCTACAAAGATGCTAGACGACCGGTCATTTACTGTCAAACACGAAACGCCGGAAGGGCGCCCCGAGACGATCACGGACGAAGGGAGGGGGGTTATTGGGAGCCGGCGGCCTGTTCCACTACCCGGGCCCAGCGTTCGAGGATGGCCTGGGCGGTGTCCACGTCGTGGCCCTCGGCCCAGAGGTGGGTGACCGCCTCGGCGGGATCGGGCAGGACCAGGGCCCAGCTCCCGTCCTCCTCGACCACCCGGACGCCGTCGGTGGTGTCCAGGCGGTAGCCCTCGGCGGCCTCGACGACCGAGCGCATCACGGTGCCCTTGTGGGCCCACGGGGTGGGGACGGTCCGCTTGAGGAGCTTGGCCTCCGGGATGCGGGCGTCGATCTGGCTCAGCGACAGCCTGGTCCGGGCGACCAGGCCGAGCAGGCGGAGGAACACCGCGAGCCCGTCCACCGTGGGGGCGAACTCGGGCACGATGAAGCCGCCCCTGCCGTCGCAGGCGAAGATCATGTCTGGGTGTTTGGCGGCCGTGGTCAGCGTGTCCACGCTCGTGGCCGTCCAGTCGACCTGCACGCCGTGGAACCGGCAGACCATCTCGGCCACGCGGGTGGTCGTGACGGGCAGCGCGACCCGGCCTCCCCTGCGCTCGGCGGCCACCAGGTCGAGCACCACGAGCAGCGCCCGCTCCTCGCTGATGAGCTGGCCCATCTCGTCGACCAGCGAGACCCGCTCGCCCACCGGGTCGAACCGTACGCCGAAGGCCGCCCGGGAGGAGGCCACCAGCTCGGCGAGGCGCTGGAGGTCGCGGCGGCGCTCGGCCAGGGTCTCGGTCGGCGAGGCGTCGTCGAGCCGGTTGTTGACCGTGAGCACGTCGACCCCGGCGCGGCCCAGGAGGCTGGGCAGCACGAGCGAGGAGGTGCCCCCGGCGCAGTCGACGACGACCTTCATCTCGGCGTCCTTGATCCCGCTCATGTCGACGCAGCCGAGCAGTTCGCGGGCGTAGGTCTCGACCGCCCTGGCGGGGAAGGTCAGCTCGGCGATCTCGCCGGGGAAGGCCCGGCGGTACTCCTGGCGGGAGAACACCCGCTCCAGCTTCCGCTGGGCCGCCTGGGAGAGATCGGCGCCGGACTCGTCCATGAACACGATGTCGACGCTCTGGGGGTCGCCGGCGGTGGTGCGCAGCGCGATGCCGCCCCTGACGTTCTCCCTGGAGGTGTTGAACCGGGCGACCGGCAGGGGGGCCGCCTCGAGATCGACCACATTGATGGCGCTGGAGTTGAGCGCGCTGATCACGGCCCGCTTGAACGCCCGCGCGGCCCGGGAGGCGTCGCGCGAGGTGACCACCGTGTCGCCCTTGCTCAGGGTCGTGGCGTACGCGCTGGCCAGCCGTACGCACAGCTCGGGGGTGATCTCGACGTTGACGAGGCCGGAGACGCCGCGCGGGCCGAACAGGCTGCGCTGGCCGCGCGACTCCCAGATCACACTGGTGTTGACGACCGCGCCCGCCTCGATGGTCTTGAACGGGTAGATCTTCACGCCGGAGGAGACGTAGGCCTCCGCCTCGATGACGCACTCGTCGCCGACGACCGCGTTCTCCTCGATCCTGGCGCCGGTCATCACGTCGGTGTTCTTGCCGATCACGCAGCCCCTCAGGTGGGCGGCCGGGCCGACGTAGACGTTGTCGTGGACGACCGCGCGGTGCAGGAAGGCGCCCTCCTTGACCACGGCGTTGCTGCCGAGCACGGTGTACTCCCGCAGCTCGGCTCCGGCCTCGACCTTGGCGTAGTCACCGATGTAGAGGGGGCCCTTGAGCACGGCCTCGGGGTCGACCGAGGCTCCCTCGGCGGCCCAGACGCCCGGCGCCAGCTCGAAGGCGTCGAAATCGACCTTGACCTTGCCCTCCAGGACGTCCGCCTGGGCCTTGAGGTAGCTCTCGTGGGTGCCCACGTCCTCCCAGTAGCCGTCGGCCACGTAGCCGAACAGCCGCGCCCCCCGCTCCAGCAGCGCCGGGAAGATGTCGGACGACCAGTCCACGGACTGCCCGGGGGCGATCTCGTCGAGGACGGAGGGCTCCATGACGTAGATGCCGGTGTTGACGGTGTCCGAGAACACCTGGCCCCACGTGGGCTTCTCCAGGAAGCGCTGGATGCGGCCGTTCTCGTCCACGATGATGATCCCGAACTCGAGCGGGTTGGGGACCCGCTTGAGGCCGATGGTGACCAGCGCCCGGTTCTCCCGGTGGAACCGCAGCATGTCGGTCAGGTCGATGTCGGTGAGCGCGTCGCCGGAGATGACGAGGAAGCGGTCCTCGCGCAGTTTGTCGGCGGCGTTCTTCACACTGCCGGCCGTGCCGAGCGGGATCTCCTCGGTGGCGTAGTGGAGGCTCATGCCGAGCTCGTCGCCGTCGCCGAAGTAGTTGCGGATCAGGGCGGCCAGGAACTGCACGGTGACGACCGTCTCGGTGAAACCGTGCCGTTTCAGCAGCCGGAGCACGTGCTCCATGATCGGCCGGTTGATGATGGGAAGCAGGGGCTTTGGCTGGTTGGCGGTCATCGGCCGGAGCCGTGTCCCCTCTCCGCCCGCCATGACGACGGCCTTCACGGGTCACCCCTTCGTTAGCTGGCGCACCTGTACGACATACAACACCCCCGCCCACCAATACAGACCAGTTCCCCAGATGGCGAAAGCCCATCCGAAGATCGCGCAGATCTGGGCGTACCACCCGTGGTGGGAGGCGAGGAACAGCAGCGGGAAGGCGTACATGAGGCTCGCCGTGCCGGCCTTGCCGAGGAAGTGGACCGGGAGGGCCGGGCCGTACCCGTGGCGGCGCAGGACGGGCGGGATCCACAGGAGCAGGACGTCGCGCAGGGGCACGGCCAGCGCCAGCCACCAGGGGATGACGCCCCGCAGGACCAGCCCGGCGAGGGTGGCGAGGATGTAGAGGCGGTCGGCGAGCGGGTCGATCAGGCGGCCGAGCCTGCTGGTCTGGTCCCAGGCGCGGGCGAGCTTGCCGTCGAGCCAGTCGGTGAACCCGGCGAGCATGAGCAGGGCGATGGCCCAGCCGTCCGCCCTGGGTCCGAGCACGAGCCAGAGGAACACCGGAACGCCGAGCAGCCGGAGGAAGCTCAGCAGGTTGGGGACTGTCCAGATCCGGTCCTCGGCAGCGTTCACGCCCCAGACCCTACATGCCTCCCCGCCGCCCTCCGCGTGGCGGATCCAGGGCGTTGAACTCGGCGTCCACCAAGCCGAACCGGTGCGCCACCACGGCGGCCTGGGTGCGGTTCCGCAGGGCCAGCTTGTCCATGATCCCCGCGACGTGGCTCTTGACCGTCGTCACGCCCACGTGCAGCCGGTCGCCGATCTCGGCGTTGGACAGGCCCATCCCGACCAGGGTGAGCACCTGGACCTCCCGCTCGGTGAGGCTGCCTGGCAGCGGCACGACGGCCCGTTCGGCCGTGAGGGCCCGCTCGACCACGCGCCGCAGCACGGACGGCGCGAGCAGCGGCTCCCCCACGGCGGCCCGCCGTACGGCCTCGACCATGCGGTCCGGCGGGTCGTCCTTCACCAGGAAGCCGAGCGCCCCGGCGCGCAGGGCGGCGTAGAGGTTCGCGTCCTCGGAGAACGTGGTGAGCACGACGATCCGCGCGGCGGGGTCGAGGGCGAGGATCCGGCGGGTGGCCTCCAGCCCGTCGACCCGGGGCATCCGCAGGTCCATCAGCAGCACGTCGGGGCGGTGCCTTCCGGCCAGCCGTACGGCCTCGGCCCCGTCGGCGGCCTCCCCGCACACCTCCATGTCCCCGGCGGCCTCCAGCATCATCCGGACCCCGGCGCGGACGAGCGCCTGGTCGTCGGCGACCACGACCCGGATCACGCGGTCCTCCCCGGGGCCGTCCAACGGCATTCGGGATCGGCGGCCGGCTGCCGGTCGGGCAGTGGCAGAGAGGCGGCCAGCCGCCAGCCGCCGTCCTCCACGGGCCCGGCGCTGAGGCGGCCGCCGAGGGCCCGGGCGCGCTCCCGCATGCCCGCGATGCCCTGACCGGTGGAGGGCAGCGTCTCCTCCGGCCGGGCGGAGCCGGGGCCGTTGCGGACCTCCACTGTCATCGCGTCCCTCTCCATGCCCACGGTGATCTCGGCCCGCGCGCCGGGACCGGCGTGCTTGAGCACGTTCGTCAACCCCTCCTGGACGATCCTGGCCGCGGACGCCCGCACGACGAGCGGCGCGGCGGCCGCCTCGGCGGCGAGGCGGAGGTCCACCCGCAGGCCCGCGGCGGCCATCCGGGCGGCGGCGTCGCGCATCACGTCGCCGGGATCCGCCAGGACGACCTCCGCCCGCGCCGCCTCGTCCCACACGGGGTCGCGCAGCACGGTGAGCAGGCCGCGCAGGTCTTCGAGGACCCGGTGGCCCGTCTCCCTGATGTCGGTCAGCGCCTCGGCCGCCGGTCCCGTCGCCCCCGCGTACTGGGCCGCGCTCGCCCGCAGCACCATCGCGCCGACGTGGTGGGCCACGATGTCGTGGACCTCGCGGGCGATCCGCTCCCGCTCGGCGAGCCGGTCGGCGCGCAGCCGCTCGACGGCGAGCTCCCCGGCCTGCCGCGCCCCCGCCTGGCGCGCCCGGACGTACCGGCCGATCGCGACGGGAGCGGTGACGATCGCCATGAGCGCGACCACCCGGAAGAACGTGATCTCGGTGCCGTCGCCGACGGTCGCGATGGCGGTGACGGAGCAGGTCAGGGCATATCCCGCGGCGACCCACGACCAGCTCGCGCGGGTGGCGAACACGCCCAGCGTCACCAGGGCGAGGAGCTGGAGGCTGCTCTCGGTCCGGGGGGCGAACTGGTCGGCCACGACCAGCGTGAGGCTCTGCAGCAGGAGCACCGCGCCGGGGAGGCGGCGGACCACGCCGAGGGCGAGCCCGGCCAGCACGACCCCCAGGCCGACGGCCCAGACGGGGAGCGCCCCGCTGTCCCAGAACGGCCAGGTGCCGAGGACGGCGCACGCGACCCCGCCCCCGGCCAGCAGGAGATCGAGCAGCGGCGCGGAGTCCGCGGGAACGCGGTTCTCCCGGCTCCGCAGGTAACGGCCGACCATCACGGGGAAGGCGATCAGGCCGACCGAGTAGAACCAGGCGTTGCTGGTGAAGGCGATGCCCGGGTCGGCCAGGTTGATCGCCGTCGCGACGGCGGCGAGCACCGCCACGGGCGCCGTCCAGCGCAGGTCTCGCGTGCGGGCCAGGACGCCCACGGAGATGGGCAGCAGGATCTGCGCGGTGTTGGCGGTGAACGCGCCGAGCTGGTCGCAGACCACGAGCAGTCCGGCCAGATAGAGGCCGACCGGCCCCGGCCGGCGGCGCAGCAGGCCCATGGGGAGGCCGGCGAGGAGCGAGAAGAGCGCGGCGATCCAGACCGGCGCCGAGGGCCCGCCCCAGGATCCCCACGTGACGAGCACGTCCAGGACGACCCCGGATACCGCCAGGAGAACGTCCCACGCCGCGCCACGCCACCGCATGAACGAACGGTATCCGGCGCGCGGTCGCACCTCGTTCATCCAGAGGGAGGAGGACGCCTCCTCCTTCTGGCCGCTCGTCGCGTCTCCTTCTGGCCGCCCGCCGGGCACTTTGTGGCCGCTCGGGGCGGGCCTTGTGGCCGCCGGGACGGGCCGGAGGGCGGGCGGTCACCCGAGGCCGGCGGCCCTAGCTTCGGGCCATGGCCAACGAATCAGCGCTCTTCTTCGGGCAGTTCCTGCGTTCACCCGCCGTGACGGGGGCGATCGCGCCGAGCTCGCGGCGGCTGTCGTCCGCGGTGTGCGTGCCGGTGCCGGAACGCGGCGACCCGGTGGTGGTCGAGCTCGGCCCCGGGACGGGCCCGTTCACCGCCGAGATCCAGCGGCGGCTCGGCGGCCGGGGCCGCCATCTCGCCGTCGAGATCAACCAGCGCCTCGCCGGCCACCTCGCCGCCGCCCATCCCGGCGTCGAGATCGTCGTCGGCGACGCCGCGCGGCTCCCCCGGCTGCTGGCGGACCGGCGCCTCCCGGCGGCCGACGTGATCGTGAGCGGGCTCCCCTGGGCGGCGTTCTCCCCGGCCCACCAGTCCTCGCTTCTGGCGGCGGTCGTCGAGGCGCTCGACCCCAATGGGGCGTTCACCACGTTCTCGTACGTCCACGCGCGGCCGCTGCCGCCCGCGCTGCGGTTCCGCCGGGGGCTGGCGGACGCGTTCGAGGAGGTCGTCCCGGGGCGTACGGTGTGGCGCAACCTGCCCCCGGCCTTCGTCTACCACGCGAGACGGCCACGCCGCTGAGGCCGGGTCTCACGGAGTGATCTCGAATCCGCCAAAAAGCCGAACTCCGTTCTAGTATTGCCACGCCACCAGGAATGGAGACCGCCATGGACTTCTCGCTGCCCGAGAGCGCGCAGGCCGTACAACGGGGAATCGCCGACATCTGCTCCCGTTACGGCATGGACTACTGGGAGCGGTGTGAGACGGAGAAGCGCTGGCCCGAGGAGGTCTGGGCGGAGCTCGCCAAGGGCGGCTGGCTCGGCCTCGCCGTGCCCGAGGTGTACGGCGGAGCGGGGCAGGGCCTGCTGGAGCTCGCGGTGGCGACGGAGACGCTGGCGGCGTCGGGCTCGGCGGGCGGCTCCGCCTTCACGTACGTGCTGACGCCCGGTTTCGGCGCGATGACCCTGGCCAGGCACGGCACCGCCGCGCAGAAGGCCGAGCTGCTGCCGAAGCTCGCGACCGGCGAGATCGAGACGTGTTTCGCCCTGACCGAGCCGGACGCCGGGTCCAACTCCCTGGCGATCTCCACCTTCGCCCGGCAGGACGGCGGCGAGTTCGTCGTCAACGGCCAGAAGATCTGGATCACGGGCGTCCAGCGGGCCACGTGGATGCTGCTCGTCACGCGCACCATCCCGGCCGCCGACGCCAGGCCGCGGGCGAACGGCATGACGGTGTTCCTGGTCAACGTGCCCGAGGCCGTCGCGGCGGGGCAGCTCTCCTACCGCCCGATCCCCAAGATGGGCGCGAACACGACCCCGTCCAACATGGTCTTCATCGACAAGCTGCGCGTGCCCGCCGAGAACGTGGTGGGCGAGCTGCACGGGGGCGCGGTCGTGCTGTGGGACATCCTCAACCCCGAGCGGATCCTCCTCGGGGCGAGCGCTCTCGGCGGGGCCGAGGTCGCCCTGCGGGTCGGCGTGAACTACGCCAAGGAACGGGAGGTGTTCGGGCGGCCCATCGGGTCGAACCAGGCCATCGCGTTCCCGCTGGCGCAGGTGAAGGCCAAGATCGAGCTGGCCCGGCTGATGCTCTACAAGGCCGCCTGGGCGTTCGACAACCGGCTGCCCTGCGGGACCGAGGCCAACATCGCCAAGCTGACCGCGTCGCAGGCGGCGTGGGAGGCGGCCGACGCGGCCTTCCAGACCCACGGCGGCATGGCGTACTCGCTGGAGTATCCGGTGGCCCGGCTGCTCACGGACGCCCGCATCGGCAAGATCGCCCCCGTGACGGAGGAGCTGCTGCTGAACTACCTCGCCACCCAGGTCCTCGGCCTGCCGCGCAGCTTCTGACCATCGCGGCGCACTCCCGGCACCTGTGCATGATCACGCCGGAGAATCAGGGGCGGGAGGCGTCGATCAGGGCTTCGAGCAGGCGGTTGTCCGTGCCCCGCTCCGGGTGCCACTGGACGCCGACCGCGAACCGGTGGCCCTGGAGCTCGATCCCCTCGACGATCTGGTCGTCGGCCCACGCCACGGCGAGCAGGTTGGTGCCGAGCCGCTTGACGGCCTGGTGGTGCGCCCCCGTGACCTCCGCCCGGTCGCCGATCGCCTTGCCCAGCTTGCTCGACACGCTCACGGTGACCACATGCTTGGCCGTCTCGTGCCGCTCGTGGGCGACCACCTCGGGGAGCCAGGGGATCAGCGTGCCGCCCTGGGCGATGTTGAGCATGTGCATCCCACGTGAGATGGCGAGGATCGGCACGTTCGCCTCGACGGCCGCGCGGGTGAGGGCCAGCTCGAAGCGGTCGCGGTGGCCCTGCGGCTCCTCCACCCGGCTCTCGGCGGCCTCGCCGTACAGCGACGGGTCGATCTCGACGCCGCCCGCGAGGATGAGCCCGTCGAGGCCCCGCACGTAGTCGCCGGCTGACACCGGGCTCATCGGCGGCAGGAGGACCGGGGCGCCGCCCGCCTTCTCGACCGCCCGCGCGTACCCCTGCGGGGAGATGACCGCCTCGCGGACCCAGACGCCCCACCGGGCGGCCTCCAGGTAGGTGGTGATGCCAACGATCGGACGTGCCATGCGGTCTCCCGGAGTCTTCCTTATCGGCTCGCCCCAATCATGGCGTAAGCGTTTTCTCTTTTGTCACGTATCTCACCTATCACTTCCGCCATCATGACCATGATCGATCACTTAAAATTACGAAGCAATCACTATCCGTGCACCTTCGCACCACCTTGTGAAGAATCGGTTGTGACGCCCGACTGCGAGTGAAAGACTCCCGAATGAGCGATCGGTTGAGCCGGGGCCGCCGCCGCTCGTCACCCGGAGCCGTCAGGGAGGTGGATCGACAAGACCGGAGCACACTTCCGGTCCCTAGGGTGGGACACAGCAGATGACGCTTAATCCGCGCCTCGTCAAAGAGAGCTTCTCCGTCGTCGAACCCGTCGCGGAGAAGGCCGCGGCGTACTTCTACGGGCGGCTGTTCGCGGAGAACCCGCAGCTGCGGGCGATGTTTCCGCCCGCGATGGACGTTCAGCGCGACCGCCTCTTCAGCGCGCTCACGAGGATCGTCTGGATGCTCGACAGCCCCGGAGGGCTGGCGGGGTACCTCGCGCAACTCGGGCGCGACCATCGAAAGTACGGCGTGGCCGTCGAGCACTACTCGGCCGTCGGCAAGGCCCTGCTCTCCACGATCAAGCACTTCGCCGCCGAGGTCTGGACGGACGAGATCGAGGCCGCCTGGACCACGGCGTACGGCATGGCCGCCGATCTCATGATCGAGGCGGCCGCGGCGGACGCGGGCGTCTCTCCCCCGTGGTGGCTCGGCGAGGTCGTCGACCACGACCGCCGGACCCGCGACATCGCGGTCATCACCGTACGGCCGACGCAGCGGTTGGAATTCACGCCCGGCCAGTACGTCACCGTGCAGACCGCCCGCTGGCCCCGGGTGTGGCGGACGTTCTCGATCGCCAACGCCCCCCGGGACGACAACACCCTGCGCCTGCACGTGCGGGCCGTCTCCGGCGGCTGGGTGAGCTCCGCGCTCGTCCAGCACACCCGGATCGGTGACCAGGTCCTGCTCGGCCCGCCCGTGGGCACCATGGTGCCGGTCGACTCGGGCAGGGACGTGCTCTGCGTGGCCGGGGGCACCGGCCTCGCCCCGCTGAAGGCCATCATCGAGCACGTCATCGCGTCCGGCCGCCGCCCCCACATCCACCTGCTCTTCGGCGTACGGCACGCGTCGGAGCTGTACGACATCCACGACCTCGTCCGGATGGAGTCGTCCTTCCCCTGGCTGCGGGTGCTGCCGGTGGTCTCCGACGAGCCGGCCTACGACGGGATGCGCGGCAGGCTGCCCGACGTGGTGGAGCGCTTCCACTCGTGGGCCGAGCACGACGTGTACGTCTGCGGCCCGGCCGCCATGGTGAACGAGACCGTACGCCGCCTGCAGGCGTCCGGCGTCCCGCTCTGCCGGATCCATCGCGACACCGTCCAGGACGAACCCTAGCCGCGTGCCGGATCCCCGCGCGGGATCGGCCTGCCCCTGGCACGATGGGCGGGAGGCACACGAGGGGGTCGCCATGGAAGCGCTGCTCGCGATCGGGACGAGGAAAGGACTGTTCCTCGCGCGCTCCTCCGGCGGCGGGCCGTTCGAGGTCGACCCCGTATGCGTGGCGGTGCTCTGAGTGGCCAGGCCGATCACGCTGGTCACGTTCGTCCTGCCGAGCACGCTCCGGCACTGGGTCGGCGACCAGGCCGAGGTCAGGGTCTTCGCCGTGGCCGCGTCCGAGGAGGAGATCCCGACTCTGGGCGCCGCCCTCGACACGCTCCGCCGTACGCACCCGTCGCTGGAGGAGCGGCTGCGCGACGAGTACGGCCACATCCGGCGGCACATCAGCATGTTCGTCTGCGGGGAGAACGCCCGGCAGTTCGGCGGCCTGTCCTGCGCACTCCCTCCCGGCGCCGAGATCTACGTCCTCCCCGCTCTCTGCTGACCGGTGGGCGCGTTCGCCCGCTACGGCACCATCGCCATTCTCAGTGCAGGACGTCGAGCTGTTCCGCGGTGTGAGGCACGACCGCGTCCATGCGCCCGGTGAGGATCTTCTCCGCCCATTCCGGGTCGGCGAGGAGGGCGCGACCCACGGAGACAAGATCGAACTCGTCCCCTTCGAGTCGGTCCAGCAGCTTCTCGATGCCGGCGACCCGAGCTTGCTTCCCGTCTTCCAGCGTCGCGATGACATCTTCGCTGAGACCCACGGAACCGACGGTGATGGCCGGCTTCCCGGTGAGTTTCTTCGCCCACCCCGCCAGATTGAGGTCGGAGCCGTCGAACTCCGGTCGCCAGTAACGCCGGGTGGAGGCGTGGAAGACGTCCACACCGGCCTCCACGAGCGGCGTCAAGATGGCTTCGAGTTCCTCAGGGGTCTCGGCGAGCCTGGCGTCATAGTGGTCCGCCTTCCACTGCGAGAAGCGGAACAGGATCGGGAAGTCACGGGCGACGGCCTTGCGGCAGGCGGCTACGATCTCAGCGGCGAAACGGGCTCTGGAGGCCAGGTCCCCGCCGTACCGGTCGCTACGGCGGTTGGTGTACTCCCAGAGGAACTGGTCGATCAGGTAGCCGTGGCCGGCGTGTAGTTCGATGCCGTCGAAGCCGAGACCCTCGGCAGTGCCGGCGGCGTCGGCGTAGGCGGCGACCACCGCGTCCACGTCGTCCTGGGTCATCGCCTGGCCCGATCGGCTGCCGTCCAGGCCGATTCCGGAAGGGCCCATCGGGGCGGCTTCGGGGAACGGCGGGGCACCGGGGGCACGGACCATGCCGACGTGCCAGAGCTGGGGAATGATTTTCGCGCCCGCGCGGTGGACTTCCGCCGCCACATGCGCCCAGCCCGCCAGGGCTTCCTCCCCGTGAAATCGCGGCACCCGGTCGCTGTCACCCGCCGAGGGGTGGTCGATGTAGGTGCCCTCGGTAATGATCAGGCCCACTCCACCGGCAGCCCGGCGCGCGTAGTACTGCGCCACATCGGCACGAGGGACACCGTCCGGCGAGAATTCACGAGTCATCGGCGACATGACGATGCGGTTCGCCACGGTGAGGCTGCCAACGGTCATGGGGCGGCGGAGGATCCGGCTTGCGCGGAGGGCGGCACTGGAGGAAGACATGGGGGACTCCATATTCGTCACTGAGTGGTGTTCTCCGCACCTCGTCCGACCTGCGGTGACACGAGGAGTGCGGTGGCATCACTAAGCTAAAAGCTGACGTTGACGTCAGAGGCAAGTGATGTGACAGGAGTCACTGAGGAGGCGTTGATGCGCATCGGTGAACTGGCCGCCCGTGCGAGTGTGAGCGTGCGGGCACTGCGCTACTACGAAGAACAGAACCTGCTCACCGCGGAACGCAGCCCCAGCGGTCAGCGGCACTATCCGGACAGCGCGGTCGACCGCGTTCAGCTGATTCAGCAGCTGTACGCCGCGGGACTGACGAGCAGGACGATTGTGGACCTGTTGCCGTCTTTCGAGACGGGTGAAGTGTGGGCGACAACGCTCGATCGGCTGTCGGCCGAGCAGAAACGCGTCAACCGGAAAATCGGCGAGCTGCTGGGCATCCGCGACAGACTCGACGTCATCATCACCAAGGCCACCGAAGCCAAGATCGCGGGGCGATCCTGTCGCGATTAGGCGTTTTGCTGCCCATGAGGCCGTAAGAACATGCCGCCTCGGTCACTCCGGAACGGAGAGCTCCTTCTCGAAGGGGTGCGGTCCCATCGCCCCGGGGTAGGCGGTGACGTCGAACAGCGGCCGGTAACCCGCTCGGATGTAGAGGGCGACGGCCTCCGGCTGCCGGGGGCCGGTCGTGAGGTAGACCCGCCGGTAGCCGCGCCGTACGGCCTCGTTCTCCAGCTCCCGCACGACCAGCTCGCCGAGCCCGCGGCGCCGGTGGCCGGGGTGGGTCCAGATCCGCTTGAGCTCGGCCGTCACTTCGTCGTACCGCCGGAACGCGCCGCCGGCGATGGTCTCGCCGTTCTCCACCAGGATCAGGAACGCCCCGTCCGGCGGCGCGAAGTCGGAGTCCGGGAAGCGGGTCAGCTCGTTGTTGGCCCCATAGCGGGTCTCGTACTCGAAGGCGAGGCCGTCGAGCAGCGGCTGGACCTCCGGATCTCCGACCGCGACCGGGCGGACCTGAAACGTGTGTTCGATCGTCATCCGGCGGCAATTTCCCTAAAGCCTACTAATTTCGTCGGGTAATCTATCAGACCTTCCGCCAGCCGGGGATCCAGGCGCCGTCCTCGACCACGTAGTCGCCGAACAGCGCCGGAGCCTCCTCCTTCATCAGCTCGCCGATGCGCTGGAACACCAGGCGGATCTCCTCCTCCGCGCCGACGGCCGTACGCGCCTCGATCGTGTGCCGGAGCGTGCGGACGTTGGCCGTCCAGACCAGGCCGGTCGCGAGCCCTTCGGGAGCGAAGCGGCGCATGAAGGACGTGCGGTGCTTTTTCTCCGCGAACGGCACGCCCTCCTCGTCGAGCCCGAAGTGGTCCGCCATCCAGGTCTGGAACTCCTCGAGCTGGTCGAGGACGGCCGACGCCCGCTTCATCAGCTCGGCGTCCTCCTGGGCCCACTCCGGAAACCAGAACGGGATCTCCGACAGCCGGACGAAGCGGAGCGACTCCTGCGAGATGGCCACGCCCGGGCGGTGCCGTACGAGCTCGTGGGTGAAGACCCGGGACACGTTGTGCAGCACGAAGCTGAAGCTCATGTGCTCCAGGACCGAGCCGTGCGCGCTCGCGAGGATGTTGCGCAGGTAGTCGTTCTGGTCGGCCCGGATGCGGGTCACGTTGGGGTTCAGCCCCGGCTCGAAGGAGCGGTAGCACAGCCTCCCGGCGAACTCGGCCAGATTCTGCGCGTCGAAGTCCCCGCGCTCCAGCCGGTCCAGCCAGCTCTCCCCTCCGATCTCCCGCAGGTAGCGCGCGAGCTCGTCGTAGTCCAGCTCGGGCCTGGCGACGAGGAAGACCTCGGGTTCGACGCTGCGCATGGTGATAGATCCCCGTTATCGATTACGACGTGACGGGTCCAAGCAAACCAGGTTCGGAGGGGTGATCAGAACCCGGCCACCGGGAAACAGCCGGGGGCTCAGGTGATGTCGCGGCGGACCGTCGTGGCGGAGGCCACGAGCGCGAAGATCACCCCGTAGGCCACGAGGGCCAGTGCGCCCGCCCACGGGGCGAGCAGGTGGGGCCTGCCGAGCCCGGTGTCCACGTCGACGCTGATCAGCGCCTGCGCCGCCCCACCCGGGAGCCACCTGCCCACGGGCTGAAGCGCGGGGATCGCGATCAGGATGTTCTCGATCACGTAGGACCACACCACCGCGCCGACGATGCCCGCGATCTGGTTGCGGACCAGCGCCCCCAGGCCGATGCCGAACAGCGCGTACAGCGCCAGGGCCGCGACGATGCCCAGGCTGATCCGCGGGATGTGCGAGGCTCCGGGTGAGAACTCGCCACCGGAGATCAGGACCGTGGGAATCACCGTGAAGGCCTCGAACACCAGCACCGCGACGCCGAACAGCAGGCCCACGAGCAGGCCGCCGATCAGCTTGGCGACGATGACGCGCCCCCGGCTCGGCGTGGTCAGGAACGTCCCGGTGATCGTCTGATAGCGATACTCGGCGGTCATCATGACGACGCCGAGGATCATCACGAAGATCGCGCCCACCGACCCCGCGGACCAGGCGATCTGCGCCCACTCCACGGTGTCCCGCTTGGGGAGCCCGGGCGCCCCGTTCTGGCTCACCCCGGCGAACCCGATCAGGAACCCCAGTTGCACCCCGACCAGCAGGATCATGACCAGGAGCATGATCCACCACAGCCGGGTGGTGAACAGTTTCCGCAGCTCCGCCTTGACGAGCCCGATCATCGCCCCTCCGTCAGCTCGAGAAAGACCTTCTGGAGGTCGGACCGCTCCTGGGTGACCTCGGTCAGCACCACCCGCTGGTCGAGCGCGACCTGCCCGACCGCCTCGGCGTCGAGGCCGTGCACGCGGAGCAGGCCGTCCTCGACCCGCTCGACCGTCGCGCCCGCCGCCTCCAGGGCCGGGGCCAGCTCGGCCGACTTCGCCGTGCGGACCCGGACGGCCGTGTCGCCGTTCGTGGTGAGCTCGGCCAGGGTGCCCTGCCGTACGAGCCGGCCCTTGGCGATGATGACCACGTTGTCGACGGTCTGCTCGACCTCCGGCAGCACGTGGCTGGAGACCAGCACCGCCGCGCCCTGGTCGTGCGCCAGGTGGCGGAGGAAGCCGCGCAGCCACTCGATCCCGGCGGGGTCGAGGCCGTTGGCGGGCTCGTCGAGGATGTAGACCTTCGGGCGGCCGAGCAGCGCGGACGCGAGGGCGAGACGTTGCCGCATGCCGAGCGAGAAGCCCAGCACCCGCTTGTCCGCGGCCTCCGCCAGGCCCACCTGTTCCAGCGCCTCGTCGGCCCGCTGGACGGGGAGCCCCGCGGCGGTGCACAGGATCCGCAGATGGTTGCGGGCCGTGCGGCCGGGGTGGAAGCTCGTGGCTTCGAGCACGGCCCCGACCTCGGTGACGGGCTGGGGCAGCGTGGTGTAGCGCCTGCCGCCGACCAGGGCCTCCCCCGAGTCGGGTGCGACCAGGCCGAGCAGGCAGCGCAGTGTGGTGGTCTTCCCGGCTCCGTTGGGCCCCAGGTAACCGGTGACGGAGCCTGCCTCCACGGTGAAGGACACGCCGTCGACGGCCTTGAGCGCGCCGAATGATTTCGTCAGATTACGGATCTCTATGGCACTCATCGCGCCGATTATCGCGCCCGGGAGGGGTCGGTTCCTCCTCTTCAGGGATGATCCGTCCCCGGCCCTTCGGCAAGTAGCCGTTGACCGGCCCGTACCAGAGATTTTCAGAGAGTTCAGAGGCGGTAGACGCGCCTGGCGTTGCCGGACCCGATCATGTGGGCGATCCGGGCCGCGTCGGCCGGGGACCACTCGCCCTCGCCCAGCCGGTCGGCGAGCACGCGGGCGAGGCCGCGCCGGTGGTAGACCGCGCCGAGCAGGCACAGCTCGCCGACGCCGTAGCAGTCGGAGCTGAACATCTGCTTGTGGAAGGGGACGAGCTCCAGCAGCTCCCGGAGGACCGAGACCGAGCCCGCCGCCGTGTAGGTGAGCGCCAGCCCCACGTCCACGTAGACGTGCGGGAACACGTTCGCCAGGTAGGCCGCCTGCCGGTGGTACGGGTAGCAGTGCAGCAGGATCACCGGCACCCCCGACGGTGCCACCGCCCGGATGAACCCGGTCAGGAGAGCGGGGTCGGAGCGGTGCAGGTCGAGGTCGGTGTCACCGTAGCCGCAGTGGAACTGCAGCGGCAGGCTCCGCTCCCTCGCGACGTCGATCGCGGTCCAGAGCAGGTGGCGCACGAGCACCGGGTCGGTCAGGCGCTCCTTGGGCTCGGCCAGCCGCCTGCCCGCCGCCGCGATCACCGCGCCTCGCGAGGGGCGGGACGGGTCGAAGCCGAGCCCGCACCGGTAGGCGGCGATCGATTTCAGCCCGGCCGCGCGGGCGGCCCTGGCCGCCAGCTCCTCGCGCAGCGTCCCGGCGTAGTCGACGGCCGGCATCCCGGCCTCGGCGACCTCCTGCTCGACCTGCTCCAGCCGGACGATCTCGTCGGCCGCCGCGCCGCCCAGCCTGCCCATCTCGGCCGCCGACAGCAGCTCGGGGCTCTCCAGGCCGGTGTCCACGAGGAAGGCGGCGATCCCGGCCGCGCGGAGCAGCCGCCGGTTCACCTCCGCCGCGCCGAGCTCGGCCCGGCGGGACAGGTACACGGCCGGGGGCACGTGCGGTTCGAGGTCGAGGACCGGCGCGCACCAGCGCCGGATCGCCACACCGACGGGCGTGTCGAAGTGCGTGGTGCCGGGGGGCGCCGGCGTGCCCGCCTCGGTGATCAGCATCTCGAACTCCGACCGGGACAGATCGTCGCGCCGCACGCCGTGGCAGTGGTGGTCGACCATCGGCGCGAGGAGCGCGGCGCGGACGGCGTCCGGCAGCGACGGTGACACGAGCACGTCGTCCAGTCTGGTCTCCGGCACGGGAGTGGACTCTACGGCTCCCATGCCGGCCCGGTACGGCTTTCGCCGCCGTCTTTACCCAGGGGCTTTGCCGAGGGGCTTTGCCGAGGGCGGAGACGGCGGCTCTACTTCGAGCAGAGGCGCAGGACGTTGGCGATGATGCGCGCTCCGGCGCCGCCCTCGGTGGTGAGGATCGACTCGGGGTGGAACTGCACCCCGAAGCGCCTGTTCTCCACGTCCTCGATCGCCATCGCCGCGCCGTCCGGGGTCTGCGCGGTGACCGCGAAGCCGCGCACGCCCGGCTCCTTGGCGTGCAGCGAGTGGTAGCGGGCCGCGACGAACTCCTCCGGCAGCCCCTCCAGGAGCGCGCTGTCGCCCTTGCGGTGCACCCGGCCGCGCTTGCCGTGCTCGGGGTACGGCAGTAGCTCCAGCGTGCCGCCCGCCTGCTCGACCATGGCCTGGAGGCCGAGGCAGACGCCGAAGACGGGCAGCTTCCGCGCGTACAGCGCTTCGACCAGCGCCGAGCAGCCGAAGTCGGACGGCCAGCCGGGGCCGGGCGAGAGCACGACGAGCGTCGGCGCGATCTCCTCGATCATCTCCAGCGGGAACCCGTGCCGGAGCGTCACCACGGAGGCGCCCTGCTGGCGGAAGTAGTCGGCCAGCGTGTTGACGAAGGAGTCCTCGTGGTCGACGAGCAGGACCGTGTGGCCGTCGCCGGGTCTGTCGGCGGCCCGCTCGGCCGCGGCCTCGGCGCTCGGGCGGCCGACCGCGGCGAGGGCGCCGAGCAGCGCGCTGGCCTTGAGCTCGGTCTCCCGCTCCTCGGCCTCCGGGTCGGAGTCGAACAGCAGCGTCGCGCCGGCCCTCACCATGGCGACGCCGTCGCGGATCTGCGCGGTCCGCAGGGTCAGGCCCGTGTTCATGGAGCCGTCGAAGCCGATGAAGCCGACGGCTCCGCCGTACCAGCGGCGGGTGGTCTCCTCGTGGTCCTCGATGAACTGCATGGCCCACGCCTTCGGCGCGCCGGTGACAGTGACGGCCCACATGTGGGTGAGGAAGGCGTCGAGCGCGTCGAACTCGGGACGGAGGCGCCCCTCGATGTGATCGACCGTGTGGATCAGCCGGGAGTACATCTCGATCTGGCGGCGGCCGATGACCTGCACGCTTCCGGGGACGCAGATCCGCGACTTGTCGTTGCGGTCCACGTCGGTGCACATCGTGAGCTCGGACTCCTCCTTGACGCTGGACAGGAGGGTCCGGATGGCCTCGGCGTCCTCGACCGGGTTGGCGCCACGGGCGATCGTGCCGGAGATCGGGCAGGTCTCGACCCGGTCGCCGGTCACCCGGACGTACATCTCGGGGGACGCGCCGACGAGGTGCTCGCCGTCGCCCAGGTTGAGCAGGAACTCGTACGGCGCCGGGTTGCTCGTCCGCAGGGACCGGTAGAAGGCGGAGGGATCGGTGCAGGAGGAGTGGAAGACCTGGCCGGGGACGACCTCGAACAGGTCGCCGCGCTTGAACTTCTCCTTGGCCTTGGCGACGACCTCGGCGTACGTCCCCCTCGCCGGATTCTCCGGGATCTCGGCCGGCGTGGTGAGGGGGACGCTCTCGCCCGTCCGCTCCATGCCGGCGGTGGAGACGCCGTCCACGGTGAACTCGTAGAGGTACTCCACGCTGGTCTCGCGGACCCGGTCGATCACGACGAGCCGGTCGGGCAGGTGGAGGACGAGGTCGCGCTGGTCGTCCGGGCGGGCCAGCCGGTAGCGGATCGGCTCGAACTGGAAGGCGAGGTCGTAACCGAACGCGCCGTAGAGGCCGAGGTGCGGGTCGTCGCCGCGGAAGGCGGCGATCACCTCGCGGATCGCGGTGAAGACGGTGGGCCGGCGGCTGCGCATCTCCTCCGGCAGGAGGTCCTCCGACTCGGGGATGTGGACCTCGACGTGGCCGGGGGTCGGCTCGGCGACCGGCTTCCCGGCGGCGAGCAGGCAGGACGCGATGACCGGGAGGACCACGCGGCCACGCTCGTTGAGCGCGCGGGCCGAGATCCGCCGGCCCCTGGCGACGATCTCCACGCACGGATCGACGTAGCCGAACGCCCAGCGGCTGTAACGGCCCGGATAGTCCATTCCGGAAGAGAAGGCCCCGCCCCGGCGCTCGGTCAGCGCCGTGACGATCTCTTCGAGCGCCGCCTCGGGCACCTCACGCACGCCGCGCTCGACGGCGACGCCGCCGGCGGTGGTATATCCGCTGATCTCCACTGTCTCGCCCCTCAAGTCGTATGCCCCGGGGGCGGACATACAGAAGGCCGCCTCTCGGGGCGGCCAGTCACTGTGCTCGCGAATGCGAAAACCACGCCGCCTGCTAGCGGCGCCACCACTGAAGGCGCGTAGGAGTTCGCATGCCAGCAAGGGTAGCGGCCCTGACCACGATCATGCAACGAGACAAAACGGATGTTAACTCCCAAAGTGACGCAACGTATTGTTATTCTGTTACCAAGAGGTTAAGGAGGCGGCGTGGCGTACCTGCCCGTACCCCGGCTACCAGTCCCCCGGCTGCCGGCTCTCCGGCCAAACGGCCTACCGGGCCGTCGCGTGCAGGTCAGGCGCGACGTCCCCGTCCCGATGGCGGACGGCGTGGCCCTTCTGGCGGATCACTATGCTCCGATCGGCGTGACCAGGCCGCCGACGATCCTCATCCGCACGCCGTACGGCCGGGCGGGGGTCTTCGGCTGGATGTACGGCTGGACCTTCGCCAGGCACGGGTTCCAGGTGCTCATCCAGAGCTGCCGCGGCGGCTTCGGCTCCGGCGGCCTGCTCGACCCCCTCGGAGACGAGCACGCGGACGGCCTCGCGACGGTCGAGTGGATGCGCGGGCAGCCGTGGTGGGGCGGGACCTTCGCGATGCACGGGCCGTCCTACCTCGGGTACAACCAGTGGGCGATCGCGGCGGATACGCCCGACCTCAAGGCGATGGCCGTCCAGGTGGCCGCCTCGTGCTTCCGCGACGCCGCCTACGTCGGCGGGGCCTTCGCGCTGGAGTCGTCGCTGATCTGGACCACGCTGACCGCCCACATGGAGGGGCGCTTCGGCGGCATGGCCGCGCTGACGGCCCCCTGGCGGACTCGGCGGGCGGTGACCTCCGGCCGCCCGCTGTCCGAGCTCGATCTCGTCTCGGCGGGCAGGCCGCTCCCGTTCTTCCAGGAGCTGCTCAACCACCACGGCCGGCCCTACTCGGACTACTGGGAGAAGAGGGACTTCTCGGCCACCGTGGGCGAGGTGACCGCGGAGGTCACCATGACCGGCGGCTGGTACGACGTCTTCCTGCCCTGGCAGCTCAAGGACTACGCGGCCATGCGGGCGGCGGGACGCCGGCCGTACCTGACGATCGGGCCGTGGTATCACGCCGACATCCGGCACGGGCGGGTGGCCAACGCGGACGCGCTGGTCTGGTTCCGCGCCCACCTGATGGGCGACCCCTCGGGGCTGCGCCGCTCGCCGGTCCGGCTCTACATCACGGGCGCGAACCAGTGGCGGGACTACCCCGAATGGCCGCTGCCGGGGACCCGGCACGAGCGCTGGCACCTGCAGCCGGGCTTCGCCCTGGCGCGGGCCAACCCGGCCGACTCGGCGCCCGACCGGTACCGCTACGACCCCGCCGACCCCACTCCCGTCTACGGCGGCCCCGTGCTGATCGGCAACTCCGAGCCGCGCGACAACCGGCGGCTGGAGACCCGGCGCGACCTGCTCGTCTACACCTCGGAGGCCCTGGCCGAGGACACCGACCTGATCGGGCCGGTGACGGCCGAGCTGTTCGTGCGGACGGGCCGGCAGCACACCGACATGGTGGTGCGGGTCTGCGACGTCCACCCCGACGGCGCGTCCATGAACGTGTGCGAGGGCGTGCGCCGTCTCACCCCGGCCCTGCGGGCCGACGAGAACGGCGTGCGCCGGGTCGAGGTGGAGCTGTGGCCCATGGGGCACCGGTTCCGCCGCGGCCACCGGATCCGCGTGCATGTGGCGAGCGGGGCCTACCCCCGCATCGCCAGCAACCCCGGCACCGGCGACCCCCTGCCACTGGGGGCCGCCGTGTTCACCTCCGACCAGGAGGTCCTCCACACCCCCGACTACCCGTCGGCCGTCCTCCTCCCCCGCCCCCTCCCGGCGTGATCATGCAGAGATTCCCGGGAGTGCGCTTACCTGCGCCGAGCCCGCGCGTGATCATGCGCGGGTTCCCGCTTGTACGGCCCGGCCTGCGGCGACACTCTTCGTGATCATGCATTGACACCCGGCGTCCCGAGCAGCCCGGGGGCCGCAGTACGACATGTCAGGTGGAGCCCGCCACCTCCAGGTCGTGGACGCGGGGGTCGCCCTGGTCGGCGACGTAGTCGTCCGGGCGCGTGGCGTCGGGGCCGTCGGCCGCGTTGACCAGCCGCGCGATCACCGTGCCGAGGACGGCGACGACCAGGTTGACGATGAGCGCGAGGAACCCGGCGTAGATCGTCACCTTGGTGTCCAGGCCGAGTTTCGCCAGCGGGAACGCCGACCCGCCGAAATGGGCGTGGTTGGTGACCGGGTTGGCGACGTTGTACAGCATGAGCACGCCCGCGCCCATCCCGGCGACCCACCCGGCGATCAGCCCCGCCCGGTGGAACCAGCGGGTGAACAGCCCGAGGCCGATCGACGGGAGCGTCTGGAGGATGATCACGCCGCCGATCAGCTGGAGGTCGATCGAGAACTGCGGGTCGATGAGTAGGATGAACAGCACCGCGCCGACCTTCACGACCAGCGAGGCGATCTTGCTGACCGAGGCCTCCTGGGCGTCAGTGGCGTCCCGCTTGATGTACTCCCGGTAGATGTTGCGGGTGAAGAGGTTCGCCGCGGCGATCGACATGATGGCGGCGGGCACGAGCGCGCCGATGCCGACCGCGGCGAAGGCCACCCCGGCGAACCAGTCGGGGAACATCTTGTCGAACAGCTGCGGGACGACCGTGTTCACGTCCTTGCCGATGGGCTTGATCCCGGCGGCGATGGCCATGTAGCCGAGCAGCGCGATCAGGCCGAGCAGCAGGCTGTATGCGGGCAGCGCGGACATGTTCCGCTTGATCACGTCCCGGTTCTTCGCCGCGAGGACGCCGGTGACGCTGTGGGGGTAGAGGAACAGCGCCAGCGCCGAGCCGAAGGCGAGGGTGACGTACTGCAACTGGTTGTTGGCGTTGAGCAGGACGCCGTCGCCGGGAGCCGGGGTGGCGTCGAACTTCGCCTTGGCCGCGTCGAAGATCGCGCCCAGGCCGCCGAGCTTGGCCGGGATGTAGATGATCGCGGCGATGATGACGATGTAGATCAGCGAGTCCTTGACGAACGCGATGAGGGCGGGCGCGCGGAGCCCCGACTGGTAGGTGTACGCCGCCAGGATCGCGAACGCGATGATCAGTGGCAGGTCGCCCTGCACCCCCATCGTCTTCAGGACCGCCTCGATGCCGATGAGCTGCAGCGCGATGTACGGCATGGTCGCCACGATGCCGGTGATCGCGATCAGCAGCGCCAGCGTCGGCGAGCCGAACCTGGCCCGCACGAAGTCGGCCGGGGTGACGAGCCCGTGCACGTGGGACACCGACCACAGCCGGATCAGCAGGACGAACACGAGCGGATAGGTGATCACCGTGTACGGCACGGCGAAGAATCCCGTCGCGCCGGCGCCGAACAGCAGGGCCGGGACGGCCACGAACGTGTAGGCCGTGTAGAGGTCGCCGCCGACGAGGAACCAGGTGATCCACGAGCCGAAGTTGCGGCCGCCGAGCCCCCATTCGTGCAGGCTGGCGAGGTCGTCGGGCCGCCGCCAGCGGGAGGCGACGAACCCCATGCCGCTGACCAGCAGGAACAGGACGGCGAAGACGATGATCTCAGTGGTCATCGGCCCCTCCTCGTCATGCGGTACACGACCGTGGTGGCCGTGACGCCGATGAGGATGAAGGCGAGCTGGAGCCAGTAGAACAACGGGACGCCGAAGAGCCGCGGCTCCATGGCGTTGAACAGCGGTGGGATGAGCGGAATGATGATCGCGACCAGGAGCAGCCAGTTCCATGGGCTGCGATCAGTGCGGGGGGTCGTCAACGCACTCTCCTATCGGACACGGGCTGACTCGCAGCGTAAAGTCGCCGACGTACCCGTGATATCACCGATCGCCGAACGGTCGGGTTGTCGCGCCGAGCGACATCGCGCTAGACCTTCAGGGCGGCGGTGATGACGTCGGCGAGGCCGTCCACCACGGTGGCGCGGTCGACGTCGCGGTTCTCCAGCCACCAGTCGCCGATGGCCTGGACCATGCCCACGAAGGCGTGCCCGAGCACCTGGGCGCGTACGGGGTCGGCCACGCCCTCCTCGGCGAAGACCGCGCCGAGCTCCTCACCGAGGCTCCGGACGATGGCCGCCATCTGCGTGTGCGTGCGGCTGTCCTCCGCGCCGGCCCGGTGGAACAGGAAGCGGTACAGGTTCAGGTTGACCGAGATCGTGTCGAGGTACGCGTTGATCGTCGCCCGCGCCCGGACCCGCAGGTCGGCTCTCGGCTTGGCGAACTCTGGCCGGAGCAGATTGATCACGACGCGGGTGTGCCGCTCGGCGAGTGCCTGGTAGAGCCCGCTCTTGTCGCCGAAGTGCCGGTAGAGGATGGGCTTGGTGATCCCCGCCTCCGCCGCTATGGCGGCCATCGACGCCTCCGGGCCCTCCCTGCGGATGACTCGATCGGCCGCGTCGAGCAACTCCCGCCGCCGTTCCGGGCTCCGGCCTCGCTCCGCTGTGCCCGCCATGCAGTCAGCATAGGGTGCCGGTTTCCCCGTGACCGCGAGCGCGGCGGGGGATCGTGACCCGGGTCGTGACGGGACTCGACCGGGCCGGAAAACGATCGACCGGGCGATCTCTCCGGTAATGTGCCGGACGCGGGATTCGCCCGATGTCAAGGGGTCTGGAGGCGGCAGAGGTGGACGAGGCGGGCGGGCCGCTGGTTCCGGGCTACGAGGTGCTCGGGATCCTCGGTCAGGGCGGGTTCGGGATCGTCTACCGCGCCCGGCAGCTCGCGGTCGGCCGCGAGGTCGCCCTCAAGATCGACAACCGGGTGCTCGTCTCCGACCGGGACCGGCGCCGTTTCATGCGCGAGGTCACGTCGGCGGGCGCGCTGTCGGGGCACCCCCACGTGGCCGACGTCTACGACGCTGGAGTGCTCTCGGACGGCCGGCCGTACATGGTGCTGGAGCTGTGCCCGGGCGGGTCGCTGGCGGACCGGCTGAAGAGGCATGGGCCGCTGAGCGTGCGCGAGGTCCGGGACATCGGCATCAAGATCGCCGACGCGCTGGCCGCCGCCCACGCCGCCGGAGTGCTGCACCGGGACGTCAAGCCCGCCAACATCCTGATCAACTCCTACGGGCTGGTCGCGCTGTCCGACTTCGGGCTGGCCACGATGCCCGCGCAGGGCGGCACGGCGCAGGGCGAGGTCTCGGTGACTCGGGAGTCGCTCACGCCCGCCTACGCCCCGCCAGAGGCGTTCGACCTCTCCGAACCCACGGCCGCGGGTGACGTCTACGCGCTGGCCGCGACCCTCTACGCCCTCCTGTACGGCAGGCCGCCGCGCTTCCCGGAGAGCGGCGTGGTCAACATCGCCGTCATCATGGCGCTGCATCGGCGGCCCATCCCGGACATCCCCGGCGTGCCGTCCGCTCTGACCGACGTGCTGCGGCACGGCATGGCCAGTGACCCCGGGCAGCGTGTTCAGACGGCCGCCGAACTGCGGGACGCCCTGGCCGCCCTCGATGTCGACGGGTCCGCCCGCCACGGTCATCCGGCCGCCGCGCCCGGCGCGGGGTCGCCCGGTTCCCCGCTGTCCTGGGGGGCGGATCCCTCCGGCGGCGCGGTGCCGGAGCAGTGGCGGCCCTCCGGACCGGGCGGCCCGGGGACGGCGCCTCCGCGTTACGCCGTCACCGGCCCGAGCGGCCGGCGGGGGGTGGCGGCCGTACCGGACGTGCGGAGGGCGATGACCGAGCCCAACGCCCTGGCCGGACCCGGCCACCCGGCCCCGCCGGGCCGCCTGGCGGCGCCCGCGCCCCCTGGCGGCCTCGGGAACGCGCGCAGTGGGCCGACCACACGTCCGGCGGGCGGGTCACGCCACTCGCTCGGCTTCGCGGCGGTCGCGGCGGTCTTCGCTCTGCTGCTCACCGCCGGGATCGTCGTGATAGCGCGTGGCGACGGGAGTCCCCAGTCGACGCCGTCCGCCGAGCCGACCGGGACGGCACCGGGTCGGACGGCACGTACGGCCGCGCCGGGCGTGACCTCCGCCGCCGGCCGCCTTGGTGTGCCCGTCCGCACGGACGGCTGCCCCGCCGCGTCGGTCGCCGGGGCGGGCGCGGCCTGCGTCGCCAAGCCGGAATGCTGGGCCGGAACCGTCTCGACCGCCGGTGACGTGACGGCGCGACCGCTCCCCTGCGCTGGGGAGCACGTATGGGAGACCTTCGCCATCGCTCCGCTTCCCAAGGACGTGACCACGAGCGACGAGTACACGGTGTCCAGGCACCCCGCAGTGGCGGGGCTCTGCACGATGGCCGTCCTGCTCAAGTCCCGGACCGGCGCGGCGAGGGCGGTGTCAGCGGACAGGTGGGACGTCACGGTGCTCCCGCCGAGCGCTGCCCGCTTCGCCGCCGGGGTGCGGACCTACCGGTGCCTCGGCCACGTGGCGGGCAAGGACACGGTCGGCAGCGCCTTCGGCGCCGCCGGTCCAGGCTAGCCGAGGTCGGGCCTGCGCCGGCGCCGCCTCACGGCTCGTGCTCCGCGAGGGTCGTCAGCTCGGACAGGGCGTCACGCAGGTAGTCGACGAGGTCCCACACGTCCGGGACCATCTCGCGGTCGACGACGATGCCGAAGTCGAGCGACCCGTCGTACGAGAACACCGTGATGTTGATCCCGCCGCTCACGTCCGTGATCACCGACATGGGATATTGCGCGACGACCCGCCCGCCGCAGATGTAGAGCGGCGACTGCGGCCCGGGGACGTTGGAGATCACCAGGTTCATGGCGGGCGCGGTCCGGGACGCGAGCCGGAAGGCCGCCCGGTCGGCGAGTGCGCTGAGCGCCGCGGGCATGGCCTGGCTGAACTCCAGCAGCCAGGTCGCCGGGGCCGCCGCGAACCGCTCCTTGACCAGCTTCATGGCCTGGCTCACAGCTCTCAGCCGGGCCTCCGGGTCGGCGATGTCGGTGGGGATCGCGGTCATCGCCAGCGTGACCTCGTTCGCCAGGGAGTCGTTGGGCAGCTCGCCCCTGGTCGAGACCGGGATGCCGACGACCAGAGGAAGGCGCGGCAGCTCGTCGCGCTTGGCCAGCCAGCGGCGCAGGGCCGACGCGCACAGCGCCATGACGACGTCGTTCACGGTGACGCCGAAGGCGTTCTTGACGCGCTTGACCTCGGCGAGCGGCAGCGTGCCGAACGCGAACCGGCGATGGGGTGAGATCGGCCCGGAGAACGGCGTGCGCGGCACGGCCATGCGCGGCAGATCGGGCAGGTCGGTGCCGACGCCGCGGATCAGCCGGGAGAGGAGCCCCGCGCCGGGGATCTGGGAGACGATCGGCACCTCGTCGAGCCGTGGCACCGCCCCCGCGATGAAGCGCACCAGGGCGAGGGGGTTGTCCAGGACGCGGGCGACCCCTCGGATGACCATCTCGACCGCGTCCGGCGCCCGCTCCGCCGACTCCCAGATGGGGACGTCGGCCGCCGGCTCCGGCGGCGGGACCTCGCGGGGCTCCGGCGTGAAGTCCATGAGCGCGGCCAGGACCTCCGCGCCGGTCACCCCGTCGATGGCAGAGTGGTGGACCTTGGTGTAGACGGCCACCCGGCCCTCGGCCAGCCCGTGGATGAGGTCGAGCTCCCACAGGGGCCTCCGCCGGTCCAGGCGCGTCCCGTGCAGCCGCGCGACCAGCGCGGCGAGCTGGTGATCGTCACCGGGCGGCGGCAGCGCGATCTCCCGGACGTGGTAGTCGAAGTCCACATCGCGGTCCTCGGCCCAATAGGGATGGTCGAGCCCCAGGGGGACCTCCACCAGACGACGGCGGAGCGGCGGAGCGAGGTGGAGCCGCTTGCTGAGCAGGCCGACCAGGCCGTCGCGGGTGATCGCCCCGCCGGGAGCGGTGGAGGGGTCGAGGATCGTGAGCCCCGCGATGTGGGCGAGGTTCGTGGCCGTCTCGAAGTTGAGGAACTGCGCGTCCAGCGCGCTGAGCTGCCGTCCCATGCCCTAGTCCTTGCCCCGAAACGTCCGTCTTCGACCGTCGCGGGGCCGTCCCTTTGGCACGAAATCCCAGCTGAACGCCGGTCAGAGCACCTCGACCTCGATCGTGTCGGTGTAGTGGAGCCAGCCGGCCGCGGCGAGCTTCACGACGGCCCACCAGCGGCCGGGTCTGGCACCCTTCGGAGGCCGTACGGCGAAGCGGACCTCGGCCTCTCCCTCCGCCGGCACGACCACTCCGGTGTTCCAGCCGGGGAACAGCTCGAAGGTGTGCCAGGGGCTGATCAGCCGCGCCTGGACGGGCATCGGGGACAGCGCCCCCGACTGGAGCCGCACGACGATCTCCGCCTCGCCGCCGGGCCGCAGCCGCACGAACGGCGGATCGCCCAAGCCCTCCAGCGACGCCTCCGGCCCCGTGGCGTGGCGGCCGCCGACGTGGAGGCGGGTCACGTCCTCGTAGGCCTGCCCGCCGAACTCGGTCGTGGCCCGGAGCAGGTGGAGCCCGCCCCGGACGTCGGCGGGCGGGGTGAGCCGTACGGGGACGAGGGCGTGACCGCCGGGGGACAGCGCGTACGGCAGGGTGGCGGGATCCACGGTCCAGCCGTCCGGCGGGGTCAGCACGACCGCGCCCGCCGCCTCCTCCTCGGTCAGGCCGGACGCCACCGTGAGCGTCAGCGTGGTGACCGGGCCCGAGGCGTCCCCGTCCAGCACCACGTCGGTCTCCGAGAGGTGTACCGCCACGGGGAGGTTGCCCAGCGGCGCGGGCCCGGTGTTGTTGAGCCAGTATCGGGTGTAGACCGGCTGGTACGGCTCGGCCGCGACGGCGGCGCCCTGTGTTCCGACGGCGGCGCCTCGTGTTTCGATGTCATCCGAGAGGCCGGCCCGGAGCGTGACGATCTCCATGCCGGTCAGCGTCTCGGGAGCCTTCCCTGTGACGTTCTCCAGGAGGTCGGCGCGCTCCCAGGGGCCGAGGGGCAGGGACGTGGTGATCGCCGGGTCCGCCTCCCCGCCGTGGGCCTCGTACAGCCGGACGGTCACCGCGCCGACCGGTCCCGGTGTCCGGCCGGAGGCGATCGGACTGCCCGCCGCCTTCAGCGCCGTGAGGACCACACCCGGCCCGGTCTCCAGGAACGAGCGCGCCTCGCCGCCGCCCCCGGGTGAACGTCCGGCCTGTACGGCGCCCGCCCAGACTGGGAGCAGCGGATGGTTGACGTCGTGGCCGAGCCGTACGAGATCGGCGTCGCGCCAGTCCCCCGGAGCCGCCACGAGCGCGCACTCGAACGAGTGGGTCCAGTGCTGGAGCTGGAAGTTGGAGCCGTCGGGCGCGGTGCGGCGCGGCGGGTCGATCCAGATGCCGGACGGCCAGCCGGTGCACGAGCGCATGAGCGACACGTGCATCGCCCCGGAGGAGTCCACGGCGAAGCCGGGCACGCCCCGGTTGATCAGACCGATCGTGTAGTCGTCCAAAGGCTCGGCCGGCTCGGCGTCCGGCTGGACCACCTCGATCGTCGCGTCGTGCAGGTCGGCGATCAGCTCCTCGACGGCTCCCTCTCCGCAGACGACCAGGACCGGCAGCGCCCTCCGCCCGGTCAGGTCGGCGCCCGGCACCCAGACCTTCTCCAGGGGCTCGGCCGCCGGGATCCAGATCCTCGCCCGGCCGTGGGCGTCGAGCCGCTCGCGCAGCAGCGCCGCCTCCCCGTCGTCGAGCAGCTCCGCCACGAACGGGTTCTCCTCGGGCGTGCCGACGGCGATCCGGACATCGGGCAGGTTCGAGTCCATCGCGAGATCGCCGTACCGCGGGCCGGCACCGGTCGAGCAGGTGGACGTGACGCCCTGCCGTACGAGCGCCACGGCCAGTTCCCTGACCGGGAGGTCCGAAGAGGCCGGCGCGATGATCTCGGCGATGCCGATCGCGCGGGCGCTTCCCCCTCGCCCCGCACTACCCCGGCTGGGCGGGCGCAGCACCACCCGGGCCGTCGACGACAGGGCGAACCAGTTGTGCGCGGGGTTGTCCAGCGTCCACGGATGCTCCGCGGAGTCGACGTCGATGAGGCCGAACCCGCGGCCGATGACCGCGTTCCCCACCTCGCTCACCGGCAGTGCTCCCGGCACGGACACCGGCCAGCGCAGCCGCAGCAGCTTGTCCGTCCCCTCGAACTCGTCCACGTGGGTGGTGAGGTCGACGCGGGGAAGCCCGTCCCACAGGGTGATCTCCTGGGTGTAGGCCACCGGCCCGACCCTGCCGGTGACGGCGATCCGCCGCCCGGCCGGGCATTCCATGACCACCACCTCGGCGTGCGCCTCGGCCGAGCCGGCCACCGCGCCGCTCGGCAGCAGGTGCCAGGGCCCCTCGTGGAAGCTCGGATGCGCCGGGTGCTCGTCGTAGACGAGCAGCTCGTTGCCGACCCGGCCCGCCTGGAGGAGCTCCCGGCCGCCGGCCCGCAGGCTGGACACCGCTCCCCCGCGCGCCGGATCGACCTCGACCGCGTGGGTGGCGTTCTGGATCCGGTTCCCCTCCCGTACGGCCCAGCCGACCGGGGACGGCCTGCGGGTCGGGACCAGCCGGAACGTCCGGTACCCGAGGGCCGGGACGTCGCGGGCCAGGAACACGACGTCCACGGCCGAAAGGCTCCGGTCGGGGTGATGCTCGGCGTGTTCCAGCAGCAACGCGTGCTCCGGCGCGGCACGGTCTTCGAGGGCCGCTTCGAGTGTGAGGCCGTACGCGCCGGGCTCGGGGAGCGTGAGCCGCACCCTGACGAGGTCGGTCCGGGGCCAGGAGGACGGGTTGAAGACCACGACGCCGTCCAGGCCGTCGGCGAGGCGGCGGAGCGACGCCTCCAGGACCTCGGCGCCCAGGTCGCAGGCCTCGCGCCAGCCGGTCAGCAGGTCGAGGTAGACCTGGTCGGACTCCGACCCGGTGATCCCGTCGTGGTGCGCGCCGTACACCAGCTGCCGCCAGGCCTTGTCGAGCACGGCATGGGGGTACGGCAGGCCGCACTCGATCGCGGCTATCGTGGCGAACTTCTCCGCGTCGGCCAGCTGCGCCTCGGCGTGCCGCTGGGCCTGCTTGGTGTCGATGAAGGAGACGTCCTTGCCGGTGTAGATCGGGTTCATGTCCCGGGTCTGCGGCGAGAGGGCCCCGATCTCGGAGCGGACCGCCGCGAAGAACTCCCTGGGCAGTCCGCAGACGAACCGGGGCGAGACGTAGCGCTCGTTCCAGTCGCGCTGGATGTCCATGATCCACTTGTTCGGCGGCGTGTAGTCGGTGCCCACGGGAAGCAGGACGTTACGGGTGGCGGCGACCTTCTTGAGCAGCACGAACAGGTCGTAGACCTGGGCTTCGGCCAGCTCCAGCGTGGCGGCCGAGTCCATCCGCCAGCCGGCGCTGTAGTGGGCGGGCATGTAGTGGGTGAGCACGCCGCGGCCCGACGGCGACAGCCATTCGAACTCGGAGGGGAACTGCATGACGGAGGGATCGTTCCACCCGCCCCTGACCAGCATGGGGCCCCACTGGTGGAACGGGCCGCGCGCCCACGAGCTGGAGCTGAGCCCCGCGTCGGCGATCAGGCCGGGAAACTGCGGGTCGTGCCCGAACGCGTCCAGTTGCCAGGCTGTGTGCGGATCTCCGCCGAGGATGTCGCGCTGGAAGCCGATCCCGTGCACGATGTTGCGGATCGTCGACTCCGCGCTCGTCAGGTTGGTGTTCGGCTCGTTGTAGGTGCCGCCCATGATCTCCAGGCGGCCCTCGGCGAGGAGCCGCCTGAGATAGGCGCGGTCCTCGGGGTGGGCGTCCCAGTAGGGCTTGAGGTAGTCGACCTCCGCGAGCACGAACTTGTAGCCGGGGTCGCGCCTGGCGGTCTCCATGTGCAGCCGGACCAGCTCGAAGCCCGCGTGCTGAAACTCCATCCGGGTGGCCTGCGCCCAGTCGCCCGCGCTGTCCCACGTTGTGGTGTAGGCCGCCTGCGTGTTCCACCAGACCGGGTCGTAGTGGAAGTGCGGGATCATCCACACCGTCCACCCCGGTTCCGCCACGACCAACTCGGCCTCCGCGACGGCCTGGTGCCCGGCCGCCGAGCCGGCGACGGCGGCCCGGACCATGATGGGGACGCGGGTTCCGGGCGGCGCGCCCGTCTCCACGGGCACCTCGGCCGCGCGGGCTCCCGCTGCCTCACCGTGGGAGGTCGCCGTACCGGAGACGTCCCGGCCGGTGATCCGCACCTGGACAGCTCCGGAGGGCCCCTCCAGGGTGACCCGGACGATCTGGCGCGGGCCCTCGACGAAGAGCTCGGTGGACTCGACGGCGGTGATGCGCATGGCGACGCCCCTAAGGTCGGTTCCCGGCAGTCGCCATTCTCGCCGAGCGGCCCCACGACGGCAATGACAAGGAGTCAGACACAAAGTCACACTGGTCGTGTACCGCGCCGGAGACGGGGTCACATGACGGCTGCGACCACCACTCCGGCGGTGAACAGGACGAGGCCGACGCCGAGGAAGATCACGCCGATGAGCGTTCCGCTGCCCGTCGCGCTGTCGATGCGGACCCTCGTCGGCTTGGCCGGGTCGTACAGGATCGGCACCTGGTCACCCGGCATCGCGGGCGGCGGGCTGCTGCCGAAGGGGCACTCGGCCTCCACCCGCTGGCCGTACACCGTCGTGAAGCGCACGGTCGGGTAGTAGACGGTGCCGCCCTCGCTGGACCGGCTCGGGCGCAGCCGGACGACCTCACCCTGGACGCGCTGGGCCCGTTTCCGGAAGTCGCGGGCGCTGATCGTCAGCCCGCCTCCGATGAGCGCGAAGACCACGCCGATGAGACCGAGGATGAGCGGGAGGAGGATGTTCTGTGGCACGTTCGAACCGTACGGCCCGCCAGTTGCGCTCCGGTTGCGATCGCCATGACGAAACGATCAAGATGGCGATCAGGGATGATCAGGGGCGCAGGCGGATCAGGGCCTCGGCCACGTCGAACACCGACTCGCCCAGGTCGAAGCGGCTGAAGAGGTGGATCTGGTCTCCGGCGTCGATCTCCAGCAGCTCGGTCGTCAGGCCGTACCGGCGGCGGCTGTCCACGCGGATGCGGTCGACGTCGTTCCAGGAGACGCGCTCCTTGCCGGCGAGCCCGGCGACGACCAGCCCGTCCTCCCCCGCCGCGAGCCGCACAGGCGCGATGAGGTCGCGGATCACGAGTACGGCGAAGCCGAGGGCGGCCACCCCGGCGAGGAAGAGCTGCAGGCGGTCGCCGACGAGCGCGAGCGCCAGACACACGGCGGCGCCCACGGCCTTCAGCACGGTGATCCGCCCCGGCACCCGCCATTCGTGCCGCGGCTCCTGCACATCAGCCATCGTGGCAGCGTAACGGGTGAGCGGGCCCCGTGCCGAGACGTCTTCCGGACCTGCGACGTCCGGGCCGACGGGATCACGCTGGAGGTCCGGCTCACACGCACGGCACGGCCTTACTCCGCCGTACGGTCAGGTCACCGGGATGATTTCGGCCTTGACGAGGCGGCCGCCGGCGATGCCGAGGACGCCGAGAGTGCCGTGGGGCTGGCGGCGGCGGTCGGTCGGGGAGCCGGGGTTGAAGATCCGGACGCCGTCGCCGGTCAGGTCCATCGGGATGTGGGAGTGGCCGAAGACGACGAGGTCCGCGGCTGGGAACCGGCGGCGCATCCGGGCGGTCCTGCCGGTGGCCTGCCCGCTGTCGTGGATCATCGCGACGCGCAGCCCGGCGAGATCGAGCTCCAGGGTCTCCGGCGCGCCCCAGGCGGCGACGTCCGGCCCGTCGTTGTTGCCGAGCACCGCGTGGACGGGCGCGTAGGCGGTCAGTTCGTCGAGCACGCTCGCCGTGCAGACGTCGCCCGCGTGCAGGATCACGTCGGCGTGGCGGAGATGCCCGGCCACCGCGGGCGGACAGGACTTCCACCGCCGCGGAGCGTGGGTGTCCGACAGCACCACGACCTTCACCGTTCCATCTTGCCTCGCAGTTCCCTCGCACCTCCCCGCACTCCGGCGGAACTGGGCGGCGGATTGCCGGGATAACCACCGTATTCGGGGAATAGGACAACAGGACTTCGCCAATACGCCCCCGCCATGGCTCGTCCCCGGCCCTGACTGGCCGTGCCGGCTGTGACAGGCGGAGGCGTGCGCGCCTACGCCGGCCCCCACCTGGAGCCGCTCGGGAGGATAACGATGACCAGGCAGATCGCCGACGGCTTCCAGAACCCCACGCTGATCGAGCTTGAGGCCCGGGTGCGCGGGCTTGAGACGCAGGTCGCGCATCTCACCGAGCTGGTAAAAGCGCTCTCCGGCGACCAGCGCGAGTCCAGCTGACCAGTCCCCCCGTTTCCTCCGGCTGAGCAGCCCGGAAACGGCGATGCCCCCACCAGGCGAGGCCTGGTGGGGGCAAATCGGCAGGCTAGCCTACCGTGATCTTGTCGAGGTTGGGCCCGCCGTTGGCGGTGGTGGCGGTCAGCCGGATCGTGTTGCTTCCGGCGTTGAGCGGCACCGACTGCGTGGAGGTGACCCACGTGTCCCAGTTGGTGGTCGCGTTGAAGGGCACGTCGGAGGCCACCACGGTGCCGTTCACCGAGATGTCCATCGGCCGGCCGACCGTCGTGCCGTTGGCGTAGCGGATGACGAGCGGCGCGCTGCCGGCCGACGCCGCGTTCACCGTGAACTCGACGTAACTACCCGCGATGTTGGTGTAGTCGACGAAGCCGGTCCCGGTGAAGTTCAGGTGGTTGTTCGCCACGGCCCCCTGGGAGATCGTCGCGTCCTCGGCCTGGTAGTCGGTCGGGGTTCCGCCGCCGCCCGGTGTGACGTCCACATCGATGTAGTCGATGTTGGGGTTGCCGTTCACGGTCGTCGACGTGGCCTTGATCGCGTTGGCTCCCGCGTTGACCGGCACGGTGAAGGTGTCGGTCGCCCAGGTGTCCCAGTTGGTGGTGCTGTTGTAGTCGCGGCTCGCGAACACGGTCGTGCCGTTCACCGAGATCGCGCTGGGCCGGTTGGTCGTGGTGCCGTTCGAGTAGCGGAGCTTGACCGTCGCGGTGCCCGCCGACGCGGCGTTCACGTTCCACTGGAGGTACGACCCGGCCACGTTGTCGCCGTTGACGTAACCGGTGCCGCTGAAGCCGGTGTGCGTGGTCTCCAGGACACCCTGGGAGATCGTCGCGTCCTCGGCCTCGTACCGGCCCGGCGGAGGCTCGACCACGCCGCCGCCCGCGGCGTAGGCGCCGCCGACCCAGGCCTCGTCGACCCGCCACCGGGAGATGCCGTGGTGGCCGGTCTTGGTCAGCCTGACGTACCTGGCGGTCTGGCCGGACAGGTCGATGAACTGGACGCCGCGGGCGTTGGGCACGGTGCCCGTCTTGACGGCGCTGCCCCAGGTCGACCCGTCGTTGCTCAGGTAGACCGAGTAGCCCGCGATTCGCGCCGAGTCGGTCGACGGGTAGACCGTGGAGTCCTCGCGCTGGTTGAACCCGATGTACTGGACCTTCTTGGCGGAGCCGAGGTCGAAGGTGAGCGAGGCGGGCTCGGCTCCGTTGCTGTCCCAGTAGGTCAGGTAGTCGCCGTCACCGGCGGCGGAGCCCCCGTGACCGCTGGTGGAGGAGCTCGCGCTCACCGTGACACCGGAGTAGATGCCCTCACGGCCGCTGGAGATCACCTTGAACACCGTGTCGTACGGGTCCCAGCTGGAGATGCCCGAGAGCGTCAGCGTGCCGTTCGCCTGGGTGAAGCTCACCGCGGCGCCGGTCCGCAGGTTGGTGACGCTGGAGATCTTGTAGCCGTTGTCGCGAACCTGCAGCGTGCTGCCCGACGGCGCGGTGACGACGTGGATGTAGTGCTGGTTGGGGTTGGTCTTGCTGATCGTCGTCACGCCGTGGGCGCCGTTGTTCCAGAAGCCGGGCTTGAGGCCGCCGTACATGTAGCCGCCGCCCTCGGTCCCGTTGAGGGACTCCCAGATCTGGTCCAGGTAGGTGTTGGCGAAGTTGTTGAAGTTCACCTGGTTGCTCGGGAACTTGCCGTTCACCATCGCGGTCTCGGCCATGAGCGCCTTGACCGACGACCCGGCGTTCGTGATCAGCCGGCCGAGGGTGAGCTTGTTGTCGACGGACGAGTTGGACCCGTCGTACCACCACGCGCCGGTGGACGGCAGCTTGAAGTCGGCCTCGATCAGCCGCGGGGCCGCCGTGTAGACCGCCTGCGGGTAGTCGTAGCTCGGCGTCATGCCGGTCTTCTGCTCGTTGCTGATCATGTCCATGATCGGCGTGTCTTCGTTGTTGTTGCTGAGCGTCATGTCGGGCCGCTGCTGCTGGATCTGGCCGTACAGGTTGTGGCTCTCCCAGTACGCGTTGTCGTTGTCGATCCAGAATCCGGCCAGCTTCGGATAGCGCTGCATCTGCTCGAAGAACTGCAGGTAGCTGAACTCGCCGAAACCGTCACGGGTGGTGATGTCCACACTGTGGCCGACGTAGGAGGAGAACGCCGAGGAGTTCAGCCAGCTGCCCGAGCTGAGGCCCTGGGTGTGCCACTGCGGGTCGTCGGTCATGTAGTTGATGACCTTGAGGCCCTGCGCGTCGGCCGCGTTGATCAGTTCGCCCAGGAAGTCGCGCTTGGTGGCGCAGGAGCCGGGGATCTTCGACGGGTACGGCCGGGCGTAGCCGAGGCGGCTGTGGAAGGTGGCCAGCACGAGGTACTGCGCGTGCAGCTTCTTGGCCTCGTTCACCCAGTAGTTCGGGTCCCAGCCGCCGTTGGTGACGTCGGCCTCCCATTGGGTGCAGCTCGTGTGCTGCGGCGAGGTGCGCTCGCCCCAGTGCAGGAAGAGCCCGGAGATCGAGTTGCGCAGGAACGCCTGGCGCGGGTTCTGCAGGTCCGCCCGGGCGGGGCTGACGAGCGTCATGCTAAGGACGACGGTCGCCACCGCGAGTAACGCGGCGGCGATTCGTCTCCTGGAACTGGAAACCATGGTGCGGGCTCCTTTAGGGCCTCGGGGGGTTTCGGGGGGTGTTCGGGAGTTGGAAAGGGATTGCTTGCGTCCGGCAGGCGGGAACGCTGCGGACACCGCCTGCCGGACGCGGCTCGGTCGCCGGTCTACGACCGGTTCACCTCGTCGCTCGCCTCAGCTCATTGGCTCACGTCGAGGTAGTCCAGGTTCGGCCCGCCGTTCGCGGTCGTGGAGGTCAGCCGGATCGTGTTGGAACCGGCGTTGAGCGGGACGGTCAGGGTCGAGGTGTCCCAGGTGTCCCAGTTCGTCGTGGGGTTGAACGCCCTGCCCGCCGCCACCACTGTGCCGTTGACCGCGATGTCCATCGGCCGGTTCACGGTGGTGCCGTTGGCGTACCGGATGGCGATCGTGGCGTTGCCGGCCTGCGCGGCGGTGACCGAGTACTCCAGGTAGCTGCCCACGAGGTTGTCGAGGTTGACGTAACCCGTGCCGCTGAAGCCTGGGTGGAGCGTCTCGAAGATGCCCTGCGAGATGGTCGCGTTCTCCGCCTCGTACCTCGTGGGCGGGGGCCCGCTCGGCAGCGGCGTCGAGTTGGTCGCCTTCACCCGCAGCGCGCCGCCCGAGGTGTTCTTGCTGTTGGTGACCGCGTAGCCGGTGACGTTGCTGACTCCGACGTCATACGGGCTGGCGCTGCCGCGCTGCGCGGTCAGGCCGTCCACGACCACCGTCGAGGCGTCGTCGGCGATGATGGCGGGCCGGTCGTCGTTGGAGCTGAACTTCAGCGTGCCGCCGTTGACCTTGACGCCGGTGGCGTGCCTGATCCAGTACCCGTACGACGGGCGGGTGCCGTAGTCGCGCGGCGGGTAGCTGGTCAGGAACTCCCCAGGAACCTTGGTGGCGTCCGAGGCAGGGTGCGCGCCGGGGACGGTCAGGTTCACGTTGTTGAACGTGATGCCGGGGCCGATGTCCACCGAGGTGGTGCCGGTGACCGTGCTGGCGTAGTCGTTCGCGCCGGTCGTGCCGTCCACCACGGGGGCGTTCAGGTTCGAGCCCGTGACGTCGGTCAGCGTGATGTTCCTGATCCGGCCGGCCGGGGGCGAGCCGGGGCAGCGCTTGCGCTCACCGATCTTGAAGTAGATCGGGGTGGTGGTGCGCGACAGCGTCACGTTGGTGTAGCTGATGTTCTCGATGATCGCGCCGTCCATCGAGACCATCCCGATCCCGGCCTTGCCCGCCCCGGTGACCGTGACGTTCTCGAACCGGATGTCGCGGAAGTCGCCGCAGGTCTCCGAGCCGAACTGGAGCGCGTTGTTCTGGTAGGAGTACGCGGTCGTGTCGTGGACGTAGTTGTCGTGGCTCACGTAGGTGTGGCCGAGCGCGTAGTCGCTCTTGAACGCGATCGCGTCGTCGTTGGAGGCGATGTTGCTGTTGGCGACCTCGACGTTCCAGCTGTTGATGATGTCGAGCGCGTCGCGGGTGGCGGACGTGTCACGGACGGTCGTCAGGTGGTCGATCAGGACGTCGTGGCAGCCGTTCATGAGCAGCGCGAAGTGGCCGCCGTGCTTGATCGTGATGCCGGAGATCGTGATGTGGTCGCACTCGGTCAGCGCGATGGCCTTGTTGGCCGCGCCGGAGGGCGGCGAGCTGCTGGTCGAGAGGTTCTTGTCGCCCTCGATCGTGCCCACGCCGGTGAACCCGACGTTGCTGACGTGGTCGCCCCAGAAGAGCGAGTTGTGGAAGTGGCTGTGCCCGAAGTCCTGGTACTGGCTGTAGCTGTTGGACTCGGGGGCGTCCATTCCGCTGGCGGCCGCCTTGATCGTCGAGCCGGAGTCAAGCCGGAGCGTGACGTTGCTCTTCAGGTGGATGGTCCGCGAGCGGTAGTTCCCGGACGGGAACACGACGATGCCGCCGCCCGCCGCGTTGGCCGCGTTGATGGCCTTGTCGATGGCGTCGTCGTCGTTGGTCGACCCGTTGCCCGTCGCACCGTAGTCCTTGACGTTGTACTCGGCCGCGGCCGAGGCCGGTGTCCATTGGACGCCGGCGAACGCGATGCCGGCCGCCAGGACGGCGGCCAGGCGCTTCAGATATCTCATGCGACCTCGATGTAGTCGATGTTGGGGCAGCCGCCCGCGGTGGTCCCGGTGAGCCGGATCGTGTTGGAGCCCGCGTTGAGCGTCACGGTCAGCGTGTCGGTCGCCCAGGTGTCCCAGTTCGCCGTGGCGTTGTAGTTCCTGGTCGCGACCGTGGTGCCGTTGACCGCGATGGCCATCGGACGGTTCGTCGTGGTGCCGTTCGAGTACCGGATCCGCAACGTCCTGCTCCCCGCGCTCTCCGCCGAGACGGCGAACTGCACGTACGCCCCGGAGACGTTGTCGGTGTTGACGTAGCCGCTGCCGCTGAAGCCGGTGTGGGTCGTCTCCAGCACGCCCTGAGAGATCGTCGCGCTCTCCGCCTCGTAGCGTGTGACGGGCGGCGGCGGTGGCGGTGTGGTCCCGCCGCCCGGCACCGCCTCGGCGTACGTCGTGGCCAGACGCGCGCTGTTCAGGTACGCGTCGGCGACGGCGTCGCCGTTCGAGCCGGAGCGGTAGACGCCCCACTTGTGGTTGATGTGGTCGCCCCACAGAGTGGCGCAGGGATAGCGGGTCTGGCCGTTGGTGAACTTCTGCTGGACGCCGTCGACGTAGAACTCAACCCAGCCGTCGGTCCCGCGCGAGACCCGGTAGCCGATGACGAAGCTCTGCCAGGTGTTGAGGCGCAGTGGCCCGTTCCAGATGTGCGGGGTCGAGCCGCCCGGCGTGGTCAGCTGGAAGTGCAGCATGCCGTCGCCGAGCGTGCGCAGCACGAACGGGCCGGACTGCGGCTGCGAGCTGGACTCGCCGGAGATGTGGCACTGGTAGAGCGCGATCCAGCTGCCCGATTTGGTCGGCATCGGGTTCCACAGGGCCCGCCAGCCCAGGTACTGCACGGCGCCGAGGTAGGCGTCGTTCAGGCGCAGCACCGACCCGTCGGGGTTGCGCAGGCCGCGGCTCTCGCAGCGGGCCTTCGACCCGTCGGGGTTGCCCCACGTCTCGTACTTGAAGCAGGAGCCGTACAGGCCCTTGGGGTCGTTGACGACCGTGATCTTCCCGGGTTCGAGCTCGATCCCGTCGAAGACGCCGGTGCCAAGGGCCGGGTCTCCGGTCCACAGCGCCGAGGCCCGCGCGGGCTCGGCGAGCCACCAGGGCAGCACGGCGGCGCCCCCAAGGGCGAGCGCCGTCCTTCTCGTCACGCGCTTCATGTCAGGCCACCTCGATCCAGTCGAGGTTGGGGCAGCCGCCCGCGGTCGTCCCGGTGAGCCGGATCGTGTTGGAGCCCGCGTTGAGCGTCACGGTGAGCGTGTCGGTCACCCAGGTGTCCCAGTTCGCCGTGGCGTTGTAGTTGCGGGTGGCGACCGTCGTCCCGTTGACCGCGATGGCCATCGGCCGGTTGGTCGTGGTCCCGTTCGAGTACCGGATCCGCAGCGTCCTGCTGCCCGCGGTGTCGGCGGGCACCGTGAACTCGACGTACGCCCCGGCCACGTTGTCGGTGTTGACGTAGCCGGTGCCGCTGAAGCCGGTGTGCGTGTTCTCGAAGATTCCCTGCGAGATGGTCGCGTTCTCGGCCTCGTACCGGTTCGCCGGCGGGGGCTGGGTGTTCGAGATGTCCTTGCCGTTGACGGTGACGCCGGTGAGCACGAGGTTGTCGACGTAGTTCACCGTCGGCGCCGCGGTCGTGATGTTGGTGAACGTGCTGTTGGTGATCGTCACGTTCTTGATGTGGTCGGCCGAGCGACCGTCGAGGTTGAACGCCTGCGCCGCGCCGTCGATCACGATCTGGTCGGCCGTGAAGTTCTGCACGACCGGCGGGAGCGAGCCGCTGGTCTCGTAGTTGAGCGTGATGTAGAGCGCCGACCGCTCCAGGTTGCGCCCGTTGATGCGGCGGAGATGGACGTTCTCGATGAAGCCGCCCCGGTTGAAGCTGGTCTTCACGTACAGGGCGTACTTGCAGGGGTAACGGCCGGGGAAGTCCGTGGGGTTGACCTGGCAGTCCTGCGCGAAGACGTTGCGCACACCGCCGGACGCCTCGCTGCCGATGGTCACGCCGCCCCAGCGGCCGCTGAACTTGCAGTTCTCGATGACGATGTTCTCGCTCGGCTTGCCGACCCGGCGGCCGTCGCGGTCGCGGCCCGACTTCACCGGGATGCAGTCGTCGTTGGTGTCGAACCGGCAGTCGTGGATGTAGACGTCGGTGCAGGAGTCGGGGTCGCACCCGTCGCCCTGCGAGTTGGTGGTGCGGAAGGTGACGCCCCGCACGGTCACGTTGGTGCTGTAGACCGGGTGCAGGCTCCACATCGGCGGGTTGGTCAGCGTGACGCCCTCGACCAGGACGTTCGTGCAGTTGTAGAGGCCGATCATGTTGGGCCGCAGCTTGTGCCCGTCGCCGAACTGGCGCTGCTCGACCGGGGTGTCGTTCGCGCCGTACTGGGTGAGCTTCGTGCGGTCGGTGCCGCTGCTGCCGAACGACGACCAGTCACCGGCCGGCGCGTTGCCGTCGATCGTCCCGGTGCCGCTGATCGCGATGTTGGTCTTCCCGTTGGCGTAGATGAAGGGCGAGAAGTTGTAACACTCGATCCCCTCGTAGCGGGTGAAGACGTTCGGCTGGTACGACCCGTGGTCCGTCCGGAACTTGATCGTGCCGTTCACCTGGAGCCGGACGTTGTCCAGCAGGTGGATCTTGCCGGTGCGGAAGGTGCCAGACGGGACGAGCACCGTGCCGCCGCCCGCGGCGTTGCACGCGGCGATCGCGTTCTTGAACGCGGTGGTGCAGTCAGTGCTGTTGTTGCCGACCGCGCCGTAGGAGGTGACGTCGAACGTCCGGTCGGGGAAGGCCGGCGGGACGATCCTGGCCAGGATGACCGGGACCTGGTCCCACGGGGACGCCGCCAGGGCGGCGGCGGTGCCGGAAGCGGCCGAGGCGGCGCCGGCCAGCACGGGGACGGGCAGCAGCGCGCCGCCCGCCACCAGCCCGGCGGCCCTCAGGAACTCACGTCGGGAAGCATGCATGTCGGGAGGCCCCTAGCCAATCGTGATCTTGTCGATGTTCGGTCCGCCGTCGGCGGTGCTGGACGTCAGCTTGATCGTGTTGGAACCGGCGTTCAGCGTGATCGGGATCGTGGCGGTCGCCCAGGTGTCCCAGTTCGTGGTGCTGTTGAAGGCGCGGTTGTCCGCGACGAGGACGCCGTTGACCGTGATGTCCATCGGCCGGTTCACGGTGGTGCCGTTCGAGTAGCGGATCGTGAGCGAGCCGGTGCGGGCCGCGGTGGAGCTGACGGCCTGCTGGAGGTAGCTGCCGGCCACGTTCGTGAAGTTCACGAACCCGGTGCCGGTGAAGCCGAGGTGGTTGGACTCGACGACGCCCTGGGAGATCGTGGCGTTCTCCGCCTGATAGTCGACCGCGGCAGGGGCCGGGTCGATCTCGATGTAGTCGGTGTTGGGACCGCCGTTGGCCGTGACCCCCGTCGCGCGGATCAGGTTGGTGCCCGCGTTCAGGGTCGCTGTGATCGTCTTGGTCTGCCAGGTGTCCCAGTTCGCGGTCGCCGGGAAGGACAGGTCGTTGGCGACCAGGTTGCCGTTGACCGTGATGTCCTCCGGCCGGTCGACCGTCGTGCCGTTGGCGTACCGGAGCTTGATGTTGTACTGGCCCGCCGCCGGCGCGTTCACGGCCCACTGCACGTAGCTTCCGGCCACGTTCGTGTAGTCCACGAAGCCGGTGCCGCTGAACCCGGTGTGGTCCGACGCCACGGTGCCCTGGGAGATCGTCGCGGTCTCCGCCTCATACCGGTTCGTCACGGTCGGAGTGGGAGACGGCGAGGGCGACGGGCTCGGCGACGGGCTGGGCGAGGGCGACGGCGACGGGCTGGGGGTCGCGTTGTTGGTCCACTGGTAGCCTCGCATGTTCGTGATGAGCATGTAGGTGTCCTGCAGCGAACCGGAGCTGTCGCCGAGCGACCGGTAGATGCCCCACTTGGGCCGGACGCGGTCGTCCAGGAAGGTGTCGATCCCCGTCTTGGTCTTGTCGAGGATCGTCGTCCCGGCCTTCTTGATCACGAAGCGCAGCGACCCGGCCGTGCCGTTGCCGATCTTGGTTTCGACCTCGACGTCGATCCAGGAGTTCTGCAGCGGCACCAGCGGCGTCGACCCGATGATGAGGTTGTTCTCGTTGAAGTCCTGCATCTCGATGATCTGCTGGTTGTTGCTGTCGCGGTCCAGCGAGATCGTCATGATCGGCAGCGAGCCGGTGCCCGGCATCTTGAACTGCATGATGTGGGTGAAGGTCGTCGTGCCCTTCAGCGTGCTCGGGATGAACATCGAGTAGGTGAACCGCCAGCTCTGGCCGCTCAGCATCTGCAGGTACGGCCCGCCGGCGGGGGTCCGCATGCCGGTGACCTCCTGGCGCTGCCGGTCGGTCATCGAGTCGCGGTCGACCATGTGCATGTTCCAGCGGAAGTTGTTGCCCTCCGCGAAGATGTGCGGCTGTCCCGCCTTGTGCGAGTCGGCCCGGTCGTCCTCGATCGTCTCGAACGCCGCCAGGCCGTCACGGCTCGCCTCGGGGGCCCACTTCAGCTCCCAGCCGGGGGCGGCCTGGGCGGGGGTCTGGGCGAGGGGGATGAACGCGAGGGGGACGAGGAGCGCCCCGCCGAGGACCGCTATGACCTTTCTCATGGGCCGGTCACCTCCAGGTAGTCGAGATTGGGGCAGCCGTTGGCCGTGGTGGCGGTGACGCGCACGGTGTTGCTTCCGGCGTTGAGGGTGGCGGTGAGAGTCGAGGAGGCCCAGGTGTCCCAGTTGCCGGTGCCGTTGAAGGCCTTGCCCGCCGCGACGACGGTCCCGTTGACCGAGATGTCCATCGGGCGGTTGACGGTGGTGCCGTTGGCGTAGCGGAGCAGCAGCGTGGCGGTGCCGGCGTTCGCGGCGGTCACGGTCCACTCGACGTAGCTCCCCGCCGCGTTCGCCGTGTCGACGAACCCGGCCCCGGAGTAGTTCAGGTGGTTGCTGGCCACCACGCTGCCCGCGGAGAGAGTGGCGTTCTCGGCCTCGTAGCGGGTCCCCGGCGGGGGGCCTCCGCCGTACAGGGTGCCGTTGATCCTGACGTTGCTCAGCACCACGTTGTCGGCGTTGCTGATCGAGGGCGCCGCCGTGGTGATGTTCGTGAACGTGCTGTTGCTGATCGTCACGTTCTTGATGTGGCTCGCCGACGACCCGGACAGCTTGATCGCGAACGGCGACTTGTCGATGTTCAGCCCGTCCACGGTGATGTTCTGCACGACCGGGTTGACGATCGGGCCGAAGCCGGGGCCGGTCAGGCTGTAGTTCATGTCGATGAAGAAGCCGCCGCGGTCGCACGGGCCGCCGGTGAGGTTACGGACGTGGATCCCGTCGATCACTCCCCCGCGCCGGTTGTTGGTCTTGATGTAGACCGCGTAGAACGAGTGGTAGCTCGAACCGGGGAAGATCTGGTTGTCCTGCGCGAAGACATTGCGCACGCCGCCCGACATCTCGCTGCCGACCGTGATGGCGCCCCAGCGCCCGTAGTACTTGTTGTTGCGGATGACGATGTTCTCGCTGGGCACGCCGACGCGGCGGCCGTCGATGTCGCGGCCGGACTTGATCACCGTGCCGTCGTCGCCGGTGTCGAACGAGCAGCCCTCGATGAGCACGTCCGAGCAGCTCTCGGGGTCGCATCCGTCGACCATCGCGCCCCGGCTGTAGACCTTGACGTTCCGCACGGTCACGTTGCGCGAGAGCACGGGGTGGATCGTCCACATCGCGGGGTTCTTGATGTTGACGTCCTCGATCAGGATGTTCGTGCAGTTGTAGAGCTGGATCATGTTCGGCTTGAGGTAGTGGCCGTCGCCGAACTGCCGCTGGTTGACCGGGACGCCGTCGACCGCCATCTGCTGAAGCCGGTCCCAGTCGGGGCCGCGCTGGTCGTCGAAGCCGAACCAGGGGCCCGCCGCGGCGTTGCCGTCGATGGTCCCGGGGCCGGTGATCGCGACGTTGGTCTGGCCGTACGCGTAGATGAAGGGCGAGTAGTTGTAGCACTCGATGCCCTGCCACCGGGTGAACACGTTCGGCAGGAAGGAGGCGGCGTCGCTGCGGAACCGGATCGTCCCCCCCGCGTTGACGTGCAGGTTGACGTTGGACAGCAGGTGGATCTTCCCGGTGCGGAACGTCCCCGTGCCCGGCACCAGAACGGTGCCGCCGCCCGCGGCGTTGCACGCGGCGATCGCGTTCTTGAAAGCGGCGGTGCAGTCGGTCGTGTTGTCCGGCTTGGCGCCGTACGCGGTGATGTCGAACGTCCGGTCCGGGAAGGTGGGCGGCACGATCCTCGCCAGGATCGCCGGCACCTGGTCCCATGGCGACGCGGCGTACGCCGACCGGGGCGTGAGCCCCGTCAGCAGGACGCCGCCCGCCATGATGCCTGTGGTCTTGATGAAATCTCGTCTGTCCACGTGGGGGGTTCCTCCAGCGCTGGGGAGCGAGTGGCCGCGCCCCTTGGGACTTGGGACGCGGCCACTCGCCGTTCATTACGTGATCGTGACCCGGAAGATCCGGTCCGATCCTGGCGAAGCGTCACCGTTGTTGTCGCAGTTGGTGGTGCTGAGCCACAGTTGGTTCGCGCCGGGCACCTTGATCACCGTCCGGAGACGGCCGTAGGCGCCGACGTAGTAGGCGGTCGCGGTGCCCACGCTTTCACCGCTTCCGATGGGGATTCGCCACAGACGCTCGCCCTTCAGCGCCGCCATGTAGACGACGTTCCGGACGATCGCTATCGCGCTGGGCGAGGCCGTGCCGGTCGACCACGTCTTCTTCGGGTTGGTCATCCCCGAGACGCTGCAAGTCCCCTCGCAGGTCGGCCAGCCGTAGTTGAGACCCGGCTTGATCAGGTTGAGCTCGTCCACGGAGCTGTTGCCGAACTCCGCCTCCCACAGGCGTCCCTGGGAGTCCCAGGCGATGCCCTGCGGGTTGCGGTGGCCGTAGCTGTAGACGAGGGTGCCGAACGGGTTGCCCGGCGCCGGCTGACCAGTCGTGGTCATCCGCAGGACCTTCCCGTTGAGGGAGTTCCGGTCTTGCGCGAGGTTGCCCTGCTGTGAGTCACCGGTGGTGGCGTAGAGATAGCCGTCCGGGCCGAACGCGAGGCGTCCGCCGTTGTGGAACAGGCTCCGCCTGATGCCGGTGACGATGGGCGTCGAAGTGCTGCTCAGCGACGTGCCGTTGTAGGTCATCCGGACGATCCGGTTGTCCGTCGGCGACGTGTGGAAGAAGTAGACGAAGTGGTTGGTGGTCCAGTTCGGGTCCACCGCCGCGCCCATCAGGCCGCCCTCACCGCTCGTCGTGCCGGTGGTGGAGGCGTTCGGGACGGTCCCGACCAGCGTCTTCGTGCCGGACAGGGTGACCTTGTAGACCCGGAACTGGCCGGACGCGACCTTGTCGTCCCGCTCGGTGACGAGCGCGGTCTGGCCGTCGGGGAGCCACGCCATGCCCCACGGGATCGTCCAGCCGCTGGAGATCTGCGTGATGCCGGACGGCACGCCGCCGTCGGGGTCGTTGCAGGACGGGGTGGTGAACTGGACCGTGTTGCTCGGGTCGGAGACGTTGCCGGCCGCGTCCTTGGCGACCACGGTCAGGCTGTACGGGCTGTTGCAGGCCAGGCCGCTGACGGTCGCCGAAGTGGCCGGCGGGTTGCCGGTCACGGTGGCGTAGACGGTCGTGCCGCTGCGGACCTCGTAGGCGACGACGCCGACGTTGTCGGTCGAGGCGCCCCACGAGAGCTGGACGCTGTTGGCGGTGAGGTTCGACGACGTCAGGGTGCCCGGCGCGCTCGGCTTCTGGGTGTCGGAGCTCGGCGACGTCGTGCACTCGACGATCGGGCTGGGCGGCGACACGTTGCCGGCGGCGTCCCGCGCGAACACGGTCAGGCTGTAGGTCGTGTTCGGCGTGAGCCCGGTCAGCTGCTTGGAGGTGACGTTCCCGGCTTCGCTGATCTTGTTGCCGTAGTTGTAGATGTCGTACGCGACGACGCCCACGTTGTCGGTCGAGGCGCCCCAGTTCAGGGTGAGGCCGTTCTCGCCGACGCCGCTGCAGGACGGCTGGCCGGGCGTGGTCGGCCGCTCGGTGTCCGAGGGAGTCCCCACGCTGAGGCGGTCGAGGTTCGGCCCGCCGTTCGCGGTGGTGGCGGTGGCGCGGATCGTGTTGCCGCCCGCGTTCAGTGTCGCGTTGACGGCCAGGTCCGCCCAGGTGTCCCAGTTGCCGGTGCCGGGGAAGACGAGGTCGGCGGCGACGTCCACGCCGTTGACCGAGATCGTCATCGGACGGGCGACCGTGGTGCCGTTGGCGTAGCGGAACGTCAGCGAGGCGGGCCCGGCGCTCGCGGCGTTCACGGTGAACTGCACGTACGACCCGGTGACGTTCGTGTAGTCGACGAAGCCGGTGCCGGTGTAGCCGAGGTGGTTGCTGAACACCGCGGCCTGGGACAGGGTGGCGTCCTCGGCCTGGTAGTCGTTCGACGGCGCGGCCACGGTGACCTCGAGGTAGTCCAGGTTCGCGTTGCCGTCGGCGCCGGTCGCGGTCACCCGGATCTTGTTGGCGCCCGCTGTCACGGGGGCGGTCAGGGTCGAGTTCGCCCAGGTGTCCCAGTTGCCGGTGCCGGGAAACGCCCGCCCGGCCGACACCACGGCGCCGTTGACCGACACGTCCGACGTCCGTGTGGTGGTGGTGCCGTTGGCGTATCGCAGCACCAGGGTCGCGGTCCCGGCCGCCGGAGCGTCGAAGCTCCACTCGAGATAGCTTCCGGCGACGTTGGTGCCGTCGACGAATCCCGTGCCGGAGTAGTTCAGGTGGTTGGTCGCCACGGCGCCCTGGGAGATCGTGGCGTTCTCGGCCTCGTAGCGAGTGGCGGCGCCGGCCGGTCCGGCCATCGCGCCCATGGTCAACAGTCCTCCCACCAGCGCCGCCACGAGAACCGCGGCGCGCGCTCTGGGCCTTCCAGATCTCATCGAACCTCCTCGGCGGCCTGCCCCTGACGGCAGGCTCCTGAGACGAAAGGTTGGACCTTTGGACCGTGATCCCACATTCGGCGGTCGCTTGTCAACGCGAAGTTACAGATGGACCGGTGCAAGTTTGCCTGCCTGTAACGCCGATATGTCGGACCGATACATCGGATGTCACGGAGTAGTGCGCCGTCTGCACGAATTGTCCGGGTTCCGGCGACAGGAAACGCTTTCCTTCACGACCGTGTTCCGGTATACAGATTCTTGTTCCGATACATGGACCGAACTCGCCTCCACGGTGTATCTCTATTACGGAAAGGTGGACGCGAAAGGTTGGATCTTTTAGCGTGACCTGACAACCGATGGACACGGTCAGTGCGGCTTCTGACTCGTGCGCGTTACGGCCGTACGGCAAGCCTCTGTCCCGAGCGCAGCTCATACATAGGAGGACTTGCCGTCCCCCCTCTGTTTCCAGAGACAAGGAGACCGAAAGGTGATCCCCCACATCCGAGGTTTGCGAAGGCTCGCCGTAGCCATCGCGGTAACCGCGGTCGCCGCGGCGGGCCTTCCCGCCCTCCCCGCCACGGCGGCCTCCACCGTCTACGAGGCCGAGAACGCCACGCTGTCGCAGGCCGGAGTGTTCAACAACCACCTCGGCTACACCGGCACCGGGTTCGTCGACTACGTGAACACCACCGGTGGCTACGTCGAGTGGACGGTGACCGCCGCCGCGGCGGGGCCGCAGACCCTGACGCTGCGGTACTCGAACGGCACCACAACCGTCCGCCCGATGGACCTCGCCGTCAACGGATCGGTGGTCTCCGCCGGGCTCTCCTTCGGCAGCACGGGCAACTGGGACACCTGGGCCAACAAGTCCGTCACCGCCAACCTGGTCGCCGGGACGAACGTCATCCGGGCGACCGGCACCACCTCCAACGGCGGCCCGAACGTCGACTCGCTCACCGTCGGCGACGTCGTCACGCCACCGGCCACGGACTGGTCGAAGGCGGTCGTCGACTCGACGATGGCCCGCTTCACGCCGTCCACGATCGGCGGCTGGAGCTACCCGGTCGCGCTCTACCTCCAGGGCCAGTACCAGGTCTACCTGCGCACGCACGACGCGCGGTACCTGCAGTACATCAAGGACTGGGGCAACCGGTTCGTCGACAGCAGCGGCAACATCAGCAACAGCTTCGGCAGCCTGGACAGCATGGAGCCCGGCAACGTCCTGCTGATCCTGTACAAGGAGACCGGCCAGGACAAGTGGCGCATCGCCGCGAAGAAGATCAGGGACCGGCTGACCACCTACCCGCGCACCTCCGACGGCGGCTGGTGGCACGGCAGCGGCAGCTCGCGCGAGGGCCAGCTCTGGGGCGACGGCACCTTCATGGCCGACCCGTTCGCGATCCGGTACGGCCAGCAGTTCAACGACGCCACGTGGGGCAACAACAACGCGGCCCAGCAGCTGGTCGTCTACGCCAAGCACCTCCAGCGGACCACCGGGCCGCAGGCGGGCCTCCTGTACCACGTCTACGACGAGCCGGGCGGTGCCACCGCGAGCTGGGTGCACCCCGAGCTGGGCAACACCAACGGCATCACCTGGTGCCGCGCCGAGGGCTGGTACGGCCTGGCGATCACGGACATCCTGGAGCTGCTGCCGGCCGACCACCCGCAGCGGGCCCAGCTGATCGACATCCTGCGCAAGCTGGTCGACGCGTTCGCCCGCTACCAGGACCCGGCCACGGGCCGCTGGTGGCAGGTCGTCGACAAGGGCACCGACCCGAACAACTGGCTGGAGACGTCCTGCTCGGCGATGTACACGACCACGATCTCGCGGGCCATCGAGAAGGGCTACGTCGACGCGAGCTACCAGACCTACGCCGACAAGGGTTACCACGGCGTGCTGGCCAAGACGTCGATCGGCTCCGACGGCCGGACGAACGTCGCCGACATCTGCATCGGCACCAACGCGGATGACGCGCTGAGCTTCTACTACGGCCGTCCCCGGGCCACGAACGACTTCCACGGCCTCGGGGCCTTCCTGATCATGAGCGAACAGATGATCAAAACCGGCCGGGCCTGATCCCGGCGTCCGATGAGCTGAGCGCGAGAGCACTCATCCACCCGCTTTCGCGCTCCGGTACGGCTTCCGCCCGTCAGGGTGGAAGCCGTACCTTTTTCGAATTACGGCGGCCCGTAGTCTCCGTATGATAAGAAACCTTCCTAACAAAAGCACCCCCTTCGCTTTAAACCCCCCCGAGGTGAACCTCAGTGATCCGCTCACGCGCCCTCCTGCCCGCCGTCTGCGCCGTGGCCCTGCTGGGCGGCCTGCTCACCGGCCCCACCGCGCAGGCAGCGGCCTGGCAGCTCAAGTGGTCGCCGTCGGCGGCCAAGGACGGTCTCGCCGCCTTCGAGGGCGTCGAGGACGACCGGGCGGGCTCCCACCCCGGCGTCAAGCACATCTACGTGCAGAACGGCGTGTACCGGTTCGACATGCACATGAAGGATCGGGACAGCTCCACCGACCGCCAGCGCCAGGAGGTCAAGGGCATGCGCAGCCCGGCCGGCGGGCCGTACCTGGAGTGGAAGAAGGGTGAGACCTGGCGGCTCACCTACTCCATGTACATCCCGGCCTCGCTGAAGGCCACCACGACCTTCACGCACATCATGCAGATGAAGATGCCGGGGAACGACAGCTCGCCCATCCTGACCACCTCACTGCGCAGGTACGGCAGCACGCCCAAGATCGAGCTGAACGTCGAGAACTCCGGCGTCGTGGTCGGGTCCACCAACCTCGCCCCTCTGCAGAACAAGTGGATCGACGTCGACTTCGAGCTGAAGATCGGCGACGCCCCGAACGGCTCGGTCCACTGGGTGATCCGCGACGGCTCCACCACGGTCCTCGACATCAAGCGCGGCGGGCTCGACACCTGGCTGAGCGACCGGGTCCGCCCGAAGTGGGGCATCTACCGCTCACTGGGCGACAAGTCCGGCTCCCTCCAGGACTGCTACCTGCTGCTGCGCGACCTGAAGGCCTACAAGCTCGGCTGACCGAACCGGACGATCCGCTCCTTCGGCTCCCGCCCGGTCGTGGCGGCCATCACCCCGAGCACGGCCAGCACGACGACGGAGATCACCAGCAGCGCCATCACCGTGAGCGCCGCCACGGCCGCCAGGGAGACGATCGCTCCCAGCAGCTCCACCATTCCGCTCTTCCCCCCTTAAGAGACGACCCCCGGACGGACTTCGATAGAGATAGGCCCGGAACCTCCTGACTTGCCCCGTTACCGGTGGCTCATGCCTTACTGATCGGCTATCGGAGGGCGACCGACGGGCAGGACGTCGAGGCGGCGAAGGATCATCCCCTCGCGCAGCGCCCACGGGCAGATCTCCAGGACCGGCAGCTCGAACAGGTCCATGGCGGCGTCGGCCACGACCGCTCCCGCGAGGAGCTGCGCGGCCCGGCCCGCCGACACGCCCGGCAGCTCGGCGCGCTCGGCCGCGGGCATCCGGGAGAGCCGGCCCGCCCACTCCGTCAGGTCCTCGTGCGCGAGCGTCCGCTTGACGTAGGAGCCCTCGCTGGAGGGAGCCGCGCCCGCGATCCTGGCGAGCTGCCGGAACGTCTTGGACGTCGCGACGGCGTGGTCCGGCCTGCCGTACCGGCCGACGACGCCGACCGTGCGGGCGATCTCGGTCCGCGCGTGCCGCCGCAGGGCACGCACCTCGTCCGGGTCCGGCGGGTCGGCGGTGAACCAGTCGCGGGTCAGCCGTCCCGCCCCAAGCGGCAGAGACACGGCGACGTCGGGCTCCTCGTCGATCCCGGAGGCGATCTCCAGCGACCCGCCGCCGATGTCGACGACCAGGAGCCGCCCGGACGACCAGCCGAACCACCGGCGGACGGCGAGGAACGTGAGACGCGCCTCGTCGTCACCGGACAGGACCTGGATGTCCACCCGCGTGTCGGCCTTGATCTGGGCGAGGATCTCCTCCCCGTTGACCGCGTCGCGGACCGCCGAGGTGGCGAACGCGACCAGGTCCTCCACGCCCTTGTCCTCCGCGATCCGCACGGCCTCCGCCACGAAGGTCCGCAGCCGGGCGGCACCTGCGTCGGACAGCCTGTCGCCGTTCACGAGGTGCTCGGCCAGGCGCATCTCCTCCTTGTGCGAGTACGCGGGAAGGGGGCGTGCGCCCTGATGCGCGTCCATCACCAGGAGGTGCACCGTGTTGGAACCGACGTCCAGGACTCCAAGTCGCATGATCCGACGCTACAGCCTGTGTTTTGTCCACATCCGGTCATCCCCCGGCCAGCGGCCGGCGGGGATACGTCGTGGGGGCAGGACACTCCGACGGAAGGAAACCCCCGTGGGCTCCACCAGACACCCCCTCGCCGTCATCGGCGCTCTGGCCGCCTCCCTCACGCTCCTCGCCGCCTCACCCGCCTCCGCGTCCACCACCTGGTCGGCGGTCCCGACTCCCGGTGGCGATCTCAGCCAGCTGTACGGCGTGGCCGCGACGGCTCCCGACGCCGCGTGGGCGGTGGGCTCGGCCTACGACTTCAGCCTGGGCGCCCAGCGGTCGCTGATCGCCCGCTGGAACGGCACGTCCTGGTCGCGGGTCACCAGCCCCAACGGCTCCCAGCTCTACAACGAGCTGTACGCGGTGGACGCCACGTCCGCGAGCGACGCGTGGGCCGTCGGCTCGATCGAGACCGCCCACGGCCCGAACGGCGGCGGCGACGGCCCGAAGAAGGCCGCGGCCTGGCGCTGGAACGGCACGAGCTGGCGCATCGTCGACCTGCCCAAGCCGGCCAACACCCCCACAGTCACCGGCGTCGAGGCCCTCTCCCCCGGCGACGCCTGGGCGGTGGGCTGGTACTACGAGTCGCTGACCCCCACGGCGGTGGGGGCCGGCTACGCGGCCCACTGGAACGGCTCCACCTGGAAACAGGTCGAGCTGCCGGCGGTCGGCGACTACCTCACGCAGGTCTACACGGTGTCCGGCACCTCGCCGACCGACGTCTGGGCCGTCGGCAGCTGGCGCGACCGCGGCCCGGGCCAGCCGTACCACCCGCTCGCCCTGCACTGGGACGGCTCGGCCTGGACGCCGGTGACCGTGCCCGAGCCCGCCGGGGGCGGTTTCCTGCGCGGGGTCAAGGCGCTCTCGCCGACCGATGTGTGGGCCGTCGGCGGCAGGGACTACCGCACCCCGATCAGCTTCCACTGGAACGGCACCGCGTGGGCGGAGGTCCCCTTACCGGCGCTGGGCGGGACCGGGAACAACTTCCTCTACAGCGTGACCGGCACCGGCCCCGGCAAGGTCTGGGCCGTCGGCTACACCTCCGCCGGGACGAACAACCCGGAGCCTCTGGTCGAGCGCTGGAACGGCTCCTCCTGGCAGATCGAGCCGGGCACGACCACGCAGTACGGCGGGCTGCTGAACAGCGCGGCCGCGGTCGCCGGGACGAACGGAAGCACCACGATCTGGGGAGCCGGCTACCGCAATGCCTTCTCCGGCACGGGCTTCACCAACAGGACGCTGGCCCTGCGCGGGTCCGACTCCGGCTGATCCTTCCCGCTGTCGCCGCCTTGTGACCGCCCTGTGACCGCCCTGTGACTGGGGGCCGGTTCGCCCGTGCCCCTCGGGGTAGGGCAGGGCGGATCGGCGAGGAAAGCGGTGACCATGGGCGAGAGGCGGAGGGCGGGCGGCTGGGCGGGCGGCAGGTGGGGGCGGCGCTTCGGCAGGCGGGGCAGACGGCTGCGCGCCACCGCCCGGGACACCTTCGGCTGGGAGCGGCTCCGCCCCGGCCAGCAGGAGGCGATGGAGCACCTGCTGGCCGGGCGCGACGTGCTCCTCGTCATGCCGACCGGAGGCGGCAAGTCGGCGGTCTACCAGGTGCCGGCCCTCATCCTCGACGGCCCCACGGTCGTCGTCTCGCCGCTCATCGCCCTGCAGAGCGACCAGGTCATGGGCCTGCTCAGGGCGGGCGCGGGCGGCGCGGTGGCGGTGAACTCGGCCGGATCGGTGGACGCGGGCCTCGACCAGGTCACCGCCGGCCACGCCGAGTACGTGTTCCTCTCCCCCGAGCAGCTCGCCAAGCCGGAGGTGGTCGACCGGCTGGCCGAGACGCGGCCCTCGCTCGTCGCGGTGGACGAGGCGCACTGCGTGTCCGCCTGGGGTCACGGCTTCCGGCCGGAATATCTGCGGCTGGGCAAGGTGATCGAACGGCTCGGCCGCCCGCCGGTGATCGCGATGACCGCGACCGCGGCTCCGACCGTGCGCGAGGAGATCATCCGATCTCTCGGCATCACGGGGGCCCAGCAGATCGTCCGCGGCTTCGACCGGCCCAACCTCGATCTGGAGGTCCGCCGGTTCGTCAGGGACGAGGACAAGCGCGGAGCCCTCGCCGATCACGCCGCGGGGCTCGACGGCGTCGGCCTCGTGTACGTGGCGACCCGCCGCCAGGCCGAGGAGTACGCCGGGCTGCTCCGGGAGCGGGGCCGTAAGGCCGAGCCGTACCACGCGGGGATGAAGGCGTCCGAGCGCCGTGACGTCCACGAGCGCTTCCAGGGGGACGAGCTCGACGTCGTGGTGGCGACGTCGGCGTTCGGCATGGGGATCGACAAGCCGGACGTCCGGTTCGTGCTGCACGCCTCGCCCCCGGAGTCGGTCGACGCCTACTACCAGGAGATCGGCCGGGCCGGCCGCGACGGCAACCCCGCCTCGGCCGTGCTGTTCTACAGGTCGGAGGACCTCGGGCTGCGCAAGTTCTTCACCGGCGGCCGGGCCGGCGAGGAGCTCCTGGAGCGGATCGCCACGATCGTCCGCGAGAACAGGGCCGGGGTCGCGGCCGGGGATCTTCGGGAGCTGCTCGGCATCGGGGCGGCCAAGCTGACCTCCCAGATCAACCTGCTGGAGAGGGCCGGCGCCGTGGAGGCCGCCCACGGAGGCGGGCTGAGATACGCCGACGACGGTCCGCCGCCCCGGGAGGCCGCCGCCCGGGCCATGGAGCTCGACGACATGCGGCACCGGCTCGAGGAGTCGCGCCTCGACATGATGCGCGGCTACGCGGAGACGAGCGGCTGCCGCCGCCGCTTCCTGCTGGAATACTTCGGCGAGCCGTACGAGCGGGCCTGCGGAGCCTGCGACACCTGCCGCTCGGGCGAGGCGAGCGCCCCCGCCACCGGCAACGGGCCGTTCCCGCTCCACGCGAGCGTACGGCATGCCGAGTGGGGCCAGGGGATCGTGATGAGCCGGGAGAGCGACCGGGTCACCGTGCTCTTCGACTCGGTGGGCTACAAGACCCTCGCACTGCAGGCGATCGACGGGGTGCTGGAGCTGGCCTGAGCCCCCTGCTGAGCCTTAAGCCGGGAGGCGGCGAGCGACGCAATCATTACTAATCGTGGCATGCCCTCCCCTTGCGGGCGTTCTGGCCACACGACCACACTCGAAAAGGGCTTGTGAGAAATGCGGGGGTGATCAAGGTGCGGGAGGGGTTCAGCGCCTACGAGACGTGGCCGTTCGAGTGCCTGCGGTGTCTGTGCGTCTGGGAGGAGGAGTACCTCGTCCGGCGCATGTCCGACGGACACGGCAACGACGTGGTCGTCTGGACCCGGGAGGGCACGCAGGTCCAGCCCCCGTGGTCCGGCATGACCTGTCCCGCCTGCGGCTGCGGCAGCGTGACCACCTTCCCCACCGGCTACCTCTCCCACCAGGCGGCGATCGCCCGGGCCCGCGCGGCGGCGACCGCGCCCCTCTTCGAGGCCGCCGGCCGGCGGGGCCACTCCCCGGCCATGACGTACACCCTGCTGGCGATCTCACTCCTCGTGGTCACGAGCGTCGAGGTCTACGAGAAGGTTCTGCGCTGACGGGTTTCGCGGAGCCTCGGCGTGCGGCCGTAAGGCGTTCGCGCATATTGACGGTGCATCGGCCTGCGGGTAGGTTCACGTCAAATTAACAAGAAAGCTTACTATTAATTCCCCGGGAACCCACTGGCAGGAAGCGCGCCCATGCCGCGATCGCCGCCCCCATCCTGACATGCACCCCACGCCCGCGAAACAGACCGCGAAGCCACCGCGAACCATCACGAACCAGCGCGGAACACGGCGAACCTTCGCGAACACCGCGGAAACACTGCGAACCACCCAGCGACCGGCCCCTCCGCCGCCTCGCACGCGTCCAGCGCACCCCACCCCTCGTATCCGCCCATTGGACGTGGAGCATTTATGAAACGCAGGATTCTTCCGACCCTCTTAGCGGCAGTGGGGGCACTGCTGATTCCTCTCGCCGTCTCGGCGCCCAGCGCGTACGGGGCGGTGGCCGTCCCGATCCGGGCCAACTCGAACGGCCCGGCCTTCACCGACGGCTCGGGGAACTCCTGGTCCGCCGACAAGGCGTACGCCAGCGGCAACTGGGGCTACGACACGCTGTACGGGGCGAGCTCGACCGCGAGCGCCATCGCCGGGACCACCGATGACGGGCTCTACCAGAACTACAACCTCTTCAGCGGCTGGACCGGCTACAAGTTCGACGTGGCCAACGGCACCTACACGGTGACGCTGAAGATGGTCGAGGACTGGGCGAACGCCGCGGGCCAGCGCAAGTTCGACGTGAAGGCCGAGGGCGCCACCGTGCTCACCGGCTTCGACATCTTCGCCTCCTGCGGCGCGCTGACCGCGTGCGACAGGTCGTTCACCACGACGGTCAGCGACGGCCAGCTCAACGTGCAGTTCAACATGAACGGCGGGGCGAACTACGCCACGGTGTCGGCGATCTCGGTCACCGGCGGCGGTGGGGGTGGCGGGGACACGACGCCGCCGAGCGCGCCCTCCAACCTCCAGGTGACGGGCACGACCTCCTCCACCATCTCGCTGTCGTGGGGCGCCTCCACCGACAACGTCGGCGTCACCGCCTACGACGTCTACCGCGGCTCCACCCTGCTGAACACCGTGAGCGGCACCACGTACACCGACACCGGTCTCGCGGCGAGCACCAGCTACACCTACACCGTCAAGGCCAAGGACGCCGCCGGGAACGTGTCGGCCGCCAGCAACTCCGTCACCGGCACCACCCAGAGCGGCGGAGGCGGCGGCGACACGACCCCGCCGAGCGCGCCCTCCAACCTCCAGGTGACGGGCACGACCTCCTCCACCATCTCGCTGTCGTGGGGCGCCTCCACCGACAACGTCGGCGTCAC